>CAXUFL010000004.1:0-156608 GCA_964250455.1 uncultured bacterium
ATCACATTTACCAAGCGGTGGGTTTTCAACCGATTTGCGATTGGCATCGATACACGTTTGAGTAAAATCCTTGCAGAATGAGATTGGAATACAGCTTGCCAAGCTGTATATCCACGACTCAAGGAAGCCCGATCGCACTTGATCACCTTAACCGAGTCTTGCCACCTGCTTTTAGCACCGTCAAGGCAACCGTTTAAAGGAATAGTCTTCTCAGGAACGTCGAAGCCGATGATAAAGGCTGGTCTTATTTTGAATTGCTTCAAATCGAGAGTCAAGGTGAAAGACGGTCTCGCCACTGCCAAGAAACAAGTAGCCATCCTTCTGCAAACAATGCTGTATTTTGTTCAAAATTAATCGCTTTGTGTCGATGTCAAAATAAATCAAAACGTTCCTCAGAAAAACGATGTCTAGCTGAGGAAGTGACGTCCATGACTCAATAAGATTCAGTTGCCGGAATTCGACCATCTGCCGAATTTCATCCACGACTTGCCAAGATTGCCCAACCGATCGAAAGTAGCGATCGCGCAAGGCGGGTGTCAATCCTCGATTAATTTCTAGATTAGTGTATTGTCCTTTGCAGGCGCGATCCAGAGCTTTCTTAGAAAAGTCGCTGGCAATTAAACGAACATTCCAGGTTGAAAGCTCTGGAAAGACGTCACGAATTAGAATAGCAATGCTGTAAGGTTCTTGACCTGTTGAGCAAGCAGCGCACCAGATATTAATGCATCGTGTGCTTGAGCGCAAATCAATTAATTCAGGTAAAACAGCCGCTTGCAGGGCAGCAAACGGATAGCGATCGCGAAAAAAAGACGTTTCATTGTTGACTAGCGCTTCGATGACTTGAAGATGTAAATCATCAAATGGAATGCTTTTCAAGTGCTCAACCAATGCTGCGATCGACTCAAATCCCTTTTGCGATGCCATTTTACCTAAATGCAGCGTCGCTAGGTAATCTTTGTGCGGTTCTAATACCACCGCAGCTCGTTCACGCACCAATTCGCGCAGGTACTCAAAATCAAACAAAGGACTAGCCATCAATTAGTCCTCCGCATGAGCGCATCGACTGACTCGGCGCAAAATCTCTGGCATCAGTTGGTCGATCGGCAAAACGGCGTCTGCTAGTCCTGCATTTGCAACAAGCCCCGGCATTCCCCAAACAACGCTGCTGGCTTCGTCCTGCGCAAGAATCTGCCCGTTGCGATCGTGAATTTGCTGACATCCGCGCAATCCGTCTTGCCCCATTCCTGTTAAAATCACTCCTAACGCACGATCGCCGTATACCTGAGCAACAGACTCAAACAAAACATCCACCGAAGGACGACAGGAATTTTGAGGTGGAGATTGATCAATCATCAGTTGCACAACCGAGGGTGATTGTTTCACCCGGATATGATAATCACCCGGAGCAATCCAAACCGTTCCCGGACACAGCGCCGTTTCCATTGTTGCTTCTTGAACGGGCAGCAAACATTTTGTACTTAAACGATCGGCAAGCAGTTTCGTAAATGTCGGCGGCATGTGCTGCACAATCACGATCGGAGCGGGAAAATTTGATGGTAACGCAGAAAGCAGGATTGCGAGCGCGTTCGGGCCGCCCGTTGATACGCCGATCGCGACAATTTCGGCGGTCGATCGCGCGATTTGAGCACTAAAAGCAGAAATCGGAACGACAAAGGAAGCTGGTTTTGCAATCAAGGGCAACGGTGCAGATTGCAGGCGGGCTTTTTGGCTTAAGGCTTTGATTTTAGGAATCAGCGTAGATTGAAGGTACTGTGTTACTTCGTCTACTCCTAATTGACTTGGTTTGGTGACGTAATCTGAAGCTCCTAAGGTTAAAGCATCAAGGGTTGCCGTTGCGCCCGTTGTCGTCATCGCACTAAACATAATTACCGGAAGAGATGCATCGATTTGACGAATCCGGGCGAGGGTTTGCAGCCCGTCGAGGTCGGGCATTTCCACATCGAGAATGACCACATCCGGCTTGAGTTGAGGAAGCTTCGCTAAAGCAATTTGCCCGGTTGGCGCCACTCCTGCAACTTCGATTTCGGGATCTGCGGTAAGAATTTTGCTTAAACGGCTTCGCACCATTACTGCATCATCCACAATTAAAACTCGAATTTTTTGCATGAGTTTAGGATCGTTAAAGGACAATGCAAGCGATCGTCTTAACTATAAAAAGCAGACGTTATTCCTAAAATGACCCTGAGAAGCATTTATATGCGGAACTGATTGATGATGGTTTGCAGATTCGCTGCCATTCGGGCCAATTCCATCGAGGCTTGCGATGTGTTGCTGGCTCCGGTTGTTGTCGCTTGAGCATTTTGAGCCACAATGCTAATATTTTTAGCGATGTCTGAGCTTCCTTGTGCAGATTCCGACACGTTGCGGGCGATTTCATTTGTTGTTGCAGTTTGTTCTTCAACCGCACTCGCGATCGTGGTTTGAATGTCATTAATTTGGTTGATCACGGTTGTAATTTGCGCGATCGCATCAACGGCACTTTTGGTATCGGTTTGAATGGCTTCGATTCGTTGACTAATGTCTTCGGTTGCGGTTGCCGTTTGTTTTGCTAATTCTTTGACTTCATTGGCGACGACGGCAAAACCTCGACCTGCATCGCCTGCGCGGGCAGCTTCGATCGTGGCGTTGAGAGCAAGCAGATTGGTTTGCTGAGCGATCGAGGTAATGACTTTGATCACTTTGCCGATTTCCACGCTGCTTTGACCGAGTTTGGTGATTGTTTGGTTGGTTTGATCCGACGTTTTGACCGCATCGATTGCGACTTTTGCGCCTTCTGCGGCATTTTTCGCAATTTCTCGAATGCTCACATTCATTTCCTCGATCGCCGTTGCGACCGTAGCTGCATTTTGGCTGACTTGCTCAGCAGACACAGACGCAGAGGTTGCTTGTTCAGCAGTTTGATCCGCGTTTTCGGTCATTTCACTGCTAACGGCAGTCAGTTCTTCGGAGGCGCTTGCAACGGTTGTCGCGATGTCGGTAATCTGGCGCAGCGAGTCGCGCAGGTTTTGAATCATTTCGTTGACGCTACTGGTGAGCGCGCGAAATTCACCGACGTTTTCTGCCTCGATTTGGTTTGCTAAATCGCCTTGAGCAACGGCGCGAGAAACCTCAGCAATGCTGCGAATTTGATTTGAAACTTCAACCGACATTTGATTCACCGTCTCAATCAATTCTTGCCAAGTACCCGTTGCACCTTCAACGATCGCACTCGCGCCGAGTTTTCCCCCGGTGCCAATTTCGTGCGCAACTCGCGTGACTTCGGTTGCGAAGCGATTCAAGCGATCGCTGAGGTCGTTGACGATCGTTCCCAAGCGCAGCAGTTCTCCACCAAGCGGCTGTCCGTCAATTTCTAGCGTTATTTTCTGAGTTAAGTTGCCTTCGGCAATCGCGTTTAGCACTCGTTCAGCTTCGACGATCGGGGTGACAAGATGATGAATAAAGCGGTTAATCGATTCGACAGACGTTGCCCAAGTTCCCGTTGCGCCTTCTAGAATCAAGGGTTCGGTTAAATGTCCTTTGTTTACTCGATCGGTGACTTGGCTGATGCCTTGAGCAAAAGCTTGATTGCGGCTCATCAACTGATTGAATTCACTCGCAACTTCACCTAAGCCATTGTTTTCTTCTAAACGCACCGAAAAGTCACCTGCGTTTGCTGCCTGCATTGCTTCAAGTAGCTTTTGCATCGGTGCTTCTATTGCTGTTGCAGGTTCCGAGTTTTGTTTTACTTTTCGGGTCGAATCAGAAACCATTCGTCTTTCCTCGTTTAAATAAATCTGCTGTTAGTGTGAATCTAAAACCTTCTGAGTGTCTAGTACCAGTAGAAACCCTTGATCCAGCTTGTATGCCCCTTTTATCAACGATCGAATCTGGGCGTTTAACGTTGCTGGCGGCGGTTCAAACGTCTCGATCGAACACGGTACGACATCTTGAACGTCATCCACAATCAAACCAACAACATCATCCGCAGTATTGACGATAATGTTATAAATCGTTTTCTCGCTACTACACCTCGCTGCTCGTAACCCTAAACGACACGGCAAATCGACGATCGGAATCACTTGTCCTCGAAGATTCATTAAGCCACAAATATCCGGAGGTGCAAGCGGAATCCGAGTCAACGGCTGCTGGCGAATGATTTCTTGAACGTCCTCGATTTCAATGCCAAAATAAAACCCGTTTAGAAAAAAAGCGCAGATTTGTTGAACCTTGTGCTGAATGACCATACTACCGCCTCGCTCCGGCTGCAATCTGCGCAGAATGGTGGGGGTTTGCTAAATCCGCAAGCGCATCGAGATCCAAAATCTCAGTAATCTGATTTTGCACGGTGGCATAGCATTGGACACCAGGACGATTTGCCGCTCCGGTTACGGTTATTGATTCTTCCACCACGTCTAGAATTTGAGGCACAATTAACCCGATCCGGTGATTCGCGCTTAAAGTGACAACCACGATCGACACGTATTCCTCAAACTCAGTTAAAGCGCGAGGAGTTTTAGTAAACACCGTTTGTAGATCGATCAAGGTGACGATCGAATCGCGATACTGCATTAAGTATTGCTCACCGACTTGCTCAATCATGGCGCTGGAAATAGTTTCAAGCCGAGTGGCTTGCGTTAAAACAATGCCCATGCGCGAGTTTTGCGGCCCCAAAATCGTGAGAATGAGTTGTCGATCGCTGCGTTCTGCTTCAGGAGTTGCCAACGAGTTATGTGATTGGCGCTGAACGCCCGCTCGTTGAGCAAGTCCTACCCCATCGAGAATTAGCGCTGCATTTCCATCGCCTAAAACGGTTGCACCCGCAAACAGCCGAAGTGATTTCAATTGTTTGCTAAGCGGCTTTACAACCGCATCCTGCGTGTCTTCGATCGAATCAACAATCAACCCAAATCGATACTCATCGGCGGCAATTACCACAAAATAAAGCAAATCCGTTTGCGGGGAAGCATTCGTCAACTGCAAAACAGCCGCAAGATTCACTAAAGGAAGAAGGTGCCCGCGCAGTCGATACACCGGAACATCTAACAGCGTCTCAATGCTGCGATCGATTTGCGCTTGTCCTTCAATCCGAATCAGTTCTTGCACACTAACTTGAGGAATCACAAACCGTTCGCCGCCACATGTCACAAGCAGCGTGGGAATAATCGCCAACGTCAAAGGAATCTTCAGCCGAAACGTAGTTCCCGATCCAAGCTGACTTTCAACTTCAACGGTGCCATTGATCGATTGAAGATTGCGCCGAACCACGTCTAAGCCAACTCCGCGGCCGGATAAGCGGGTCACTTCGGTGGCAGTCGAAAATCCTGGCTCAAAAATCAAATCCAAAGCGGCGCGATCGCTAATCGATTCAAGCAGTTTCGCTGAAGTTTGCGCAAATCGCGTCTTAATTTGGTCGGGATCAATTCCTGCGCCATCGTCGCTAATTTCAAGAATTACCTTACCGCTTTCTTGAACGGCTCTGAGCTTGAGCGTTCCTTGAGCAGATTTACCTCTTGCAGCTCGAACAGTAGGTGACTCAATGCCGTGATCAATACAGTTGCGCACCAAATGAGTAAGCGGATCTTTCAAAGCAGAAACCAAGCTGCGATCGAGTTCTGTTTCGCTGCCTTCGAGTTCAAGCGCGACGTCTTTCCCACACGCGATCGCCAAATCTCGCACCAAGCGCGGTAGATTGCGCCAAAGCGTACTAATCGGCTGCATTCGCGTTTGCATTACTCGGTCTTGCAGTTGGTTGGTAATTAAATCAATTTGCTGACTGGTGGACATCAAGATCGAATCCTGGCTTGTTGCGGTTAGTCGTAGCATTCGGTTGCGAGCTAAAACCAGTTCCCCGACTAGATTCATCATTTGATCGAGCAAATCGACCTGAACTCGAATCGTCGAATCCTGCATCGTTGCGGTTTTCGCGTCAGACGTTTCTAACGGTTCTGCGCTTGTTGCAAACCGATCCGGAGTACAAAGGGCCGCGAGTGTTGTCATTAAACTCGCATAGCTTTGGTTGCCTTCGGTTTTTGTCGCTTCGATCGTCGATAAAAGTTGGCGAATTGCGTCGGTTAGTTGCAGCAATACAGATGCAACCGGGGGCGTAAACGGGCGCTTTGCCGTCCGAATTGCGTCAAGAAGCGTTTCTCCGGCGTGCGCGATCGCTTCGAGTTTGGAAAAAGAAAGAAATCCGCAGTTTCCTTTGATCGTATGAAGGGCGCGATAAAGGCGATTTAACTGATCCGGGTTTAGTGCGTTGTTTTCAAGACTTAAAACATCTTGCTCAAACTGAGCCAGAATCTCGTAGCTCTCAACTAAAAATGCCTTTAAATCTTCAGCATCGATTTCATTCAAAGACTCCATACCGTTAGCGGTACCTATGATTGCGCCATTGCTATCCTAAGAAGGATAAGCAGTGCTCACAATCTCTCTTGCGGTAGAGGTTCAGTCAAAAACAATGCTGAACACTAATGATAACTTACTTCAAGCTTGGTATGGAATGCCCAACATGCTGCTCCACTCAGTTGCAGCGTAATGGACGCCGAAATACGATTCAGTGCTATAAATGCAAAGACTGCGGGCGACAGTTTTTAGAATCTTACAGACAAATGCGGTATTCCGAAGCGGTCAAGCAGCTTTGTGTGCGACTATACCTTAAAGGCACGAGCACGCGATCGATTGAGAAGTTAACAGATATTCATCACACGACGATTTTGGCGTGGGTTCGAGCGTTGGACATTAACAGTCTGATATCGTTGGAGGATGAGCTAGATCGGGAGAAATGCGAGTAGTCTCACTGATGCAAGCGTTTCGCTCGAAGAATGAAGAGGATAAATTGTGACCGACTCAAGTGTTTCAGTGCTGATTGTGGATGATGCCGCGTTCTCTCGACGAATGCTGCGTAAATATGTGGAAGCCGAAGGATATAACGTTTTAGAAGCGGCAACCGGACAGCAAGCACTAGACATGGTGCAGCAACACCATCCAAACTGCATTTTGACCGATTTGCTGATGCCGGATCTCGATGGCTTTCAACTGTTGCAGGCGCTTCGAGATCAAGGATGTACAACTCCGATCGCCATTATTTCAGCAGACATTCAAGATACTGCTCGATCGCGTGGGGTAGAACTAGGAGCTGCCGAGTTTCTCAACAAGCCTGCCAAAGAAGACGCCGTTCGTCAATTAGTTCGACAACTCTTGCAGCAAAAAGGAGCCAATCCAGAATGCGGTTAATCACCGACGAGCAGCTTGATGCCCTTCAAGAATTTATCAATATTGGAGTTGGACGCGCTGCCGGAATGCTGAATGAAATGGTGGACGCGCCGATTTTGCTCAACGTGCCCGTTCTCAAGGTATTCGACGGAGAAGCTCTAAAGCAAGAGCTTGCAACGCGGTTTAACGATCACCGCTTTTCGGCGGTAAGATTAAGCTTTTCGGGTAGCTTTAGCGGCAGTGCAGAACTTGTATTCCCGACTGAAAGCGCTTCAACGCTCGTCGCACTGCTCACTGGTGAAGACCCCGACTCACCGGATCTCGACGCCGTGAAAATCGGCACGCTCACCGAAGTGGGCAACATCGTGATTAACGGCGTGATGGGATCGATTAGTAACTTGCTAAAGCAGCAGATGAATTATCGTCTCCCCACTTATTCAGAAGATACGATCAAGCATCTTTTAGCCTCGAATTATTTGTTCGATTTAGATAGCGTTTTTTTGCTGGCAAAAGCGAGATTTGAAATCAAGCAGCTTGAGATTATCGGTGAAATTATTTTAATTTTTGAAATGACCTCGTTTGATGCCCTGTTAGCCTGTATTGACCAAGAACTTAGTTTGACTTGGCCAGCGTGAGGGAAAGGAGTAAATTAAACCATGCTTCACCCGGACGATCGCTTTAGTTTATTTGACCAAATTCCCCTGGGTATCTGCGTTCTGCAAGCTGATTCGGTGGTGGTGTTTTGGAATCGCTGTCTCGAAGACTGGACGAAAATTGATCGCGATCGCATTGTAGGCGTTTCGATCGATCAGTTTTTTCCGCATTTCAATCAACCCCGCTACGTTAATCGCCTTGCTTCTATTTTTGCAGGCGGGCCGCCCACTATTTTTTCTTCGCAGCTTCACCCGCATTTAATTCCTGCTGCGCTCGGTGATGGGAAAAATCGCATTCAGCACACGACTGCTACGGCGATCGAACGGGGTGCGGGCGGCTTTTATGCTATGCTTTCGATTCAAGATGTCACCGATCTGACGTTTCGCGTTCAAGAATATCGTCAAATGCGCGATCGAGCCGTTGCTGAAGCAAAAGAGCGTCAACGCGCTCAAGAACGAGCCGAAGCCGCGAATCTGGTCAAAGACGAATTTCTCGCGATCGTGTCGCATGAACTCAGAACGCCGCTTAATCCGATTTTGGGCTGGTCGAATTTGCTGTGTGCGGGTAAAGTCTCCGGGGCGGGAGTTCAACGCGCGCTTGAAACGATCGCTCGCAATGCAGCGCTACAAGTGCAGTTAATCGATGATTTGCTCGATGTGTCCCGAATTTTGCGCGGCAAGCTCACGCTGAATTGGCAAATCGTTGATCTGGTTTTTGTGGTTCATGCTGCCCTCGATACAATTCGCTTGATGGCGGAAAATAAAGGCGTCATTGTTGATTTTCGACACGATGCATCGATGGCGGTTTTAGGCGATGCCACTCGTTTGCAGCAAGTGGTGTGGAACCTGCTGACGAATTCAATCAAATTCACGCCCGAAGGCGGTCGGATTGAAATTGTGCTGCACGGTGAATCGAAGTACATTCTTTTATCGGTTCAAGATAGTGGCGTTGGAATTGAAGCCGACTTTTTACCGTATGTGTTTGAACCGTTTCGTCAAGCCGATGCTTCTACAACTCGCCGGATCGGAGGCTTAGGACTCGGATTAGCGATTACTCGGCATTTAGTTGAACTGCACGGTGGCACGATCGAGGTACAAAGCAAAGGAGCCGAGCAAGGCTCCACGTTCACAATCAAGCTGCCTCATTCTCAAAATCAAATCGAGTCTCAAGCTGCGATCGCCACGCCTGGAGTTGTTCAAACCTCGCTTAACGGGATTCATATTTTAGTGGTTGATGACGAACAAGATACTCGCGATTTATTAGTGTTTGTGTTAGAAGAATGCGGCGCGATCGTAACTTCAGTCGGGTCGGTTGCTGACGCAATCGTGGCACTCGAAAATCGCCAACCCGATTTAATCTTGAGCGATTTAGGAATGCCCGATGCCGATGGCTTTGACTTGATTCAATACGTGCGATCGCGATTCGATCATTGGGGCAGGGTGCCCGCGATCGCTCTTTCTGCCTATGCTTCGGAACTGACTCAGCAGCAATCTATTTCAGCCGGATTTCAACAGCATTTGGTCAAACCGATCGATTCCTCGACGTTAGTTCAAGCCGTGATTAATACCCTTCACCTTGAAAGCGGTGATTGCCGCGCTTAAAAACAACAGAGATGCAGTCAGGCAACGGCAGGAAGATACTCTCCGACACCGGAACTCAGGTTATTCCGAAAGATTCTAAATAACCTGAGTCTCCAACAACGGTAAAACTTTGGGAAGGGAGCAAGAAACAAAAGTTCTGCTGCTGATCGGTTTTAGTCCTACATCTAAAATTTGTTTCTTAGGAGTTCGAGATTACAAATGGCGTGAATGGGGTCTGAATCGGTGGATAGGCGGGTCGTTGTCTAAGATGCCTAGCGACTGAAGGCGCGGCTTGACAGACCAAACCACCCACGAGTTAAGAGTCAACTGTAAAGACCAGTCCACGGAGGTGGACTTCGTTTGTGTAGCCGCGACTTGAGTCGCCAAGCGTTTTGTGCAACGACCCGCCCATCCACCGATTCAAACTCCATTCACGCCATTTGTGATCCTGAACTCATCTTAAATAGCGTCCCGGATTGGCGAACTTCACGCCAAGCACAAAAAAGGCTCTGTAATGGCCTTATCAATCAGCCAATTACAAAGCAACACGTGAAGGAGTTAACAGGGCAACAAACGCTATTTGCAAAACGCAAAATTTACTTTTGCAGCGATGAATCGCACAGCACCAAGTGATTCTGAGAATCAAAATAAATCTTGCCTTGCTGCTGCAACTTCCCCAACAATCGCGTCATCGTGACCCGCGTTGTCGAGCAAGCGTTGGCTAACTCTTGATGCGTAAATCGAATTCGCAAGCGCGTGCCTTTATCGCAGGGTTGCCCCAGCGATTGCTTCAGCAAAGACAACAGTTGCTCGATCCGATCGTGCACATGCAAATGACCCGCAACCGCTAAAAACGCCTCGGTTTGCTGAAGCCGTTCTAAAATGCGCGGCAAAAGCTGATAAGCGAGATCCGGCGATTGTCTGACTTTGTGAAGCGGAATCGGCAGCAAGCGCACATCAGAAAGCGCGATCGCGCTGTAGGTTTGCAGCAGCGTTAAGCCAGAGCCGAACACCATTCCTTCGGTTACAGCCCCGACCATGATTTCATCGCCGCTTTGCGAAAGCGTGGTGAGCTTAACAACGCCGTGCACGACTTGCCAAATCATGCCGCTATCAAGCGGAATCAGTTCGCCTTTTTGATACACCTCGGTGAGGGTGCTCGATAAATCCGTTTCGCTTTCGGAATCGGCGGCTTTGAGTAGCGCTGCGACAGGTTTGACCTGCCAGCGAAAAATTCGTCCATCGCGATCGATCTCAATCGCATCAACGGTGAACCGAACGTTCACTAACCCTTCTTTGGTCGAAAGATGTGCGGTAAATTCTAAATGGTTGCAGTGAGTGAGTTGAGTCAGTTTAGCGCGAACAAAATCACGATCGTGGATCGCAATCAAGCTGATCAACGGTTTTCCGCTTAAGAAATGAGCGGACTTGCGGCTCATCAACGAGGTAGCCGCACGATTTGCTTCTTGAATCGTGCCTTGAGCATTGGTAATCAGCAAGCAATCTGGCGCAAATTCAAACAATGCTTGATAGCGATCGGTGTTGTTTCGGATGCTGTTTTGAGCAAGGGTTAACGCTTCGTTTTGTCGCGTTAATTCCTCCATCACAACCTGTAGCTCTTCAGATGCGACGCCTAATTCTTTTAGCGCGATCGGAATCGCTTCAGTGGTAGAAATGGCGGACGTACTTGTATTGCGATACAACTCCGACAAGCGCCCACACATTGTTTCAATTTGATGATTCAGCAGATTGATTGTGCTCATGCCTTCGCTTCTCTGGATGTCCTCAACCCTCGATTATAAACACGATAAGATGCCCGTATTTTCTTTCCTACCTATCGAAGTAAAGATTTCCTGAAACTGCCAGCGAGAGGGAGTTTCAGCAGAATTTGTAATCGTGAACACATGCTAACTTAAAAAACTGCCGATGCAGTTTTCTCACTGCGCAATGAGCGGGTTGCGCCCCCTAAATCCCTGCTTTTGCGGAGCTTTGAATCGGGGGAATCACCTTATCAAATCTTCTTAGAATGGGGGCTTTTCGGGTCTTTGATCATAGCGAAGCCCTTTTTGCCAATCTGTTGTTAACTTAACCAAACCTAACAACGTCGATCGCTCCTTTCTATCAATTTCAATCATCCAGCGCTTCCATCAGCAAAATGACGCCTTGCACTTGTTGGCTTTCTTTTAGCGGCGTGGCCGTGACTTCACAGCGAATCGATCGACCCCGACGATTAACCGCATCCACCATTACTTCAGACAGCGCAGCTAGTTCGGGATTCAGACAACTGCGAATTGCGGGGCGGAGTTGCTCAACCGGAAGACCAATATCAAGATTTAGGAAATTTTGCCCGATCGCTTCAGAGGCACGCAGTCCCCAAAGCTCCTCAGCTTTTTCGTTCCAAACTTGCACCTGCAAATCTTGATTGAGTACTACAACTGCTCCTTTAAGGCTTGTCAAAATCGAAGCCAAAAACGCATTGTTGTGATTAAATTCTTGGCTACGTCGCTGTAGCTCGTCGTTCACTGTTTGCAGTTCTTCGTTAATACACTGCAATTCTTCATTCATCGTTTCTAATTCTTCGTTCGTCGATTGCAGTTCTTCATTGGTCGTTTCTAACTCTTCGTTAGAAGATTGTAGTTCTTCGTTCGTCGTTTCTAATTCTTCGTTGGTCGATTGCAGTTCTTCATACGACATTTCCAATTCCTGGTGCGAATGCTCTAACTCTTCTTGTAGTCGAACAGAGCGCGTAGCATCTACAAACGAAATTGCAGTACCGAGGAAACTTCCGTTTAGATCTGCAAGCGGATCAATTTGAATTTCGAGAAAAATCGGTTCACCGCCCACGCCGCGCCACTCGATATCGCGAATCAAAGCCGTTTGTCGATCGCGAGAAGCTTGATCGATCCACGATCGCAGCTCAACCGGACGATACGATACTTCTAAATCTTGAAGCGGGCGTCCGATGTCGCGAGACGATAACACAAACAAAGCGCGGGCAAGATTGTTGATCATGACCACAGTTCCTGTTGGATCAATCACAATGCGAGCGATCGGCGTTGTGTTAAATTCGGCTTCTTGAAGGCGGACATAGCTTGCAATTTGATTGTTTTGTATAGAAGAGGGTTGTGCTGTTGAGAATAAAGAGTTGCGATCGTTGCTTTTTGGAAGTCGGGCAAAAATGCGCCGCTTAAGATCCGCAGGCGCAAACATATCGGCATGAGACAGCAACATTTCAGCTTTGCCCAACAGCAAAAAACCGCCGCTTTTCAGCCCAAAATGAAACCGCGATAGAATTTTGGCTTGAGTTTCGGCGTTGAAATACATCAAGGTGTTCCGGCACACCAATAAATCGAGCTTAGAAATCGGGGCGTCTTGAATCAAGTCATTGCGACCAAAAATAATCGATCGCCGCAACTCTTTGTGAAACGCATATTGATCGCCGTGACGATCGAAATAAATGCCAACGAGATCTGAAGGTACATTGCTGACTTCGGATTCGGTGTAGCACGCTTGACGAGCGTGATTGAGCGCTTCTTCATCAATGTCAGTGGCGTAAATTTTGACGCGATCGCGAAACTGCTCAATTCCGAGCACTTCGGCAAGCACGATCGCCAGCGTATAAGCTTCTTCACCCGTTGCACAGCCAGCGCTCCAAACCCGTAGCGGTTTGTACGAATCAAGCTGCGCGACAATGCGGGGAATAATGTCGCTTATCACAGAGTCCCAGGTGGACGGATCGCGAAAAAACGAAGTAACGTTAATCAGCAGCGTGTTAAATAACAGCTCAAACTCATCGGGATGAACTTCAAGATAGTCCTGATAATCTCGATAGTCTTGGATTCCTACGGTTTGCATTCGTTTGGCAACGCGACGCATTAAGCTTGAGCGCTTATAGCCTGTGAAATCAAATCCACGACTGTGTTTAACAAATTCAAGCAATGCTTCAAAATCTGGATCAGTCGATGGCGTCATACAGTCGATCGCAAAAGGGTGGCAATAATTTTCATGTAACCGAGCTTGACGATAAAGTTTGAAGTTGGACTATTTATTTTATCGTTCAAGGTTGCCTGACCCGTGCGCCTGACGATACAGATTAAATCAACGATCGTGCTCAAGCACCGTGACCTGCACCTCAACCGATTCAGACTTCATTCAAAATTTGTGATCCCGAACTCCTAAGAAACAAATTTTAGATGTAGGACTAAAACCGATCAGCAGCAGAACTTTTGTTTCTTGCTCCCTTCCCAAAGTTTTACCGTTGTTGGAGACTCAGGTTAATCTAACGACGAATCGAGATTCGCGCTTTGATTCGCGATCGAGGAGTAGCGGATCATACGAATTGATTGATCCGAGTCGTGCTAAAGCTGAGATTAAAGCATGAGGTAAGCAACTATGAGCGGACTAGGCGGTTTAAACAAATCTCCCAACGGCGTTGTTTTAGGATTGGTGCAGCTTCAGCTTCCAACCGTTGTCACGCCCGATGATTTAGCGCAACAGACCGATCGCATTTGTCAAATGGTGGCAAAAGCACGACGAAATATGCCCACGATGGATCTCGTGGTGTTTCCGGAATACTCGCTGCACGGATTATCAATGGATACAAATCCGGAGATCATGTGTCGCTTAGACGGAAAAGAAGTCGAAGCGTTTGCTGAAGCGTGCCGCGATTACCAGATCTGGGGCTGTTTTTCGATTATGGAATACAATCCCCACGGCAATCCATACAATAGCGGCATCATTATCGACAACACGGGAGAAATCAAACTTTACTACCGCAAACTGCATCCGTGGGTTCCGGTGGAGCCGTGGGAACCGGGAAATATTGGAATTCCGGTTTGTGAAGGGCCAAACGGCAGCACGCTATCGCTGATTATTTGTCACGATGGCATGTTTCCCGAAATGGCGCGTGAGTGTGCCTACAAAGGAGCAGAAATCATCATTCGCACCGCAGGCTACACAGCACCGATTCGGCATTCGTGGCAAATTACCAATCAAGCCAATGCGTTTTGCAATTTGATTTATACGGCGTCGGTGTGTATGTGCGGCAGCGATGGCACGTTTGATTCGATGGGCGAAGGCATGTTTGTGAACTTTGATGGAACGCCGATCGTCATGGGCAGCGATCGCCCTGATGAAATTATTACCGCCGAACTCCGTCCCGATTTGGTGCGCGAAGCCCGCAAACACTGGAGCGTCGAAAATAATATCTATCAGTTTGGGCATCGCGGCTATGTGGCAGTACAAGGCGGGGCGCAGGATTGCCCGTACACGTACATGAAAGATTTAGTAGCGGGAGACTACCGATTGCCCTGGGAAGCCGAAGTCGTGTATAAAGACGGAACTTCATGTGGATTCCCGGCACCGACGCGATCGTACCGGGGCGAAGAGTTACCTGAACTGGATCAGGTTGGAGGTTAATTTTGAAACGCTATGTAGACGCCGATCCGTATCGCTATCCGTTTAACGGCGATTTGCGCCCGGACAATACCGCCTTGATTGTGATCGATATGCAGATCGATTTTTGCGGTCAAGGCGGCTACGTCGATAAGATGGGCTACGATTTGTCGCTGACGCAAGCACCGATCGAGCCCATTCGCTCGGTGTTAAGCGTGATGCGATCGCTGAACTACTCGATCATTCACACTCGCGAAGGACATCGATCGGATTTATCAGATTTGCCAGAAAATAAACGCTGGCGATCGCAGCAAATCGGCGCGGGCATCGGAGATCCGGGCCCGTGCGGTCGAATTCTGGTACGCGGTCAACCGGGATGGGAAATTATTCCAGAACTCGCACCGTTAGCGGGTGAAACAATCATCGACAAGCCCGGAAAAGGATCGTTTTATGCAACGGATCTAGAACTCATTTTGCAGCGTAAAGGAATACAAAATCTGATTCTGACGGGAATCACGACCGATGTTTGTGTGCATACAACAATGAGAGACGCCAACGATCGCGGCTATGAATGCTTGCTGCTGTCAGACTGTACGGGCGCAACGGATTACGACAATTATCTTGCCGCGCTCAAAATGGTCAAAATGCAGGGCGGCGTATTCGGGGCGGTGGCGGACTCGATCGCTTTGATCACGGCCTTAAAAACCTGAAACGTGATCCGCGATACATTTTCTTGTCAAAAAACAGTTTTCAATCAATTCGCATCGCGCATAATACCCGATAGCAATCTAACCCAAAATCTTAGTGAGGATGAGCCTTGAGTCAGTACACATCACGAATCCAGCGTCGTCAAATTATTCGCGGACTGTTAGCCGTTGGAGCGTTCGGAGCCACTTCGCGCCTGTGGACAGGCTGCACACCGAACTCGAACACAACAACGTCAAGTTCTCCCGGTGCGAGTCCTGCGTCGAACGCAAACAACTTGGTCATGGGGTTTATCTACGTTGGGCCTAAAGATGATTTCGGCTACAACCAAGCGCATTTTCAAGGCAAAGAAAGCTTAAAGAACATCAACGTTAAAACCGTGGATCAAGCCAGCGTGCCTGAAACAACGGAAGTGCAAGAAGCCATGCGCAACATGATCGAGCAAGACAAAGCAACGGTCTTGTTTCCCACGTCCTTCGGCTACTTTGATCCGCATATTCTAAAAGTGGCGACCGAGTATCCGAACGTGCAGTTTTTCCACTGTGGCGGACTGTGGCAAGAAGGCAAACACCCGAACAATGTCGGAAGCTACTTCGGCTACATCGACGAAGCGCAGTATGTTGCGGGCGTTGTGGCGGCTTACATGAGCAAATCCGGCAAGCTTGGCTTTGTGGCAGCAAAACCGATTCCGCAGGTGTTACGCAACATTAATAGCTTTACGCTAGGCGCACGCAGCGTTAAGCCAACGGTAACGACGCAGGTGATTTTTACGGGCGATTGGTCGCTTCCGGTAAAAGAAGCAGAAGCGACGAACAGCATGATCGATCAAGGGGCTGACGTGGTGACGTGCCATGTAGACAGTCCGAAAGTGGTGATGGAAACCGCCGAAAAGCGCGGTGTTTACACATCGGGCTATCACGCAAATCAATTGTCGCTGGCTCCGAAAGGATATTTAACCGGAGCAGAATGGGATTGGACGAACGTATACCAAAATTACGCCAAAATGATTCAAGAAGGTAAAACGTTAATGAACGGCGGCATTCCACATTTGCTACGAGGTGGATACAAGGATGGATTCGTGAAGATTTCGGATTACGGCCCGGCCGTGACGGCAGACGCTAAGAAAGCCGGAGATGCCGCAAAAGCGAAAATGCAGGATGGATCGCTGGTGATTTATAAAGCGGGATTAAAAGACAATACCGGGAAGGTTGTGGTTCCCGGTAAGGATTATGGACAGAGATCGATCGAGCTTGAATCGATGAACTGGCTGGTTGATGGTGTGATCGGGAAAACGGCTTAGTTTAAGCTAACGTCAGTTTTAGTTCAGCCTGGCGAAGGCGCGGCTACACAGACAAAACCCGCCCGAAGCGGGTCTGAGTCGCGGATTGGAAGTTGCGCTCTGCGCAACTCCGAAGGAACTGATAATCCGCGCCTATGTCAGGCTTAGGCGATCGCGTTAGTTCAGAACACCTGAGATTTGCCCCTAAATGCTCGATCAAGGGAGAGGATCAAACTAATCTCCGATCGAAGCCCCCGGATCGAGGATTTAGGGCGTTCAGCATTCTCAGGTTAAGCGCGAGCGACTTCTGATCGACGACGCGGGCGAAGCTGTAGCGTTTTGAGCGCGATCGTGCTCAATCTCGGCAACAGCATCGGCTGAAGCAAGCGATCGTCGAACTGACTCATGCGGCGATCGTTTTCCTGCAAACAGATTTCAAAAAATTGCTCGGCGGTCAAATCATCGACAAAGGTTTTAGCACCCGTGGCGGTAAAGCCGGATTGATTATCCACACTGCCAAAAGTTTTAACGACCCGCATCAACGCTTGACTGTAGTTCCACATCGAA
Organism: uncultured bacterium; assembly: GCA_964250455.1. Lineage (GTDB taxonomy): Bacteria > Cyanobacteriota > Cyanobacteriia > Leptolyngbyales > Leptolyngbyaceae > CAXUFL01. The sequence goes on from CAXUFL010000004.1 coordinate 17,392, forward strand.
TGCGCACTGCGCAACAGATTTAAGCCGCGTCCTGTGTGAATTTGCAGATACGTAATCCAATTGACAAAAAATACGATATGACGCGCTTCTTCGTCGAGAATCGGTTCAAAAATCGTGAACAGCGATTCGTGCATGTAGTTTGCTTGCTTGGCCAGTCCAAACATGCCAAACGCGAAAAATGAATCTAAACATTCCTCGAAGCCGAAGTGAACGAATTCCTTACGCAGATTTTTGGGCGGCGTAAAGGTTGGAAAATCGGGAACTTCGAGATTGTAAAAGCGAATAAGATGTTCGATTAAGCGACCGTGGCGGGTTTCTTCGCGACCTTGCAGCGCGATCGCGTCGTGAATGAGCGGATCTTCGATCGTTTCGGCAAACGCGCTGACCATAACGCCTGCAAACCGCTCGGTTGAAAGCGCTTCATACCAAAACGGAATTGCCCGCAATCGATTTAAGTGTTCTTCGTCGAGTTCGGGGAAAGGCAGCTTTTCGGGTTCATACTCTATGTGAGTGTCCATAAAGCTGCGACAGAACAGCTCTTTGTGCGCTTCTGATCCAAGTTGCATTGTTTATCCCTTTCAACAGCGAAACAAATCGCAAACATCGCTAGGTTAGCGCGTTTTGCTCGATCGTTGGGTTAATATTCGCACAGTTTTAAGATTTTAGCGTTCTAAAAAAATTCGCAATTAGATTACAAAATCTCTAAATTTACATTTAAGGATATAGATTTAGCCAGCACTGAATTAACTCGTTAAGTCACTAAAGAGAATATTAAGTTTTCGATTTGTGCAGCATAGACTGTAACAAACGTTTTAAGCAAGGGATGATTTAGGTAGCAATTCTAGAAATTTTACAGCTAAGTCGATCGAGGCTCGCAATTTATGCAAAACTTCCTAAACAATGCTTAGCTCAGCAATCAACCTCTACCAAAAGCTAGGTGAATTTTGTTCAATAGAGTTTTAAGAGATAAAATAGGCGTTTCGATCAAATCATTTTTAATTTAGCGATTGTGCATTCGTGCTAAGCGCAACTCAAGAAAGCTTACCTGCTTAGCGTCTTTTTTAGAAACGCCTTACCGACCTCTACAACAACCCAATATGATGAATCAACTCATCGAAGCGGTGTTAAATCATGCTGAGGAACGCACCGTTCTACAGCAATTACTAAGCCAACTCAGCGCCTCGGATCAGCGCTACTTCTTGAGAAACGAAATTACTCACGCTTTTACTGCCTACGGTCACGAAACTGGCAAACCCGCTTACTTTTTTCACTCGTCGCTGATTGGTAATTTCATTCACTACACGCACGAAATTCTGCTCGAAGCCGATCGCGTTTGGCTGGTGATGCGTCCGTGGATTGGCAGCCAGGAAATTTGGTGTTTAGATGCTGCATTAACACGCTGCGAAGCAATGACCCCGAAAGCGCTGCTAGAAGCTCGCGATCGCTTAGTGAATCGCGTTCAAGTCCCCATTTTTGAAATCGATGTTACGCCATTTTACGAAGACGCCGCCCGCATCGATGATCCGCGCCAGATCGGGCAGGGCTTAGCGTTTCTCAATCGCTATTTGTGCGCTCAAGTAGTTACCGATCGAGACTACTGGCTTAATACCATGTTTGAAGTGCTGCATCGTCAGAAATACGATGACGTGCAGTTGTTGATCAACGATCGCATCGCATCCGGCGAACAGCTTGAATCGAAAATCAAAGAAGCGATCGCGATTGTTAGTGCACGATCGCCGGAAGACTCGTATCAATCGCTGCGGGCAGAGCTTGAAGAAATTGGATTTGAACCCGGATGGGGCAACACGGCAGCCCGAGTGCGAGAAACGCTGGAATTATTGGATCAATTGATTCACGCGCCACAGCCAGCGATTCTTGAGGCGTTTGTAGCGCGATTTCCGGCTGTGTTTCGAGTCGCGTTGATTTCGATTCACGGATGGGTCGGACAAGCGCATGTTTTAGGTCGATCGGAAACGCTCGGACAAGTTGCTTATGTGCTCGAACAAGCGCGAAATTTAGATCAAAAGCTGCGCGAAGAAATTCAGCTTGCGGGTTTAGATGCGCTCAACATTCAGCCGCAAATTGTGATTTTGACGCGCTTGATTCCAAACTGTGAAGGAACCGCGTGTGATTTGCGCTTAGAAAAAGTAGAAGACACGGAAAACACCTGGATTTTGCGCGTTCCGTTTCGAGAATTTAATCCAGAAGTTACTGATAATTGGATTTCTCGCTATGACATTTGGGGGTATTTAGAAACGTATACGATCGACGCCGAAGCCCAATTAATCGAGCAGCTTCAAGGCAAGCCGGATTTGATTGTGGGAAACTACAGCGACGGAAATCTGGTTGCGTCGGTCATGGCTCGACGGTTAGGCGTCACGCACTGTACGATCGCGCATTCGCTCGAAAAGCCTAAACATTTGTTCAGCAATTTGTATTGGCAAGAATTAGAGCCGCAGTATCATTTTTCAGCTCAGTTTACCGCCGATTTGATCAGCATGAATGCGGCGGATTTTATTATCACTTCGTCGTATCAAGAAATCGTTGGCACACCCGAAACGCTGGGTCAATACGAATCGTACAAGCATTTCACGATGCCGCAGCTTTATCACGTGATCAACGGCGTTGATTTGTTTAGTTCTAAATTTAACTGCGTGCCACCGGGAATCGATGAGCGGGTTTTCTTTCCGCATACAAATCTCGATCGCCGCCCGATCGAGCATCGCAAAAAAATTAGTGCTTTGCTGTTTCAAGAAGATGCCCCGCACATTTTAGGAAAATTAAGCGACGTCGATCGCACGCCGTTGCTGGCCGTTTCGCCGCTTAGCTCGGTTAAAAATCTTTCTGGCTTGGTTGAGTGTTTCGGGCAAAGCGAAGCCCTTCAGCAACGATGCAATTTAATTTTGGTGACGAGCAAGCTAAATGCCGATCAAGCTACGAACACCAACGAAGCCGAAGAAATCGAAAAAATTCATCAGTTAATCGATCATTACCAACTGCACGATCACATTCGTTGGATCGGCAAACGACTCGCCAGCGAAGATCTCGGTGAAGTGTATCGCAGCATTGCCGATCGTCATGGTCTGTTCGTGCATTTCGCTCGCTTTGAAGCGTTCGGGCGAGTTTTACTCGAAGCAATGGTGTCAGGATTACCTGCCTTTGCCACTGAGTTTGGCGGCGCAACTGAAATTGTCGAAGATCAAAAGCACGGATTTTTGATTAATCCAACCGATTTCGACGCAACGACTCAGAAAATTCTAGATTTCCTGAGTCGTTCACCGCAAGACTGGAAAATCATTTCAGCCCACGCGATCAACCGGATTCGCGACGAATACAACTGGCAGCGTCATACACGGCAACTTTTATTACTCACAAAGCTCTATAGCTTTTGGAACTACGTGCATCGCGATCGACGCGAAGCCTTGCTACGCTATCTTGAAGCCTTGTTGTTTCTTTTATACAAACCCAGAGCCGATCTGATTGTCCAATCGCACCTGCAGCAGTAACTTGATCTGACCCGGAGTTTTGCCGATGCAAGAATCTACCTCACCTTTGGTTTACACGGACTGGACTTTAATTGAAACCCAGTTCGATCCGACCCTTTTACAATCTCGCGAAACCGTTTTTACGATCGGCAATGGCTATCTAGGCACCCGTGGCAGCTTTGAAGAAGGATTTTCAAAAGATTCTCCGGCAACGTTTGTTCAAGGCGTTTACGATGATGTGCCCGTCGTGTACACCGAGTTGGTCAACTGCCCGGACTGGCTGCCGCTAATCGTGTCGATCGACGGCGATCGCTTTCGGCTTGATCAAGGCGAAATTTTGCACTACGAACGTCAGCTTGATTTGCGTCGTGCGGTGCTCACTCGAACAGTGCGCTGGCGCAGTCCGAACAATCAAACGATCGAGCTGCAATTCGAGCGCTTTGCGAGTCTTGCTGATGAGCACGTTGTTGCGTTGCGCTGTCAAATCACCGCGATCGATCGCGATGCCGTAATCGAAGTGCAAGCCAGCATCAACGGCTATCCCGAAAATCAAGGCTTCAATCATTGGGAGCAAGTTGGTCAAGGCAAAACCGAACATGGCGTTTGGCTGCAAACTCGCACCCGCAGTTCGCATATCGAACTTGCGATCGCGTCGAGCATGAATCTGATCGGCGCTCAAGGCACAATCCAAACGACAAATGTTCCCGGTTATCCGACGCATACAACCACGTTCACGGCTCCGATTGGAGAAGCGATCGTAATTGAAAATTTGCTGACAATTTACACCTCACGCGATGTTGACGCTCCGGTGCAGGCTGTTCAAGAAAAACTGGCAGCGATCGGGGATTACAACACGTTAATCAGTGCTCACGAGCAAAGCTGGATCGAGGTTTGGCAAAAAAGCGACATTTTGATCGAAGGCGATCTGCGTGCTCAGCTTGCCGTGCGCTACAACTTGTTTCAGTTGTTGATTGCGGCACCGAGACACGACGATCGCGTAAGCATTCCTGCAAAAGCGCTGTCTGGCTTTGGCTACCGGGGACACGTTTTCTGGGACACCGAAATTTTCATTTTGCCGTTTTTTACTTTCACGCAGCCCGAACTGGCTCGAAATCTGCTGACGTATCGCTATCACACAATCAACGGTGCCCGTCGCAAAGCGGCTTACTACGGCTTCAAAGGCGCAATGTACGCTTGGGAAAGTGCCGATACTGGCGACGAAGTAACGCCGCGCTGGGCATTGCCCAACAATCCTTATGCCGATGACGTGCGGATTTGGTGCCGCGATCGAGAGATTCACATTAGCGCGGATATCGTTTACGCGATTTGGTACTACTGGCAAGCTACCGAAGATGATGACTGGATGCGCGATTATGGCGCAGAAATTGTTTTAGATACCGCTATTTTTTGGATGAGCCGTGTTGAATATAGTACGCAATACGAACGCTATGAGATTCGCGAAGTAATCGGTGCCGATGAATACCACGAGCATGTTCACAACAATGCGTTTACGAACCGCATGGCGCAATGGCATTTTGAAAAAGCCATTTATGTTTATGATTGGCTAAAACAATGCTATCCCGAAAAATTGCAGTCGCTTTGTGAAACGCTAAGAATAACCGCAGGGCGTCGATCGCGCTGGCAAGATATTGCCACAAACATGTGGATTCCCTACGACGAAAAGACAGGCTTAATCGAACAGTTTGAAGATTTTTTCAAGCTCGAAGACATCAATCTGCAAGACTACGAACCGCGCACAAAATCAATGCAGTCGATTCTTGGCATTGCTGGTGCAGATAAACGCCAAGTGCTCAAGCAGCCCGACGTTTTGATGCTAATGTATTTGATGCGACAATCGCAAGAGTTTCCGTATTCAGAAGCCGCCCTTAAAACGAATTGGAACTACTACGCGCCTCGCACGGATATTACCTACGGATCTTCGTTGGGCCCTGCGATCCACGCGATTTTGGCGTCGGATTTAGGCGATTCTGTAGAAGCTTACAATCGCTTTATGCAAGCCGTTTTAGTTGATTTAGAAGACACACGCGGCAACGCGATCGAAGGAATTCACGGGGCGTCGGCGGGTGGAATTTGGCAAACGGTTGTTTTAGGATTTGGAGGAATTCAGTTTAACGGCGAACCGATTGCCCAGTCCCATTTGCCGCAACAATGGACGCGCTTAAAATTCCGGCTTCAATGGCGCGGCAAATGGCATGAATTTGATTTAAAAGCTGACCCTACCCCTCGTACTGCTATGACTTCTGATTCTCTCAACCTTCAAGGCGTAATTTTCGATCTCGATGGCGTACTCACCGATACGGCTGAATATCATTACCGCGCTTGGCAACGTCTGGCGGACGAAGAAAAGATTCCCTTTGATCGTCAAGCCAACGAAGCCCTCAGAGGCGTGTCTCGTCGCGAATCGCTGCTCAAAATTATCGGCGATCGTTCTTATACCGAAGCGCAGATCGAAGAAATGATGGAGCGCAAAAATCGCTACTACGTTGAATCGATCGAATCGATTTCATCAACAGACTTATTACCTGGCGCGATGAATCTGCTCGATGAACTGAGAAAAGCTGGAATTAAAACGGCGATCGGGTCTGCGAGCAAAAACGCCCATACGGTCGTTGAGAAATTAGGCATCGCGGATCGAGTCGATGCGATCGCAGATGGTTACAGCGTTGATCGTCCCAAACCTGCTCCGGATTTATTTTTGTTTGCGGCGAAGCTGATCAATTTAGAACCGGATCAATGCGTGGTTGTGGAAGATGCGGGCGCGGGTGTAGATGCGGCACTCGCGGCAGGAATGCTGGCGGTTGGATTAGGGCCCGTTGAGCGCGTAGGTCAAGCCACGGTCGTTTTACCGAGCTTAGAAAACGTTCACTGGCGCGATCTGCACGATAAATTGCAGCAAGCGATCGATCAACAAAAAGAAGTTGCCGTGCAAAACTCCTGAATCATTGAAGGTCGATCGAATCGATGATCAACCTTTAATTCGCAATTTAACTGCCAAGCTTAAACGCATCCAGAAATAAGCTATAAATAATCCCCAGCTTGAGCGCATTTGCTGATTCTATCCAAACAGAACGACGCACTTGAGCACTTGCGCCATACGTTAATCGACTAATAAACTCGGTTAGCAGCAGCATCAAAAACGCGGCAACGATATCAAGTTGGGCACGCTGTCCGGCACTGGTGGCGATCGCGCTACCGAGAAAAAAGCCAAACAGAAAACTAATCAAAAGCAGCGATACCCGTCGCCACGGATTGCGGAACAGTTGAACGGTTTGATTGATTGTCGTTCCAACGATCGTGTTAAGACGGGTATTCTGCATTAATAATCAACAAAAACTCACGTTGCTATTATCGGTTATTTTGCGCTGCGATAGTTTGCATCAGTCCAGCATCGAGGCAGTTCTTCACCTGACGGAAACACCAGCGCTGTTTTTTTGTACTTTTCCGCTTCTTGCTCTTCTTGTCCCGACTGATCGCGACCGGGAATCGCTTCTTCAACCGGATTCACCAGCGCCTGCACGTCTAAAATTTCGACTAAATTTCCGGTGTCTTTTTCCTGTAACAGCATTTGTATGTCTCCAACAATTAACAAAATCTTCTTCAGCGTGCGCTTTATGGCGGTTATTCTCATCTGCCACAAGGTAAATTGAGGCTAAACCGCAAGGCGAGATTCGAGGAACGCGATGCGATCGATTGCCGAAATTAATCAGAAAATTCAGCAGGGTGAAGCGGTTGTCCGCACGACTGAGGAAGTCAAAGCTCAAGTGTTAGAAATGGGAGTTGCGGCAACGGCCGCCGTTGTAGATGTCGTTACAACCGGAACGTTTGAACCGATGGAAGCATCCGGAGCGATGCTGAATCTGGGACAAACCGATCCCCCGATCAAAATTCGGCAATGCTGGATTGATGGCGTTCCGGCTTATGCAGGATTTGGAGCGGTCGATCTTTATCTAGGCGCGTCTCAAATTGTTGAGTATCCCGGTGTTGCAGAACTCTTAGACAGCGAAGAGCGAGAAATCCCGGATGCGCGGGTGCGGACTCGCGGCGGCGGTCATGTGATCGAAGATTTAATTGCGGGAAAATCGGTCACCTTGCGGGCAGTCGGGCAAGTAACCGATTGCTATCCACGATCGTCGTTTGAAACAACGGTAACTCGCGACACGATTAATCAGTTTTATTTATTCAATCCCCGCAATTTGTATCAAAACTTCATTGTGGGCGTGAACGGAGGCGATCGACCATTATTCACGTATCTCGGGGCGTTGCAACCGCGTCTTAGCAACGCCGTTTATTCAAATCCGGGATCAATTTCACCGTTGCTCAACGATCCCGATTTGCAGCTTATTGGCATCGGTTCACGGATTTTTCTCGGGGGCGGCGTCGGCTATGTGGCTTGGGAAGGAACGCAGCATTTTCCCCTTCAAAAGCGATTACCGAATCGAACCCCGATCGGGCCTGCGTCTACGCTGGCGCTAATCGGTGATGCAAAACAAATGGATTCTCGCTGGGTGCGGGGCTGTTATTTTCGCGGCTATGGCGCGTCGTTGATGTTGGGCGTTGGAATTCCGCTCCCGGTTTTAAGCGAAGACGTGATCGCGCATTGTGCAGTTCAAGATAAAGACTTAGTTGCACCGATCGTTGATTTTTCAATCCCGCGTCGAGTGCGGCCGACGTTTGGACTGGTCAGCTACGCGCAGCTTAAATCGGGCAAAGTCACGATCGAAGGTCGATCGGTTCGAGTTGCTCCGTTGGCAAGTATTTATTTATCAAGGCAAGTCGCGATCCAACTTAAGCAGTGGATCGAAGCGGGACAATTTACGCTGACTGAATTTGTCGCCCCGATTCCGAACGATCGAACCTTTATTCCTCAAGATATGCGGGGTTCGTAATCCTTGCGCAATCGAGCTTCAAACGCTCTAAGTGCAACACTCGATCCAGAACTCCAGGCCATTTCTACAAATTCAGGAATCAGTTGCTTAACTGGAAATTCAGGAAATATTAAACTGTCCGGACTATGTTGATAATTCTGTCCGTTAAACAAATAAATTCCTAGTGACTGTTTACGATAAATCCACAGCTCAGGAACCCCGATTTCGTTATAGTTTTCTGGCTGGGTAAACGAAGTGAAATCAACTTCGATCGCTAAATCGGGTGGCGGATCAGTTTCTAGATCAATTTGCTCTTTTCCCAAAATCGCTTCATGATTCTGAACGTAAAAGCACTTATCTGGCTCTAACCCCTTTTGCTCAAATCGTTTCAAAGTGATGGGATCAAAAGATTGCCAATCTCGCCCTTGATGCCGCAAAAGCGACTTGACTAAATCAGAAATTGCGTCCGATCGATTTCCATGCTTCGGGAGCGGTGCCATTAATCGAATCTCTTGCGTTTTGGCATCAAAATAAATCCGAATGCCTGCTTTATCTTGACGACTTTCAAGCAATTTCTCATAATCTGTCCAGGTTTGCTGCCGTAAGATGATTTCTGCACCCGGTGACAAATCAACTCGGTCTTGGGTAATTGTGACATCCATCGATCGACGCTCTTGAACTTTACCTTTAGTATATGTTCGCTAAAATCCGAGACACCGAAATTTACTTTGATATCGAAGGCGCAGGTCTCGTTCCAGACGGCGCTCGAATGCGCGAAAAACCTGTTGCTTTTTTGATTCACGGCGGGCCGGGCGTCGATCACACGTCCTACAAGCCAACGTTTTCCGCCCTGAGTGCAAAAATGCAGCTTGTTTACTTCGACCATCGCGGACAAGGACGATCGCGGCGCGGCGATCGATCCACCTACACGCTTGATTACAACGTCGAAGATATGGAAGCCCTCAGACAGTACCTCGGACTCGAAAAGATTATTGTCATTGGCGGCTCTTACGGTGGAATGGTTGCGCTGACTTATGCCACGCGCTACCCGCAAAACGTTTCGCATTTAATCGCGATCGCAACCGTTCCGGATTTCCGCTTTCTCAGTCGCGCCCAAGAAATTCTACGAGAACGCGGCACACCAGAACAAATTGCGGTTGCAGAGCGACTTTGGACAGGCAACTTTGAAACCGAAGATCAGCTTCGCGATTATTTTCGGATTATGCAGCCGATGTATTCGGTTTCACACAATCCCAGCCAACAAACACCGATGCGATCGATTCTCTCGATTGACGCCATTAATGAAGCGTTTGGCGGATTTTTGCGATCGTATACTGTTTTAAATCAGCTTCACAAAATCACTGCGCCAACGCTTGTTATCGGCGGACGACACGACTGGATTTGTCCGCCGGAATTTTCAGCAGAAATCGCCACATTCCCAACGCCGATTTGCGCATTTTTGAAAATAGCGGTCACTCGATTCGAGCCGACGAACCCGAAGCGTTAATCGACGCGATCGCAGGCTTTATCGTTTACAAACAAAAACTGTACCCTAGCGACTCATAGTTTTACGCCGCGACACAAACAAAACCCGCTTCAAATCGGTTAGGAAATCCCTTTGAAATGCGGTGCAATGAATTGAGTCCGCGCAGGCGGACTTTGTTTGAGTCGCCTTCGTCAAGCGCTCGAATATTAACCGATCGCGCGGCTAAGCTTCGCTGATCACATTCGGATCGTCTGAATCGCTGCGTTCTTTGCGCTTCACTGGCTTCGGCAACGGCTCACCTCGACGCGGCGGCTGTTGCTGCACCGGAGGCGGACTGCCAGAGCGACGCTCTCTTGGCGCATCGCCACTTCCACTCGGTCTTGGGCGAAACGGCTTTCTGCCCCCACCCCCAAACCGACCGCCACGATCGCCGCGATCGTCGCCAAATCCTTTCGGGCGCTTTCGAGGAGGAATCATCCCGATCGACTTAGCCGACTGAACCACTAAATCCGGCCCTTCGCGCCGCACGTTCAATTCCCAGAAATAGCCAACGGCTTTTCCGTTTAGCTCACCGTTGAGTTTGAGCTTAAAGGCTTTGGGTCGATCGTCTTTTTTGCGCGGTGCCTGCTGAATCTTGACGATCATCGACTTTTCTTCAGGCGCGTGAAAGATAATCTCACCGCGAATCGAGAAGTAATTATCTTCAACTTCCGACGATGGCAAGTAGGGTGCTGGCTCAGATTCTTCTTCGTCTTCAGGCTTGCTGAGCTTTTCTGGCTCCCAGACGCCCACAATTTGCACATGCAGATCTTCTTGCTTTTCGCGGGTGCGCGGATACACCACCCACAAATGCTCTTGTTCAAGATCTAAATGATTTTTCACCAAGCTCATCACGCGACCCAGCAAAACCGCCTCGATCGTCGTGCCATCCGCAGTGGTCATCTCGCCCCGCGTAAACTGCTCGTCGGACGGTTTATAGCAACCGCGTAACAGCCCGATCGCTCGGTACTGCATCGGCTCGCTCGGAGCGGGAATCGGTTGATGACGCGATTCTCCCAAGTCGGGTTCTGACGGCGGTGCTTCTTCGGCAGGCGGTGGCGGCGGGGTAGCGGCAGGCGGAGCAGGCTGCGGACGCGCAACAGGGCGCATGAGCGGGCGCTGCGGCGGCGTTGGCGCATTGGTCGCTTGAGGCTGATGGTCGCCTTCAGCCGCATTTTCGGCGGCGTAGGATTTAGGCGGCTGGAGTGGGCGGTTGGGCAAGGGACTCATAGGCTGTCATCGTCACAGGAGGGCGGCAGATTGCATTCGTCGCTTTATTGTACTGAATGCAGGTTGGCTCTTCAAAATCCGAATCATTTCTGCAAATTTACAGAAAAAATATTCGGATCGTTACAGACAAGCTGAGCTAACTTAGAGCCAAATAAAAGTGCTTAGCTGAAATAAAGCGCAGTTGATCAGACTCTTTCTTAACATCTAGGACATTCTGGCATCAAGAACAATATGCTTATGATACTGATTTCTCATGATGTCCTCGCATTTTGAATGGCTGATAATCTTAAGATTTCCCGCGATCCGAGCGCCGTGAACAATCGGATTGGTGAGTAACTTAATCGGTGAGTCTCAACATAGAAATCTATCATTCAGAAGAGATCGCAAATTCAATTCCTGCGTGACCGAGCTTTCCGGGATCAAAGCCAGCAAAGTTAAGTTCTGTAACGTTAGAATAAAGAAGACAGACGATTCATAAATCTTTAATATCTCCGGCTTTTAATAAAGCCGAATTAAGAGTCTTTGTGAAACTGTTTGATTTGAGCAGCGTCATAAATCTCGGCGAGGTAGTTCCGGGGTCGAGGCGTTGCTGATCGGTGTTCTCTGCGCTTGGTGGAAATAGATTCATGCAAGTTCCTTTGATTGGCGAGGTTCGTAAAAAGCCTGCTCGCTGGCTGGTGGGGTTGTTGGCAGCAGGAATTTTTGCGGGTTCAGGTGCAGTTTATCTTTCGCGACGATCGACCCCCGCTCCGGACGCCACGATCGCCGTTGAATCGAAAACAGTGACGGCTCGAATCGCGGCAAGCGGTGAAGTGGTGCCGATTCAAACCGTGAATCTAAGCCCGAAAACGTCCGGGCGAATTATCCAGCTTTTGGTCGATCAAGGCGATCGCGTCACGCAAGGTCAAGTGGTTGCCCGTATGGACAACAAAGACATTGAAGCCGAACGCATTCAAGCCCAAGCGCGAGTTTCAGAAGCTCAAGCAAAACTAAATCAGCTCAAAGCCGGAACGCGAATCGAAGAAGTCCGGCAGGCAGAAGCCGACGTTGCGCGGGCCCAAAGTGAAATCGATCGCGTTCAAGGGTTAGTTGTAGATGCGCAGTCGGCGTTAGATTTTGCTCGATCGCAAACCGCCCGCCGTCAGGAACTTGCCAGCCAGGGCGCGATCGCGTCAAACGATCTCGATGAGTTTGTGCGCAAAGAGCAAAACGCTTCGCAAACGCTAAGCCAAGCACGAGCACAGTTAAATCAAGCCCAGGCGCAATACAATCAATCGGTACAGCAGCTTGAGCAACGCCGCAACGGTGCCCGCCCGCAGGAAATTGAGCAAGCCCAAGCGCAGTTGAATAATGCGATCGGTCAGCTTGAAGGCGTAGAGAATCGGCTTGAAGATACGCTGATTCGCGCTCCGTTTTCAGGCATTATTACGCAGCGCTACGCCACGATGGGCGCGTTTGTGACGCCGACAACTCAAGCATCGGCATCGGCGGACGGTGCGGCGTCAACGTCGATTTTTGCGTTAGCAAATGGGTTAGAAGTCCGCGCCAAAGTGCCTGAAGTTGATATCGGACAAATTAAACCCGGACAATTGGTCGACATTCGGGTGGATGCTTACCCAGAAGAAACGTTTCAAGGACGAGTGCGCTTGATTGCTCCAGAAGCTGTGACCGAGCGAGATGTGACGTCGTTTTCGGTGCGGATTGATATTTTGACAGGGCGCGACAAGCTGCGATCGAAAATGAACGCCGATGTGAGTTTCTTAGGCAATCAGATTCCCAATACGGTTGTGATTCCGACGGCAGCGCTTTCAACTCGACGCGGACAAACGGGCGTCTGGATTCCGGGTGAGCAAAATAAACCGAGATTCCAACCCGTCACAACCGGACTCAGCTTTGATAATGAAACGCAGATTCTCGACGGTGTGAAGCCTGGAGAGCGCATCTTTGTTCAGCCGCCTGCCAATCAGAAAATTGATAACTCTAACCAAAACGGATAATGGATTTTCTTGAAAGCTGCAAAATGGCAGCAAAAACGCTGACCGCCAATAAATTGCGTAGCAGTTTGACCATGCTCGGAATGATTATTGGCAATGCTTCGGTGATTGCGATGATCGGAATCGGTCAAGGAGCGCAACGCTTAGCCGCAGAACAGTTTGAATCCCTCGGCCCGAATGTGTTGTTTGTTACGCCGGGAAGCGGTCAAGCTCGACAGCGCACGAATAATCTACCCAGAACGCTCGTGTGGGACGATGCCAAAGCGATCGCGGCGCAAATCACGTCGCTCGGAGGCGTGGCAGCGCAGAAAAACGCTTCGTTTCCGGTGGTTTACGGAAGTCGAAATTCGACTTCGCTGATTGTGGGCGCAACGCCGGAATTTCTGCCAGTGCGGAGTTTTGACGTTGCGAAAGGTCGCTTTATTTCAGAGATTGATCTCAAACGCAATCAGCGTGTGGTGACGTTGGGCGCGGATTTAGCAAATCGATTTTTTGGCGATAAAAACCCGATCGGCGAAGAAATCCGCATTCGGAACGTCAGCTTTAAAATTGTTGGCGTATTGCAAGCCAAAGGATCGTTTTTGGGCAGCAATCAAGACGATGCGGCTTATGTGCCGCTTACCACGATGTCCAGCACGCTTACCGGACGCACTTCGCCGTATGGCTTAGATCTCACGTTTGTTTCGGTTTCTGCCAAAGACGAAGCCAGCATTCCGGCGGCTGAGTTTCAAATTACGAATCTTTTGCGGCGGCGTCACAAAATCGTCAACGAAGATGATTTCACTGTGCAAACGCAAAAAGATATTCTGCAAATCGTCGGCACAATTACGACTGGATTAACGGCGATGTTGGCGGCGATCGCAGGCGTTTCTCTGCTTGTGGGGGGCATCGGAATCATGAATATCATGCTCGTTTCTGTGACGGAACGCACGCAAGAAATTGGATTGCGTAAAGCGATCGGGGCATCCGGTCGCGATATTTTGACGCAGTTTATGATCGAAGCGGTGATTTTATCGGCAGCAGGCGGCGTGATCGGAACGATCGTGGGTGTGGGCGGTGTAGTAGTGGTTGCTGCGTTTACCCCACTGCAAGCAATCGTGTCTCCGGCTTCGATTATTCTCGCCGTTGGCGTCTCCGGCACGATCGGCTTAGTGTTTGGAGTCATTCCCGCTCGACAAGCCGCGAAACTTGACCCGATCGTTGCGCTTAGAAGTGCTTAATTATGCCTCAATCTGTGATTGTTCGCTTAGAAGAAGTAACTAAAGTGTATGGAATTGGCGAAACCATTGTTCATGCATTAGCGGGCGTTGATTTAATCGTCGAACAAGGCGAATACTGCGCGATCATGGGCGCGTCTGGATCAGGCAAATCGACGATGATGAACATTATCGGATGCCTTGATCGACCCACGGCAGGACGCTATTACCTCGATGGCGAAGACGTGGCGCGAATGGCAGACGACGATTTGGCGCATATTCGCAACCGCAAGCTTGGCTTTGTGTTTCAGCAGTTTCATTTATTACCGCAGCTTACTGCGTTAGAAAACGTGATGCTGCCAATGGTGTACGCCAATGTGTCTGCGCAAGAGCGGCGCGATCGCGCGAGCGAAGCGCTGATTCGAGTCGGGTTAGAGCAACGAATGCAGAATAAACCAACGCAGCTATCGGGCGGGCAGCAGCAACGGGTGGCGATCGCTCGTGCGATCGTGAATCGTCCGGTGTTGCTGTTGGCTGACGAACCGACAGGGGCGCTTGACTCTACGACCACCCGCGAGATTCTAAATATCTTTACCGAGCTAAACGCGAGTGGAATGACGGTTGTGATGGTGACGCACGAGCCGGACGTCGCTCGATGTACTCGTCGGGTGATTTGGTTTAAGGATGGTCAGGTAATGCAGCCGAATCTTGCCCCTACTGAGTTAGGTGCGTTGGTGATGAATTAAGGTTTGTTGCTTGTGGTTTACGTGAGTTCGAGTTGTTGCCCCAAACGCGGGCGCGAATGAATTTGCGGCTACACAGACAAAACTCGCCTTTATCGGGTTCAGTCGCGACAAATCTTGGTTTAGTCCGCCTGATTGCGGACTTCGATTTGCGCAAAGCGTAACTCTAAAAAAACCGATAAGCCGCAGACAATGCGCGAAGCGAATAGCAGGCGGGTTGGGATTCTGAGTCGGAACTCCTAAGAAACAAATTGTGGATGAAGGACTAAAACCGATCAGCAGCAGAACTTTTGTTTCTTGCTCCCTTCCCGCAGGTGCGCCTGCGTTGGAGACTCAGGTTAAATAGAAGCTTGCACCAATCGAATAACTGTTACTTCCGGCGGACAGAAAAAGCGTCCCGGAAAATAAGTTCCGAGTCCACGGTTGACATACAGCCGATTGTTGCCGATTTGATGAAAGCCTTTAACCCATTCCCAATGCTTCATCACGCGGTAGCACGACCCCAAAGCTGAATAGCGTCGTCGAATGCGTTTCGGCAAATGGCGATACAATCCTGCACAAGCAACCGAGACATTTAGCACACCCGGAACGATGATTTGCCCGCCGTGGCTGTGTCCTGATAATTGCAAATCAACGCGCCACTGCTGCAACGATTCTGCACAATCAGGGTTATGAGCAAGCACAATTCGGGGGAGCGAGTCGCTTAGTTGATGCATCACGGTGTCAACGTTTTTATAATCCGGCGACCAATAATCGGCAAGCCCAACCAAAGCGAAACCATCGCCGATCGGGTATGCAATTTCATTCCACAGCACGCGAATATCGACTTTAGAAAGCGCGTCTACGATCGTGGCTTTACTAGAGCGCTGATGCAAATCGTGATTGCCCAAAATGCCGTAAATGCCTGACGAACATTGAATCTGTTTTAACTGGGTTGCGAGATGATGAATCGGCGTTGGATCGTCAGTCACAAAGTCCCCGGTGATTACCACAAAATCCGGTTCGGCTTCATTGGTCGCGGCGATCGCCTGCATTAATACTTCATCGGATAAGCGTTCTCCGTCGTAGTGCAAATCAGAAAGCTGAACGAGTTTAGTTCCGTGTAGATGAGTAGGGAGGTCGGCGATCGCGATTTCTAAGTGTTCAACCTTCAAAGGTTCGGTCAAAATCGGCTGCATAGCATCGTCTGGAAGGGCGCTTTTAGCTTAACAAAACTCAACCAAAACGACGATGCAGCGCGTTCAGAAACACAAGACGTTAAACGCTGAACAAACGCTGAAGATTGATTGAATTCTGTTGATACCTTTCCGGTGTTAGGCTTCCTAAGTAAGCAAGAACTCTGCGGGCGTCGATCGCCCGGACTTGATCGAGAAGCACGATCGAGGATTTTGTCAGTCCCCCTTCTCCTACATCTAAGCGAACATAGAGCAGTGAATTTTGCTCAACCCAATCGCCGCTTTGAGTAGTCAAAGGAGCAATCAAGAGAATCGGATAGCGTGTAATACCAGAAGGAACAGCGACAACAAGGGCAGGGCGCTTTCCTTGCTGTTCACGTCCTCGGGGTTGATGAGTGGGAAATGCAACAAGAATCACATCGCCCGATTCAAGACGACTCTGCAACCGTTCTACCTCCTTCGATCGTGAAGCCAATCTCTGGAATATAGCGAATCGGTTTTCCTGTAGGGATTCCTGCTTCGCCCCAATTGTACGGCAGCAAGTCTTCTCCTAAATCTGCATCTAGCCACTCGC
Organism: uncultured bacterium; assembly: GCA_964250455.1. Classification (GTDB taxonomy): domain Bacteria; phylum Cyanobacteriota; class Cyanobacteriia; order Leptolyngbyales; family Leptolyngbyaceae; genus CAXUFL01. The sequence continues at coordinate 34,200 of CAXUFL010000004.1, forward strand.
TTGTTTCAGCATCAACAAAATCTTCATGCTCAAGATCTGCGTTTAGCCTTGCAAGAATAGCTCTCTTTTCCTGTGCTGGAAGCTGTTTTACCAACTCAATTACTTGTTCGACGGTCAATTCGAGGCGTGGCATACAACTTACCCTTTACGCTATTGCTATTTTAAGAAAGTTTATTGACCAAACCGAGAAGTTTTTTGATTCTTGGAGTCAGCAGCGCACGCCGATAGTAAGTGTCTGCTGCTCTTTTTATGGCTTCGGCTTGGGTTGGATACGGATGGATCACGCTGGCTAACGTGCTGAGTCCGCGTTTTGCCACGATCGCTAAGGTAATCTCATTGATCATTTCTCCGGCATGACGCGCCACGATCGTCGCGCCTAAAATTTGATCTGATCCGCGCTTGTGAAGGATTTTGACAAAGCCCTGAGTTTCCCCATCGGCGATCGCGCGATCGAGGTCATCAAACGGAACCACGATCGTTTCAAAGGCAATTCCGCGACGTTGGGCTTCACGTTCGTCGAGTCCCACGCGAGCAATTTCTGGATCGGTAAACGTGACCCACGGCATTGTTAAGCTGCTGAGCTTTGATCGAGCAATGCCCAACGGAGCAAACAACGCATTGCGAATTACAATTCGCGCCGCCGCGTCTGCTGCATGAGTAAATTTCCAATCCATGCAGATATCACCTGCTGCATAAACGCGAGGATGAGTTGTTTGCAAATAATCATTCACTTTGACGCCGCGACGCGAATCATACTCAACCCCGATCGCGTCTAAGTTCAATTCTTCAATATTTGGCGATCGACCCGCACCGACTAAAATTTCATCAACGGTTACGCTTCCACCGTTGAAATAAACCACTTTACCGCAATTCATTTTTTCAACGCGCTCAACTTGGGTATTGAGATTGAGTTGAATGCCTTCACGAATAAAAGTAGACTGAATGATTTCTGCGGCTTGGGAATCTTCACGATCGAGCAGATGATCATTCTGATGAAATAGAATAACCTCGCTGCCTAATCGTCGAAACGCTTGGGCAAATTCACATCCGATCGGGCCGCCGCCAATGATTGCCAATCGACGCGGACGATCGACTAAGGTAAACACCGTTTCATTGTTGAGATAATCGGCTTCGGATAATCCAGGAATCGGGGGATGCGTTGCCCGTGCGCCCGTTGCAATCACCGCTTTTTTGAAGCGCAGCGTGCGATCTCCGGCTTGTACATGATCGCGATCGATAAAGCTTGCTTTGCCGAAAAATACATCAATCCCCAGCTTTTGAAATCGATCGGCAGAATCGTGATCGCTAATGCTCGATCGAACTTGTCGAACTCGCGCCATTACCGATCCAAAATCAACTTTGGCATCCGATGACGTAACCCCAAACGATCGTGCTTCTTGAATAGCCGCCACGGCACGCGACGATCGAATCATCGTTTTCGACGGCACACAGCCAACATTAAGACAATCGCCGCCCATTAAATGCTTTTCGATCAAGGCAATTTTTAAGCCTAAGCCCAAACCTGCCGCGCCTGCTGCGACAACTAATCCAGCCGTGCCTGCACCGAGTACGACTAAATCATAGCGATCGACGGGTTCCGGATTTTTCCAATCAAGCGGATGCACTTGCGAAACGAGTTCTTCGTTGTAAGCATCCTGCGGATAAATGAGCGATTGTGTCATATTATTCGTGGGTTACACTTTCTTGTAGTGCTTTTCGAGCAATTCGCGTTGCAATGACTGTCACTGCGATCGTGGCGATTAATCCTGCAATCCGAATTCCCCATTGCGCGGTTTGCGTTTCGGGTGCGGTTGTCGAATTGGATGCGTTTAGCGTTGCTAAGTTGCCTGCGATCGCGCCTAAATAAACATAAAGAATCGTCGCGGGAATCATGCCTACACAGCCTAGAATATAATCTTTGAGGGTAACGCGGGTTAATCCAAATGCATAGTTCAGCAAAATAAACGGAAACGCTGGAGACAAGCGCGTTAATACGACGATTTTTAATCCTTCACGCGCGATCGCGGCATCAATTGCGCCTAACTTCACGTTGTTTTCGATGCGTCGAGCAACCCAATCGCGTACAAGATAGCGTCCGACTAAAAAAGCGGCAACGGCTCCGAGCGTAGCCCCCAAAAACACATAAACTGATCCCCAAACCACGCCAAAAATCGCGCCGCCACCGAGCGTTAGCAGCGTGCCGGGAATGAATAACACAGTCGCCAACGCATACAGAACGATAAACGCGATCGCTCCTACCGTCCCCAAACTTTGAACCCAATCTAACGCAGTTTGTAGCATCTGTTTTTTAACGAACTTTACTCATTCGCGGTTTCCCACTCATGGTAAAGGTTAAATAGATTCTACGATTTCTGACTGTGACTCTAACGTTTATTCGCCGAATTTCTGCACCCGATGCAAGGCTGCCGCATCTTGTTTTGTCGTTGACGGCAGAAGAACGCACGCGATCGCGCCATTTATTTCAAGCCGACACCGGAGAAGCGATCGCGCTTAATCTTCCTCGCGGCACAACGCTGCGCGAGGGTGACTGGCTCGAATCCGAAGACGGAAATCAAATCGTGATTCGCGCTAAACCCGAACCCGTAATGACGGTGACAGCAGATACATTACTCAATTTATTACAAGCTGCGTACCATTTAGGAAACCGCCACGTTGCATTAGAAATCACAGATTCGCATCTTCGATTATCACCGGATTCGGTACTTAAAGATTTACTTGAGCATCGCGGATTAACGATCGTGGTTGAAACCGCTCCATTTCAACCTGAGTCTGGTGCTTATGGACACACTCACTAATACAGCATTGCTGCGACTGTTGCAGCTTGCGAGTCCGGCTTTGCCTGTGGGTGCATACAGCTACTCTGAAGGACTCGAAACGCTAGTGCAATCGGGCACGATTCAAACCGCAACCGATCTCGAACATTGGATCGTGCAAGAATTGCAGCGTGGAGCCGTGCGCCTCGAAGCCGCGATCGCACTTCGCACTTACCACGCGATGCAAATCCAGGATTTCAACACGATATTGTATTGGAATGACTGGCTCACTGCCGCCCGCGAAACCGAAGAACTGCGATCGCAAAGTTTACAAATGGGGCGATCGTTGCTGCGATTATTTCAGCAGTTAGAGTCCGCAGCGTTACCCAACTTTGAATCAGGCTGTAACTTTGCGGTTGCGTTTGGCGTTGTTGCGGCAGTGTGGAACATCGAGGTAACCGCAATGACGATCGCGTATCTTCACAGTTGGGCAACCAACTTGATCAGTGCAGGCGTTAAGCTGATTCCGCTCGGACAAACCGCCGGACAACAACTTTTGTTACAGCTTAATACTGCGATTCAATTGATCGCCCAAACTCTTGATTCTTTAGCGGATCACGAGTTAGAAAGTTGTGGCTGGGGACTGTCGATCGCGTCGATGAATCATGAAACACTGTACAGCCGATTGTTTCGCAGCTAAAATCAGGCACATTCTACGGCAAATCAATTTGCAACGCTTTATATAATGCGAGAAGCGAAATGAACTTAAATCTCGATCGCCAACTTCAAACACCGTCTCAGGCAACCGCAAAGCCAACGCTTTGGAAAATGGCGCTGAAGGGCTTTTTCGATGGCGGGCCCGGAACCTGTCAATTTGCCATCACCAGCGCTTGTAATGCACGCTGCGGATTTTGTAATTTTGCGGTTGATAAAATGCCCGTTGATCAGCGTCATTCGGTGACGCTAGAAGAAGCGAATCAAGCGGCTGACATTCTTTATCGCAACGGCGTTGAGTTTTTGATTTATCTCGGCGGCGAACCGCTCATGCATCCGGATCTCGATGCGATGATCGCTCACGCTTCGCAAATTGGCATTTCTTCGATGATCGTGACTAACGGCGCGTTGCTCACGCCCGATCGAGTCGCAAAACTCGCTAAAGCCGGACTCGATAACGCAATTATTTCGATCGATGCTGCCGACATTCAGCGCCACGAGCAAAATCGCGGTCTTAAAGGCGTGTGCGATCGCGTCCGCATTGCCAATCAGCATCTTAAACAAGCAGGCATTGGCACGACTGCATCCGTGACCATGAGTCGGTTGATCGACGATTACGAAGCCCTTCCCGCGTTCCTTGAATCGCTCGGCTTTGAAAGCGTGATTTTTTCGTATCCAACTACAACGTTATCTTCGTCGTATCTCGCGTTTGCCGATTCCGATTTAATCGATTACACCCCGGACGAACTTTACGATCGCTTCGAGGCGATTAAATCCGTTAAGCGCAATTTTCACGTGGTGAATCCGACCGCTTCGATCGAAGACATGCAGCGACACGTGCGCAAAGAGCCAGAAAAATTTCCCTGTCTTGCAGGCTGGAAATATTTCTACCTGGATTGGCATCTGAACTTGTATCGCTGTAGCAACTGGAATGAGCCGATGTGCCATATTTCTGAGTTTGACGGGTCGCAGCGAATGCGCGATCGCTGCACTGCCTGTATGGTGACGTGCAATCGCGATTCGAGCGTGATGCAGCAAGTAGGAATCGCGGTGAGCGATGGCGTTCAGGCGGCGGCAAAAGGACAAATTCGGCAAGCGATGCGGCATTGGTTTGATCGTACAAACTTGATTTCGCTGCAAGCTGTAATCGAAGATATGAACTGGATTCGACGACTTTGAGGACGTAACCCATCATGCAAGACACTTCAACCGCTTTTCGCGTCGGCATCGCTGGGCCCGTGGGATCAGGAAAAACAGCGCTCGTTGATGCGTTGTGCAAAACAATGCGCGATCGCTTTAACATTGCCGTCGTCACAAACGATATTTACACGCAGGAAGACGCGCAGTTTTTAGTGCGATCGCAGGCGTTAGACCCCGATCGCATCGTGGGCGTGGAAACCGGAGGCTGTCCACATACGGCGATTCGCGAAGATGCCTCGATGAACTTAGCGGCGATCGAACAGCTTGAGCAGCATCACGCTTTAGATTTGATTTTTGTTGAAAGCGGCGGCGATAACTTAGCGGCAACGTTTAGCCCGGAACTCGTTGATCTCAATATTTACGTGATTGATGTCGCGGGCGGCGATAAGATTCCGCGCAAAGGCGGGCCCGGAATTACCAAATCTGATTTACTCGTGATTAATAAGATCGATCTTGCCGCTTATGTTGGGGCGGATCTCGAAATCATGAAGCGCGACACGCTTAAGATGCGAGGCAACAAGCCGTTTGTCTTTACTAACTTGAGAGCCAAAACCGGACTCGCCGCGATCGTCAACTTTATTGCAACTTACGCGCAGCCAAGTCTGAAGCAAACGTAACAAGTTAAAAGGTGAAACGTGATTCGTTATACAATTGCACCGCAAAGCTAAGCCCTAATATCTCAAAGTTATTACCCTTGCACATTGAAATTGCGTTAGCTACGCACCACTCCGGGCTAACGGTTTAATGAACCTAGACTGTTGGATTGGTGGGATTAGCATTGAGTCCTTCAAATGACCCTCATTGTTTCATTATGACAAAACCATTTCGTCGGCGCGAATTTCTGATTCTCGGCTCTACCGCCGCCGGGAGTATTCTACTCAAATCCTGCGGCAGTTCATCCACGACCGGATCAAGCACGGCTCCATCTGCATCTCCGGCCGCAAGCACGGCAGCATCCGGCAATTCAATTAAAGTCGGAATTTTGCATTCGCTTTCGGGCACGATGTCGATTTCTGAAAAAAGCGTGGTTGATGCAGAACAGCTTGCGATCGAGGAAATTAACAAAGCAGGCGGCGTGCTTGGTAAGCAAATCGAAGCCGTTGTCGAAGACGGCAACTCAGATTGGCCAACCTTTGCTGAGAAAGCGAAAAAGCTGATCGACCAAGACAAAGTGGCAACCGTGTTTGGCTGCTGGACTTCGGCAAGCCGTAAAGCCGTGCTGCCCGTGTTTGAATCGAAAAAGAGTTTGCTGTGGTATCCGGTGCAGTACGAAGGACAGGAATGCTCGAACAACGTCTTTTACACCGGAGCTGCCCCAAACCAGCAAATTGAGCCGTCGGTCGATTGGCTGCTCAAAAATAAAGGCAAAGAATTTTATTTGGTCGGCTCTGACTACGTGTTTCCGAAAACCGCGAACACGATTATCAAAGCACAGCTTGCCGCGATCGGGGGCACCGTCAAAGGAGAAGATTACATTCCGCTTGGCAACACCGATGTTAAGTCGGTGATCGACAAAATTAAGCAGGCACTGCCCAACGGCGGCGTGATTTACAACAGCTTAAACGGCGACAGCAACGTGGCATTCTTTAAAGAGCTGCAAGCGTCAGGATTGAATGCAGATAAGTATCCGTCGATGTCGGTGAGCGTAGCAGAAGAAGAAGTCAAAGCGATCGGTGTTGACTATCTCAAAGGTCACTATGCCGCGTGGAACTACTTCCAAACCGTGAACACGCCCGCGAGCCAAAAGTTTGTCAGCGCGTTCAAAGCGAAATACGGCAACGATCGCGTGGTGAACGATCCGATGGAAGCAGCTTACATTATGGTTCACCTGTGGAAGCAAGCGGTTGAAAAAGCAGGCACCGCCGACGATCTCGACAAAGTGAAAATGGCTGCCTACGGTCAAACGTTTGATGCGCCCGAAGGCAAAGTCACGATGAACACCAATCATCACTTGTCGAAATATGTTCGCATCGGGCAGGTGCGCGACGATGGATTGTTTAACGTGGTGTACGAAACCAAAGACGCCGTGAAGCCAGTTCCGTGGAATCAGTTTGTGGCAGAAACCAAAGGCTTTGCCTGCGATTGGTCTGATCCAGCCAAAGGCGGGAAGTACAAAGGAGCTTAGTCTAGGCGTGAGGAATAAGGAACGACATTGAAATCCTTATTCCTCATTTCTCATTCTTATCTGGAGAAACCCGTGCTCTCAGGAATTTTAAACGGAATTTTTAGCGGTGTTAGTGTTGGATCGGTGTTGCTGCTCGCCGCGTTAGGACTGGCGATCGTGTTCGGACTGATGGGCGTGATCAACATGGCGCACGGTGAACTAATGATGCTCGGCGCTTACACCACGTTTATGGTGCAAAATGCCTTCAAACCGTTGGGCAGTCCGTGGTTTGATTTGTACATTTTTGTTGCTTTGATTGCTGCGTTTGCGGTGACGGCAATTTTTGGCTTGATTTTAGAGCGCGGGGTGATTCGCTATCTTTACGGGCGACCGCTCGAAACGCTGCTGGCAACGTGGGGCGTGAGTTTGATTTTGCAGCAGTTTGTGCGCAGCGTTAGTTGGCAACTCATGATTGGACTGAGTTTATTTTGCGCGTTGTTTTTTGGCGCGTTGATTATTCTGTCGCGTCATTCCAGGTTTGAGGATCGACGCAACTGGATTATTGCAGTCATGCTGCCGTTATCAACCGCGATCGCGCTCGTGACCGGAAACGTGCTCGGACAAGTGTACGGATTAGCCATGACTAAACCCTGGTTTGGTGCGCAAAACGTTGATGTGACGGCACCGAAATGGCTACGCGGCGGTTTCTCGATCGCGGGAACGCAGCTTTCTTACGCCCGGATTTTTATTATCGTATTGACGATCGCGTGTGTTGCTGGCGTGTATTGGTTTCTCAATCAAACCCAGTGGGGGCTGCGCATTCGAGCCGTGACGCAAAATCGCAGCATGAGCGCTTGTTTAGGCATTCCAACCAAGAAGATTGACGCGATCGCGTTCGCATTAGGATCAGGATTAGCCGGACTGGCTGGCTGCGCGGTTAGCTTGTTGGGATCGGTTGGGCCTAATACAGGACAAAACTACATTGTCGATACCTTTATGGTGGTCGTGGTTGGCGGGGTCGGTAAGCTTGTAGGCAGTATTATTGCGGCATTGGCGATCGGAACCGCAAACTACATTATTGGCTCGAATACGCTGCTGAGTTTGTTTGCGCCGATTCAGCCGCTTGCCGATTTCTTTAAGTTCTTCTCAACGATCAGCATGGCAAAAGTCATGGTGTTCGCGTTGATTATTGTGTTTTTACAATTCCGTCCGGGCGGGTTATTTCCGCAAAAAGGGCGAACCGTGGATGCATAAACCCGTTTTACAAGAGGGTGGTCAATGGATGCTTTAGTTTCTAAACCCGTTCGTCCGTGGTGGCGTCAGCGATCGTTTGTGGTTGAAGCGGGAATTGTGGCGGCGATCGCGCTGCTGTTGCTGTTTGTGATTCCGCCCTTACTTGTCGGCATCGGTCAAGCGTTTCGCGTCGGGCTGCTCGGTCGATTTTTAGCGCTGGCGATCGTCGCGTTGGGCATTGATTTGATTTGGGGCTACACCGGAATTTTGAGCTTGGGGCACGGCTTGTTTTTTGCGCTCGGCGGCTATAGCCTTGCGATGTATTTGCAGTTGCAAATTCCGGCGGGTCAGCTCCCTGACTTTTTTACGCTGTACGGCGTTACCGATTTGCCGACGATTTGGAAGCCGTTTTATTCGCTGCCGTTTACCGTGTTCTCGATCGTGCTGCTGCCGACGATCGTGGCGGCGATTCTCGGTTACTTGGTGTTTCGCAATCGCATCAAAGGCGTTTATTTTTCGATTTTGACGCAGGCCGCGCTGATTGTCTTTTTTAACTTTTTCAACGGTCAAACGCAGCTAATCAACGGCACAAACGGCTTAAAAACCGATACCGCAACGCTGTTCGGTCAAGAAGCGAGTTCGCCTGCGATTCAATCGATATTTTACGCTTTGACCGTGCTTTTGCTGGTCGGTGCGTATGCGCTGTGTCGCTGGCTTACGACCGGACGATTAGGCCGCTTGCTGGTTGCCGTGCGCGACGATGAAAGCCGACTGCGATTTTCCGGCTACGATCCGACCGGATTTAAGGTGTTGGTGTTTGCGGTCTCGGCGGGGCTGGCGGGGATTTCCGGCGCGTTGTTTACGGTGCAGTCGGGCATTATTTCACCGAAAGCGATGGACATTGCGTTTTCGATCGAGATGGTGATCTGGGTGGCCGTTGGCGGACGAGGAACGCTGGTCGGTGCTGTGCTGGGTGCGCTGATTGTGAACTTTGCCAAAAGCTTGCTGAGCGAACAGTTTCCGCAGGTGTGGTACTTTTTTCAAGGCGCATTGTTTCTAACTGTTGTGACGGTGCTACCTGGCGGATTAATCGGCTGGATACGCGATGATGGTCTGACTTGGGTTCGCGGCTTGCTTGGAAAACGCCAAACGATGACTTATCCCAGCTTAGAAGATGATTCAGACGCACAGTATGAACGACAAAATCTTGCAAATCGAGAATCTGACCGTTAGTTTTGATGGCTTCAAAGCGATTAATAATCTCAACTTTGCGTTAGAGACAGGCGAACTGCGCGTAATCATCGGGCCGAATGGCGCGGGAAAAACCACGTTTCTCGATTCGATTACAGGAAAAGTGCAGCCGACAACCGGACAGGTTTTGTTTAAAGGACGCAAAACCAAAGGATTAAAAGAGCATCAAATTTCGCAAATGGGGGTAGGGCGTAAATTTCAAACGCCGCGAGTGTATTTGAACTTAACGCCTCGCGAAAATCTAGAGCTATCCGCTAATCGCCACAAAACGGTTTGGAACGCGATCGCGGGTCGAACGCCAACAGCAGAAGCGCGATCGACGGCTGGACTGCTCGAAACGATCGGGCTTGCGACCAAAGCTGATATCAAAGCTGCGCTATTATCGCACGGTGAAAAGCAGCGTTTAGAAATCGGAATGCTCGTTGCGCAATCTCCGGATTTATTACTGGTTGATGAACCAGTTGCCGGACTCACCGACGAAGAAACCGAGAAAGTTGGCGATTTATTGCTGGCACTGGCTCAAAGCCATTCGATTATCGTAATCGAGCACGATATGGAATTTGTGCGGCAAATTGCTAAAAAAGTCACCGTTCTGCATCAAGGATCAGTTCTGTGTGAAGGCACAATGGACGAAGTTCAACATGATCCGCGTGTAATCGAAGTATATCTCGGACAACAAGAAGATCACGCTGCATAAATCACTATGAGTTATTTCAACACAACACTCGATCGAATGACTCCGAACACCGCAGAAGCAATGCTGCAAGTGTCCGCCCTGAATGTGTTTTACGGTGAAAGCCACATTCTGCGAAACGTGGATCTCACCGTGCAGCCCGGAAAAATGGTGTGTTTGATCGGGCGCAACGGCGTTGGAAAAACCACGCTGCTCAAAAGCATTATGGGATTGCTCAAACCGCGCAGTGGCTCGATCGTGCTAGGGGGCGAATCGATCGTTACCAAAACCCCAGATCAACGCGCCCGGATGGGGATCGGGTACGTTCCTCAAGGGCGCGAAGTCATTCCCCGCTTAACCGTAAAAGAAAACTTGATTCTCGGACTCGAAGCTTTGCCCAAGCGCAGCCGCAGCGCAGCAGAAATTCCCGATGAGGTTTTCGAGCTATTTCCGGTTTTGAAAACAATGCTAGGGCGCATGGGCGGCGATTTGAGCGGCGGACAACAACAGCAGCTTGCGATCGCGCGTGCTTTGATGGGTCAACCGCGCTTGCTTGTACTCGATGAACCTACCGAAGGCATTCAGCCCTCGATTATTCTCGAAATCGAAGCGGCGGTTCGTCGCATTGTGGCAGAAACCGGAATTTCGGTTTTACTCGTGGAGCAGCATTTGCATTTTGTTCGCCAAGCCGATTGGTACTACGCGATGCAAAAAGGCGGAATTGTTGCATCGGGTTCGACTCGTGAACTGAGCAACGAAGTGATTCAGCGATTTTTAGCGGTTTAGCGGTTGACCGTGCCAATCGAGTGAGCCGGATAGCGATCGCCCGCCGTGCTGCCTTTAGGGGCAACCGCATCGATGCGCTGCAAATCCTCTGCGGTAAGCGCTATGGTAGCGGCGGCAATATTTTCTTCTAGATAAGCGCGGCGCTTGGTGCCAGGAATAGGAACAATGTCATCGCCTTGAGCTAACAGCCACGCTAACGCAAGCTGTCCAGGAGTTGCGCTTTTTTCGGCTGCGATCGCTTTGACTTGCTCGACGAGTTGCAGATTTTTGTAGAAGTTTTCGCCCTGAAAGCGCGGCGACTGTCTGCGGTAGTCATCCGGGGCAAAATCATCGGGGCTTTTAAAGGCTCCCGACAAAAAGCCTCGACCCAGTGGACTGTACGCCACAAACCCAATTCCTAACTCGCGGACTGTCGCGAGGATTTCATCTTCTGGCTCTCGACTCCACAGCGAATACTCGGTTTGAAGGGCGGTAATCGGATGCACCGCTTGCGCTCGGCGAATCGTTGCGGGAGCCGCTTCCGACAGGCCGAGATAGCGCACTTTTCCTTGCTGCACTAACGCTGCCATCGCGCCGATCGTGTCTTCGATCGGCACCGTTGGATCGACGCGATGTTGATAATAAAGGTCGATCGTGTCTACGCCCAGCCGTTGTAGCGATGCATCACAAGCTTGTTGAACATACTCAGGTTTGCCGTTGACCCCAGCCCAACCGCCGTCTTTTGTCCGAACATTCCCGAACTTAGTCGCCAACACCACTTGATCGCGGCGATTCCGAATGGCTCGACCGACTAACTGTTCGTTGGTAAACGGCCCATACATATCTGCCGTATCGAGAAACGTGACGCCAAGCTCGATCGCGTGCTGAACGGTTGCGATCGCTTCTTGTTCGTCTCTCGACCCGTAAAACTCAGACATTCCCATACAGCCAAGACCGAGTTCAGAAACGATTAATCCTTGAGTACCTAATTTTCTGGTTTTCATGTCAATTTTCCTTGATTGGGTTGCGTGGAGCGGGGGAGTGCGCTTGCTCTAATTGGTCGTAATAGTGAATCTTGAATTCAATAATCGATAAATGGTGTTGAAGCTCGTCGATTCTCGATGCGGCGAATGTCTGATTCAGAATCGCGGCGATGGCCGTTTAGAGTGCGATCGATCGGCTAAAGCCGTCTGTTGCGCTCGTAGTACCGCAGCGTGTGAACGCTCAAGCTCGATCGTTGGGCTGCGTCTTGTAGGGTGAATCCCGGTTTCATGCTTTTACCTTAGATCTTAGAGCGCACTCTAAGTCAAGCAGAAACGATCGAAAAATCCGCCAGCATTAATCTTTAACGTAAGTTCGACAGATTAGAAAAGGGCAGGAAGCTTATTAGTTCTGTTAGCAAAATCCAGGTGAAACTGTCTCACCTGGATTTGTGCTCGGTTTGAGCCTCTGATTAAACGGTGACTCGTTCGGTGACTTCTTGATACAAATGCACGATCGCGTTCACGACTTCAGCAACGCTCATCGCATCGGTTTGAATCTCGATCGCGTCTTCAGCTTTTCTAAGCGGCGAAATAGCGCGGGTGCTGTCTTTGTGATCGCGCTCGAAAATCGCTTGCTCTAAGTCTTGCAAACTCAGTTCCGGCTGACCTAGATTTTTCAGATCCAAGAGTCTTCGCCGTGCGCGTTCTTGAATCGTCGCCGTGAGATAAATTTTCAACTCGGCATCTGGAAAAACGTGGGTTCCAATATCGCGACCATCGACCACGATTCCGCCTCGACGACCATAAGCCTGCTGCTGTTTTACCAACGCTTCTCGTACCGCCGCTTGAGCCGCGATCGTCGAGACTTGCGCCGTAACTTCGGGCGTCCGAATAATTTGCGTTACATCTTGTTCGTTAACAAATACAAGCGGCGTCGTCGCATTCAGCGCTTGAAAATCAATTTCACACTGGCTTGCCAATTCTGCCACGGTCGGTTCATCGCTCAAATCAACGCCTGCTTGCAGCACAAACCAGGTTAGCGCCCGATACATTGCGCCTGTGTCAAGGTAAAACAAATTTAGTTGCGTCGCGACTTGACGAGCGACCGTTGATTTGCCAGCCCCTGCGGGGCCGTCGATCGCAATCATGGGGGTACGATCGCGCAGCGTGCAGTTGTCGATCAAGCGCGTTGAGCCAAGACGAGCGGCAAGGGCGAGTAAGCCTTCGTCGGTGACGGTTTGGAGGGGTTGTAGTGTAGTCGGGTCCACGAGTTCGATATATTCCGGTTGAAGCACAGGGACTTTGGCAAGTTCAAGTTTAACTGCCTGAACTAAGGTAGCACTTGAACGCTCACCAGATCGAAATAACCGTTCGGCTTCTGACAATCCTTGATAAAGCGTTGCTGCCTTTTTCTTTTCTTCATGCGATAGGTATTGATTCCGGGAACTTAACGCCAAACCGCTTGATTCACGCACGATCGGGCACGCGACAATTTTGACGGGCAAATTTAAGTCTCGAACAATTTGCCCGATAATTGCGACTTGCTGCGCGTCTTTTTGTCCAAAATAAGCGCGATCGGGCTGCACAAGATTTAATAATTTTGTAACGATCGTCGCGACGCCTTCAAAGTGTCCAGGACGAAACGCGCCGCACAGTCCAGTAATCATCGATTTCGGGGGTTCGATGCGGGTTTGAGTTGGGGGAATCACGCCCATTTCTTCGGGCGTGGGTGCAAATACGACATCAACGCCCGCTTGATGGCACAAAGCGCGATCGTGCTCTAGCGTGCGCGGATAGCGGCTGAAATCTTCGTTGGGGGCAAACTGAAGCGGATTGACGAAAATGCTCACGACCACAAGCTGATTTTCGCGACGGGCACGATCGATTAAGCTCAAATGTCCAGCGTGCAATGCGCCCATTGTGGGCACAAAACCAATTTCTAGCCGCGAACTTATTTGGTTGTCTAATTCAGAGCGTGACAAAACCCGTTGCGACTGTTTTTCTCGACATAGTTTCAAGTAGCAACGCAATCCAGCAACAGTCGTAAACAGGCGCACCAGAACCCCCAGATCAGCGTCAATTCGTGTCTTTCTAAGTGTAGTGAATCGCTTTCAACCTGTCAGGTGCTTTTGTATGCAGTAACTTTGTATCGTTTGCACTCGTTTGAATCCAAAAAACTCGCTACCATAGCAGCAGAGAACGTCCACCTCACACACTTGTTATGAATCTTTTGACTCAACTGCTGCATCTGGTTGGTTCTGGTGCTAGTGCTTATATTTTGTCGAATGGAATGCGCGATGCTAAAACGCGCCCGAATTTGCTGGCTGGGTTTCAAATGGCAGAATCCGGATCAGTTCCGTTTTTAACAGCGCTGCGCGATCGGGCCAATCAAGAAGGCGAAACTTGGCTGGCTGAGCGGCTCGATCGCCACGCCAGCGACGAAAAGCGTCACGGTCAAATTTTCGCCCACGCGCTAAAGCAACTGAATAAAAAAGTGATTGATTTTAATCGCGATCGTAAGCCAGAGCCTGAAAAAGACTTGAATTCTAGACCCGATGAATCAAAGCGTAGCCCATTTTTCGGGGGTTATTTTGCTGGCTATTCTCCGGAGGATTTAAAACCGGAAAATATCGCTTGGGAAGTGTTTTTAGCCAGCACTTATATTCTTGAACTCGATGCAAGCAAGGATTTTGTGCGCATGGCGAACGCCCTGCCGGATGATTCGATTAACGCCAACATCCGGAAAAGCATTTTGAGCGTGGCGCAAGACGAAACCGGACACGCCGCTTATTTGTTTGAAGCAATGGAGCGGCGGTTTGGCAGCGTTAAAACGCAGCGACTCGTTGAAGAATGGCGCGATCGTAAAGTGAATGCGATGGTCGCAGGCGTGCAAAACTTCATCGAGAAAGGCGGCAAAATGGCGGAAATGGTCGAGGAAGGCGCACCGATTGACATGACCGAATCGCCAGTAGCGGCATAAAACCGAGCGGGGAAGCATTTAGAATTCACCTTGCTTCCCCGCGTTGATCGTCAATGCGTTTTAGAATATTAGAGAGTTATTGCGGATTGTTTCATGCAGGTCGCTCCTTCTGTTGCGTCAATTCCGGGACACGTTTGGAAATGGCGTGATCAATCGGTTTATTATGTTCGATCGGGTGAACGGCGGAATCGTCCGCCGCTTTTGTTGATTCACGGGTTTGGTGCTTCAACCGACCACTGGCGAAAAAACGTGGCGGGGTTGAGTTCGGAGTTTGAAGTTTGGGCGATCGATTTGCTTGGTTTTGGTCGCTCTGCAAAGCCGAATTGGGAATATAGCAGCGATTTATGGCGCGATCAGATTCATGACTTTATTGTTGAGGTCATCGGTGCGCCTGCGGTTGTGGCGGGTAACTCGCTGGGCGGGTATGTGGCGCTTTGTGTTGCGTCTCAACGCCCGGAGGCAACGGCGGGATTAGTCTTGATTAATAGCGCAGGGCCGTTTACGGATATTCAAGGTACAACAAAGCCTGATCCGATTCGTCGGGTGATGGGCGAGTTTGTGATGACGCTATTTCATCAAGATTGGGCAAGCTGGCTGCTGTTTCAATACGTGCGGCAAAAGTCGGTGATTCGGAGGACGCTAGAAAATGTGTACCTCGATCAAAGCGCTATTACCGACGAGCTGATCGAGGATATTCAGCGCCCAGCGCTTGATCCCGGTGCTGAGAAGGTGTTTGCATCTGTGTTTCGCACTCCGCAGGGCGAGAAAGTCGATGTGCTGCTGGGTGAATTGACAAAGCCGTTGCTGATGATTTGGGGCGAGGCTGATCCGTGGATTAATGCTCGCGATCGCGGCGCAAAGTTCCGCAGCTATCATCCGCAGTTGACCGAGTACTATCTCCGAGCGGGGCACTGTCCACACGATGAAGTTCCCGATCAGGTGAATGGATTGCTGCGGGATTGGGTGTTGAACTCGGTGATGTAGCGGCGAGCAGTATAAAAGCATGGCGGGATCGAATCGCAATTGATGGCGAATTGTTCGATCGCATGGACGACTGGCGGATTGATCGTATTGATGACGAATTGTTCGATCGCATAGATGCCTGGCGATTAAGTTAGCTTCGCAAGTGACGAGCGGCAACGCGGCTACACAAACGAAGTCCGCCGTCGCGGACTAATCCTATCGAACTGACTCTTAACCCGTGGGTGGTTTTGTCTGTGTAGGCGCGGTTTCAACCGCCGGACACTACGGTTTAATCATTGGCGACTGTGCATTAATCAAATGCGATCGCGAACACCCAGTCGCGGTATTCTGCATCTTGATTTTCAGTAATCGCGGTTAATTTATCGCGCAGCAAATCGGTAATAGGACGATCGCCACCAAACTTATAGCTTTCAATCCGCTTTACGGGCGTAATTTTTGCAGCCGTGCCACTGAGAAAAACTTCATCGGCGATAAACAATTCTGATTTATCAACCGGACGTTCGATCGTTCTAATGCCCAAATTGCGAGCGATCGTGACAATACTGCCGCGTGTAATCCCTTCTAAAATGTCTTGATCGTAGCCAGGAGTAATCAATTCACCATCGCGAACTAGAAAAATATTCATTCCCGAAGCTTCGCTCACTTTTCCTTGAGTATTGAGCAAAATTGCTTCATCAAAGCCGGATTCGACCGCTTCGGTTTTTGCCAGCGAAGACGTGATGTAAGCGCCACTAATCTTTCCGCGTAGCGGCAAACTTCGATCTTCTTGACGATACCAAGAACTAATGCGGCAGCTTACCCCATCTGGCGATAAATAGTCACCGAGTTCGAGTCCGTAAACAAAGAAATCTTTCTCGATATTGTGCAAGCGGGGCGCGATGCCGAGATCCGACGTGTAAACAAACGGGCGAATATAAAAAGATTTTGTCGGTCGATTTTTCTTCACAAAATCCGTGATGATTGCTTGAATCTTGTCAGCAGGCAAATCAAACTGCAAGAATTTTGCGCTATTGCTGAGGCGTTGGCAATGACGATCGAGCCGAAACAGCAGCACTTGATTCGGATTTGTAGGATCAGGAATGCCGCGCAATCCTCCAAACGCTCCAGTACCGTAGTGCAAAGCGTGCGTCGCGATCGATAAATTGGCGCTTTCAAACGGTACAAACTGATTCTTGAAATACGCGATCGGAAGGAAATTATGCATGGCGATAGTAACTTACAGAGAAAGCTCTTTTTTGGGCAAGCTTCAAACCTGCCTCAAGCGTCAAAATTTGAAACTCAACGAAATTTTCTTATCTTAACCTGAACCCTGATCTTAATTCTTCTGATTGACACTTGTGACATGAAGTGCGGATAATGGGAGTTTGTTGAAAACTCTAGCACTCAATAAAACCCTTGGCTAACGTAGTTGTAATCGGTGCCCAGTGGGGCGATGAAGGAAAAGGTAAAATCACAGATCTGTTGAGCAAATCGGCAGATGTAGTGGTGCGCTACCAGGGCGGCGTCAACGCGGGTCACACGGTCGTGGTCAAGGATCAGACGTTTAAGCTTCATTTGATTCCGTCTGGAATTTTGTATCCAGAAACAGAATGCATTATCGGCTGTGGAACCGTGATCGATCCGAAAGTGCTGCTTGAAGAATTAGAGCAGCTTGAAGCGATCGGCGTTTCGACGCGAAATTTGCTGATTTCTGAAACGGCACACGTCACCATGCCGTATCACCGCATAATCGATCGCGCTTCCGAAGAACAGCGTGGAAATCATAAAATCGGCACGACCGGACGGGGAATTGGCCCGACTTACGCGGATAAATCTGAGCGAACGGGCATTCGAGTGATCGATTTGATGAATCCAGAATTGCTCAGCGAGCAGTTGAATTGGACGATCGCGCAAAAGAATGTGATTCTCGAACGACTTTACAATTTGCCGCCGCTTGATGCGAATCAAGTAATCGACGAGTATTTGGGTTACGCTGAGCGGTTGCGTCCGCATGTGGTGGATAGTTCGCTAAAGCTCTACGATGCGATTTTACGCAAGCGGAATATTTTATTTGAAGGCGCACAAGGAACGCTGCTTGATCTCGATCACGGCACTTATCCGTATGTCACCTCCTCGAATCCCGTAGCGGGCGGGGCGTGTGTGGGAACAGGGGTTGGGCCGACGATGATCGATCGCGTGATCGGCGTTGCCAAAGCGTATACCACTCGCGTTGGTGAAGGCCCGTTTCCAACAGAGTTACACGGCGATGTGGGCGCACTGCTGTGCAAACGGGGCGCGGAGTTTGGCACCACGACCGGACGCCAGCGTCGATGCGGATGGTTTGATGCAGTGATTGGACGGTACGCCGTTCGCATCAATGGTCTAGACTGTTTAGCAATTACCAAGCTAGACGTGTTAGACGAACTTGAGGAAATCAGCGTGTGTGTTGCCTACGAAATCGATGGGCAACGCTGCGAAGATTTTCCCAGCAATTCGAGATCGTTTGCGCAATGCAAGCCGATTTACGAAACGCTGCCAGGATGGAAGCGATCGACCGAACACTGTCGATCGCTCGATGATTTGCCCACTGAGGCGCTGAACTATCTCAAGTTTTTGGCAGAATTAATGGATGTGCCGATCGCGATTGTTTCATTAGGAGCCAAGCGCGATCAAACCATTATTGTGGAAGACCCGATTCACGGGCCAAAGCGGGCACTGCTGTATCCTGGCGAAGTGCCCCAGCCTGCCAACGTTTAGAATCGATTCTGCTTGTTGTTTTATTGAGTGTTAGTCATTATGGTATTGTCGATCGAGTGTCAAAAACGTCCTGAAGGCAGCAAGCCGAACGTCCTTCGTCGCGAAGGCAAGGTTCCTGCAACGCTGTATGGTCATAACGGGGCGGAGTCGATTCAGCTTGTGGTGGATGCAAAACAAGCTGGATTTCTGGTGCGGGATGCGGTCGAAGGAAAGACTGCAATTGATGTGAGCATTCCGGATTTGTCTTGGAACGGAAAAGCGGTACTGCAAGAAGTACAGTCACATCCGTGGCGGAATTATTTGTATCACTTGAGCTTTTTTGCTCAGAAAGGTTAGAGACTGCTGTTTTTTGCAATCGTGAAGCTAGGGCGCAATCCCTAGCTTTTTTGTGGGTTTGTCGGTATGGTTAAACGCGATATAAATTGATAATCTCTGGCGCTGAGCCGATCTTCCCGAAATTCTATGGACACCACAACTCTACCCGCTCTTGTTCAACAAATGCTAAAGCCGGAGTTTTATCCGCATCCGGTTTCGGCGTCGATCGATCTTGTGCAAACTCACGTTTCCTACGTGCTGTTAACAGGCGATTATGTTTACAAGCTCAAAAAACCCGTTAACTTCGGATTTCTCGATTATTCGACGTTAGACAAACGCAAACATTTTTGTCATGAAGAAATCCGGTTGAATAAACGGGGCGCAGCCGAGCTTTATTTAGAGGTCGTGCCGATCGCGCAGCAAGGCGATTCCTTTGTTTTGAGTGATGCGGGCGAACCCGTTGAGTATGCAGTCAAAATGGTGCAGTTTCCGCAAGAAACGTTGCTGAGTGCAATGTACGATCGCGGCGAACTAACTGAACAACATTTGATCGATTTGGCGATTCAACTGGCTCAATTTCACCAAAATGCGCCCACAAATGATTACATTCTGAGCTTTGGTGAAGTGTCGCAGATTCGGCAAGCGATCGACGAAAACTATGACCAAACCGTTAGCTACATTGGAGTAGCGCAAACGCAAGCGCAGTTTGACGAAACAAAAGCGTACACCGATCGATTGTTTGCTCAGCAGAAGGCGATTTTTGACGATCGCGTAAAGCATCACTGGATTCGCGAGTGTCACGGCGATGTGCATCTAAGAAATATCTGCTTTTGGCACAACAAAATTCTGCTGTTTGACTGCATCGAATTTAACGAGCCGTTTCGCTTTGTCGATGTGATGTTTGACATCGCTTACATCATCATGGATTTTGACGCACGGGGACGATCGGATCTCAGCAATTTGTTTCTTAATACTTACCTTGAGCAAACCGGAGATTGGGAAGGGTTGCAGGTGTTGCCGTTGTATCTGAGTCGTCAAGCGTATGTGCGGGCAAAAGTTACCTCGTTTTTGCTCGATGATCCGGGCGTACCCGATGCAGTGAAACAAGAATCAAAGCAAACGGCAAGCGAGTATTATCGATTGGCGTGGCGCTATACACAGCCAAAACAAGGCAAAATGACGATGATGGCGGGCTTATCAGGATCGGGCAAGAGTACGATCGCTCGTCAGCTTGCCCGAGAAACGGGCGCAATTCAAATTCGATCAGATGCCGTTCGTAAACATTTAAGCGGCGTTGCGCTAACTGAAAAAGGCGATTACAGTCCAGAAATGACGCAGAAAACCTACGATCGACTGCTCAATCTCGGCGTTACCCTAGCGGCTCAGGGGTATTCGGTTATTCTCGATGCGAAATACGATCGACAAGCGATGCGATCTCCGGTGATTGAAAAAGCGCAGGCGGCTGGAATTAAAGTCGAAATTCTGTACTGCAATGCCTCAGAAGACGTGTTGCGCGATCGAGTCGGTCAGCGTGAAAACGATATTTCGGATGCAGATTTGGCGGTTTTAGCGAAGCAACAAATGGAGCCGTTTACCCAAGCCGAGCAGCCATTTGTGAAAACGATTCAGACCGACGAAAAGTAGGGATAATCAAACAATGGGTGATTTGAGATTGCCCATTGTTGCTGATGGCGGTATCCTCGAAAAGACTTTTAGGACGCAACGATCGTGGCAGACCGAGAACCTGTATCAAAAGGCTTTGGCGTTGGGCTTCAGATTTGGCTCCTGTTACTGATTAGCTTTTATATGCTCGGCTATGAAGCGCTGTTTAGCATCGGGTTGGGTGCGATCGGCGGCTTGGCGAGCGGCTTGATTGTCGATTGGTGGCTGACTAAAGAAGAACGCACTGAACCTGCGAAAAAACCGATCGAAGATCCGATCGCAGATGTCGCCAGCACGCGCAAACGGCAACGACGCAATTCGGCATTGGGTCGAGCACGGCGAAAACGTCGATCGCAGCAGCAGAATTTTGATTGGCAGTTTTGGAGAAATCGAGGCGAAACGAATTCCGATGAAGATTCGCGGTAGGTCGATCGAGTATTTGTAAACAGCAGCGAAAAAACGTTAGGTGTTAATCGATCGACAAAACGATCTTGCCCGTAGTCGAGCCTTGCTGAAGCGATCGATGCGCTTCGGCGGCTTGCTCAAGCTTAAAAACTTGACCGACATGAATTTTGAGATTGCCTTGATCAAACAATCGAGCGCACTGCTCTAGAATTTTCGTTTGCGCTTGCTGAGCGCGAATCATTCCGTTTAGCATCGGCGTGAGCATAAGCGTAAAACTCACCCGCAGATTGCGATTTCGAGCGGTTCTCCAATCGGTAGCGGGGTCGGGTTCCAAAATCGTCACAACGTCGCCATAAAGCTGAACGGCGGGAAAAGTTTGACCGAGCAACGCACCGCCAACCGTATCAAACGCCACGTCAACGCCTTCATCGCTTGTCCAATCTGCGATCGCGCCCACAAAATCGCTTTGCTTGTAGAGAATCGGAAGTTCTGCACCCAGCGATCGCACAAACTGCGCTTTTTCTAGCGTGCCAATCGTCGTTGCAACCAACGCCCCCTGAAGCGCGGCAAGCTGAACCGCAACATGCCCAACGCCGCCTGCGCCTGCATGAATCAATACTTTTTGACCTGCTTGCAGACGGGCACGATCGTAAAGCGCTTCCCAAGCGGTGATTGTTACAAGCGGAGCGGCAGCCGCTTCGATGAAACTTAGCGATCGAGGCTTGTGAGCGGCACAGCGTTCATCCACGATCGTGCGCTCGGCATAGTTGCCGAACGGTTCGCCTAAGCCGCCATTGCAGAAGTACACTTCATCACCGACTCGAAAGCGCGTCACTCCAGAGCCGATCGCTTCGACAATGCCCGCACCGTCACATCCGAGAATCGCAGGCATTTGATTTGGAAAAAACGTTCCGCGCTGGCGTAGTTTCGTATCGATCGGATTAACGCCCGCCGCTTTCAGCTTGACCAACAGGTCGGTTGGATGCTGAATGGTCGGATCACTGATTGATCGAAGTTGTAGAACGTTGGGCTGACCGGGGGCGGTCATGACGACTGCTTTCATCGAATCTCATCGAAATGCGACTCAACGATCGTAAGCGAGTTCTGTTGCTAATAACTATCTTCTCCAGGAATGCGATGCTTATCGGGGTCGATCGTCATTTGACCGAGCGACGCCTCCCGAATCGCGTGCCACTGCCAATACAAATCATCTCCTTGTAAATCGCTGGCATGATAAAGCCGGACTGCTTCATCTAGTTCTTGCAGAGTTTGCGGAACTAAAACATTCATTGCGTCTGCCATACAACACCTCGGTTGAAGTTTGTGGGATGCTCTCTATTTTACGGATTTAACAGAAATATCAGTATCATTTCTTACAAAGAACATCAACCCTTTATTATTTCCACGCTTGCGGCAGTTGAAAACGGTAAACATCCTGAATTACGATAATCCACCCTTCGACCAAGGCGGCAAAAAGGCGATCGCCTTTTTCCTTTGATGCCCCACTCGGATCGCCGATCACGCCGCTTCGACTCAGATCCCGCGTCATCCAGGCAAACGGCAATGCACCCTCGATACTCAAAACGCTGTCTTGCGGCACTCCGATCGGATACTCTGTAACAGCGCGATCCAGGTTGACGTGATTTGGCAAAATTGACAGCAGCAAACTCGTTTCTGCATCGCCTGCGTGAATACCCAAAGCTAGTTCTTTCTCGCTTAAAAGCTCGCGAGCGATCGCCGCGATCGTAGGTACTTTCCACACAAACAACGGGAAAACCGCAAAATCTTCGTATTTCTGATGCAAATCGCGAGCCACAATTTCCAGAATTTGTGGCTGTCCTCCATGCGCATTCATAAACACGAGTTTACGGAATCCCGCTCGATACACGCTTTCTGCAACGTCGATCAAAACCGATACGAGCGTTTGCGTACTGAGCGTGATCGTGCCCGGAAAATGCCAATGCTCGTTTGATTTACCGTAATACAACGGCGGCAGAGCAAACGCTGGAATACGGGCATCAAGCTGACTGAGCGCTTTTCCGATAACAGAGACGCTAATGGCAGAATCAACAGCCAGTGGTAAATGTGCTCCGTGCTGCTCGATCGCGCCGATCGGCTGAACAATCACCACGTTTTCTTTGTCGGGCATCGTGTCGATATCCGTCCAGCTCAGGTAGGCAAAATAGCGATCGGGCGGGATAAATCCGTGCATCATAAGCTGTAAGAGATTGTTTTACTTAGTTTATCGCTGTTGGATTTAGACTAAGAGTATCGCTGGAGCCTGCTTTATGACTGCAACGCTGATTCAAGCGCCTGATCGCGTTCTGTTAAACATTAGCTGGCAAACTTATCGATCGCTGGTGCAGGATTTTGAGCAACAGCCTGCAATGCGGTTAACTTACGATCGAGGACTGCTAGAAATCCGAATGCCGCTTGCGCATGAAACTGATAAAAAGCTTTTAGGACGATTTGTTAAGGCACTGACCGAAGAATTAGGGCTTGAAATTCGGAGTTTAGGATCAAGAACGTGCGCTCGTGAAGATTTAGCGCAGGGATTAGAACCAGATCAGGGTTATTACATTCAGAATGAGTCGGTCGTTTGGAACAAAGCACAAATTAATTTACAAACCGATCCGCCGCCTGATCTGGCGATCGAGGTTGATATTACCAGCAGTTCGATCAACCGTTTGAGAATTTATGCAAATCTAAACGTTCCTGAAGTTTGGCGTTGGGATGGACAAACGCTGACGATGTATCAACTCAAAAATCAGCAGTATCAGGAGTGCGATCGTAGTTTAGCTTTTCCAGTGCTCACGCCAATCGAGCTAAAGCGATTTTTAGCCCTAAAGCAAACGACAAAGGAAAACGCTTTAATTCGATCGTTTCGAGAATGGGTACGCTCTGCCGTCTGAAGTAATACGATAGATTTACTGCTTTCGTTGATCACTTTGGCTAAACAACGCCTTGACACGCTACTCGTCGATCGTGCCCTTTGCTCATCGCGTCAACAGGCACAACGCTTGATTGGCGCAGGCGAAGTTATGGTGAATCGACAAATGATCGATAAACCAGGAACCGAAGTGGATATCGCCGCCGAGATTGAGATTAAGCAGCGATCTCCCTTTGTGTCTCGCGGTGGCGACAAATTAATCAAAGCGCTTTCAACCTTTTCGATTCGGGTGGTCGATCGCGTTGCCCTCGATGGCGGTATCTCGACTGGAGGCTTTACCGATTGCTTGCTGCAAGCGGGTGCAAAACTTGTGTACGGAATTGATGTTGGCTACGGACAAGTGGCGTGGAGTTTGCGCCAAGATTCGCGGGTGATTTTGCGAGAACGCACGAATATTCGCCATCTCAAGCCTGAAGAGTTGTACAACGCCGATCAACCAATTCCTGATCTGGGTGTTGTTGATGTTTCATTTATCTCGCTCACAAAAATTCTGCCTGCTTTGTGGAATCTGCTACAGTCGCCGCGTGAAATTGTTTTGCTAATCAAACCGCAGTTTGAAGTAGGGCGCGATCGCGTTGGCAAAAAAGGCGTTGTGCGCGATGCAAAAGATCAAGCAGACGCGATCGCTCAAGTTCTCGAATCGGCTCAGCGTTTAGGCTGGCAGTATCACGGTTTGACCGCATCACCGTTGCTTGGCCCTGCGGGGAATATTGAGTATTTACTATGGCTGAGTGAAATTTCTTCTGAGGTTGAGTGGTCGATCGATCAAATTCGACAATTCACGCAGCAAACGCAAAAGGCGTTAACTCAAAAGGCGAGTGATTGAAATTGTTGCAGCAACCAGGTTTGTAAGTAACGTGAGTTTGGGTTTAATTGCCTAAGACGCGGGCGCGAATGATATTAGCTGCGCAAGAGCCTGCGGCTGCCCCGCTACACAGACGAAGTGCGCCGCCGCGCACTAACGAACGTGAGTTCGGGTCAATTCAGGAATGCCTGGCGAATGAATTCGCGGCTACACAAACGAAGTCCACCTGCGTGGACTAGTCTCTGTGATTGACTCTTAACCCGTGGGTGTTTTTGTCTGTGTAGCCGCGCCTTCAGTCGCCAGGCATCTTAGGCAACGACCCGCTTATCAACCTATTCAGACCCGATTCAAGCCATTGGTTAACCCGAACTCACGTTAACGAACGTGAGTTTGGGTTAATCCATAAACGCCTGGCGGATCGCTAGATGATCGCGCTTTACCAAAGCCTTAACAGTCTTGACTAACGCTTCGGGTTCTACAGGTTTAGACAAATGCTGCTCAAATCCAGCCGCGATCGCTTGCTGCTGATTCAATTCTCCCGCATAAGCGGTTAATGCAATCGCTCGAGGTTGAGGTTTTTTGCGAGTTTGAATTTGCTGCATCAGCATGTAGCCATTGATCTCTGGCATTCCAATATCGCTTACAAGCACATCAAAGTTTGATTGCTCGATCGCGTTTAGTGCTTCTAGCGCAGAGCTAACCGCCGTTACGATTGCGCCCGCTTGCTCTAGAATAAACGCCACCAAGTCGCGGGTATCGCGATCGTCGTCAACCACCAAAATGCAGATTTCTGCTAAGGAAGTTTGATTGGAATCAAGCAAAGGACGATCGTCGCGTGTCGTGTAGCTCGATTTCAAGCACGGTAGGTTGACAACGAAAGTAGCTCCTTGATTTTCGCCAGGACTGTCAGCTTGTACCGTGCCGCCGTGAAGCTCAACTAATTGGCGCACGATCGCAAGTCCTAACCCTAATCCGCCAAACTTACGAGTCGTTGCGCTATCCGCTTGGCGAAAATAGTCAAACACATGCGGCAAAAAATCCGATGAAATCCCTTTGCCCGTATCGCTAACGCTGATTTGAACCTGAGCATCAATCTGGTTTAATCGAATTTCAACTCGTCCCCCTTCAGGCGTGAATTTAATGGCATTAGAAAGCAAATTCCAAACTACTTGCTGAAGCCGAGCCGCATCGCCTAAAACCTGACTTGTGAAATCTAAATTAGTTTGGACTTGAATTGATTTTGCTTCGGCAGCCAAGCGCACGGTTTCTAAAGCCGATTGAACAATCACCTTGACGTCAACCGAAGCCATATTTAAGCTGAGTTTGCCTTGCAGAATGCGCGAAACATCGAGTAGATCTTCGATTAGCTGAGTTTGTAGCTTGGCGTTGCGTTCGATAATCTCGATCGCGTGAGCCGTTTTTGTGGCATCTAAATTGCCGTTGCGCAGCAGTTTAGACCAACCCAAAATCGGATTAAGCGGCGTGCGCAGCTCGTGAGACAGCACCGCCAAAAACTCGTCTTTGATGCGGTTGGCCGCTTCTGCTGCTTCGCGGGCCGCTTGTTCTCGCGCTAAAAGTTGTTCACGCTGCTGCTCGACTGCTTTACGATCGTGAATGTCCACACACGATCCGATGTAGCCGACAAATTCCCCTTCGGCGGTAAATCGGGGTTGTCCAACATCTAAAATCCAGCGATATTCGCCGTCAAAGCGCTTTAGACGGTATTCCATTTCCAGCAATCGACGCGCATCAAACGCAGCCGTGTAGGTGTACAAGCAGCGATCAAAGTCATCGGGATGAACGCCTTCTAGCCATCCGTTGCCCAATTCTTGCTCGATCGTGCGTCCGGTAAAGCTCAGCCAAGACTGATTAACGTAGTTACACAGCTTATCGGCTCCTGACATCCAAACCAGCATCGGGGCGGCATCGGTCATGTGTCGGAAGCGTGCCTCACTTTCGCGCAGCGCTTGTTCAGCGCGTTTACGATCGCTAATATCTCGGTAAAAGATGCCTAACCCTTCGTCAAACGGGTAAGCATGAACTTCTAACCACACGTCATGATCAGGCGGTTCGTAGTAGTGCTGCTCAAAATGAACGGCGATTTGTTCGGCGATCGCGCGGCGGTACTGCTGATCAGAAATAGAACCGATCGCGGCCGGCCACTCTTCCCAAAGCGTTTTGCCGAGCACCTCAGAGCGGGGTTTGTTGTTGATGCGCTCGGCGGTGGCATTTTGATAAATAATGCGCCAATCTCGATCAAGCGCGACAAACGCATCGCTCATACTTTCTAGAAGTTGATCAATGCGTCTAAACGCAGCTTCGGCCTGCTGCTGAGCGGCTTCACTCGCCGATCGAAGCGTTTGTTCTCGTTGCAAAGCTTCTTGCCGCAGTTGCGATAGCTTCAGCGTTACTTCAATTCGTGCCAACAGTTCGCGGGCCGAAAACGGCTTGATTAAATAATCGTCGGCTCCAGCTTCTAAACCTTCGATGCGAGACTCTTCGCCAGCCCGCGCCGAAAGCAGCACGATCGGTACATCACTGGTTTGTGGATCAATTCGCACTCGGCGCAGTAGCTCAAATCCATCTAACTCAGGCATCATCACATCGGTTAAAAGCAAATCAGGAATCTGCCGACGAATTGCCGCCAACGCTGCAACGCCATCGCTAACCGCCTCTACTTGATAGTGTTGACTCAGCAACCGATAAAGATAATCGCGCATGTCAGCGTTATCGTCGGCTAAGAGAATGCGAGCAACCGAAGCCGACGATCGCAACGCGGATTGAGCAGAACGCGCAGGCAAAACCGTAGAAAGTTCCGGTTGAATTTCGCTGGCATCCAGACTGTGCAACGCTGCTTCGTCTGGAAGCCAGCGTAAAGCTTCCTCGACATAAGGGGTCGCGTCGATCGCCGTTGAGGCAACACGACGCGATGCACTTATTCGCTCTTTGGGCAAGTGCGCCGATCCGGTCGGAATCGAGACGGTAAAGCAGGTTCCCTGATTCACAACGCTTTCAACGGCGATCGTGCCGCCGTGTAGTTTGATTAATTCTTGAACTAGCGATAAACCGATGCCTGATCCTTCATAGCTTCGTCCTTTTGCCCCTTTAACTCGATGAAACCGCTCAAAAACGTGGGCTAATTCAGAATCAGGAATGCCAGTTCCGGTGTCGCGCACTTCTAGCTTGATTTGATGATCCTCAGCGCGTAGAATAATTGCGATTTCACCGTCAAGCGTGAATTTAAAAGCGTTAGAAATTAGATTTAGAACGATTTTTTCCCACATTTCACGATCGACATACACCGATTCAGGCACTGCCGCGCACTCGACTCGCAAGCGCAATCCCGCTCGCTCGATCGTCGATCGAAACATGCCCGCTAAATCCGTGGTTAGCGTTGCCAAATCGGTTGGCTCATACACTGCCTCAATTCGTCCCGCTTCGATTCGGGAAAAGTCAAGCAGCGTATTCACCAGCTTTTGTAAGCGCAGCGCGTTTCGGTGAATCAACGCTAAACGATCGCGCTGGGGTTGATCTTGAGCTTCTCGTAACGCATCTTCGGCAGGGCCTAGCATCAGCGTTAGTGGCGTGCGAAACTCATGACTTACGTTCGAGAAAAACGCGGTTTTGGCGCGATCAAGTTCGGCGAGTTGTTCGGCTCGCTGCCGTTCTTCTTGGTAGGAGCGGGCATTCGCGATCGCCGTTGCTACCTGCGCCGCTACTTGAGCAAAGAAATCACGGTAGTGATCGTCGAGCTTAAGCCGTGGACTAACGCCTGCAACCAGCACGCCAGTTACTTTGCTTTGTCCGGTCAGCGCGATCGGCAACACCATTGCTTCTTGCGGGGGTTCTGACCACGGACTGCCAGAAATCTCCCCAAAGCGGGCAACTAAATCTTGAATGACTTGCGGTTGAGCCGTTCGAGCGACGTGAGCGATCGACCAATCATCGTCATTTATCAGATCGATCGTCGTCGGACTCACCGAACAATTTGCTGCAACCGCACTGCCACTCTGAAGCCGAGCGTGTTTTCCATCTGCGTCAATCAAGTAAAGCAGCGAAAAGGGAATATCAGCAGCATCGGATTGCAGCGTTGATGCCATGAGTTCACAAGCTTCTTCAGCCGTTTTCGCGGCTCCGGTTTTTGAAGCGACTTCTCGCAAAAGCCGAGCGCGACGATCGTTTAACACACGGTAAGTTGTTTCGCTTACGATGTTGAGAATGCCGTCAACGACGCCTCGCTCGCCTTGAATCGGGTTGAACGTGTACTCGAAATAGCACTCCTCGGTATAGCCGAAGCGATGCATCGATAACAGTTCGTCTTTGTGAAATATGCCTTTGCCCGTCGCTAAAACGGTGGCGAATTCTGGCCCGATCGTGTTCCAAATTTCCGGCCAAACTTCGCGGGCAGGGCAACCGAGCGAGCCTGGATGCTTATCGCCTACGATCGGTCGCCAAGCGTCGTTATACAGCAGTAAGCAGTCTTGCCCCCAATAAATCGCAATCGGAAATCGCGAGTTCAGACAAATACTCAGCGCCGATCGTAAGCTTTGCGGCCACTGCTCAACTGCGCCAAAAGGCGTGTTTGACCAGTCGTAAGAGCGCATCAGTGCTCCCATTTCTTCACCGCCGCTCAAGCATTCATAGCCTTCAGACGGAGTGACAAGCGCCCTAGTTTCGCCGCAATTTACTAATCGATCTTCTGACACTGTTATTCTGACCCCATTGAACGCGACCTCGCCTGCACGATGCGATCGAGAAGACTGAAAACGCTTCCAGTTCAAGGTGATCTGGAGATTGAAAATTCTCTAGCAGCATCAAGGACGGTTTTGCATGGATTAATTGTGACAGATAATTTCCGTACTGACCGTTTGTGGGTTATGAAAATCTCGCAGAGACGCTGACTTCGCAGCGAGGAATAAGAGCAGCAACTCGATCAATTCTGCGTGGGTAGTATCGCCAGCGATCGCCATGATTGAAAAACCGATCGCTTGCTGCCCTACGAAATTGAAAGCATTTTCAAACATCCTTATTAGAGACATTGAGCTTAAGTCCGAAACAAAAGCCTGCAAAGCTGCAAGATTCTATCTAACTCAATGGCTGTGAGTCTTCAAGAGAATCAGCGATAATCTAGCGATCGATCGACAACCCTCAGAAAACTGCTCAAGACTTGAGATCGCAATTAGTTAAAGACTCTCCTTGTACAACAATTCTGTTGGGGTGTTGAGTCGGTTTCGACTCTACCCAAAGTCAGGCGATGTCGCGCAGTTGCGGTTCTATAACTGAGTACATCTTAAGCTTGGACAAACCCATGACAACCGATCGATTAAAAATGCAAGACCCGCGCCATCAATACCCGGAACCGCCCTTTCCCCGTCAGCCACAGCCCGCCCCCGGACTGGCTGAAACCATGAATCCTCAACCCGATCATGGCGAGCAGAGTTATACAGGATGTGGAAAGCTGACCGACCGCAAAGCATTAATTACCGGAGGAGACTCCGGAATTGGACGCGCTGTAGCTATTGCGTTTGCACGCGAAGGAGCGGATGTAGCAATTTCCTACCTGCCAAGCGAAAAATCGGACGCACAGGCGGTAATCTCACTAATCGAACAAGCAGGACGCAAAGCGATCGCGCTACCCGGTGACATCACCGATGAGCAGGTTTGCCGAAAACTTGTGGCGGATGCCGTAGACGGGCTAGGCGGGTTAGATATTCTCGTCAACAACGCAGGCAAACAACAAACTCAGCCTTCGCTTGCCGATATCACCACCGAACAGTTCGATCAAGTGATGAAGACTAATCTATATGCGCTGTTTTGGATTACGCAAGCAGCAGTACCGCACTTAAAACCAGGCGCATCGATTATCAATACCACATCGATTCAAGCGTATGACCCGTCTGAGAGCCTGGTTGATTATGCGATGACTAAATCCAGCATCGTCGCCTTTACCAAAGCAGTGTCTAAACAAATGATTGAGCAAGGCGTGCGTGTTAATGCGGTTGCCCCTGGCCCGTTCTGGACACCGCTTCAGCCAAGCGGCGGACAGACCCAAGAGAAGGTTGAGAAATTTGGCTCGACCGTGCCGCTAGGCCGCCCCGGGCAGCCAGTCGAGATTGCACCAATTTATGTGTTACTTGCTTCGCAGGAGGCAAGCTATATCACCGGAGAAGTGTATGGAATCACAGGCGGCGTGGGAATTGCTTGACCCGTTCTATATCAGCTTTTGGTGAGCTACGGATGCGGTAGCTTAGCACTTTAATTTACTGCTATCTTGCAAGCTGCCTAGTTTGGTTTGTTCTGGGTTGTCGTCTTGTTTGCTCAACTTCTACCGCAGAAGTCGTGGCATTTGTAGCAATCTGCTTAACGTGACGGGCTAACAAATGGCTTGAATCGGGTCTGAATCGGTGGATAGGCGGGTTGCTGTCTAAGACGCCTAGCGACTCAAGTCGCGGCTACACAGACGAAGTGCGCCTCCGCGCACTAACAGCCAATTAAAAAGAGTAACCCGTGGGTGGTTTTGTCTGTGTAGCCGCGTAGCCGCAGGCAATGTGCGCAGCTAACTGAGTCGCGCCCGCGTTTATAAATTAACCCGAACTCACGTTACTTAGTACGCCAAATCTCGTTTCATCTTTGCTGATGCACTTCTAATTGATCGGCACCGGAGCTTTCACATTAGCTTGGGGTCAGATTCTAAGCTAATGTGAAAGTTCCAAGCGATGTGTCTGACTGCTAGTTAAAGGCGCTTTGCTGGGTCGCTAGATAAAGGGCAGCCAGTTAGCGCACTCATTGCAAACGCATCCTGTCAGCAATTAAAGCATCAACCGAGTAATCCATTTAACAAGCTGTTCGTTCGGACAAGGTGCTCAGTCATCAAACTTCGAGCAGTTTCGGGTTGTTCTGCTTTGATCGCTGCAAGAATTTGCTGATGTTGAATTGCGGAATCTAAACAAGCGGCGGAACTATGAGGAATCACCGCCAACAAATCGGACAGTTCTGCATGAATGCTGGCTACGATCGACGCTAAGCGATCGCTTTGAGTGGCACGAGCGATCGACAAATGAAATTCAGTGTCTAAACGGCGATGTTCACTAAACTGATCAACGACTCCGGGCATTTGATCGACTAATGTTTGCATAGCTTCGATTTGCTTGCTGGTTGCCCGTTGTGCGGCGATCGCGCTCACGCCAGGTTCTACGACTAATCGGTGATCTAAAATGTCGCTTAGCGTAGTGCCTTTTCGCTGTAGATGCTGCTTGAGGTCTCGGACATTGGGCAACGTTAAGGTTTCTGCAACAAACGTTCCGCCCGTGCGTCCGCGTTTTACGGTTAAAAATCCTTGCACAACTAAAACCCGGATCGCTTCGCGGAGCGTTGTGCGGCTGACTCGCATCAAATCTGCAAGTTCGCGTTCTGTCGGTAATTGATCACCAGGACGGTATAAACTCATTTTGATTGCTGCACTGAGCCGTTCAACGGTCACTTCGTAGGCGTTCATCGAGGATCTACCGCTCCACATCAACGCCTCAACCGAAGTTTGCACGGTCGTTGCTTGAACTTTGACTTCTTTTGACATCGGGAACGCTCCGATCGAACACTAGCATCGAGCAGAATTGAGCAGATTCTAAAGAAAAGTAAATCGAGACCCGATTTTCCTTCAGTTTAAGGTCTAATGTTAAACCATAAATCATCAGAATCGCTTTTATCGAGCACAGCCGGATGCATCTCTCAATCGAGTAAAAGGAGATTTCGTGAGTAAGTATCAAAGTCCGCGCGGGGTTCAGTATGAAGAGGTAGATGACGACTATTTAAAGCGCCGCAAGCTGCAACGCAGTGCAGGATGGATCTTACTGTGGGCATTGGGCGTTGGAGCGGTGATTTCTGGTGAATTTTCCGGTTGGAATTTGGGGTTAGCTGCCGGGGGGTTTTGGGGATTGGCGATCGCGACGGTGCTGATGGCGCTCCTGTATGTTTGCATGGTGTTTAGCATTGCCGAATTGTCGTCTGCGCTACCTCACGCAGGCGGATCGTATTCGTTTACGCGAAATGCTTTTGGCCCGTTTGGAGGATTTGTTAATGGCATTACCGATGCGTGCGAATTTATATTATCGCCCGCAGTCGTTGTGTATTTTATCGGTGGCTACTTAAATACCCTAGAGCCATTGAAAAACATTCCTGTTCCGGTTTGGTGGATTTTGTTTTATAGTGTTTTTATTTTTATTAACATTATTGGCGTTGAGATTACGCTAAAGCTTGGGTTGTTTATCACGCTCATGGCGGCTAGTGTGTTGATAATTTTTTATGTCGGTGCCGTGGGTAACTTTGATGCCAACCAACTGACAAATATTGTTCCTGATCCCGGACAAACTGCAATTTTTCCAAAAGGAACAGGAGGTATTTTTGCCGCTTTACCTTATGCAATTTGGTTTTTCTTGGGAATTGAGCAGCTTCCGTTAGCCGCAGAAGAAGCTCATGATTCTGGGCGGGATGTTCCTCAAGCGCTAACGTGGGGCATCTTTACGCTGTTGGTTTTGGCTTTTTTGGTTCTGATTCTGAATACAGGCGTTGCGCCAGGTGCCAATGGAATTGCAGCTTCGGCGGCTCCTTTAGCGGATGGATTCAAAACGATTTTTGGCGAGGGGCCGTTTACGACAGCTTTGATTGTGATTGCGGTGAGCGGATTGATTGCGAGTTTTCACACGATCATTTACGGCTATAGCAGAGTGCTGTTTTCGCTATCGCGTGCGGGTTACATTCCTCGCTGGATTTCGCTTACGGGGCGCTTTCATACGCCTGCGATCGCGCTGATATTCGGCGGTTTGGTCGGATTAGCCTGCACGTTTGCGATTCAGTTTGCTGGAAAAGAAGTTGGCGCTGCTTTGCTGAATATGGCGGTGTTTGCGGCGGTGATTTCCTACTTTTTAAACATGATCAGCTACATTCAACTCAAAATTAATCGCCCGGATTTGCCGCGTCCTTATCAAAGCCCGTTGGGAATCGGGGGCGCGATCGTCGGGGCTGTTTTAGCATTGGTGGCTCTGTTTGCTTGCTTTGCTGATCCGGGCTATCGTCCTGGCGTTTGGGGCGTTGCGATTTTTGTAGGGGCCATGATCGTTTATTTTTTCCTTTACTCGCGTCGTCGGCTAGTGTCACGAGCACCTGAAGAAGAAAATGCATTGCTGGCTCGTGCACTTCGAGAAATCGATTAAATAGAAACCTCAACGGTAGGGAATGAAAACGCTATGGTGTTGACTGAGCCATTATGGATTGGAGGCGATCGCGTTGCTGCAAAGTCCGGCAAACAATCTGCGCTGATTGATCCAGCAACGGGTGAACAATGGGCGATGATTGCGGCGGGGAACGCAGACGATATTGATTTTGCGGTTCGGTGTGCCGAGCAAGCGCGAACGGGTTGGCGACAAATCAATAGTCGCGATCGCACTCAAATCATTCATCGCTTAGCAAATCTGATTCGCCAAAATTTAGAATCACTCGCGCAGTTAGAAAGCCGCAACGTTGGAAAACCGATTCGAGATGCGAGAGATGAAGTTAATTTAGCCGCAGATTGCTTTGATTATTATGCTGGAGCGATCAATAAAATTGGCGGTCAAACGATTCCGGTTGCCGCGTCGGGAACGTGTTTGACGTTTCGCGAGCCGATCGGGGTTTGCGGAATGATTGCGCCGTGGAACTTTCCGATCGCCATCACCGCTTGGAAAGTTGCGCCTGCTTTGGCGATGGGAAATACGATCGTGCTGAAGCCTGCCACTCAAACGCCGCTTACGGCTCTGAAGTTAGGCGAACTTGCTTTAGAAGCAGGCGTTCCGGCGGGCGTGTTTAATGTTGTTCCGGGAGCAGGCAGCGAAGCAGGAGAAGCATTAGTTCAGCATCCATTGGTGCGAAAAGTTTCATTTACAGGTTCAACCGAAATCGGAACCCGCGTGATGAAGCTTGCGGCGGATGATATCAAGCGGGTGACGCTAGAGCTAGGCGGTAAGTCGGCAAATCTGATTTTTGCTGATGCGGATTTAGACAAAGCTGCGCCCAAATCGATGTGGAGCGTTTTAGGAAATGCTGGACAAGATTGCTGCGCTCGATCGCGAATCTTGGTTGATCGCAAAATCTACGCCGAATTTTTAGAGCGGTTAACCGCTCAATTTCAGGCGCTTAAAATCGGTCATCCTGCTGATCAAGCAACCGAAATTGGATGTTTGATTTCAAAAGAACATCGCGATCGCGTTCGCAGTTACATTCAAGTTGGACGTGCTGAAGGCGCAAAACTGCTGTGTGGCGGAGACGTTCCAAGCGGCGATGAATTCGCCACGGGAGCTTATCTAAAACCAGCAATTTTTGCTGAAGTTAATCCTAAAATGCGGATCGCACAGGAAGAAATTTTTGGCCCGATCGTGTGTGTGATTCCGTTTGAAACCGAGGAAGAAGCGGTTGCGATCGCGAACGATAGCTTTTATGGGTTATCGGGATCAATCTGGACTCGTGATATCAGTCGAGCGTTGCGAGTGGCAAAAGCGATCGAGACGGGTGTACTTTCAATCAACACCGGACATAGCGTTCATTTAGAAGCTCCCTTTGGCGGCGTCAAGCGCAGTGGACTCGGACGCGAACTCGGTTTAGCGGCGATCGATCATTACAGCGAATTCAAAAGTGTTTTCATTGCGGAATAACTTATGTCTCAAGCCAAATCAAAAGGGCGATTAACCGTTGACGCGCTCAAACAAATGGTCGCTGACGAGCAGATTGAAACCGTGTTAACGGTTTTTCCGGATCTGTACGGGCGACTGGTTGGTAAACGGATTATGGGCGAATACTTTGTCAACGACGTGCTCGAACATGGCGTTCATGCCTGTGATTATTTGCTCGCGTGTGACATGGAAATGGAACCCGTGCCGGGATATCAATTTACCAATTGGGCATCGGGCTATGGTGATTTTCGCATGGTTCCCGATTTCAATACGTTGCGCATTGCGTCTTGGTTAGATAAAACAGCCATTGTGCTTTGTGACATCTTAAACGAAGAAGAAGACGTTGCGGTTAGCGTTGCGCCGCGCAATATCTTGCGCAAACAAATCGAAGCTGCAACGGCGATCGGCTACACGGCAATGGGCGCTTCTGAGTTAGAGCTTTATGTTTTCTCAGATTCCTACGAGGAAGCAAAACGCAAGAACTATCACGACTTACAGCCGATCGGTCATTACATCGAGGACTATCACATTTTTCAAGGCACCAAAGAGGAGTTTGTGATCGGCGCAATTCGGAAACACCTCGATCGCTCTGGCATTCCGGTTGAGTTTTCTAAAGGTGAATGGGGGCCCGGACAGCAAGAAATTAATCTGCGGTATTCCGATTTTTTGGAGATGTGCGATCGACATGTTCTCTACAAGCATTTAGCCAAAGAAATCGCATGGCAAAACAACGTTGCAGTTACGTTTATGTCTAAGTGGGATGAACGCTATGCAGGTTCAAGTATGCATCTGCACGCGAGTTTGTGGGATGCCGATGGAAACGCGCTTTTTCCTGGAAATGAGCCGTTCGGTGGGGTGAAGAGTGCGCCGCTTTTTCGCTGGTTTTTAGGCGGTTGGATGGCTCATATTCGAGAAATCTTTGCGTTTTATGCTCCGTATCCGAGTTCTTATAAACGCTATGTTGCCGGATCGTTTGCTCCAACCGGAATCGCTTGGTCGTATGACAATCGTACTGCCGGATTTCGCGTTTTGGGTCACGGGTCTGCGCTGCGGTTAGAATGTCGAGCACCCGGAGCCGATGCCAATCCCTACCTCGCCTTTGCGGTAACGCTTGCTGCCGGACTCGATGGCATCAAAAACCAAATCGAACCGCCGCCGATGTTTGAAGGAGATGTGTACGCGGCTCAAGATTTACCTCAAGTTCCTTACAGCTTAAACGAATCGATTCACGAGCTTGAAAAAAGCAGTTGGGCACGCGACACATTAGGCGAAGACGTTGTAAATCACTACCTCCACTTCTTTCGGACTGAGCAACGGAAATTCGATGAAGTGGTCACAAGTTGGGAGCGATCGCGCTATTTTGAGCGGGCTTGATCAAATGGTGAAGTTTGCTGTCTAAACCTTAATGTCAAAGGAATTGCTGATGCGGTTAGAAAATAAAGTTGCGCTGATTACAGGAGCGGGAAGCGGGATTGGTCGAGAATCTGCGCTGCGTTTTGCTCACGAAGGTGCTCAAGTAGTCGTTTGCGATCTTAACGAAGCAGGAGGTCAAGAAACGGTCGATCGCATTCGATCGGCTAAAGGACAAGCGACGTTTATCAAAGCCGATGTGTCGTCATCGACCGACGCAAAAGCGATGATCGAAGCAGCAGAATCAACCTACGGTAAGTTAAACGTTCTCTTTAACAACGCTGGAATCTTCCACGCCGACGACAACTCAGTTTTAGACACCGAAGAAGACGTTTGGGAACTCACGATCAACATCAATCTCAAAGGCGTTTTTCTCGGCTGTAAATACGGCATTCCCGCCCTGCAACGCGCTGGAGGGGGTTCGATTATTAACACGGCTTCGTTTGTCGCCGTAATAGGAGCCGCCACGCCACAAATTGCCTACACGGCGAGTAAAGGCGGCGTGCTTGCGCTGACTCGCGAAATTGCCGTTGAGTTTGCCCGTCAAAATATTCGAGCAAATGCGCTTTGTCCTGGCCCTGTTCAAACGCCATTGCTCGATGAATTGCTTGCTGATCCCGATCGTCGGCAACGGCGTATGGTGCATATTCCACCGGGGAGATTAGCGCAAGCTGATGAAATTGCTCAGGCGGCGCTTTTTCTAGCAAGTGATGAATCTTCTTTTGTGAATGGTTCTACGTTCTTAGTCGATGGTGGAATCACAGCAGCTTATGTGACGCCTGAATAAAAGGGGTCTAAACGATCGCGCCATAAGTTACGCCGAGCTGCTTCAGCCATTTTCGATAAGCCAGCGAAGCTCGATCGCTGGGTAAATGAAACTCAGCTTGTGGATCGAGCGGTAGCCGTTTAGGATTGTGGGATTCAAGATTATGCACGTCTTGCAGAATGACGGTATCTTGGAACGCCACCATCACTGCTTCAGGAATGTCGTGGGCGTAGTTCAGCGTGCCCCACATCCACCCGATGCATTCTTCTTGGGAAACTGGCGTCACGTAATACAGCAGCACCATTGTTTGACCACTCGTTTCCTTGCGCAAAGCAACCGTTAAAGGTCGCAGTGTCCAGTAGTCGTAGCTTGCGATGCCGCCGCGCCCTGTGCCATCGGGATCAGGTTGCCAAATCTGAATGTTTTTCATGTAAATCCCGGTGTCGATCGACGTCACTTCATAATCTTCGATCACGGGTTGATCCGGTTCTCCTAGAATGCCCGCGTGAACAAACGGTAAATGAGCCACATCGAGAAAGTTTTCGATCGCTCGTAATCCACTACACTGGCACCGATGACCGCCACTGAGAAAACCGCGATACGCTGGATCATGCCACTGAGGAAACGGCACAACCGATGCAGGAGGATTGCCAAGCGAAACGAACACCGCTCCGTATTGTTCTTGGACAGCAAACGATCGCACACAGGCTTGCTTGGGTGGCACATAGCCCGGATGCGCTGGAACGTTCACACATTGACCTTGAGGATTGTAAGCCAAGCCATGATACGGACAAACGAGCGTGTTTTGAACGATCGTTCCGCCAGAAAGCCGCACACTGCGATGCGGACAGCGATCTTCCCAAGCAAGGGCGGTTGTGTCTTCGCCACGCCAAAGCACTAAATCAGTGTCTAATAGCCGCGATCGCAAAAGGGTTCCGGGTTTGAGATCACTCGATCGAGCAACCGGATGCCAATCGTTCCATAAAATTGAATCGACAGTTTTACCAGTTGTCATGGATACTGAAGCTGATTCGGGCATAAAGTCTCTCTAGTTACAGCCGTGTTTTTCTTTGAAATCTAGAATTTCCAACGCGATTTCGACTAATACCAATTCTAGATTTTAGAGTTGCGATTTTAGATACAAAAGCGATGCAGATCGAAGAGGTTGCAAAGCATCGATCGAACGATAAAGGTAAAATTGGAAAGCGAGAACCATTCGCGCCACTGATTTGAAAGCCATTGCTCGCGAAGACTACAGCATACAACAACACAAGGCTTCAACAAAGAAGATCAAATTGCGCAGTTTAATTAAATTCAATCATGTCAGAAATGCCGCGACAATTCAGCGATCAGGAACTTCTCGACTGGCAGCAACGCCTTGCAGAAGCAAACCGCAACAACATTTTCTGTTATTGCCATCACTGTCAGCGAGAATGGGTGGCATCTACTCTAGAAGCGTGTCGCTGTGGAAGTCGGCGCGTCGAACATATTACCTGTTGGCAATTTCCCGATGGCTGAATCAAATGCTGCTACAAAAGCTTGAAGCGGGTTTGATCGATCAGAAAGTGTTCACAGTAGCGCTCACGCCCTCTACACTAAAGAAGCTACTTTGAGGAACTGTTAATGGCACGCACGAATGCAAGTAAACCTGAACCACAGCCAGAATTGCCGATGGTTTCAGATTTAGAAGAGGAAGACTCCCCGGATCAAGCACCTGAAGCGCTGCCGGAATCTGTAGAAGACGCTCAAGATGTTGACAGCATTTTAAACTCGCTCAAAACGCTTCTAAGCACCGTAGAAAAGCTGCAAAAAGTTCGTCAGGAAGTGGGCGATATTAAACCCTTATTGGTGCGAATGCTAGACGGAGAACTAGTATCGGGTGAAGAGCTTGAGCAACTCAAAACGGGCGTAGGAGGGTTACTGCGTTTGGTTCGCGCTTATGGTGACCACCAAGCAGCATTGTCAAAAGCACAGCCTGCTAGAGGGTTGTTAGATGAAGTGCTCAAAGGTTAGCATCTTTTCACAAGCTTAAAAATTGGCTTTTACGGTGCAACCTGGTTTTTTGCGCTCAACTCGATTTTTGAAGATGAAAAATGTTTCACGGTTACCTTTCCTAACCAAGTCGCCTCGATCGTGTTTGTGAATTCCTTTACAAATCTGTCTGCGTTGTTGCGATCGTCTGGTTATCATTGAGCGAGCCAACGGCTGAACGAAGCCAATTACCAAGATTAGCGCCGATCGCTCAGAAGTATCAAGCTTGCGTTGTGGAGGGTGGCACCGATGCGGGCGTGATGAAACGGATCGTAGAAGTACGACCCCGCGATCGCGGGGTCGCTCGTCGGGATCGATCTTCTCGCGTAGCTAAAGAGTTACATCACTAAATTCACTAAAAGCCAGTACGCTACTAAGGTGCCAATTACGCCAATCCAAAGTTTTGCTTTGTTGTTGTCCATATTTTGAAATTAATAATTTATCTTATTTAATTTTAGTGTGCGGCGATCGCACCCTCGATCGGGTCTATCCAAAGTTAGGATGTTTAGCGCTCGATCAGTTGGCGAAAGCGGCGATCGCGCATAATCGTTTCAAATTCTGGATCGGTTTTCGCTTCGTCGCGGTAGCGCGAATTAAGCCGAATCGCTTCTTCTAAACTGGCGATCGCGAGTTCTGTTTGCCTTTGCAGCGCATAGCAAATCGCTCGGTTATAGTAAGCGGGCGCGTATTCAGGATTAATATCGATCGCTTGCTCAAAGCTTTCTAACGCATCGCGATCGCGCTCTAGCTGAACGAGCAAATAGCCGCGATAGTTCCAGACTTTGTGCGATTCAGAATTAAGCTTGAGCGATTGATCAAACGACGCTAACGCTTCGGCATAGCGTCCGAGCATTTGCAGCGCTAAACCGCGATTAAGCCAGCCGACTGCATCATCAGGGCGAATCTCAACCGCTTGATCAAACGATCGAAAAGCGTCTTCGTGACGCTGCATTTTTCCGAGTACAACGCCGCGATCGCACCAAGCTTCAGCGTAGTCGGGACGTAGCTGAATGGCGTGATCGTAAGCGACTAATGCGCCTTTGTAGCGTTTCAGCCGAACAAGCGCCAAACCTCGCTTCAGATAAATTTCTGGACTGTTGGGAAGCTGTTCTAAAGCGCGATCGTAATGCTCGATCGCGTCCTCGAATCGTCCTTCTTTGAAAAAGAACTCAGCACGATCGAGATTATCGTTAGACTCGATCGGCGCTTTCACAAGTTGCGGTTCCGGTGAATGAATTGTTTCTGCTGGCGGCGATGCTTCTGCGGGCTGTATCTCAACGTTTTGCTGCTTTGCTGGAGTTTGCAGCTCCGTAAGCTGTGAAACGAATTCAATTTCTAAGCTTTGCAGTTTGTTTAACAAGTCTTGCTGATGCTTTTGAAGGTCGCTTTGTGCCTCAGCTTCTAAACGCTGAAGTTTATCAACAAACTCGTTGCGCTGTTGACGGGCATCGGTTTGCAGTTCAGAAAATTCGGTCAGCAACGCTGCTTCAGATTGATTAATGTTTTCGCGCACACGCTGTTGATGCTCTTCTGCGGTCGTTTGCACGCCTGAAAGCTGATCGATCGTATTCGCTTCTAGCTGTCCGATCCGTTGCTGAACTTGCTCACGCTGATCTTGAACGTTCGTTTGTAGTTTAGCGACATGCGCTGAGAAATCTGCTTTAAGCTGATCTAGCGCGGTTAGTAGCTCGCTCTGACGATGTTGAGTGCCCGATCGCGCCTCAGATAATTCCGTCTCAAACGCTTTTTCTAATTCCTGTAGACGTTGTAAAAGCTGATCGCTTTGCTGATGCGTTTCTGATTTTAATCTTGATACATAATCCGACCATTCCAATTTTGAATGGTCTAAATGTTCGATCGCGCTTTGCTCATGTTTCTGTACAAACGCCTGTAGATTTTCTAGTTGAGTTGTGAATCGCGTTTGCAGATCTCCAAACGTCTCGATTGTGATTTCTCGTTGTTGCTGAGAATCATTTCGCAGCGTTGACAAATGCTGCACAAAATCTGAAGACAGCTTTCCTAATTCTAATTTCGATAAATTAACCTGCGTTTCTAATTCCGCGAGTAGCTGTGATTGCGATCGTGATAGCTGCGTGGTTAAATCTGTCAAGCTTTCGGCATCGTTCGAGATTTTGCGTTGCAGTTGCGTAACTTCTTGCTCTAGCTGTTCAACGATATCTCGCGATTGTTGAATTTTGCGTTCGGCTTCTTGTTGAACGTCTTGCAGTTGGCGTTCAACTTCGGATAAATTCTGAAGCTGCTCCAGTCCACGATCAACAATTTCGCGCACAATCACGCGGCGAAACTTCCACAACGCCACCAATACCGCGATCGGAAACAGCGTCAGCGTAATCAGCGCGGCGTTCAGCAGCAAGCTTGAACGATTAAAGGCGCGATCGATTTCGGATTCAACTTGCGATCGCAGTTCCTGCTCATTACGCAATCGCGTTAATTCGTCCTGCTGAACAGGTGCAGACTGAGCCTGGGCCATCTCAACGGCACCAACACGAGCAGAGCAAAGAATTAAACTGCCAAGCAAAAAGGCATAAACAGATTTATTTTTGCTTCGCATGATTAAATCTTCCTCGATTGGTGCGTCTATATCTTAATTTACCAATTGGATCAGAAAATCAGGGGTTTGTATTTCGTTAATTTCAGGATTGACAGCGCGATCGCCTTGAGGTATCCGCTAAAGTCGCGATTGTTTTAATCAGTTCCGTTGGCTCGATGGGCTTAGTTAAATGAGCCTGAAATCCAGCCGCTAAAGCGGCGGTGCGGTCTTCTTCGCGAGCATAAGCGGTGAGCGCGATCGCAGGAAACGACTTGTTTTGACTCCGCACCTGCTGAATTAACGCATACCCGTCTATATCGGGCATTCCTAAATCGCTGACCAAAACATCCGGCGCGGCTTGCTCGATTTGAGCGAAGGCGTCTTGCGCTGATTCGGCAATGCTGACCTGCGCTCCGTATTCGCACAGCAAAAAGCTTACAAGCTGACGGGCATCGGGTTCATCATCAACCACTAAAACCTGTAAACCTTTTAGCGACCAATGAGCAACAGGCGTCGATCGCACCGGAACTGAGGGAGCAGAAATCGATTCGATCATCGGAAATCGTACCGTAAACGTTGCACCTTGATTTTCGCCCAAGCTTTCAACGGCGATTCTTCCGTGGTGCAGTTCCACAATATGACGCACGATCGCTAACCCTAATCCGAGTCCGCCAAACTGTCGCGTTGTGCTGCTGTCGGCTTGCCGAAATTGCTCAAACACATGCGGCACAAATTCCGGCGCAATCCCTTTTCCCGTATCCTGCACCACAAGTTTTGCTTGATCCCCGTCCACACCCGATTCAACGGTAATTTCTCCAGCTTCAGGCGTAAACTTCACCGCATTAGAAAGCAGATTCCAGACAATTTGCTGAAGCCGATTAAAGTCACCGGAAACTCGACCCAGGGTTGTGTCTAGCTGCGTGTTGATTTGAATGTTTTTCGCTTGTGCTGTTAAACGAACGGTTTCGATCGCCGCCCCGATAACGCTGTTGAGATCCACCGGAGTCAGCG
The DNA here is from genome assembly GCA_964250455.1 of uncultured bacterium. Lineage (GTDB taxonomy): Bacteria > Cyanobacteriota > Cyanobacteriia > Leptolyngbyales > Leptolyngbyaceae > CAXUFL01. The sequence continues at coordinate 77,200 of CAXUFL010000004.1, forward strand.
TCATTCTTAATTTGCCGCGCAAAATTCGCGAGACATCGAGCAAATCTTCGATTAGTTGCGCTTGCAGTTTAGCATTGCGATCGATTGTTTCAAGCGCCTGTTCAATTTGAGCCTCTTTCAGCTTTCGAGTCCGCAGCAGCTTAACCCATCCTAAAATCGGATTCAGGGGCGATCGCAACTCGTGCGACAAAACCGCGAGAAATTCATCTTTGATCCGGTTCGCTTTTTCCTGCTCGATTCGGGCAGCGCGTTCTCGATCTAACGCTTGAGCGCGTTCTTCGATCGCCAATCGCTGATCGTGAATATCCGTACACGATCCAAACCACTTCAAAATCGTTCCGTCTGGATCGCGAAGCGGTAGCGCTCGTCCAATCTGCCAGCGATACTCGCCATCCGAAGCGCGACGCATCCGGTATTCAATATTGTAAGGCTTGCCTGTCGCGAGTGATTCTTGCCAAACTTCAACCGTGCGATCGACATCATCCGGGTGCAAAATATTTCGCCAGCCTTCACCGTCGGTATCTCCGGCGCGAGTTCCCGTAAAATCATACCAGCGTTGATTGTAGTATTCGTGATACCCATCCGCTCGTGTGATCCAAAACATTTGCGGCATCGTGTCCGCCAGCATTCGATAAATTAATTCACTTTGCTTTAGCGCTTCTTCGGTGCGTTTGAGATGCGTAATATCGGTTTGCGATCCTACCATGCGGATCGCTTGATTGTCGTCCCACATCGCCTGAGCACGATCGAGAATCCACACAAACGAACCATCTCGCCGCAAAATCCGATATTCTTCGTTAAAGGTGGCGGATTGTCGATCAAGATGCGCCTGAATCGCCCGCATCACGCGATCGCGATCGTCGCTGTGAATGCTACTCCACAGGTCGATCACGTCTGGCATTGCGTGATCGATCGCAATGCCGCGCATTTCTTTCCAGCGATCGGAGACATAGCATTCGTTTTTGGCAATGTTCCAATCCCAAAACCCGTCGCGGCTGCCTTGCATAATGAGCTGCAACCGTTCCTGACTTTCGCGCAAAGCGGCTTCGGTTTGGTGCAGTTTTTCAAGCATCTGCGTATCCGCCATCGTAGAGTGTTGCCCGTTTATGCTGCCATTTCCTTCGCGGCCAAAGTGAGAAGACGCTGAGCAACTGTTATCGGCACTCTGCGATCGAGGGTGTTTCATAAATAGCGCGATCTCTATAACCTTAGCCAGAGGGCAGGATATACCTAACCTACGTCGATCGAATCAGCGCTGCCTCTATCCAAAGATTGATAAGATTCAAGGTAATCAATGCTCGTTTTAGTTGAGTTGCAATGCTGCCCTCAGATTTATTAATGCATCGCTTGAGCGGTGAAGAATTAGTTCCTAAACAATTAAATCTAGACGCAAAAACAATTGCGATCGCTGAAGATTTGATTGCGCTTTTTCAAGCAGCAAAAGGCAATACTCGCGGTGAGCTAAATCGTCAGCTTCAAGAACTCGAAGGCGAAGAAACCGATTACCGAATCAAGCGAGGATTAGCGCATTTGCTTAACAGTGCGTTTAGCACGTTTGAAACCATCAGCCCGCTCGATCCGATCATGCTGCGGCAGCGAGTGTTTGCTCTTTCTGCTGCTTGTGTTCCGAATCCTCGCACGATCGACGCTACGCTTGATCAGGTTGCAACCGCGCTGAGTCAAGAATTAGGACACGAAGTTCTACCCGATCAGATTCAGTCTGGATTGTACGCAGATTTACCTGACAATCAAATTCTCACCGCCTTTGAAACTCCAACGCCGGAAGCATTACTACATCGCTACAATTTATCGCAGGTGCAAGGCGTTTTTTATCGTGCAAGTCACATGATCATCAATGCTCATCGCAATGATCCTGGACAATATAAGCTATTGTTTCGCTACGTTAAATTATTTCAATTGATGACGTATATTGAAGGCGACGCCGATCATGGATTTACCTTAACGATCGACGGTGCCGCGAGTTTATTTAAGCCATCAACGCGCTACGGTTTAGCGATCGCGAAGTTGCTTCCCGCTCTGCTGCACGTCACACGATGGAATTTAGCCGCCGAGCTACAAATCAGCGATAGCTACTCTGGTAAAACCAAGCAAGGACGCTTCACGCTCGATGCCGATTGTGGTTTAGTCAGTCATTATCCACCGGGAAAAACCTACGATAGTCTGCTCGAAGCGGGATTTGTCGATCGCTGGAGCAAAGCCAAAACCGATTGGAGACTGGAGCGCGAAGTTGATTTGATTCCGATTCCGGGAAGCGTGATGATTCCTGATTTTCGCTTGGTGCATCCCGATGGTCGAACGCTGCTGCTTGAAATTGTCGGCTATTGGCGACCGGAATATCTCAAAAAGAAATTTTCGCAAGTTCGCCAATCCGGGCGCGATGACTTAGTTTTGGCGATTTCAGAACGGTTGAATCTGGAAAAAGCAGGCGTAAATTTTGCAGACACGTCGGCGCGAATTGTTTGGTTTAAAGATCAACTCTTACCGAAAGCAGTGCTGGATGTAATCGATCGTTAGTTTTTAGCAGGCGATTGCTTCGACGTTCCTCCAGGTGGCGTCTCGATCGTGGGCACCACGACATCGGGGAGCTGCGGCTTAAGCGTGGCAGTAGGAGTTGGCGTGGGCGTTGCAACCGGAGGCGTGGGATCACTCGATGGCGTGGGCGTTGGGGGTTCTGGATCAGGCGTTTGGATGGGGGTCGGCGTAGGCGTTACGGTTGGAGAAGCAGAAGGCGACGGCGTGGGGGTTGGCGTTGCTTGAGGCGATCGCTTTTGCACAGGCGTTGCTGTCTCAACAGGTTGAGTCGGGGTAGCGCGCGGCGAGGCAATCGACGGCAACGGGATAACGCTAGGCTGAGGCGCGGGAGCGTTTGGAGTTTTGGCGAATGCGAGTGCCACTCCTGCGATCGCGCCTGCCCCTAATCCGCCTAAAAGCCAGGGTTGCCACGATCGACGCGATCGCACAGGAAGCGGGGGTTGAGTCTGCACCACGCCATACTGAGTTTCAGGCGTGGAACGGTTCATTGAGTTTCCTCTGGGCGTGTGAAATGCGACTACGGTTGCAGCACGACTGTTTGATCCAGACATCGAGGATTGAGCGCGATCGTACAGTGGCACCGAGGCAGCACTGGGCAGCATCGCCAACCATTCGTCGATCGTGCTCGGTCGCTGATCAGGTTCGATCGCCATGCCGTGCAAAACGGCTTGATTGATTGCCGGACTCAGATCGGGCTTGAGTTCTTGCGGCGTGGGCAAAGCTTGACGATCGCGCAAAATCGACGCGATCGGCACCTGCGCGGTTAAGAGCGCATACAGCGTTGCGGCGAGTCCGTAAACGTCGATCGCGGCGGTGCGCTGAGCTTGGGGAAGGTACTGCTCGATCGGCGCGTATCCTTCGGAAATCATGCTGGTGTGCGTTTGCGTTAGACCCGGAGAAAATTCTCGCGCTGTGCCAAAATCAATCAACACGACTCGTCCGGTGCCTTCGTGCAAAATCAAATTTTGCGGTTTCACGTCGCGATGCAGCAACCCCAAATGATGCACCGCGTTAAGCGCCGCTCCGACTTGGCGAACGTAATCGATCGCCACAGGTTCAGGCAAAGGATGATTGGGAAACACGATTTGCGCCAGCGTGCGACCGGGAATGTAGTCCATCACCATAAACGGCAAGCTGTCTTCGATGAAAAAATCGTTGACGCGCACAATCCCCGGATGCGAACACATCGCTAAGCGTTTGGCTTCGGCTTGAAAGTTGCGCTGAAAATTCGCAAAATTCGTGTCTTGCCGCAATCCATCGTTGAGGGTTTTGATCACCACGATTTGATCAAGCCAATGATGAGTTGCTTTGTAGGTAATGCCAAATCCACCCCGCCCAAGCTCTTGCTCTAACGTGTATTTGCCATTTTGTAGAGGTTTGCCAACAAAGGGAGTCATCGAACCGCGTTCATGAAAAGGTCAACTAACGCTACTAGTGTAAGCGCTTTGATCCAAATCGACATCGCATCGGGGAACAGTGTCGAAATATAGATTTTACCGTTTGATGGGTTGACGATCGATTTCCATACAATTATGATGGCGAAGACGCATCAGATTCAGAATGTCTTATTTGCAGCCGCTATCTCTACCGCAAACCGACCTGCTTCTAGGTCGTGGGCTGCTGCTGCGCCGCGTGCGCAAATAATTTTTTAGCTACTTCTATTTGATTTTTCTGCAATCTTTTTTGAGGTTGCGAGTTCTGCTGTCGCAAAGACTTTAATCGTTTGAATTTTGGGAGAAATCCGATGAACTTTGCTTTATCTGCTTGGGCATTGCGACTTAGCGTGGGTTGTCAGAACCCTTGCTGGCAATCTGACAGCCCGATTGCTGCAAAACCAATTCGATATAAACCTAAACAAACTTAAATCATGTTGAATCACTCGTCATCAAAGTACCGTCCGTTTCCGCCGATTCATTTGCCCGATCGTCGCTGGGTGTCTCAAATCCTTGATAAAGCTCCGATCTGGCTCAGCAGCGATTTGCGCGACGGCAATCAAGCTCTAATCGAACCGATGAACGTCGATCGTAAACTGCACCTCTTCAAGTTGCTCGTACAAATCGGGTTCAAAGAAATCGAAGTAGCGTTTCCGTCTGCTTCACAAACCGATTTCGATTTTGTTCGAGATTTGATTGAGCATTCTAGAATTCCTGATGATGTAACCATTCAGGTTTTAACGCCAGCCCGCGATGAGCTGATTCATCGCACATTTGAATCGCTGCGGGGTGCTAAGCGAGCAATTGTTCATCTCTACAATGCAACTGCTCCGGTTTTCCGTCGCTTGGTGTTTGGACTCGATCGAGCAGGCTTGATTGCGATGGCGGTGCGATCGGCAACGTTAATGAAAGAACTCGCCGCCGAGCAGCCCGAAACTGAATTTCAATTTGAGTACTCGCCGGAAAATTTCACGCTTACCGAATTAGAGTTTGCGCAAGAAATCTGTAATGCTGTTTTGGACGTTTGGCAGCCAACGCCGCAGCACAAAGCGATTATCAATTTGCCTGCAAGCGTTGAAGTGGCAACGCCAAACGTGTATGCCGATCAAATTGAATGGATGCATCGACATCTGAATCGCCGGGATAGCGTTGTGTTAAGCGTGCATCCGCACAACGATCGAGGTTGCGCAATTGCCGCCGCAGAACTAGCGCAAATGGCCGGAGCCGATCGCGTTGAGGGTTGTTTGTTCGGCAACGGCGAACGCACCGGAAATGTAGATTTGGTCACATTAGCGTTGAATTTGTACACGCAGGGCATTGATCCAGGGCTTGATTTTTCTAATATCAATGACGTTGCTCGCGCTGTTGAGTATTGTACTGGGCTTCCGATTCATCCTCGTCATCCTTATGTGGGCGATTTAGTGTTTACCGCGTTTTCTGGATCGCATCAAGACGCGATTAAAAAAGGCTTTGCGGCTCACGATCCGAATGGCGTTTGGGAAGTGCCTTATTTACCGATCGATCCGGCTGATCTCGGTCGAACCTACGAATCGATTATTCGCGTTAATAGCCAATCGGGTAAAGGCGGCGTTGCGTTTTTGCTAGAGCGCGATTACCAGTTGATTTTGCCAAGACGATTGCAAATCGAATTCAGCCAGATTGTGCAAACCGAAATGGACGCGATCGGTAAAGAAATGACGGCGGAAGATCTTTGGCAGCTTTTCGGGCGATCGTATTTACAGGTTAATGCGCCATTAAAGTACGTTGCGCATCATGTTTCTGAAGTTGCAAACGAGCAGCAAACGCAAATGATTTCTGCACAAATTGAGATCGATAACGCGATCAAAACAATTTATGGCTGTGGCAATGGTGTGATTGATGCCTTTATGAATGCGTTAAATCTGGATGTGCAAATTCACAGCTACGAAGAACGATCAATCGGTCAAGGCAGTGATGCGGCGGCGATCGCTTACATCGAGCTAAGTGGAAAAGACATTCAAGGCACGATTTACGGCGTTGGAATTCACGTCAACACGGTAACGGCTTCGCTGCTGGCGATTTTGAGTGCTGTGAATCGAGCAGCGCACCAAAATAAAGCGCTTTTAGAGCGGTTCGATTCAGCAATCGAAGCAATACGTTAATCTTAGCGATCGTTTTGATCAATGGAACGATCGCTAACGTAACCTGAGTTCTAAATACGAATCCTAGCTCGCCTGGCGAAGGCGCGGCTACACAGACAAAACCCGCCTGTGCGGGTTAAGAGTCAATCACAGAGACTAGTCCACGAAGGTGGACTTCGTTTGTGTAGCCGCGCCTTCGCGCTCGCGTCTGTGAATTAATTCATAGACAAGGTTTTACACGATCGCTGTCTAAGCCCAGAATCCCCCTTGCGGGGAAGTGTGTCAAAACTGAGCAACAGCTCATCATATTAAAGCCTGAGTGCCGCCTCTGTCGGTTATCGGTTGGGCGCAATTCAAACCAATCAATAGATTTATCGTTGAACGGCTTGCAAAACCGGAGAAAGAATTCGATCGATTTGCGCTAACTCAGATTCGCTCAGCGTCACTTCTGCCGCGCCTGCATTTTCTTCGACTTGCTCCGGTCGAGATGCGCCAATAATTGCCGACGACACGCGAGCATCTCGCAGTACCCAAGCTAGAGCAAGCTGCGCCATCGAGATATCTAGCTCATCGGCGATCGATTTAACCGCTTGAACGGCAGAGAGAACCCGATCGTTGAGCATGTCTTCGCCCATAAACGCATTCATCGCGTCGTTTGCCGCCCGCGAATCTTGGGGCGGTGCCTGTCCGGGAAGATACTTTCCGGTGAGAATGCCTTGCGCTAAAGGCGACCACACAATCTGACCGATGCCGTTTTCAGCGCAAAGCGGAAACACTTCTGCTTCGGGTTTGCGCCACAGCATCGAATACTGCGGCTGACTCGAAACAAATTTCGCCACGTTTGGCATTTGCAGCGCGGCTTTAATTTGCGACGGGTTCCATTCGCTAAATCCGATGTAGCGGGCTTTTCCCTGCTGCACCACTTCGGTCAAGGCTTGCATCGTTTCTTCGAGCGGTGCATTGGTGTCGTAACGATGGCATTGATACAAATCCACGTAGTCGGTTTTTAAGCGCCCAAGCGAGGCGTCGATTTGTTTGCGAATTTGAGCGGCAGAAAGTCCGCGATCGACGTCCGACATCGGGAAATAAACTTTGGTTGCCAAAACGTAGGAGGATCGATCGACGCCTTGAAGAACGTCGCCTAACAGCGTTTCAGCACCGCCACGGGCGTACACGTTTGCGGTATCGATAAAGTTGATTCCCACATCAAACGCTTTATTAACGCAGGCTTGAGCTTTTTCACGCCCGACGCCTCCGCCATAAGTCAGCCACGATCCAAGACTAATCGCGGACACGCGCAGGTCACTATTTCCAAGTTGACGATATTGCATTGTGATTCTTCTAAGGGGTGCGTATTTGGATCTTGATTGGCGCGGGGATCGATCGCATCACTCTAAAGGCAAAGGCGGTCAAACGTTGCCTATCACCCACCGCAGATAATCTTGAACACAAACAGATAATTTCTAGGCAATCGGGTAAATGGGTGCTGTTAGCTGAAGAGTGATATACATTATTCTTACTGATTTTTCCTGTAAGTTGATATATCAAACAATGACTCTTGAAGACTAATGCAAAATAATTTTGCATTAATTAAAAAGAAATGGTTTAACAGAGGAAATCATACGATTTAGTTCAATTCTGTTGTGTATAAGAAGTTCGTGTCCCCATAACGCATTTGTATTATCAGAGCAATTATTTGCAAGAGCTTCTCCAATCTCCTCAGAACTCATTCTAAGGTCACTTTTCAACTTCTCTGGGTTAGATAGCGCTCCAACTATGAATACTCTTTCTCGTAGAGGCGTTGGAATTTGATTCTGTACATAAATCAACCGATCCTCACAGAGATCGAAATCAATCAGTAAGATCAGTCTTTCCTCTGAGTATTGATGCATTTCAGAAATATGGACTTCTGCAAGTTTGATCAGAACCCTTCCCCAGCCGCCTGCTGGCGGAAGAACTTGTATTACGCGTGCGTTGAGATTTGGATGGAGAACAAAGCTGTTGGCAATTTGGCGATTAGCATCGTCTTCAGGTAAAACAAAAACGTGTGGTCTATACCTATTGAGGCTCATAGCTGTATGTCGCCACGGATCAAGGTATCTACAAGATCACCTTTAATAGGTGTATCACTAAGCAGCCTTACTAAAGTTGGTTCTAGATGACTTTTTCGATCTAGAACAAAAGTATTTTCATTTGAAAACTTTCGGATTGCTTCCTCATTGTGTGAGGTTACTAAGATCTGTCCATTACTTTTAAACGAGCGCCGCAATGATGTAATAAAATGCCCTACTTCTGACAAAGAAAGATAATTATCAGGCTCGTCCCAGAAGCAAAAGAGTGGACCATAGTATTTGTTAGCCGCTAAGACAACAGCACAAAGGAAGAAACATTTCTCTCCGTCAGATAAATCCTTAAAATTAACACTCAGAGTCGCGCTATTTGCCTCAAAGCGAACAATCATGCTCTTAGCGTCTTTGCCGATTAGTTCATTTAGAAAATCCTGAATATCAGGCATAACATCTCGAAGATATCTGTCAGCCTGTGTGTAAGCGGCAGGATAACGACTCAGTAATCCAGAAAACCACTCACTAAAGTTTGAACCGTCTTGCTTTGGCTCCAGGGTTTCACCGTTAGAGTATCCAGTCATCAAGGCTGGTATTGGCGCTAGTATAATCATACGCGCAAGCCAAGTCTTGAAAATGTGCAGTGGATCTGTCTCTGATTGTTCTTGAATTACTGGAAGGGCAACAAGATGCCAATTCACTAAGAATTGGGCTTCACGAGTTCGCGAAATAAGTGTAACCTGAGCTTCTTTTCGAGAGTAAACTGAATCTCCTTCAATTGAGAGTTGCTCTTCAAAGACTCGAAGTTCTCTAAAGCTTTCTGGCAACTCAAATGCAAGGATATATTTATAAAGCTTACCTTCAAGCAACACTTCTACTTCAAATCGGATTGGAACATCAGATCCTCCACGACTGAAATCCTCCGACTGAATTAGTTGTCCGACTCTATTGATGCCTCGACCAACACTCTGAAGCACCTTTAGCGCATTAGCAATCGTTGATTTACCCGCACCGTTTTTTCCAATTAAAAGTGCGGATGACATCTCCTTCAAGCGCAGTTCAAAGTTCTCTAAGCATCTGAAGTTGTGTACATACAATCTTTGGAGCATGAGAAAGCGACTCCGAGGTCTGGGAAGCGAAAGGGCTTTTAACCCTCAGTTTACTTAATCGATGTACGCTATGAGCAAGTCTTAGCGAATTGATGCATTTTAAGTTGGGGAGGAGTAATTCCCCGACTTAAAAGCGAAGGCTTCTCATGTAATGCTTTCGGATACTGAAATCACTTTGGATTACGACTTCCCTCTCCTCTGTGAATGAATGCAATTGCTTCCCATTACTGCCTTTATTGACGACCTTTTAGGCACTTTCGCAATTACAGATAATGCTGAAACTATTGCGGAGTGGAAACATCGCCCGAATGAAGCGAGGGTGTGAATTGCCAGAGCAAGTTAAACGAGACATTCACGCAATGCCTTCGAGATTGTAAACTGAGCAGAGTGGATGACGAACTCGATCGTTCACGATTGCTCGAATTCTGACTGTAAAAAGCGCAGAATCGCGGTTTGCACTTTACAAATCCTTTCGCTTACTTCGTCCTCATCTTTTTTAATACATACAGCAGAAATGCCCACTTATCCGCCGCTTCTTCGATAATTTTGGCGGTTGGTTTTCCGGCTCCGTGTCCGGCTTTGGTTTCAATCCGAATCAAGACTGGATTTGATCCCGTATGAGCCGCTTGCAGCGCAGCCGCAAACTTGAAACTATGGGCGGGAACCACTCGATCGTCATGATCTGCCGTTGTGATCATCGTTGCCGGATAGCTCGTTCCCGGTTTGAGATTGTGCAACGGTGAATAAGCATACAGCGCTTTGAATTCCTCAGCGTTATCTGGATCGCCGTATTCCGGCATCCACGCCCAGCCGATCGTAAACTTGGGAAATCTCAGCATGTCCATCACGCCGACTGCGGGCAGTGCAGCTCCGAATAATTCCGGTCGCTGCGTCATGCACGCGCCGACGAGCAAGCCGCCATTGCTGCCGCCGCCGATCGCTAACTTTTGGGGCGACGTGTATTGATGCTGAATTAACCATTCTGCGGCTGCAATGAAGTCATCGAATACGTTTTGTTTTTTGAGCTTGGTTCCGGCTTGATGCCACTCTTCGCCGTATTCGCCACCGCCGCGCAGATTCGGAACGGCATACACACCGCCCATTTCAAGCCAAACTAACAGCGAAATCGAGAAGCTTGGCGTGAGCGAGATGCCGAAACCGCCATAGCCATAAAGATAAGTAGGATTGTTGCCGTCGAGCTTTAACCCTTTTTTGTGAGTAATGAACATTGGAACTTGAGTTCCATCTTTGCTGCTGTAAAAAACTTGGCGCGTTTCGTAATCGGCCGGATTAAAGTCAACGTTTGGTTGACGAAAAACGGTGCTTTGACGAGTTGAGAAATCGTAGCGGTAGATCGTAGGGGGAGTGGTAAAACTAGTGAAGCTGTAAAACGTTTCGGTGTCTTCGCGTCTTCCACCAAAGCCGCCTGCTGAACCGATTCCAGGAAGTTCGATTTCAGATTGGAATTCGCCGTTGAAGTCAAACACTCGAATTTGACTGCGGGCATCTTTAAGATACGAGACAACAAATTGATGATTGAGAACGCTAATTCCGCTTAGAGTTTCGGGCGCTTCGGGAATGATTTCTTTCCAGGTTGATCGCTCCGGGTTTTGCGTGTCGATCGCGATCACTCGTCCGCGTGGCGCACCGAGATCGGTTTGTAGCCAAAACGTTTCACCATTGTTATCGACAAAGCTAAATTCCGCTTCAAATTCCGAAATGAGTTCGCGAACGGGTGCTTCTGGCGCGGTCAAATCTTTGTAAAACAGCAGATTGCGCGAATCGGTTCCAAGCCACACCGACACGATCAAAAAGCGTCCATCTTCGGTAACGCCGCCGTTAAAGCCCCATTCTTTATGATCCGATCGCTCATAAATTAACAAATCCTCAGCTTGGTCGGTGCCTAAACGGTGATAGTAAAGCTTCTGAAAATAATTCGCGTCTTCGAGCTTGGTGGCTTCGTTGGGTTCGTCGTAGCGCGAATAAAAAAAGCCTTGATTGTCGTGCGTCCACGATGCGCCAGAGAATTTAATCCAGCGCAAATGATCCGGAGTGTCTTCTCCGGTTTCGACGTTGCGCACAAACCATTCTTGCCAATCTGATCCAGAAGTCGAAAGTCCATACGCCATGAATTGACCATCTTCGCTAATGCTCAAACCAGAGAGCGCAACGGTGCCATCTTCAGACAGCTTGTTTGGATCAAGCAAAACACGCGGCTCAGCGTCTAGTGAACTGAGCGTATATAAAACGCTTTGATTTTGTAGACCGTCGTTTTTGAAATAAAAATATTGATCGCCTTCTCGAAACGGAATGCCGTATTTTTCATAATCCCAAAGCTGCGTTAAGCGATCGACTAATTTCGATCGCGCTTCAACTTGATTTAAAACGCTTTCCGTTAGCTGATTTTGCGCTTCGATCCACGCACGGCTTTGATTTGAATCAGGATTTTCAAGCCAGCGATACGGATCAGCTACTTCAACGCCGTGATACATATCAATTTGATCAACGGTTTGGCTATCCGGATAATGCAGCGATTCAGTTGTGTGAGTCATAGCGCGACGAGCAAAGTGAACTTCCAAATCTTAATGAATCAATCGCGCTTTGACATCTATTTCAGGGCAAACGGCGTGAATTTTCCGCCTAATCCTTCAACGATCGTTTTCGTATTGGCAACCAACATTTTCGCGTAGGTGTCGCCTTCGCTTCCGGGTTCTCCGAGTCCATCAGCAAAGATTTCTCGATCGGATATTTTGACGTTTGATTCTCTCGCAACGGTTTGAATTAAATCAGGATTAATCGCCGTTTCTGCAAAAATCGTGGGGACTTTTGTATCTTGGATCGTTTTCACCAAATCTTTAACGCGATTTGCGGTGGGTTTTTCGTCGGTGCTGATTCCTTGTAGCGCTCCTTCTACCGGGATGTTGTAAGCCTTCGAGTAATAGCCAAGCGCGTCATGAGTGGTGACTAGCTTTCGAGACGGTTGGGGGATTGTTGCGATCGTCGATCGAATCCATCCATCAATTTCTGTCACTTGAGCGGTTAGCGTTTGCGCATTTTTAGCATAAAGCGCAGCGTTCGCAGGAACGGCTTTCGACAAATTCTGTTCGATTTGAGCAATCATTTTGACGCCGTTTTGAGCGTTGTGCCAAACGTGCGGATCGGGAACGGTTTTTCCATCTTGATCAAACTGCTGCGGCGTGGGAACGGCAGCTTGAGCGATCGCCACTTTTGGAGCCGTATTCGACGTGGATTGAATCAGCTTGATCAAACTCGGCTCAAAATTGTAGCCAGAGTAAAGAATGAGATTCGCGGTTCCGATCGCTTTACGATCGTTCGGAGAGACTTCATAAACGTGCGGATCAGTTCCAGGCTTGAGTAAACACGTCAAATTAACGGTGTTTGCCGCAATCTGCTGAGTCATATCGCACAGCACCGTACTGGTGACCACAACTTTAACGTTGCTCGAAGCGGCTTCAGGACTAAGAGCAGGCGAACTGGCTTGATTAAACGATGGCGCTGCACAGCTTGTTAAAACTCCCAAACTCATCACGATCGAGATACATGACCAACGCTGACGCCTTGCGCTACTCATAATCTTTGACGAATAAACGACAACCGCGATTGTATAATGAAAATCATTCTCATTCAATACACAGGTAAAAACCTCAAGGTTTAACCGACAACGGTGAAAACATCTTTATAATGAAAATCGTTCTCATGCAAAGTTTCCATGTTAGAGGTTGAACGGCTTGCAGTGAGCTACCGGGGAGTGCGCGGGCTAGATCAAGTCAGCTTCAAAGTTAATCCCGGTCAACTGGTGGGCATTGTTGGCCCGAATGGCGCGGGCAAAAGTACGATGCTCAAAGCCATGCTAGGCTTGATTCCGAGCGAACAAGGTCGAGTTAGCTATTGCGCCTGTCCGTTGCATCAACAGCTAGAGCGAGTCGCTTACGTGCCGCAGCGATCGCAGATCGATTGGGATTACCCGATCACGGTTTGGAATGTCGTGATGATGGCCCGCACGCGACAGTTAGGTTGGTTTCATGCGCCCAAACGAGCAGCACGGGAGATCGTGCAGACGGCGCTCGATCGCGTCGAAATGTCGCCCCTAAAACATCGCCGCATCGGAGAATTGTCCGGCGGTCAGCAGCAGCGTGTTTTCTTGGCGCGTGCCTTAGCGCAGCAGGCCGAAGTTTTTTTATTCGATGAACCGTTTACAGGCATCGATAAAAAAACCGAAGCGATGATTCTCGATGTGTTTGCAGAACTGCGATCGCACGGCAAAATCCTACTCGTGAGCAGTCACGATTGGGGGCAGGCGATCAAGCAACTCGATCGCCTGTTATTACTCAATCAGCGTTTAATTGCCGATGGCGATCCGCAGCACGTTATGACGCCGGAAAATTTACAGCAAGCTTACGGAGTGCCGATGCAAGCGTTCGGGCATCAAGACTGGGACTCTAATTTATTTTGTTAATGGCGATGTTGAATTTGCTGATAGAACCGTTGAATTATGAATTCATGCGCAATGCGATCGCGATCGGCGTTCTCGTTGGAATTTTATGTCCGGTTGTTGGAAGCTATTTGATCGTTCAGCGCATGGCGCTTTTAGGCGATGTGATTGCGCATTGCGTGCTGCCTGGTTTGTCGATTTCATTTTTTCTCGGCATTGATATTTTAATCGGGGCGTTTGCTTCAGGAATTACCAGCGCGTTTATTATTGCGTGGATTCGATCGCAATCCCGCGTCAAAATCGATGCAGCAATGGCGTTAACGTTTTCAACGTTTTTTGCATTAGGCATCACGTTGATTACGGTTCTTAAAAATAAAATCGATTTAGATAATTTCTTATTTGGTGATATTTTAGGCGTAACCCAAACCGACATTTATCGCACGCTGATCATTGCCGTTCTGATTTTGCTAGTTATTAAAGGATTTTATAAAGAACTCTTGTTTTACACGTTCGATCCCACAGGCGCAAAAGCGATCGGGCTACCGATTAACGCGATTTACTTTGGATTTATGGCAGCAATCACCTTGACGATTATTGCCAGTATGCAAGCGGTCGGTGTGATTCTAGTGATTTCGCTGCTGGTTGGGCCCGCTTTGACCGCTTATATGCTCGTGAAAGAACTGCACCACATGATGATTCTCGGCGCTGCGATCGGATCGCTGGCTGCGATCGCAGGCGTTTATCTTAGTTATTATCACAATCTGCCATCGGGGCCCGCGATCGTGCTTGTTTCTTCGGCGTTGTTTTTGCTGGCGTTTCTGTTTAGCCCGACTCAAGGCGTTCTCACTCAGCGCAATCCCACAAATCGAGTTGATTCGTTGTGATGCGATCGGCCTTTTATATTGAGAAAGCTGACCGTTCAGGATACGAGATGTTGGATACAATAGCTCAGGGGTTGGCGAATGCGTTTAGCATTCTCGATCGCCGCTTGCTCGACTTGGGCACGAGAAAAATAAATTCCCGATTTAGTTCCTGAATGACTTCCTTGACTGATTCAACGCCTGATTCGCTTGCCGCTTGCGTTCAAACGCTAGGGCTAAACCAAATTCAGCGCCACGTTTTTATCTGCGCTGACCAAACAAACGCGATTTGCTGCACCCAAGAAACGGGACTAGAAGCTTGGAACTATCTTAAAAAGCGACTGCGAGAACTCAAACTCGATGCGCCTACCGATGAGCGTCCAAGCTGCATTTTTCGCACCAAAGCCAACTGCTTGCGCGTTTGCGATCGCGGCCCCATTCTGGTCGTTTATCCGGATGGCGTTTGGTACCACTCTGCAACGCCCGACGTGATCGAGCGCATTATTCAAGAACATTTAATGCAAAACCAAATTGTTCAAGAATACGCCTTTCTAACCCATCCGCTTCCAGATTCACCGAATTCAACCGATGCAGAACCGTAATCTTGCTAACTAAAAGAAAATTCGATCGGGCGTAACCTTAAACCCAACAAATCGCGTTCAAATCGCAGTTTACAATCAATCAAGCCTGCGTCGATTGGGCGAATTTAGCGTTTGTTTTAACCGTGCTAAATCACACAAGATCGATTCAAAAGAAGCACTCCAAAAAACAACAACCCCAGATTCTTTTGAGAAGTGTAGCGAAAAAAGTTTAACATCTTGGCGAGTCGTATATAATGGCACGAGGTAAAACGTCAAGGAATCTGAATTCGCTTTATGTCGAAATTGATCTCGATTTCAAGGGGGATTCAGCATCAAGAAATCGTTTTAGCAAACCGCGAAGAACGATGATTGATTCTGTGAAATAAAGTAATTCTCGAATTCAGATTGTCAAGTTTGATTTAATTTCAGGCAGAGCGAGTGGCACAGCATGAAGGAAACCAGTTCAGGGAATCATAGACGGTTACTGCTGATTGACGACGATCCCAATCTCATTTTACTCGTCAAAGATTATCTCGAGTTTCGCGGCTACGAAGTGGTCACCGCAGAAAACGGACGTGAAGCGCTCGAAGTGCTTGAACAAGACGTTCCTGATATGATCATTTGCGATGTGATGATGCCCGAAATGGATGGCTATCAGTTGGTCAGCAACATTCGCCAAGATCCAAAAACAAGCTGGATTCCGGTGCTGTTTCTGTCGGCAAAAGGCCAAAGCCAAGATCGCGTCAAAGGATTAAATATCGGTGCAGATGTTTACATGGTGAAGCCGTTTGAGCCAGAAGAATTAGTGGCTCAAGTCGAATCCTCGCTCAAGCAGGCGTCGCGCTTGATTCAGCACAAAGACTCAAAGGGAGGCGATAATGCGCCCAAGATTCAAGTGCCGTTTGATGTCGAGCTAACGCCAACTGAATTACGAGTTGTGCAATTTGTCGCACGCGGCATGGCAAATCGTGAGATTGCTGAAGAGCTAAACGTGAGCCAGCGCACGATCGAGAGTCACGTCAGCAATATGCTTGGCAAAACCGGATTGCACAACCGCACCGAGTTGGCGCGATGGGCGATCGAAAACAGCATGGCATAGTCTGAGTTCGGGATCACTATGCACAAAACGCCAGGCGAATGAATTCGCCTGGCGTTTATAAATTAACCCGAACTCACGTTTATTAAGTTGCGGTCGATCGTAAGCGTAATCGTCGAAACATTTCTCCGATCGCGCCACAATCTAATCCATTGCTTTATTGGTCTCAAAGCGCCGTTTATCGATCGCGTTTTAACGCTCAAGCGCTTTCAACTGACTTCTACACATAAGCGCTCACCCAAACCACGAGCATCCTTCGCGAGTGCGAGTTTATGTTAAGCAGCAACGTGCGCTGATCGATCGAGATGTCGCTGCAACTAAGATTCATGTTTTTTGATCCGCCTTTAGAAATCGTCCTGATTGAAGACGGAATCAGGCTCGATCGACCGCTACTGTGAATTGCTGTGTTAATTCAACCAAACTATGACCGTACAAGGTGTACTTCTCGATATCGATGGCACGCTCGTACTTAGCAACGACTTTCACGCGCAGGCTTGGGTTGAAGCCTTTGCGGATTATGGTCATCAAATTAGCTTTGATCAAGTGCGTCCGATGATCGGAATGGGCGGCGATCAAGTCGTTCCAAGACTGGTTCCGGGCTTGTCGGGCGAAGAAGGCGAAGGGAAAAAGATCGCCGATCGACGCAAAGAATTGATCATTCACAAATTCGGCCCGCAGATTAAAGCGACAAACGGCTCACGGCAACTGATTGAAAAATTTCAGCAAGCAGGCTTAAAGGTTGTTGTGGCAAGTTCTGCAACAAGTGAAGAATTATCGGTTTTGTTGAAAGCGGCGCAGGTCGATGATTTGCTGAGCAACGCGCCAACCACCACGTCAGATGATGCAGAAAAATCGAAGCCAGAGCCGGATTTAGTGCAAGCGGCGCTGAAAAAAGGGCAGCTTCAACCCGATCAAGCCGTGATGATCGGAGATACGCCTTACGATATTGAAGCGGCTGAAAAAGCAGGCGTAAAGACGATTGCGGTGCGAACGGGCGATTTTCCCGATGAGGAACTAAGTAACGCGATCGCCATTTACAACGATCCGGCCGATTTAGTGGCACACTTTGATCAGTCTCCTTTAGCGACCCAAAATTGATTATGGAAACGCCGAGTTTTCACGATGAAATTTCGCTTGCAGAAACGGCTGAATCGTTAGCAAAGCAAGCGCTCGATCGGGGTTTAATTCCGAGCTTTGTGGTGCGGCATTTTCCCGACAGCAAGCAGTTTTACATCCCGAATGAAACGACATCTGAAGCGCTGACGCCTGAAGAAGCCTTTCTAAAGCTCAAGCGAATGATTGATGCGGGACAGTAATCGATCGAGCGGCAAAACAATCAGGTTGCTGATCGTTTTGCTGCTTACGGAAGTTTTTGCACGAATCAAGAATGGGGGTCACAATAAAGGTAATTGCGTTGCGGTTTACTGATGTTGGACTCTTTTGCAGCATTGGGCGTTCCAGTAACAGCAACCGAAGCAGAGATGTATCGTCTTTACACTTTTATTAGCGAAATTTTATCTTTCGATCGATTTCAGACCCGCAGCGAAAAGAGCAAACTCTTTGCACAGCAGCGACTTGAGCTAGTGCATCAATCCTTTGATGAATTAATCGATTTGGGACGACGAGGTGAGGCGTTCGAGGAGATGTACCATCGCGCCCGATCGCGCCCCAGTCCTGAAACTGCCATAGCCCGCGCATTAAAGCGTTTTCATGATTCCGTTGAAATTTGTTACGAAGCTGCGGTGCAAGATTTTGCCGTTCTTCAATATAGGTCTCGGAATAACGCTGAGTTGATTACCTCGCAGTTAAGTAATTTGAATCTCGTTTATTTGTCGTTAGGCATCGATGACGGTGGACAGTCGGTTTCAGTACCGCGATCGCCTCATCCAACATTGCCAACGTTTGGAGCAGAACCCGATCAGGGAGTTTCGCTAATTCCATAGCGCTTAAATTTTCTCTTGTGGAGGTGGCGTTATGCGAGTCAGAATGAGCACTTTTTCGAGGTCTTTTAATAAGCTGAAATCTTCGGATGGAAGCGATTTTGCGCCTGCGATCGGTTCTTTTTCAAGAAACCCAAACGCTTGTCGAAACTCCTGCGGCGTGGCGTCAACCGGAGCATCAAGATGACAAGAAATCACGCGATCGAAGTCCCAACTTGCAACTTGATTTGCCCAATCGATCACCGTTTGCGGCAGTCGATTCAGAATCAGCGTTTGCAAAATGGGTGCCACGATTAGTTTATTTTTTCGTAACGCCTCGAACGATCGCTGCCAGCCATTTTTCCAATGAAACGGATACCAGCCAAATAACAGTTTGCGCGATCGATCCGGTGCTTTCAAGGCATCACGAATCGATGGCACTAAATTCTGAATTTCTAATCCGCTTGCTTGAAAGTAAAACGTAAATAACGTAATTCGCTGCCAGCCTTTAATGCGATTGGCTTCGGTGTCTTCGATTTTGTCAAATGCGCTTTCTTTAGCGTGAAAGAGTAAGGGAAATGGATCAAGCTGCACGATCGCAGGCGGTTTTTCGGGAATAGAAACAACCGCATCAGTCACAAGTAAAGTACGCGATCGTCGATGGAAAAATGCCACTTCTGCAAACGGCCCCAATCCCAACTTAATCGGGCCTAATCGCGCATATTCAAACTCATCGGCAAACGGCGCTTTTTGCCACTCATCGGGTAGAATGTGCGTGCGTTTTTTGGGAACGCCTAGCCATGAAAGCGGTAAATCGATCGGATAGCTCCATTGATTAGGAGCGACAAACACCTGAGCCGACTTAAATCGCTGCGCAAACGGGCCAACAAAAACTTTGTGTTCTAACCCGGATACCGTCGGGAAAATGATGTATTTCACATCGCCGTGTTGCTTTATAAGTTCCGCCATTAAGCGAAGACATTCTGGCGTCGGGGCAACGGGCGCATAAACTAGCAATCCGCCAGACTCCAGCTTGATCACCGTCATGCGAATCGGCGTCACGACATAAAAAATTCCTTGCAGTTGGTCAAACGTCCAAATCGTATCTTTAACGATTTCGGTGCGAATCGTGCGCCGTTTGCGGTACGGGTAAATCGGCACCGTAAACCAGTAAGACCATGACCAATCGCGAGAATCAACCGCTTGCCGTTCCATCGTGCATCGCGCCAAACCATTCAACTATTTTAGAAGTGATTGGTTCACGCCGTCTGCTGATACTCGGTTCCGCGTGCGCCAAAGCCCGACTCGATCGCTTCGATATCCCGTCCTGTCGCGCTATCGGTAATTCTCAATTGGGTTGATCCTCGTCGCACAAATGAGGCTTGATAGGTGCGCCCATCCTGCGTTGCAAGGTAGCTTTCTTGCAAAGATGCATCGATCGGTAGCTTCGTTGCCGCAACGCGATTTACCTCAGTTTTTTGGGTCATCTTGTTATAAACGTTCATAAGAATAGCTGAACCTGAATCAAAGACGCGCACTTGGCGAAGATCCGTTTCAAAGTAAAGCAGCGTATCCGCGATCGTTGGATTTGGAGTCGGGGTCGGCGTATCGGGCAGAATCGTAATCACATCATCGCGAACCCAGCCTGATTGATCACCGTCGTATTGAACTTGATACCAAGTATGTCCGTCTAAATCTGCTCCGGTTTGCACTAAAATTGTCACCCGCGTTCCGATCGGCTTTGAAACATAGCTATCGGTTAGCGTTGGATTCGTGCGAATTTTAACCAGACTTGTGCTGCCGGGAACGTTACTTTTCAAGACTCCGATGCGATCGCTCATACTTTTTCAACCGTAAACGTGTTTTCTATTATTGTTTCTGCCAGAAACATCAGATTAATTCAAATCGTTAAACCGCAAGCACTGTAATCTAATTTATTTCAACTTGATAAAAGGTTGAGAAAGCAAATCATTGCATCAGATGCGGGCGCGAATAAATTTGCAGCTACACAGCCAAAACCCGCCCTTATCGGGTCAAGAGTTAGTGTCTGAGTCCGCGCAGCGATTAAGTTTCTTGTCAAGTCGTTGATATTTGCTTGAATCGATCGGCGAAGGCAGCAAACGCTTAAGTTGAACCGCAAACGAGCGGCGAGCAATGCGCTAGGGGGCAGTTTCGACGGCTTCACGGGGTCACGCTAACTAGTGAGAATCGCCAAACGCTCTCGCCTGAGTGAGATGGACGCGCCGGGTTGAGCTTCCAGTGCTTCGAGTTCGGTTTCGAGCGCGGCTATCACGTTGGTCATGCTCGGTCGTACCCAGGATTCACAACGGTGCAGACGATTCTTCTCGATCGTGAGCAGTTCTACGACTTGTTGCCGACTTCGGCTGGGTCGCCGCGTTGGAGGCAATGGGCGAAGCTAATAGCATTCGCCAGGCTTAACCAAAACTGACGTTGTTCTAATGTGGCGTATGTTTCCGACAATAACGCTGGTTTGCTACCTTTTGCTGAGAATGTTCCAACGTTTGAGCGTGAAGTCAATCGATTGCAGCGCAAGATGGATCGTTCTCGTCGTCTGTCAAATCCTGACAACTACGAAGATGATTTCTTGAAAAGACGTGGTAAGAAAACAATCAAAGCGAAAGGTAAGAACAAGAAAGGAAAGCGTCAATGGATCAGTTCCAATCGCTATAAAAAGATTGCTGCTAAAAAACGCGAATTGCAGCGTCGGAAATCTGAATATACTAAGTCTCAAAATCGTAAACTCGTGAACGATATTCTGAGAAATGGTAATCAGATCAAAACCGAAAATGTCAGTGTGCGAGGATGGCAGAAGCGCTACGGTAAAGCGATTTCAGCAAAATCCCCTGGATATTTTCAAACTGAATTGAAGCGTAAAGCTGAAAGTGCTAACGGTTCATTCACAAAGTTTTCTACCCAGAAAACAGCGCTATCACAAACTCACCTGAATGGTGAGAGAGTGAAGAAATCCCTGAGCGAAAGAGTTCACAAAGATAACAGTGGATTCGAGATGCACCGTGATTTATTCAGTGCTTTTCTGGCTAGATACGTTGATCCGAGTGATCAGTTGTCATTGCTGGAAGCTCAATCTGAGTTTTCGAGGTTGGAACCAATCTTGCGTCAGGCATGGCAATCATTTCAATCCATGAGCGCTAAGGCTAGTCCGAAGCCAGGTAATGTACCTCAGAATGGATTTGACGTAACCATCGAAAAGCGAAGCCAGATAAGCGAAATCTCGCTAAAAGCTTCGTAAAGGTTCGTGGAATCCCCGCATCTTTTAGTGCGGGGAGGTTCAATGAATGAAATAGTAAAAGATTCCAGCGATCGCGCCGCGCATTTGAACGAGCAGCAGACGATTCAGGTGGTGCCGCCCCCACACCGCATGAAACAAAAACGTTTGCAGATAATACTTGGGCAAGCCTAAACACAATCGGCGCAAGTTTCCCCAATGACGATATCGATCAAACTGAATCAACAGCGCCACAACGTGCCCGCGCATGTATTGATAAAGCTGATGCCGCAGGCTTTTCAAATCTCCGCGATGCGTGTGATACACGATCGCAGACGGCTCATAGCGACAAATCCAGCCTTCTGCCAAAACGCGGTACCACAGTTCAGAATCTTCGCTGCATCCTGACTGACCCGCTCCCAAGCGATGATCAAACACGCCGATCGCGTCAAAAATGCTGCGGCGAAACGCCATGTTTGCACCCGCGCCGATCGCCCAAACCGGAGCGCCGAGATGCTGCGTTGCCGCAAAAAAGGCGCGATCGAACCGCTTCGATCGATAGCCTTGATGAAACCACGCCAGCTCTTTTTCAAACAAAAATTGCGCTTCGGTTTCAATGTTCTGCGGCAAAACCAATCCGGTCATCGCCACGGTTTGATCATCAACAAAGGCTTGTTGCACTTGTGCGATCCAATTAAAGTGCACGGTTACATCGTCATCGGTAAATGCAATCAACACACCCCGACTTTCTCGAATTCCGGTATTGCGAGCAAAGCTTAATCCCGGTCTTGGTTCTTGCACATACCGAACTGTGGGAAATTGTGACACGACTTGATGAGTCGCTTCAGAACTCGATGCATTATCCACCACGATGATTTCCATCGGAGCCGGATCAAGCGCGAGTAGCGATCGCAAACACGGTTGCAATAGCTCTGGTCGATCGCGGGTACACACCACGACTGAAACTGATGTTTGATTCTGCTCCTGCGAAATCGATCGCAGTTGCGCAAACGGCGTTGTCAGCGCTAACACATCGGTTAAAGCGGGCCCTTCGCGATCGGCTTGAGGAATATAAGGAAGCTGCCCGGAAAATCCCGGTTGAATAAGATAATTGCCCACGCTGGGCGCGATCGTGCTCACGATGCGATTCGTGAGATCAATTCGCGACATCGGCAACTGTTGAGCGTCTAGATCCACATGACCTAATGGAAGATTTTGACTCCACACAATCAAGCGAACGCCAGAATAAGCCGTATCTAGCACCAAGTCTGCAATTCCATTGTTCAAATCAATGTGCAAAATCTGCCAGGGCTTCATGAGAATTGCCTCCGAATCCGTTGAGTTCGATCAATCGATCGCGGGTATTCACCGAGCAAGCCGACCACACCGCCCCAGATTTCCGCCCACAGCATATCCGGCGGGAGCGGATGACGACCGATCAGGCTTTTAACAAGCTGTTTGAATTGGTCTCTAAACCACCATCCAGTTAAACCCAGTAAGCGATCGCGTCCGGTAGGATCAGTTTGATACGACTTGATCACAAACGCCATTAAGCCCAGTCCCCACGTCCAATACTGGCGGCGCAGCTTTTCCCATTCCTGGCGATGCTGATGATAAATCGCGTACTGCGGTTCGTACACCAAAATTTCGCCCGCCCGAATAATGCGATAAAACATATCCAAATCGCCGCCGCCCGGAAGCGGTGCCCCGGTATCTAACGCTTCATCAAATCCGCCCAGCCGCAGCGCGGTTTCACGGCGAAACGTCATATTGCAGCCCGCTCCAAACAATCCAGAGCCACAAGGATAAAACTCGTTTCCCGGTAGAACTGCGCCGTAGCGAACCTTTTCAAACCCGCGACGAAAACCGCCGCGCTGCTCAAACAAAATTTGAGCGGGAGTTTCAAGCTCGTAAGGCATCACCAGTCCGGTAAAGGCGGCGGCATCTGGGTTATCTGCCCAAGCCGTTTTAAGTCCGTTCAGCCATTGTCGATCGATCACGACATCATCATCTAAATACGCAATCAAATCGGTTTGCGCTTCGTGCAGCGCTCGATTTCTGGCAAAATCTAATCCAGGCTTAGGTTCGCAACAATACTGCACATCGGAAAGCGTTTCTACCAAGCGACGAGTTCGATCGTCGCTCGGTGCGTTATCGATTACTAACACTGCAAACGCGGGCGGCGCAGATCTAACTTCTAGCAACGTCTGCAAACAACGCTGCAAATTATCTGGTCGGTCTTTGGTGCAAATTGCCACGGTCAGCGACGGAAACTGAGCAACATCGGGCGGATCGGTGAATTCCTGCCATAACGCTTCTTGAATCAGCTTTGCGCCGAGTTCTTTCGCAATCCAGGCTGCCAGTTCATCGGGTGAAATCGTGGCGTTTGCTGGAAAGGCTCGCATCAAAAACCCGATCAGGCGATCGTACCGTCGCACGACAACTGCAACTCCGGTCTCACCGTCAAGCGCGATCGCCTTTAACGGCTCTGTGATTTCAATTTGATAAATGGCATACGGCATAAAGGTTTCCGATTTAATTAAACTTGAGCACTCCGATGCTGCAATTGATACATCGTCGCAAACAATCCATTTTGGTCGAGTAGCGATCGCAGCGTTCCTTGTTCAACAATTCGCCCTTGATTTAGCACAATGATTTGATCGGCTTGCGCGATCGTCGATAACCGATGCGCAATCACAATCACCGTGCGATTTTGACTCAGCGTTGTCAGCGCATCTTGAATCAAATTTTCAGCAATACTATCAAGCGCGTTGGTGGCTTCATCCAGAATCAAAATGTCGGGATCGCGCACGATCGCCCGTGCCAATGCAATGCGTTGCCGTTGTCCACCCGACAATCGCACGCCGCGATCGCCGACCCGTGTTTCGTACCCATACGGCAACTGCTCGATAAATTCATGCGCATTTGCCAGCTTTGCCGCCGCCTCGATTTCCGCGTCGGTTGCCTCTAAGCGCCCATACGCGATGTTGTCGCGAATCGTCGTGCTAAACAGATAAACGTCTTGACTCACAATCGCCATGCGATCGCGCCAGCTCTGAATCTGGAGCTGGCGCAACGGAGCCTGATCCACATAAATTTCGCCGTCGCTTGGATCAAAAAAGCGACACAGCAAGCCGATTAACGTTGATTTTCCAGCCCCCGATGGGCCAACTAGCGCCGTAGTTTTGCCTTGCGGAATCATCAAGCGAACATCGGCGATCGCGGGTGAATCTTGCTCGTTATACCGAAACGCAACCGCATCAAACTCAATTCCATGCTGCAATCGATCAAATCGAGTGGTTCCAGAAATTAAATACGGTTTATCAGAAGTATCCAGGAGTGCATTCACATCTGCAACCGAGCTACTCAAGCCAATCAGCGCCACCCGCGACGCATCAATTTGTTTCACTTTAGGCTGCAAACGGTACAAGATAAACACAAACGTTAATAGCGTGGGTAAATTCGCTTGAGATTCACTCAGCGCCACAACGAGAATGATTAACAACAACGCCGCAGACAATGTTTCCGACAATGGAGCCACCAATCCACCGAGCAATTCTAGCTGCAAAAAAGTGTGACGCACTTGTTTTGAGGCGCGATCGAATCGAGCTTGTTCGTAGGCTTCGCGCCCAAACGCCCGAATCATGCGCAATCCTCCAAATCCTTCCCAAACCCGCTCGCTCAGGTGTTGATTTGCTTCGACGGCGGCTTGTCCGAACAGTTTGACGTGTCGCGTTAGCCATTGAATCAACAGCGAAATCACGACGATCGCGGCTCCGACTAAAATCGTCAACCGCCACGAAATCAACAGCAAAAACGCTGTGAACACGAGCACCGTGCAGGTGTCAATCATTAATCCGACAAGCACGCTGAGCGCTCGGCTAGTTTGCCAAGTTTCGGTTGCTAACGTGTTCATAAATTTTCCGGTGTCTTGCTTTTCGAGATAGCCGTAGCTAACGTTTAACAATTGCCGGAAAATGCCTGAGCGCAATCGATGCGCGATGCGGGAGTTTAACCAAGAGAACAACGCCGAATGCGTGTAAATCAATACCGATTTCAGCAAAACGCACGCGAAAATAAACGCCGCAATTATAAAGAAGCGATCGTTCGGTGCAATACTGCTAAAAATGCGATCGAGAAAGCCCAGAAACACGTTTTGTTGAATCGCTTGAGCATTTGAGGCGCTCAAGGTTTGCAGTAATGGAATAAACAAGCTAATTCCAACGCCTTCAAACAACGATGCCAAAATTCCTAATGAAACGATCGCCGGAATCGCCCAAGAATAAGCGCTTAAAAGGGGCAGTAGCGCTCGAATTGCCTGACTCGTTTTGAACATAGACCTGGTTTGATTAACGTTGGAAGCATCAAAACTCGTTTAGCGCGTCTCGATCGTCGAGTGAACCACCATTTGCATTACAGTTTTTAACCGCCACCCAAACACCCAATCATAAGGACGGCGACTATAAGACCGACTAGAGTGCAGTACAACTTGATTGACATCCTTGATTGTCAAGTTCGATCGCGGCGAGGCTGCACGATCGATGTGTTGAATTTTAGGTTGAGATGCAACCCCAAACTGTTTGTACATCCATTTTCTGAACAACTGTAAATTTGCTACTAAAACCGCTTTATAAACGCCTGGACGCAGCAAAATGGCCGAATCAACTTGTAAACACCGTCGAAGGCAAACAAACATCGTTGAATAATCGCCGCAGGCATAGCTTTTTCCTAATAAATAGTTGTAAAACGTGCCGTTTGACCAGCGATACAGTCGATCGGGTAAATTTGGATGGCGCTGCTGTACGTCTTCCATCATCAACAGGTAGGATTTTGCCATCGTTGAACAATTCGTCGCCATGCTGCCCAAATACTGACGATAGCCGATCAAATACTCTGGCACAACTCGAACTTGGTGTGCTGCCGCAATCCTCAGATAAATATCCCAATCTTCACATCCCTGCGCTCCTTTAGCTTTGAAGCTGCAATTGTAACCCCCGACTTGATCAATACAACTGCGCCGAAATAAAGGTGTACTAGCATTATCTAGAAAGTTAAAGTACAGCAATGTGGTAAACACATCTCCTTCGGGCGGTTGATTAAACTGATCGGCGGTGTACCAGCCCACAATGTCACCTTCTGCATTGAGGTACACCGACCAAGCGTAAACCAAACCGACCGATTCACCCGCCGCTTCGATACAGCGAACTTGCTTTTCTAGCTTTTCGGGATACCAAATATCATCGGCATCGATCGGCGCAATGTACTTTCCGGTTGATTGAGCGATCGCAAAGTTTCGGGCGGCAGCAACGCCAGCATTGGCTTGCTTAAAAAGCTGAATGCGCGAGTCTTGCTTAGCAAAGGATGTTACGATTTCGGCGGTACGATCGTGTGATCCATCATCCACCACAATGACTTCAATTTCGGGGTAAGTTTGAGCCAGGACTGACTCTAATGTGTGCTGAATAAATTTCTCGGCGTTATAAGCAGGAATAATCACTGATATAAGCGGATTGCAGCTCATTAAATAGTCCCCTCAACATCGCGAAATAGGTCTGCTGTTGGCGCTTAACACTCTACACCTTAATGTAAACCCCGTGAGTAATTGCTGCGACTTGTGCCGTTTACTGCCCAATTCAATCGAATTCTAACGCTTTGAAATTTTACAGCTTGACACAATCAAACTTTAAGCAAGACAGTAGAAATGAATCCGCAGAGTTTGACTCTATATCTACACAAAGCGTTTTCGTTCAAAGTCCTAGCCATCCTGATTGTTAAAGTAGCACTTCGTCATCTTTCTTTTGAAGGAGACAGGTCACGATCGCTGCCCATGCAAAATTGCAGCGATTGATCGTGCTTTAATCCTCTTCCTACCTAAGAAAATTGTCGATCGCTCTAGCAACAAACGCATCGGCGTTTGGCGAGATCAAGAGCGCGATCGTTCTTCGGTACAAAAGGGTAGCTTTGTATTGACTGATTGAGCGGCATTGTTAGACCGAGAATAACTAAAGATTTCCGCCTATTTCTCTTACAAAATGTACTATGTAGAAGCCTTGTCAGCCTAACTATCTAGAATCAGGAATTAGGCGGAAAGTTTCTACATAACTGCCTTGAATTGGGGTCTTAGACGGAACTTCTCAGTCTAAATAATTTTGTTCCACGAGAACTGGGTTTAAATGTTACTGGTTGGGAACATTGGATTCATGCTAGTTCCGTAGAACAATCTTGTTGGAACCGACACGCTGCAAATAGTCGTGAAGTTAACCGCACTACCAACTAAAGTTGGTGTTGCTCGATTGACTCGGTGCGGTTCAACAAGATCGTTAGCCAGATAGCCGTGTTAAAATTACACTTGCATTTCATTCTGGATTTATGATTTTCACGCCAGTTTCAAACGATCCTTTTGAACACTATTTCTACAAACGTGCTCAACTGGCAGATGATATGGCGGCTTCAGGTTCTACTGTTGATGCATACACACTAGCAACAGCATCACTTGACGCACTTGCCGAGATTTGGTTCAATGACTTTCCCGATTTTAAACGGCAACTGGAAAGTGAATTAGGTGGAAGTGTTCCATCTTCCATTCGACTAGCTCGGCTCTTAAAGAATTTTGTTCCAAATGACCCTCGTGTCAGTAAAGTCGCTGTTGTATGCTTCGCCGAAGATTGGAAACACTATCGCCCACAAGATGCTCACATTGCTGACCAGCTTCTCAGTAACCGCTTGAGCGACAATCCTAATGAATTCCTTAGATCCCATGAACTGCCTAAGTCATATCTAGATGTATCACGCGATGAGCTTGCTCAAGAGTGCCCAGACCTCCTAACTTGCCGTGGTCTTTTTGATTTGTTAGAAGAATATGAATATGGTTCTCTACTCTACACGTTTTACCGTTGTCCTCTAGTTCATCTTGCTACTGGGTCAAGGCGCACACATGGATTCACACGTGGAGAAGAGACTATGTATTATTGGTCGTCTTATGACGATGACAGGATTACGCTCAGTTTTGGTCCTAATCTTGTTACTCGTTGGTTGCGTAATGTAGTTAGTGGCTATGTTCAAATTTGCAAAGGAAAAGGTATTATTCCTGCCGATAATCTTGATGCTGGAACTAGCCAAGAGGAACGCTTTAGAAGACGGTGGAATCGGCTCACTAGTTTGAGGTAAAATCTAGCTAACAATTCCAATGCACACCGACCGTTGAGAGGTTATCGGTCGGTGTTCGAGCTTACCTGCGGCGGGTGATTGGGAGCGTTATGTCGCCTTGATTCGTTCAAGAAGAGAATCAGTTTCTACCATGAGATTTGCTCTGGGTAAGGATAACGAGTATTTAAACAATCAATTTGAGTACACGAGATCAAAAATGAGAATTGTCAGATCGTCATCTCTTAACTTCGCTCTCACAAGCATTTTTTCAGCAGTATTTATCTAGACGCATTTTTCTAATATAAGTGATGGGCAGAAATGGTTGTACACAACCGTTGCTTTGGTAGTAGGAATTTTACTAGCAAGCTCTTCTATATATACCTGGTATCAATTAACTAAGACTTATTACCAATACAGTCAAACTATAAGAAATAAATTTCACCCATTCTTATAGCGACACAGTGATAATCAAAATTTGAAGTTGATCATGATTAAATTAGCAGGGTAGGGCGTACAGTTATTCTATTTCCGATGTACGATGATACCTGCCGATTTCTTGCTGAGCACTTCTCCGCCGACTTCGCTAGTTGGCTCTTGGGAGAACCTGTCGAGATGACGGAACTCAAACCTTCTGAACTTTCTCTTGATCCGATTCGCACCGATGCCTTGATTCTGCTGCAATCGGCTGCTGCTTTTTTGCATCTAGAGTTCCAAACATTACCCAAAGACAAGATTCCATTCCGCATGTTAGATTATCGCGTTCGTGGGTATCGCAAAGACCCGACGAAACCGATGCGACAAGTTGTAATTTACCTAAGGCAGACTGCATCAGAGCGAGTGTATCAGACCCACTTTGAGATGGAAAACACTCGTCATGAGTTTGAAGTCGTCAGAATCTGGGAGCAACCTGCGTCGCTTCTTCTGCAATATCCAGGGCTAGTTCCCTTTGCGGCTCTCGGACAAAGTGCAGATGCAGAGGAAACGTTGCGGCAAGCAGCTCAAAGAATTGATCAGATTGAAGACCTCGAAACGCAAGCAAATTTAATAGCAGCATCAGGCATTTTAGCTGGGCTAAGATTAGAAGATGAAGTCGTTTATCGCATTCTCCGGAGGGACATTATGCAGGAATCCGCCGTTTATCGTTCCATTCAAAGAGAGGTTCAGGAAGAAAGAAATCGGGCGATCGCGCTGAACTTTCTACGCGAAGGCTTATCGGTTGAAATGGTTGCTCGTGGAACTGGGTTATCGATCGAAGAAGTTCAACAACTTCAACAACAACTGAATGACTCCGCACAAAGCTGAAGTTGATCGTAAAGACACAGCATAACAACACAGTAGAGCAGACGATTGAGGTTTGTTCGTCTATCGTTCAAGTCTTCTCACCGCCGTTCACTTTAGCTGTTAGCCTTACTTGTTTCCTTTGTAGCCTCAGTTTTTTAGTTGTTGATCGACAGAGTACGTAGGAGTAAGCAACTGAAGCCCAACAACTGTTCCGTGTATCACTGCGCTGTTCTAACCAATGTACCGCCCCCTGCAAAAACAGCATTGTATCCGATTCGTTCTGCCCAAATGACTGCATCTGAGTGTTTTGCTCGGACTTGGTGACAAGCTACAACGAGATCGCGATCGACTTCATAAACACCTGTGATGATGTCGTTGCCTTCGGCTCACGCTTTGCGTGTCCGCGATAATCTTGCCAATAATTTCTACTGTTTCAGTATAAGGACGAATGCTTTTGTCGTAAAGACTTTCGCCGCGCTGTGCAATTTCCTCTTTGCTAACCTGAAGATAAGACGTATCGACAAATCTCCTCGCGTAGACTGACTTATCCGACTGCGGCTTCGTTTCCGCTTTCGGCTGCCAACTGCTCTAATCGCTCTTGTTGGTCTTGAGAAATACAGGTTTGAATTAAGTCTTCTAGATCGCCTTCAAGCACCGGGGCTAATCCAAAGTTTTGCCCTAATCGATGGTCGGTGATGCGGTTGTCTTTGTAGTTATAGGTGCGAATTTTTTCCGATCGCGATCCCGTTCCAACCTGCGATCGCCGCATCGATGTCACCGCTTCTTGCTGCTCCCGCAGCTTCATTTCGTACAGTTTTGCCCGCAAAATCTGCATTGCTCGCTCGCGGTTTTGAAGCTGCGATCGTTCCTCGGTACAAAAAATCCGAATCCCAGTCGGTTTGTGCATCAAGTCAACCGCCGTTTCAACTTTGTTGACGTTTTGACCGCCCGCGCCGCCCGATCGTGCCGTCGTCAGTTCAATATCTTTCGGATCGATATGCACTTCCACATCATCTACTTCGGGCATGATCGCCACGGTTGCAGTTGAGGTGTGAACGCGTCCCGATGCTTCTGTCACCGGAACACGCTGAACGCGATGAACGCCCGCTTCAAACTTTAGTTTGCTGTAAACGCGATCGCCTTGAATCTCCATAACGGCTTCTTTGAATCCGCCCAAATCTGCTAAAGATTCGCTGGCCATTTTCACGCGCCAGCCTTGACGCTCTGCGTATCGCGAATACATTCTGACCAAATCGCTCGCCCAAATGCTCGCTTCATCGCCGCCCGTCCCGGCCCGAATTTCCAACATGATGTTGCGATCGTCGTTGGGATCGCTTGGCAATAGCAAAATCTTGAGGCGCGTTACCAAGTCTTGAAGTTTTTGATCTAACTCTTCAACTTCAAGCGACGCCATTTCATGCAGTTCGGGATCGTTTGCCGAATCTTTCAAAATTTGGCGGGCACCTGCTAGATCTTGTTCAGTTTTGCGGAAAAGCTCATAGGTGTTCACCACTTCTTCAAGCGACGATCGCGCCTTTGCCACTTTCTGAAACTCAGACGGATCGCGGGCGATGTCAGGGTCTGCCATTCGCCGCGTCAGTTCATTAAACGTTTGCTCAACTGAATTTAATTTGTCTAGCAGGTAAGCTTCAGCCATAGTTTTCAACTTCTAAAGTAGGGTTAGCTAGGGAATAGGCGCGGCAACTCAAATCGCGCCTGATATCAAGACCTAGCCGCGCTACTTTTTGTCGTCGCTCATACCGTATTTGCGCAAGAACCGTTCGACTCGTCCCTCGGTGTCAATAATCTTCTGAGTTCCGGTGAAAAACGGATGATTACCAGACCACACATCTACGTGTAGCTCCGGCTTGGTCGAGCCAACCGTCGCCACGACTTCGCCGTTGCAGTACACTTTGGCTTCGGGATACCACTTCGGATGAATACCTTCTTTCGGCATTTCAATATCTCCTATCTTGCTAATATTTTAACGCTTCGAGAACTGAGGTGCTTTCCGCGCTTTGCGCAGACCATATTTTCTTCGCTCTTTAGCTCGCGGATCGCGGGTCAGGTAGCCTTCAGTTTTGAGCGGCTTGCGGTTTTCCGGGTCAAGTTCGCACAAAGCACGAGCAACCCCCATCCGAATCGCGTCGGCTTGTCCGGTCAGTCCGCCACCGTGTGCGGTGACTTGAATATCGTACTCGCCTTCTAAACCAAGCGTCTCAAGCGGCGCTTTCGCACCCGCGAGATATTCCGCGTTGAATTGAAGATACAAATCTCCGGGCTTGCCGTTGACGGTAATCGTGCCGTTTCCTGGAACCAAGCGCACCCGTGCGATCGCGTTCTTGCGGCGTCCGGTGCCTTGATACATGACTCGTCCTTCTGTTGCCTGCATTAGTTACCTCCTGGAATCGTGTTGATCGTGAGAACTTCGGGCTTTTGGGCAGCATGAGGATGAACGTCACCCGCATACACTTTCAGCTTGGTAAAGAGCTGACGACCCAGCGAATTCTTCGGCAGCATTCCCTTGACTGCAACTTCGATAATCCGCTCTGGCACGCGAGCTTGCAGCTTATCAAACGTTTCGGTTTTCATTCCACCCGGACGACCCGAATGGCGACGGTACAGTTTCTGAAATCGCTTTTTGCCCGTGATGTCCACTTTGTCGGCGTTGATCACAATCACAAAATCGCCCGTATCTAAGTGCGGCGTGTAGGTCGGCTTGTTTTTGCCGCGCAGCACCATTGCAATTTCCGAAGCAAGGCGACCCAAGCGCTGATTCGCTGCGTCTACAACGTACCAGTTGCGCTCTAGCGTGTCTTGCGACGGAACGTAAGTTTTGTTGTCCATGAGCGTGTTCCCAATCAAAAAGGTCTATGTGAAACTTAATTCTGGCGCGATCGCGGGCGGCAACGATAGCCTCGGCTGAGCGTCAAACCAGATTTCCGGCGAAAACGGCATTTCAGGATAGCCAACTCGCAGCAAACACAAGCCTTGCGGCGGTGCTGCGTATTTCACTTTGTCGCGGCGTTCAGTCGTCCACAGCTCGGTGAACTCGTCGATCGACCGCTCCCCGCGTCCCACCTGCACAAGCAATCCGATTAGTAGCCGCATCATGCCGTACAAAAATCCGCTTGCTTGCACTTCGATTGTGACAAACGCGCCGTTTCGCTGACATTGAGCTGCTTGCACATCCACCCACGAATGCGGTCGGCTCGAATTCGATCGATGAAACGCCGCTAAATGGTGCCGCCCGATCATCGGATTCAACGCTTTTTGCATGATTGATTCGTCGAGAGGCTCATAGTAATAGTGCCAAGCAATCGATCGCACAAACAAATTCGGACGCGCATCGGTGTAGATCGTGTATCGATACCGCCGCCAAGACGCTGAAAATCGAGCGTGCCAATCCGGCAGAACTTCCGCCGACGCTCGAATCAAAACATCTTCAGGCAGTCGAGCATTGATCACATCCATCCACCGATAAGCCGGAATCCGACTGACGACATCGAAGTGAGCCACTTGAGCCGCAGCATGAACGCCCGCATCGGTTCGCCCTGCGGCGTGAACCCCGACGCGATAACCCACGACTGACGCGATCGCGTCTTCGATCTCGGCTTGAACCGTGCGCTGATTTGGCTGTCGTTGCCAACCATGAAAATGAGTGCCCAAGTACTGAATGACTAGGGCAACTCGTCGAGGGGGTTCAACGGCCAGCGTCATCTTAGGTCAGTTCAATAATAGCCATTTCTGCGTTATCGCCGCGACGACGCACCGTTCTAAGAATGCGCGTATAGCCGCCACTGCGATCGCTGTACCGCTCCGGAACTTGCTCAAACAAAGCGTGAACAAGCTGCTTATCGTAAATGTAGCCCATTGCTTGACGACGAGCGGAAAGCGAGCCATCTTTTGCCAACGTGATCATCCGTTCTGCTTCAGACCGAACGGCTTGGGCGCGAACTTTGGTCGTTTGAATCCGACCGTTGCGAATCAGCTCAGTGGTCAAAGCTCTTAAAAGAGCTTTGCGCTGATCCGCAGGTTTTCCCAACAAAGGGACTTTACAACGGTGACGCATAACTTTAGTAAATTAACTGGACTTAGACTTTTCTTGCGGTAAGGTAATCCCCAACCGTTGCTGCAACGCTTCGACCACTTCCTCGGCAGACTTGGCCCCGAAATTCTTGATTTCGAGTAGGTCTTCTTGGCTGTAGTCGAGCAAATCC
The DNA here is from genome assembly GCA_964250455.1 of uncultured bacterium. GTDB lineage: Bacteria > Cyanobacteriota > Cyanobacteriia > Leptolyngbyales > Leptolyngbyaceae > CAXUFL01. Next base: position 111,281 of record CAXUFL010000004.1, read on the forward strand.
GCCACCGAATTGATTTGAGCACGCTTCAGGCAGTTGTAAGCCCGCACTGAAAGCTGTAGCTCTTCGATCGGGATTTGATTTTCGATTCGCTCATCGCTGTGATCATCACCGTCCGAAGGCTCGAAGGTAATGTCTTTCAACGGATTAAACAAATCAACCAGGATATTGGCGGCTTGACTGAGCGCTTCTTGCGGCGTCAAACTGCCATTGGTCCAGATTTCCATAATCAGGCGATCTTTTTCAAGCGATCCGCCTTGACGCGCATCTTCAACGCTGTAGTTCACTTTGCGCACGGGCATAAAGACCGAATCAATCTGCAAAAAGTCAACCGCCGTCTCGTCGCGAATTTTCTCAACGCCGCGATAGCCCTTGCCTTTATCGATTTTAAATTCCATCTCCAGCGTTGCGCCTGCCGCCAACGTTGCCACATACTGATCGGGATCAACCAGTTCAACTTCCGACGGCACATCAAACTGCTCGGCTGTTACGGTTGCCGGCCCCTGCACGAGCAATCGCCCGATCTGCGGCTGCGACGAATAGCTTCTAAACACCAGCTTTTTCATATTCAGCAGAATGTCTAGAACGTCTTCGCGCACACCCGGAATCGTCGCGAATTCGTGGTTAACCCCGGCAATCCGCACCGCCGTTACCGATGCGCCTTCTAAGTTTGACAACAATACGCGCCGCAAAGCATTGCCAACCGTCGTTCCTTGTCCCCGCTCTAGCGGCTCAAGCACAAACTTGCTGTACTGGCTTTGGTCTTTGTCGGTCGTGGTGTCGATACATTCAACCTGAAACTGTGCCACGGAGTAGCCTCCTTTTTCCTTCTCTGCGAGGGTCGCCCCTCAAAACGACTGCTGCATTCTGCGCTCTTGGCAGCGAGATGCGAACCCAAAAACCTGCTCCGACCAAGCTGAACTTAAACGCGACGACGCTTTGGCGGACGACAACCGTTGTGCGGAATCGGCGTCACATCCCGAATCAAGGTAATTTCAATTCCCGATCCTTGCAGCGCCCGAATCGCGGTTTCGCGTCCCGCTCCGGGCCCGCTCACCATCACTTCAAGCTGACGCATTCCTTGATCGATCGCTCGTCTTGCTGCACTTTCAGCCGCCGTCTGAGCCGCAAACGGCGTTCCTTTTTTCGCGCCCTTAAAGCCGCTCGAACCCGCCGACGCCCAGGAAATCACTTCGCCCTGCACGTCTGAAATCGTGACGATCGTATTGTTGAAGGTGGATTGAATGTGCGCTACCCCGCTCGGCACGTTTTTCTTCGCCTTGCGTGGGCCCGTCTTACGCTGTGGTTGTCTTGCCATGTCAAACTCTCAAAAATTATGCTGCTACGTTCCTACAAGCGATTCGCTCGATCGTTGCCCAACGGCAATCGATTTTATTTCTTACCGGGTGCTTTTTTCTTACCCGCAACCGTCCGACGCCCACCCCGACGAGTCCGCGCATTGGTGCGAGTTCGTTGTCCCCGCACAGGCAAGCCCATGCGGTGACGCCGCCCGCGATAGCAACCAATATCCATTAATCGCTTAATCGACATCGATTCAAATCGGCGCAAATCTCCTTCGACTTGATAGCCACCTTCAACGGCATCGCGCAAAGACGCAACATCCGCATCGGTTAAATCTCGCACTCGCGTATCGGGGTTCACTCCGGTTTTCTCCAGAATTTCCTTTGATCGCGTCGGTCCAATTCCGTAAATATATCTGAGACCAATTTCCACTCGCTTTTCGCGAGGCAGGTCTACGCCCGCAATCCGCGCCACGTGCCTTCTCCTTAAAAACTAAATAAACAGCCGAAAACGTCTGACGCGCAGGGCTTTTTCCCGTTGCGGCAGACTTCACATCTAATCATTCTAACCCTGACGTTGCTTATGCTTCGGGTTTTCGCAAATCACCATGACGCGCCCTTTTCGGCGAATGACGCGGCATTTCTCACAAATCGGTTTCACCGATGCTCGTACTTTCATTGCCTATCTCGGCGACACTACAAACATAATATCCTAACAATTTTTTATGACACTTGTCAAAGATATCTTGCTATGCTCTTTGACTGCGCGATTTACTTCTTGTTTTTCAAGCGGTATGTAATGCGCCCTTTGGTGAGATCGTAAGGCGTCAGTTCGACTTTGACGCGATCGCCGGGGAGAATTTTGATGTAGTTGCGGCGAATTTTGCCGGAGATGTGCGCGAGTACGTTGAAACCGTTGTCGAGATCGACGCGAAACATAGCGTTTGGCAGCGAATCAACCACCGTTCCTTCCATTTCGATCAGGTCTTGTTTAGACAAGCAGAACTTCCTCCTAAAGACAGTTGGGGTCAAATATTAACACCTATTTGAGTGTAGATCATTAAATTAAGTTTCAGCATTGCCGCAAAATTCGCGATGCCCGTACTGAAAAAGGTTCATGAATGGCTGGTTTGAGCCAAGATTCGATCGTATTCACTGTGTAATCCGATCCAAAACCACACGATTCCTTCTGGCTTGTCTAATCCCAACGCACGATATTTTTTGCCCGCTCTAATTGACCAAAGCTTGCCGATTCTTTTCAACCGAAGTGATGGATGTCTTGGATCTGCTTTAAGCAATTCGTAGGTTTTGTCTGCAAGAGCTTGAATATCAGGCGGTAGCTGACGATAGTGATACCAGAACTCAGGCGTCGTAAAATGTTTCAAATTTCCCGACACTTTCCTTCTGTAAAGTCTTTTTCTGCTTGATGAATCAAAGCATCGAGTTTACCCACTTTCAAATCTTCTTCGATTTGACGATCCCACTGTGCCTCTTGAAATTCATCAAACCATTGAGCGAATTCAGTCAGCTCATCAGCAGAAAGTTTTTCTACCGCTTCTTTGAGTTGCACGATGCTCATCAGTCTTCCTCCAGTGCAGCAAGATCTAAAGCGAATACAGTGCTAATTTCACCTGCACTTTTTCAGTGCAGTATAAATATCAATCAGGTTTTCTTGTAGCTCTTCTTCAGTTTCGCCTTGAGTTCAGTAGTCAGGAAATTCTTCGAGATATCCTAACCACATCTCTTCGTCCTGCCAATAAACGTATTTCTTCTTCATCTGAATTTACAATTACCTAAATTAAGAGCCGCTACCCAAAAAAGCTAGGTTATTTCATTTGGGGTTTACCCAACGTTGTTAGTTTGTCGTTGAGTTTACCTTTTCGAGATTTTCAATATTATGAATCACGTCTACTGCATCAGCTAAGTAGGATGGAGCCTCAACCTAAACCTGACTAGGAATTACACACAAGCTACTGAGTGTCTTCCTAATCAGTTTTAGATTGAAGAGATTAAACGAGTTGATTTAACGATCCCGCGACTTCTTCCATCGGTTTGTCACCGTCGATCGTCACCAACTTCTCACGCAAATGGTAGTAGTCGATGATTGGCGCAGTTTGCTCACGATAAACTTCTAAACGGCGACGAATCGTGTCTTCGTTGTCGTCTTTGCGTCCACGATTGAGCATTCGATCGATTAACACTTGATCGGGCACATCGAGATTAACAACGCGATCGCACCCCTGATTTAACTCGTCAAGCAGCTTATCAAGAAACTCCGCTTGCGCCACATTGCGCGGAAAGCCATCGAGAACCCAGCCCGCCTGAGCGTCCGGTTTGCCTAAGCGCTCTCGAATTAAATCAATCACCAACTGATCCGGCACTAATTCGCCGCGATCCATATAGTCTTTAGCCTTCGCGCCAAGCGGCGACATTTCTGCAACCGCCTCGCGCAAAATGTCTCCGGTCGAGATATGCGGAATGTTGTGAGCTTTTGCCAAAAATATCGATTGCGTCCCTTTCCCAGCTCCGGGCGGGCCGACAAAAATCAGTCGCGCCACTATTGTTTCACCATTCCTTCGTATCGTTGAGAAATCACGTAAGTTTGAATCTGTTTTGCCGTGTCGATCGCAACCCCCACCAAAATCAACAGCGACGTTGCCCCAAAGCCTTGAAAGACTTTAACAGGCGTGGCGCTTTCGATGAACGTCGGAACGATCGCAACAATCGATAAGAAAATAGCACCTAAAAAGGTTAATCGATTCAAAACGCGCTCAACATACTCTGAGGTGGCCGTTCCTGGACGAATGCCCGGAATGCTCGACCCCATTTTCTTCAAGTTCTTTGCCATGTCGTCGGGTTGAATAATCAACGACGCATAGAAATAGCTGAAAAACAGAATCAGCACAAAATAAATCAGGTTGTGCAGAATCGAAGTTGGGCCTAATAGTGCATTGACTTGAGCCGCAAATCCGGGATTGAGTGCACCACCGACAATCACAGGCAGCGTCAGCACGGTAGACGCAAAAATGATCGGCATTACACCGCCTTGATTCAGCTTTAACGGCAGATAGCTGCTTCGCTCTACATACGTGCGGCGTCCGACTTGACGACGAGCGGAGATCACCGGAATCCGACGAGTGCCTTCTTGAACGAAGACAATCCCCACAACCATTGCCAAGAATACAAGCAGGAGAATGACAACGCTCCAAATCACGCCTTGATCGCCAGTTTGGGCAAGATCAAACGCTTTACCGAGCGTTTGCGGCAGCGTGGCAACAATGTTGAGGAAAATGATCAGCGATGCGCCGTTCCCGATTCCGCGTTCGGTAATCAATTCACCGACCCACATCACAAACATCGATCCGGCCGTGAGCGCGAGAACGGTTTCAACAATGAAAAACGGCCCCCAATTTTCGGCAAACGGACGCAGCAAGCTAAACGTCAGTAGAGAGCTTTGCACGATCGCCCATGCCGCCGATACATAGCGCGTAATTTGAGCAATTTTGCGTCGTCCCGCTTCGCCTTCGTTTTTCTGCAAATCTTCAAGCTGCGGAATCGCGGCGGTCAGCAGTTGAATAATAATCGAAGCGTTAATGTAGGGCAAAATCCCTAGCGCAAAGATGCCAAGCGTTCCCAAACCGCCACCCGCAAACAAGTTGACAAACTGCAAAGCGGCGTTGTTTTGGATACTCGTTTGAAAAGCAGCTCGATCGACCCCGGGCAACGGAATAAACACGCCCAAGCGAATAAAAATCAGAATGCCGATCGTCAGGAGTAGTCGTCCTCGCAGGCCGGCCGCTTGAGCCATCTGGACGAAGGTTTCCTGAGCAGTAGGCGTTTTATCTCGAACATCGACCATAAAGGAATCCCTCTTTAACAGTGTTTGGAATTTGCCCTTCGGCTTGACGACTCGCAAATCCGACCGAAAATAAATTCAGAAATTAAAACATCCCGCCAACATCGTTGAAGGATGACTTACAAGATTCATTTTAGCGGCTTAAGCCAAAAGCCCTACAGCATCGCGATTAATTTAGGAAAAAGCAACGATCTTTTGGAGAATTAACCCAAAGATTTTCGCCTTAGCGATCGAACCCAAGCGTCTAAATCCGCGATTAAGCCAAAATCCAGCAACGCTTCAGCTAGAGTTTCTAACTGCTCGATTGATAAAGTTTTAATGCGCGATCGTATCGCTTCTGGCAATTCTTCAAACCGCCGCGAAAGCTGACGCCAGCGATCGTTCCCCCGCTTGACGCCCTTCTTCTAAAATTTCCTGGTAGATTACAGATTCGCGCATCATGCCCTCCCGGAACAATTGTCGAATGAAATCTTTCTCAATTGTCATCCGTTTGCAGAAGTTGCTATTGTCGTACGATTTTCAGGAGTAGCGTAATGCTCGATCGAATCAAAAACGATTCTCAGACGGACTAGAAACGCAGCGAAGCGCTCTAAAACACGTCTTAAAACGAGGGGCTATACCGGATCGAAAAGTAAATCCCGTTCTCTTGTAAACTTCGTTTTTCGGTTGCTCCGCTTCGCAAGCTGTCTGAAACGAGTGGAATTCCCCAATCAAGGCGGGCAGAGAAGGTGTCGTTTTGTCGCCACACCAATCCTAAACCGACTCCGACGAGCGTGTTGGTCGATGGATTTGCACTGCTTCCTCGATTCCATCCTGCTCCTACATCCACAAACGGCGTCAACTGCAAAACGCCAGTTTTAGAAGCGGTTCGTAAAATCGGTAAGCGCACCTCGGTTGAGAAGAGAAAGCCGTTATCGGTGAGCAGAGCGTCTTGACGATAGCCGCGCACGGTATCTACTCCTCCAAGTCCGATTTGTTCGAGGGGAACTAATGCTCGATCGCTCAGTTGCAAATCGCTGCGCACAATCAGCAGCGCGTCAGGCGCTAACAATCGCGTCCATTGCGCTTGTCCTCGCCAAGTCAAAAAGCGACTATCCGGAGCGGCTGCATTTTGCGTGGCGTTAAACAGTCCGACGCCTACGCTAAACTGCGATCGTGCCGCAAAGACTTCTCGATCGCTGCGATGAACATACTCTTGAAAAAAGCGGAGCGCTGAAATTCGGGTTCGTCCTTGAGCATCTGCACCCGGTGAAAGCGGAAACGGACCGATGTTATCAATTCCGAGTTCGGTTTGGCTGATTTGGTGCGAGAACGTCACGCCTAAAGCAACTTCCTGAGCGGGACGTTGCAGAATGGGCTGGCGATACGTTAGTTCGTAATAGCGCGACCGAGAGTGAATGTCTAGAACGTCAAACGGTTTTTCGATCACCCTACTGCGATCGCTGCCATACGCAAATCGCAAAGTTCCGTTGCGAGGATTGATCGCGATCGTATAGTTCAAATCAAGACGATTGCTGCCATCGGTGTTGGCGTAGCCGATGCGCAATCCGTCACCTAACCCAAGCAGATTTGCTTGTGCAAGTTCGATTCCGCGTCGAAAAGTTCCGACACTCGGAGATCGAGCATTATCGATCGAGGGCGTAATCGTCAGGGTTTTTGCTTCTGAAATGGTGACTTGTAGAATGCTGGTTCCGAGTCGGGTTCCCGCTTGAAGATCGGCTGAAATCGATTCAACAAGCGGATCAAGTTGCAGCAACCGCAGTTGTTCGAGTAAAGCGGTGACGTTTAGCGGCGCTCCGGTTGCAAGCTTGATGCGACTGCGAATATAGTTTGGGTTTAATCGACGAGTCCCCACCACATTGATGCTTTCGATCGACCCTTCGATCACCTGAATTCTAACCGTTCCGTTGGTTAAAACTTGAGGCGGAATCACGGCGGCCGAAGTGACATATTTAGGCTGTTTTGGATCACCAATGTAAAGCTGAGTAATGTCCGATCGCACTTGCAGTAATTCTGCAAAAGTCAGATTGCGATTTGTATACTTCTTTGTGATTTTATCAAAGTCTGCTGCGCTAAAAACCGTACTGCCTACAACTTCAAACCGACGAACAAAAATAGTATCAGGAACGTTTGTCGGGAGGTCGGGCGTGGGTTGCGGTGTCGGTTGCGGCAGCAATTGCTCAAGCGGGGGAAGCTGAATTGGAGCTTCGGGAAGCTTTGGTTGGGGAATTGGGTTGGGAGGAACGATGTCTTGCGGCTGAATCGCGGGCGATCGTTGAGCGGACTGCGCCCAGCTTGGAGTGAGCCAACCGATCGACGATACGATTCCAAGCAAGGGGAAAGCTGTTTTCAACGAGAGAACAAAAAAGCGATAAAGCATGATCGAAATTCACCACGATAAAGGCAATTGAAATCTAGATCAAGCGAGTCAACTGCAATAAATATTTGAGTTTAACGAAGATGCTGATATGGCAATCCTAATGAGGTGCTGAAAAAGCACCATACTCAAGCTTAAGGAAACTCAACACTTGATCCTGCAAGACAACCTTAAATAACTCCTGAAACGTAAAGGATTGGTTAAGAAGATAGCACTCTCGTATCCAGCGTGCCTGTAGCCAAACCTTTTCAATCGGATTCTGGCGTGGGTGATTGGGCGCGAAGCGCAGATTAGTAATCTGCCACTGTTCAGGGTCAAGACTCGAATTGACCAATGCAAGAAAGTTTTTCAGGGGTTGAGAATGATGCGTTGCCCCATTCCAAAGCGAGGCGATTCGTTTGTTCGGATACTGCTGCATTAAGTGCTGTAAGACATCAAGGGGAAAGTCCTTGCCGTTGTCATAAGCTGGAATCAAACAGCGCGTCGCAAAGTCGATCGCGCTGTCGTAAGTTTGTTGATCGCGAATGTTCGTAACTGAGATTTCAATCCGCTCACTGCTTTTGCCCCAGGCATAGCCAGTGAGATTGCCCCAGAGCAAATGACGCTTATCTTCGTACATCGCCATTAATTCCCCCGATTCAATTGCCGCCGGATGTTCGAGCCATGCCGTAATTTCAGTTTTTTTCTCGACCAACTCAGGGTCGCGTTTCGGGTTGGTTGTTCGCGTCTTTTTCCAATCAATTCGGGCAGCGTGAAACAACTCGTAATAGCTTTGCTTTGAGGCAAACTCTACGCCATACTGCTCATCTAGATGCTGTTGTAAGTCTGGCAAATGCCAACACTGCTTTTGCTTTAACCACTCCAGCACCTCAGCACGCTGTTCTGCACTCAAATACGGACTTGCTCCTCGATACCCCAAGCGCAGTCCTTTGACTCCCTCAACTGCAAAGCGCTGTTTCCACTTGCTGATAAAGCCAAGCGACACTTGCAAAACAGCTTGAATGTCTTCATAGCGATAGTTTTGATATGCCATTTGTACCGCTAACGCTCGTTTCAGTTCTCGTGGGTCAGGATTGCTATCGATAAACAGCTTGAGGTCGGGCTGCATAGGGCAGTGAGAATCATCTGTTCGACGTTAGTGTTCCCACTCTTACAATTTCATAACTCATTTAGGATTGCTATGTAACGTCAGTTTTGTTAAGCCTGGCGAATGCGATTCGCTGCGCCCATTGCCTGCGGCTACGCGGCTACACAAACAAAACCTGCCTTTATCGGGTTGAGCGCAGTCGAGACCTAAACCCCACGATGAATTTAACCTTATTCACCGACTTAATATGAGTCGCCAAGCGAGTTAGAATTCTGATTCACAACTCCTAAGAAAAATTTTGCAAGCAAGGCTGAAACCAATACGCACTAAAGCTTTTGTTTCTTTCGCCCTTCCCGCAGGTGCACCTGCGGTGCAGACTCAGGTTAAATAAGTTTTAACTGTACTCTCAAAAATGCACTACGTGAATTCTGCTGAGAGGTTGGCAATCTGTGATACCTAGTTGCAATTAGACGCATCGGGTTCACGTTAGTTCGACAAAAACAGTTCCTAACTCCAATTTCCCAGCAGAATGTAAGCCGCCCAGAAATACGGCTCTTTACGATACTTTGGATTCTGCAAAATCGATAGTTGCGCCCGACGAAGCGCTTCAGCTCTAGAAATCTTGGTTTCTTTTAGCTGAGCAAGTTCGGTGTAAAACTTTTGCATCAATTCAGCCGACGCTTGATCGTTAACGCTCCACAAGGTTGCAACCGTACTTCTTGCCCCCGATCGTACTGCCACGCCAGCAAGACCTAACGCCGACTGTGGATCGCCTGCTGCGGTTTCACAAGCACTCATCACGAGTAGTTCTAATCCTTTGTTTTGGAAAAGCTCAGCCGTTTGCAGCACCCCGCCCAAATCTGCAATGTTCAGCTTTCCATCCCAGGTCAAAATATAAGTGTCATCTGCCTGCGAACTAAAATTGCCGTGAGAAGCTAGATGCACGATCGGGAATGACTCATTCTCAACGAGCTTTTGAAACGCGGCTTTTCTAAAATTACTGTTGAGTAAAACTTGACTGGGTAGCGATCGCTGAATCTGAGCAATTTCAGTTTTGACCGAGGGCAATTCGGGTCGGCCTTGACGAGATTCGCTGATTCCTGCCACTAATGCACCGAGTCGCTCACCGCGCAACGGACGAGTGGAAAGAAGCTGTAATCCTGGAGTCAGGGCAATGCTGTATTGTTCAATTAAAAAGCGCTTGCCGTCGTGCAGTGCTGCCATTGGCACATTACGCAGTGCCCCATCGGGAACAAAGACTAATGTTTTAACGTTGCTTTCTGCTAGTTCGGCTGCAACCGGAGCAATCAGCGATCGGTAAAGGGTTTGCAGAATCGGGAGACTGTACTCTAACGTGTTTCCTTGCTGCAACGTTTCCCGCAGATCAACGACGGTCGCTTCTAGCTGAGCACGACTGATGTCGGTTTTGAAGTAGCGCAGATTAGCAACGGGTTTTGCTGTGGGATTTGATTGAGGCTGCGGCAAACTCGCAATAATAGCAAGCTGATCTTCTAACACGATCGGGTAAATTACCGCCGCTAACGGATCAACGCGATCGACCTGCTCAGCGTCGGCATTCAAACAAGCTTCGCGAAAAAAGTTATCTAGTTCCACAAGCTGCAAATCTTCGATTGTTTTGCGGGCTGTTCTGAGCTGCTCTAGCGTGTGTGATTTGAGCAAAAGGCTAACAAACTGACGATGAATCGGCTCGATCGCAACTCGAAAAGAAAATTGAATATCGCGACTCGAAGCCGCTAGATCTTCTCTGAGTGATTTAATCGTTGTGACCGCTTCTTGGTAAGCGGCGATCGCGGCTTGGGTGTCTCCTTGAGCGCTCAAAATTCGTCCTAATTGCCACTGCCACCGATAGGAAATATCAGCCGCGTTAATTTGCTGTGCAAACTGTAGCGCTTGCTGCGTCAGCTTTTTTGCGTCTTCCCATTGCTGAGTGCGTTCGTAAAGTGCGCCCAAACTTCCTAGCGCATAAGCTTGAGTTCGAGGATCTCCGAGGCGGTTGGCTTGCTGAATGGCGATCGCCAACGACTCAGCAATCATCCGAATATCAGCGTTAAATTGCAGCAACGTTTGAGCGAGATTAATTCGAGCTTCGATCGCAGTTCGACTAGGCGGCAAGGCAGCGATGTTTTGCTGAACTTCCCGAATAAGGTTCGTTGCGGCTTTAGAATCGAGTAAGCTGAGTTGATTGAGTTGAGCTTGCACTTTTAGCTGACCCGAACTGCCTGCTGCGGCTTGTTGATACAGGCGTAAGGCGGTTTCTCGTCCCGCTTTTGTTAACGCTTCACTGCCATAAGCCTGAGCACGAGCCGTATTGCCTAAGCTCAGTTGAACAAGCGCGATCGTTTCGGGTAGCTTTAGTTGCGTTGCGATCGTTAAACTGCGGTCGAGCACCAAGTTTGCTTGAGAAAAATCTCCCACAACTCGCAGCGAATCGCCTAGCAGTCTTAGCGCGATCGCGCTTTCTGCTGAAGCGGGAATCTTTTGAAGTGGAGCGGATAGCGTTTTAGGTTGCTCTCGCGATTTAAGCGACAAAGCGGCGTTAAGAACGTCGATCGCTTTTCGGTAAAGTCCTAGATTTTGCAACGCTTGAGCTTGATTCGTTTGACTGATTAAAGCGCGATTGTGTTGTCCTGATTGCTGATAAATCTGAGTGACTTTTTCCCAGTTTGCGAGTGCTTGATTGGGTTTACCTTGCGTGAGCAGTAAGCTTCCTTGAATGTCTAATGCTTGAGCAAAAGCCAACGATCGACTTGATGTTTGATCTGCCGTTGCGCTGAGAATCGAAAGGCTTTGTTCGATCGCTTGGTTAGCATCGTTCCATTGACCAAGCTGCTGATACGCTAACGATAAGTTGCTCAAGCTCAAAGCTTGACGAATCGGATCATTGCTCGACTGATACGCTTGCGCGGCTTGTAGGAATAGCTTTGCAGCGTTTGAGTATTGTTGATTTGTGTAAAACGATCGCGCTTGCTGATCTAGCACAGAAGCAGGTTGCAGCGCTGCGATCGTTTTCTGAGTCGGAAACAAAATGCAAACGGCGATCGCCATCAGCATCGGGACCACAAATCGAATCATTTGAGACTGATTTAGACGTTTCATCAAGATTGTTTTGCAGGTGGACAGGCGATCGCCGTTGGAATAGCCGATGGCGTCAGCGTTGGCGGATGCGTCACAAGCTGAACGATGCCAGTTGGAGACTTGATCCAGCCTTGCGCTTCGAGAATGTCCGGAAGTCGATTGGGTAATCTAACCGCAGTTAACGGCGATGGCTCGATCGTCGCTAACGACGAAATCGGCGTACTGCCAGACATCGGATCAATCGGATTAGGAGGTGCGCTTCCTCGACCGCTCACCACAAACGAGCCGAGCTTTTGAGCAGTTCCTCTGGGGCAAGCTTGAACGAGCTGATTGCCCGGAATCGGGCGGCTCGGAAGCTCGATCGTGCCTTGCATGGGTTGAACATTCGGCTGCGCGATCGAGACGATTCCTTGAACCCCTTGCTGTGAACTGGCAGTAATATCGCTTGCGATCGTGGAGCGGGGTCGCACTTGAATCCCAAACAATCCTTCGGTTGAAATGTTAACCTTTCCGCCGCTTCCGCTAAAAGCGTTGGCGCTTATTTTACTCGCTTCTTCGGGAACAGCGATAATCAAAGGGCTACTAATGGTAATATTGCCGCCATCACCACCGCCTGAAAGATTCAAACTTCCCGCCGTTGATGAAAGCGCTCCAGCAGTTGTTGAAATCTTGCTCGATCGTCGAAGGAGCAGCGCTTCTCTAAGCTGTACCCGGATATTGCCACTGCCACCAGAAGACGTATCAGATGAAATAAAGCTATTGTTATCAAGCCGAAGCGATCCGGCCGTTACGTTGATATCATTCGATTTGCCGCCTGAACCATATACAGCTAAAGCTTGCTGAATTTCGTCAGGACTGTAGTTTAGAGTGGCACCTGTTTTTGTAAGAAACTGAACAAGGTCTTGCACGCTATAGATGCTGGTCGTGATTGCGGATTGATTTAGCGAGACTTGATTTTGTGCGACAAGCGAAATTTTTCCAGCATTGCCTTGTCCGAACGTAGGCGCAACAATACTGCCATTGTCAAGCGCGATCGACCGACTCGCTAAATTAATATCGCCTGCGTTTCCTTGAATCCCAAAGCTGCTAATTATTGCACCGTTAGTCAGCGTGATCAAGGGACTTGCTAAATTAACATCGCCTGCGTTTCCGCCAAACCCAAAGCTACCAACGGCGGCGTCGTTGCTCAGAGTGATGCCTTTTCCACTCGTCTCGATCGTGATATTGCCCGATTTTTTCTCAGGCTGATTTAGTGTGCTAGTCAGCGTGGCGATTTGTGCATTGTTCGTAACTCTAAGCGAATTTGCAGCGATGTAAATATCGCCTGCTTCAGCAACCCCGGTTGACCCATTTTCATAGCTGCCCGTTCCAGTACCCACACCGTCTAACTCGACGGCATCGCGGGCATTGATGGTAACATCACCTGCTTTACCGATCGCGCTGACGATCGACGTCAACAGTTGTGCGCCGTTGATTATCGCAAGCGATCCGGTCGTAATCGACACTTTGCCCGTAGTCCCAATTCCCAAACTCGCGATTTGATTCGGCCCGGTGTACACTCCGGTGCGATCAACGCTAAAAATTGCACTCCCGACGTCGCTTCCTTGTCCGTTGAAAACACTAGCTCCTTGAACATTCAAGGTAATATCACCCGCTTTGCCAATGCCGCCGTTGACTGCGGTTAAAACGAAACCTGCATCGGTTATAAACAGCGATCCAGTGTTAATCGTGACGTTGCCGCTATTGCCTTTTGCCCCAGATTCAAGGCTGGTGTGAATGGCGCTGCTTTGGCGAATCGTCGTGCTGCCCGTTGCCTGAATGTTAATTTCTCCTGCTTGAGTCTCGCTATCTCCGGCATTGGCAACGATGCCTCCGTTCAACAAACTTGAACCGGATAAATCAAAATTTCGCGCCTGCACTTCAATACGTCCACCGGGATTAGCGGCAACATTAAGTCGAGACTGCGCGATCGCAATATCTCCCCGTTCCCCGTCGCTAAAGCTAACCTTCAAACCATTTAACTCAACGCGAGTTGGTGAACCTACCGCACCGAGCACGATCGTTCCACTTGGTGCATTAATTGCTGCTTGATTGAAATTAAGATTGCCACCAACAAGCGCGATCGTACGTCCGGATAAAACTTCTAAACTGGCGTTGGGCTGTAGCTCGATCGACGCGGGAAGGTGTTGAAACAATAGCGCTGAAGGTTGAACGGTGAGCAAAGGAGCCGCTTGGGGTTGAGTTGTGCTAAATTCACCTTGAATTCCAAATTGAACAGCGCTTGCAGTCGTTGCTATAAATGATCCTCGAATCTCTAATTGAGCATTTTGTCCGAAAACAATGCCGTTGGGATTGATCACAAATAGATTCGCACCGCCATCAACGCCTAACGTTCCATTGATGTTAGTGCTGTTCTTTCCGGTAATGCGCGTCAGAATCGTTTGAATGCCGATCGGGTTTGCAAAGTAAACGCGCTGTCCCTGGCTAACATTAAACTCTGAGAAGCTGTGAAACAGATTGCTTCCTCGAATTGCACCACCGTTGATTTGATCGCCTAATCCGCCCCGAATTTGCACGTTTTGAGTCAGGCTCGATCGCTCACTGCCTAGAGTTCTATCAGGGACAATTTGAGCTTGGACAGGTTGAACCCCGGCGAGGATCAAAGCTACGATCGTCAAACTAAGCCCGTGTTGTTTCCACATAATCTTTAAAGAACTAAGCTTGCCGCAAGACATTAAGAACTGTTTTAGAACTTTTAGACTGGGTTGCTGACCCGCTCGCTATTCATTCGCGGACTTCAAACCTTAGCACAGCGCGTTAAAACACATCCTAAGATTGCTGAGTACACAATCGATCGATAAACTGCTGGCGCTGTTCGATAAATGCTTGGGATGGGTTATTCACTTCGTACAGCACTCGTACCGCATCTGACCAAAGCTGCTGTTGAATTAGGTAGGTCGCTTTAGCATCGGCGATCGCTTCTGAAGAACGGTTTGATTTATTCTGCTCGATCGCTTTGAGATTAGCGTTGATGCGATCGCGATCAGATTGCGGCAAGATAGCAAACAGCGTTTTGATCGGAGGCGCAATCCCCGTTTGTTGATTTGAATCGGGTGCCGGAGTGATTTCCCAAAAGTAGCGTTTACCAGGCTGCAAGGCAGCTCGACCGCCGTAAACAATGCGGTTATCTTGGGGATTAAGCGCGGTTTGCCACAGTTCGGTTTGTCCGTCTAGAACGCGCAGGTTTACCGCTTTGTCTCTCCAGCTAAACAACGGTCGATCGCTCAAAATTTTTGCATTGGCGTCTAATGCTCCAGGCGCGATCGCGCAAACCCCGCCGCGCGTTCCTAACGGAACGTCAGGCTGACGACGCCCAAATAGCCAATCCCACTGTGCTGAAGCAGAAGGCACAATGCTTGCGATCGACGCCACGGCAATCGCCACTAAACTCACTTGAACGGCAAATCGTCTTGAATTAAACATTCTGATTTCTCCTTGTAGCGGGTAGAACGTAAGCTAAAAACACCGCCGACGGCAGCAACCACGGCAATAAAACAAACATCGAGATGTAAAGCTGAAGACTGATTAATCCGTACAATGCAACCAAGCCGCTCAAGCCTGCCATTGCTTGCAGCTTGCGAGCTTGGTTCCATTGCAGCGATCGAGCAGCGATTCCCATTGCGATTGCTTTTCCAAGCACGATCGCCGCGCCGACCATCCACAAATCCGGAATCGGGGTAATTAAATGATGACGAAGCCAGTGATGAATCATGTAGGCATGAGATTCTCCTCCGGTCAGCCACGATTGTTGAGGCTGCCAAAATGCCAAAGCAGCAGGCGGCGTGAATCGATCGGGCTTGTCGCCCATGCCTAAGCGCTCATCGCTACCGGGTGCGACTAAAACAACTTGCTTTGAGATTTGGGGAAACTGATACGAGGTATCCAACAGTTGCCAAGCGGGAATGAGTTGATACGCAACGGTCGGAGGAAGCGAAAAATCAATAAACGGCTGAATATCAAACGGCGGCGACCAGTTTAGCAGCGTTGCGGCTTTGGTTTTAGGTGGAGCCTGCTTTAAGGTTTTGAGCAATTGCTCGCGCAAATCTAAACCGCGATCGACTGAAGAAGCTTCTACACGCGGCGACGGCAATCTAGATGCTTCACGTCCAGACTGCAAAAGCGCAAGTAAATAATCGATCGGACAGCGCTCAGGACAAGATTGATCGGGCAGTTTCATAAAAAGCGGATTGGCATTCAAAACGCCCTGCATTGTCCAATTCGAGCGAGTAATGTGAGCTTTTTCGCTCACTCCAATTTCTTGATCAGACTTGACGATCGACCCAAACACCAGCCAGCGATTTTGCTCAACCGCTTTGCGCACCGATGCTCCGAGTTTGCGATCGCCGTTTCGGCTGCTTTTAGGAGAATCGAGCAGCACATCAAACCCAATCGTTTCTGCTTTAAGCTGAACTAATCGATCCAGAATCAAGGCGAGATAAGCGCGATCGAGCGGCTGAAAGTCTTCGACGCCTGCTTTTTTGAACGAATCGGTGTCCATTTGAATCAAGGCAACCGGAGGCGGTTGATTCGCCGGAATTTGCGCCGTGATCGATCGGTAACGAGCTTGCGCATCGAGGCGATTGTCGCGCAGCAGATTTTGAACCGGAGCAAGCACACTCAAAACAACGCCGATCGAAAGCGCGATCGCTTCGAGGCGGGTCGGAAGAAGTTTGCGGGCGCGATCGCGCCAGGGTCGCGCTTTTAATCGAAATAACGGTGCTCCTGGATGACAAAACAGCGACGGCACCAGCGAAGCAGACGGATACGTGTGGCTTTTTTCCATTCGCAGAAATTGACGAGCCGACAAAATCGCTTCATACACATCTAACCGCTTACTTAAACCGTGTAGGAAATGAATCAGAAACTCTTGAGCAACCCGATTGTGAATCGGTTCGCGCATAACAACGACTTGCCCAAACCCTAAATCGACCAAAGAATCAGCAATGCTTAATCCACTGCAAGAATTAAAAATAGCGACTTTCAAGCCGCGTTTTTTAGCGGCAATAAGCTGAGGTTTGATTTCATGAATCGAGATTGAAACACCGGGCGCAATGCTCAATTCACCGCCAGTTAATGCGGTTTCATTACTATGACCTGCAAAAAATAAAACGTCCCAGCCAAGCGGATCGGCGATCGCGCTGGTAATTTGCCCGATCACCTGCGCTGCTGTGAGCGTCGGTTGCCATCCTACAAATTGAATTTCTGCCAGGCGTCGCAGCGATCGTACAGCTTCTTGATCGGCTTTGAAGTCTAAGCCTGTATCGTCGCCCAAAATCGCCAAAATTCGAGGTTTTCCAGTCCGGGGAGAAGTCTGCACCGCATCGCTGATGTTGAGCGGAGCGCGAATAATCTGAATTGTTCCAGTCGCCGCAAACTCTAATTCCCAAGCTTCCCACGGAAAGCGATCGAGATCGATCGAGGCACAAGTGAGAAAAAGCTGAATCGGCGGCGGCGGCGGCGGGGGCTGAGTCGAAAGCGGATTTGCTTGGGCGGCGTCTTGGCTTGCTGAAGCAATGCGGGCGCGGATTTCATAAAGCTCGGTGCTGCGTAACCAGCGATGAAATTCGTACATTAGCTTTGTTTCTGCTCGCACCAGTTCCGCGTGCCAATCCACAACGATTTCTGCAACGCCGCCTTTGATCGCCCGCCCGCGCAAATGATCAGATTGATAAAACTGAAGGTACGCGAATCGCCAGTCTTCGTAGAGTTGAGTTAAGCAAGCAGGATAATCGACCTGCACGGTTAGAGTTTGTCCTTGACCCCACGACAAATCAAACAAGCAAATTTGCTCAATTTTTTGAACTTTTAGATGAAAAAGCTTGGACTGTAGTTTCATCATGGTTTTAGATCTCTAAATTCTTTCGTTCTGAAGCAATGCGGCTTATGCAGGGCGATCTAAATCAAAACTAAACTTTGGAATGTCAAATACATGGTCTGCGATCGCGATTGTGACTTGAAACTGTTCACTCCAGTCTCCGATCACTTGCGCATATAGAATGCTGTGTTCGGTTTCGTTTAAGGTTCGTTCAAACAAAAGCTGTGCGTCGTCTCGGACTTCTAGCCTAAGCGGGCTGGGAATCGAGGCATCTGGTTCAGCCCCGATCGCGATGAGTAACGTCCATTCAGATTGCTCTGGCAGCATCCAAGTAACGGCATACAACCGCAGGCTACCTTGAATGGATCGCAGAGTTCGATAAGCGCCGCGTGCCGTTGCGGGAATTTGAACGCCTTGTTGCTTTAAGCTCGATCGAATTTTGTCAAACCCTGCTTGTCGCGATCGCGTCTGCGCCACAGGCGGCATTAAAACCCAGCCAAACGCTTGCGCAACGGCATCAAGGCGATTGTTTAACCATAAGCCGAGATTCGCTGAAGGCGTCTCAAACACAGCTTGCATTAACGCAGGATCGCTAATCAGCGTTAATCCTTCGTCTCGGCTAAGAATATTCCACGGAGGTTGAGATTGCAGCGCTGATCGCAACTCGCTGATTCTGTCTCGTAAAGCGGCACTCGATCGAGCGACGTCGATCGCAGGAAGCCGAACTGCACTGGTTTCTAAACATCGAAGATTTAGCAGCAAAGCGTTTGCATCGAAATTTAACCACGCGATCGGAATCGAGTAAGTCCAATCTTGATCCGCTTGCAGCGAAGCTTGACGGTACTGCTCATACGTGAAAAATCCTAAAACTGCAGCTTTTGTTTCTTCTTCAAGTACCTGCATAATCACATAGAAATGGGCTGCAAACTCTGGCAGATCGAGCGCCGCGATCGGAACCTCGATTTCTGCTGCGCTGCTGCCAACGCTGATCAAACACAGCTTAAATCCGCCAACTCGCACCGAGCAAACCGCCGAAAGCAAATTCGCCAGAGGCCGCCAAATCGAAGCGAGATCGAGATCAAGCGTTAAATCAGGGGCGCGATCGGCGATCCAGTGCTCAAAGCTGAACGCTCCCAAAGCCGACAAATAAACCTGCCAGCGCTGATCGGCACGGTGAATCGTTTGACTTAGCCGAGCCGCCTGCTGAATTTGTTCGGGCAATAGCTCTGTTTCAGTCGCGTTCAGCGCTTCCCAATCGCACCCACTAACCTCATCACGCGGAGTAGATTGAATCATGGCTTCCTCGAAGCAAGATATAAACAAAGACGGCGAGCAAATAAACTCCGAAAAGGCTGATTGCGCACAGGTGATTTTGCTTCCGATTCAGCTTCTTCGATCACGTTGGAAATTTGTTCGTTTAAAACTTGTTCAACGCGCTGATCTAGCTGTTGCAGAGTTTCGATCGTGGCGTAGAGCTTTGCTTTGTCGATGACGCGATCGCGCAGCAGCAACAGCGATCGCTGACGAATATCCGCTCGTAGATCCGTTAGCGTTAATAAACGAGTGACTTCGTATTGTTTTTTCAATCCGATTTGAGGAGCGATCTCTGCCATTGATTGACCTTGACAATGCAGCAAATGAATCGCCGTGAGAAAAGCTTGATCTGACGCCGATCGCTTTTGTTGCAGTCTTTTGAGTGCCACCCCAATCGAGTGCGCGATCGCTTGATCTAAACACTCTAAAAACTGAGTTTGATAAAACGCCAGAAACTCTGAATGCTCATCGGCTGGGTCGAGAGCTTGAGCACGATCGCCGATCGATTGATATTCCGGCTGATCGATTGAAACCGAATCAATTTTGCCGCCTTGAGCGACCATTCGACAGCGCCGGACTTTTGCTGCGATCGCACTGAGCTGCTTCAAAATCGTTTCGGGTGGAATTGTTTTCCCAATTCGCGAGCTTAACTCTAGCGTCATTTGATTGAGCTGTGCGCCCGTTGGCGGCTGACAAAGCTGGTTTTTGCCGCTCTGCAAGCGTTGCTGAAGTCGAGCTTCGCGATAAATCACATGAAACGTTTCGAGTAACTCACAAGCTTCTTTAATCTCGATCGGCGTAAGCGGATAAATCTCGGTTAAAATCGCGTTCAACCGCTTCGGAGTCGTATCGTTGAGCAACGCCCAATCGCTCACCAAATACACGCCATGCTGAAGCAAAAACCGCCGCATTTCTGGATGTTGGCGCACCAAACGATGAATCCAAGCGTTGAGTGAACCTTTGCTAGGGCTAAACGCTTTGAGCACTGCTGTTGCTGTCGAATTAGGCGACCTAATCGATCGACCAACATCATCAAGCACCAAAGGCAGTACATCTTCGCACGTGAATCCGTGATCGGTTCCAAATCGAAGGCTCAAGTCTCGACAAGCTTGATCAATCTGGTGCGAAATGTAGCAGCGTAAACATAGCTCAGCCACCGCTTCGCCTTGTTGATAGCGATGCCACAGTTCGATTTGAACTGAAGCGCCAGGACTGCTACTTTGCTCTGCCCAACTAGAAAAGTGATCATAAAAATAGGTTTTAGCGTTGGGCATCGTTTCGATCCGCCGCTTTCCGGTTGCCTCTAATTTCACAAGCTGCCAATAGTTAGACGCAGAACTCACAGTGTGCTTCCTAGTTGGAATCGAATTTGAGGATTGAATTGTTTTAATCTTTTCACCTCCATCTAGGAAAGTCACGATTTCTCAGCGTAAGTTTACGGGCATTTCCTTCTAGATCTGAAAGTTCGCAGCTTATGCAACAAAAATTGAGGTGAATCTAAAGATTTTCTAAATGTCTAAAATAGATTGACAACGAGCAAGCCTGCAATCGATTGCGGGCGAATAGAACCGCAGCGTTTTAAGACACGCTCAGCCAGCTTAAGCAAAGACAATTTAGGACGATCGTCGTTCTCGCAGAACTCTCCTTCGGTAGATAGATTTCAATCCATAAAGAAAATCTACACAATTATTTCGATTAGAAATATTAGTTTTTAGGTTTTGATGAATACACTTCATCAATCTTTTTGGGAAGTAAACAGCAATTTTTGCGACCTTGTTTGGAGTGCAGATCGCAATGCAAACTAGAGATTTGCAGGTCGTTGCTGCACCGTTTACTTTATCAATCGATGATTTTGCTCAGCCATTAGTTCAAGTGCCGCCGACACCTGCTTGTGAAGTCTGCGTGATTGTTCCAGTCCGCAACGAAGCCAATGCGCTCACCGCAACGCTTAACGCATTGGCAAATCAAATTGATTTAGAGAATCAACCGTTCCAGCGCGATCGCTACGAAATTATTCTTTTAGCGAATAACTGTAGCGATGCTTCCGTGACGATCGCGCATCAGTTTGTTGAACACCATCCTGATTTGAAGCTGCACATCGTCGAAAAAACATTACCGCTTCAAGAAGCTTACATCGGTCGAGTCCGGCAAATGCTGATGAACGAAGCCTATCGCCGTCTCAATCAGTTAGGACGCGAGCGCGGCGTGATTGCTTCAACCGATGGTGATTCGCAAGTTAGCCCAACTTGGATCGCTGCAACTCTACAGGAAATTGCCTGCGGTGCCGATGCTGTGGGTGGCAGAATTGTGCTCGATCAAGCCGGACTCGATCGGTTAGCGCCTTATACAAAACTGTGTCATTTGCGCGAAGTCGGGTATCGATCGATTATCGCTGAACTAGAGAGCTATCTTGATCCTGATCCTCACGATCGCGCTCCCCGACATTTTCAGCATTATGGAGCCAGCTTTGCTGTAACTGCTGAGAGTTATGCTTGTGCGGGTGGAATGCCTTTAGTGCGGACACCCGAAGATGTGGCGCTGTATCAAGCGCTGCTGCGAATTAATGCACGATTTCGCCATAGTCCTCACGTCCGGGTGACAACCTCAGCGCGACAAATTGGGCGAACAGAACTAGGACTTGCCAATCAGTTGAGTGTCTGGGCCGCAATGGGGCAACAGCAGCAACCGTTTTTAGTCGAATCAGGCACCACGATCGTGGCGCGGTTGCGCTCACGCCATCAGCTTCGTGAACTTTGGTGGCGGATGTTAAACGGTTATCAACCTCGTGTGATTGATATTCAACCGATCGCTAACAAATTAGAAATTTCAACCGATTGGTTGCAGCAAAAATTGATGCAGCCGCAAACGCTTGGATTATTGCTAGAACAAGTAGAACACTATCAGCAGAAAAGCAACGGGCCGCAACGGAGATCACTGGTTCCAATCGAGCAGGCAATCCAGGAATTACGAGTTTGCTTACACAAAATTAAACGATTCAGTCAATCGATTTAACAACGAGTTCAGTAATTCAAACGATGGCTCTTGAGAATAGGTGATGACCGCAATCACTCAGTCCTGCGAACCCCGTTTGTCGAACTAGCGTAAGTGAACTACCCCAGCTATTGCCTATGCGCTTCGATTATTAAGGTGAAGCGGACACTCTCATGGGGGAGTGCCTTAGGTTTTCAACTTGCCGTCAAATGTTCGATTAATCTTTGCCGGAACGATTCCGAACTTTGGCAGCTTCAAGCCTCGATCGACAATCTTGACGGTTTGAGCCGATTGAATCGATTGCTTACCCTGCTTCGATTTGAAGTTTGGCAATGACTACTCTGTTAAAGCGTTAACTTCCGGTGACAGTCGCCCAGAAATATTTTCTAAACGTTGGTAAATCTAAATCAACTTTCAATCTTTTTGACCACGTATAAATGTCGAAGCTAACTCGATTTTGAGCAATCACCACATCGCCTAGCAAACTCACCCAATGGCTCGGAAACGCAACAGGCGGCGGATTATTTTCTAACAGTCCTTCAGCCGTAATCAGCATAATGCCAACGCCTCCTGATCGTACGATCGTGGCGGTTGAATTTAATGCCCCAGCGTCATTAAACCAAAACGCATAGCGGTACGTTAATCGAGAATAGCCTAGCAATTCTTGCAGCCAGCCTTTGATTTGCCACGGCGTTGTCATGCCTGCAATGTTGCGCACAAAATCTGGGGCATTCGGCTCAACCGGGAAAATTAGCAGTTCAGATTCGCGCAGCGTTGCTAAGACCATCCAATCGGTTTGGCTTGTATGCAGATTGCGATCGAGATTTCGACGCAGTTCGGCTGATGCTGAAATTCGGCGGGTTTTGGCTTGAAAACTACCCGTTTCAAATAAGCTTTGGCACAGGTGCACATATCGCAACGGCTGTTTGCGCACCAGTTCAAACAGCACCGCCGCCGGCCCGCAAAAAGGCTGTCCGCCTTGATTGATTTGAAACGGATCTTGCACCCGCGATCGCATTTCAGACACGATCGTGGCTTTGTCTAATTCCGTCCAAACGCTTGCAGTAGATTGCTCAAACGTACCGATCGCAGTCATGGCTGCCTGTACCAACGCCGGATCAGGTAGATACAAATTTGTCGCTGCTTCGCTTACCGTCATCGTCGATCCTCGTTCTACACAACATCGACCGTGATGTTTATCACGGTTTGAAACGCAAATTGTCACCGATACTAAATTAGCTCGTCACTCAAAAACGGCTTCAAATTGTCGATATTAATCACATCACAATTTATTTTGAGGGTTCCAGATGAATGTGACTCAATTTCAGTCGGAAACTCTTTCAGAAGTCTTTGCTCAAGTCAGTCACACCGGACAAATGACGCACAGCGAACGTCAATGTTTGTTACGTGCATTGCTAAACGAAACGACCAGCACCGAAGAAAAACAGGCGATCGATCGCTTGCTGTATGCGGTACGGCAAGGGCGCGTGCAGCTTATGGGGACTCGATTGAGTTAAATAATTCGATAGCACGCAGCCGCTAATTCTAGATTGAATCGTTGCAAAACTCGATCATCCCAACTCAAAAGGAACCGCACCGACACTTGAAGACTCCGAGTAAATGCTGAGTTTGATCCGAATTTGAGGCAAGCAGATCGCCCAGAGCGATCGTGCTAAGCGCTGCTGTAAGGTGCTGTTATGAAGTTTTCAATCTCTATCTTAAGATTGACGCCACGCTAAAGCGAGTATCCGGAAATACTCGCTCCTCAGCCAGATGAGAATTGCAAGCCAAATCTGCGATTTTAATAGAGCCAACATCAATGGTTAGGAGGCTTATATGCGGATTGCCCAGGTTTCTCCATTGTGGGAAACAGTCCCCCCACCTGCTTATGGGGGAGTGGAATTAGTGGTGAGTTTGTTGACCGATGAACTCGTGCGGCGTGGGCATGAAGTCACGCTGTTTGCAAGCGGCGATTCAACCACGCTCGCCAAACTTGAAGCGATTCATCCACGGGCATTGCGGTTAGACCCTAACGTAAAAGAGCATCAGATGTATGAAATGCTGCTGCTCAGCCAGGTATATCAACGATCAAACGAATTTGATATTATTCATTCGCATATTGGCTGCGCTGCCTTACCGTGCGCCTCGCTGGTCAAAGTCCCTACGATTCATACCCTGCATGGCGCATTTACAGTCGATAACAAAAAAGTGTTTGCTGAAGCCAGAAAGCAGTCGTTTGTCAGTATTTCTAATACTCAACGAGATACAAGTTTAGGATTAAATTACGTTGCAACGGTTTATAACGGAATTGACCCTTCAACTCATAAATTTTATCCAAAGCCAGATCAATCACCGTATCTGGCTTTTTTAGGGCGTCTTTCGCCGGAAAAAGGGCCGCACCACGCGATCGAGATTGCCAAGCGTACCGGATGGCGATTGAAAATGGCCGGGAAAGTCGATCGCGTTGATGTCGATTATTTCGAGCAACAAATCAAGCCGCACGTTGATGGCGATCAGATTCAGTACTTGGGTGAAGCGAATCATTATCAGAAAAACACGCTAATGGGCAATGCCGTTGCAACGCTGTTTCCGATTACGTGGCGCGAACCGTTTGGATTAGTAATGATCGAATCAATGGTGGCCGGAACGCCTGTGATTGCGATGGAATTAGGATCAACCCCTGAAATTATTGCTGACGGTAAAACAGGATTTTTGTGTCACACCGTGGAGGAGTGTATTGCGGCACTGGGACGAATTGACCAAATCGATCGCTATGCTTGCCGTCAGCACGTTGAGCGAAATTTTGGCGTTAAACAAATGGTTGATGGGTATGAAGCGGTTTACCGTGAGATTTTAGCCGCTCGGTTTACGCAAAATGGCCATCGATCGAAGTCACCTACGATGATTGCTGCACACAATTAAGCTCGGTCTTAATCAAACTTCATCAATAAACTATTTTTAAGGTGATCGTATCAACGATTACCTTTTTTTATGCGATCATCCCGTCGGCGGTCGTCGTTCCAATTCGCTGCGTCTATTATATTGGCTGACTTTAGGATACAGGAGTTGCTATGTTAAAACGATTTGTACTTGGAATGATTGCTGCAAGCAGTACGATCAGTTGGGTGATTGCTCCAGCGATGTCATCGTCGGCTCCTCAAGATAATACAGTCGTCACACCCGCACCCTCTGATCAGTTTGCACCTAGAGCAAGAATTACACTGAACACCGATCGCATGAACGTTACGCTGATTAACAATACGAATGCGGTGATTAATTATCAAGTTGTGGGAGATACACAGCCGCGATCGCTCGCCGGATTGAGCACGATCGCGCTGCAAGGCTTGCGCGTTCCTGCGACGCTAACGCTTCATCGACAAGACGGAGGCTTGATCAAAGTCACACCCAAACAATCGGAAAAATCTCCGAATACCTTAGAAGCGACACTCGACACAACAACAGATTTAGGCGTCGATACTCCAACCATGCGAGTCGAAGCAAGCGGATCAATCTACTTATATTAAAAAACGAGGAGCAGGTTTAATCTGCTCCTCGATTATGCTTTAACGAGGCAACCTGCACAGCGTTCAAAAACGCCTACCCGATCGAGCTACCTGCTTCAGACAGCATCTGTCCAAGTTGCTGAAGCTTTGATGCTGCCGCGCCAGATTCAGCGCTGCTTGCTTTTGACGCTTGAGATCCTAAATGCCGCAAAATCGTTCCAATTTCACCACTGCGCGTTCCACCATCGATCGCGAGTTTGAGTTCACCGAGCGTTTCTGCCATTTCGGTGCCGTGAAGCTGCTGCTGCCAAACTTCGATCGCATCGACCGCCGCTTCGGGATCGATCGACGATAAGCCGCCTTGAAGCATCGAAATAACAGCGTCAAGATTCGCTGCTTGAGTCGTATCAGCCATATCTAAGAAACCCTTCCTAAACGTTGCGTTTGTGATCTGAGATACGATCGATTGTTCTTGAGAAATGCCTTTCGTTCGTCAGTCTTCGGGGTGAATTGAAATCGCACGCGGTGTTAAAGAAATGCAATACGGGCAGGAAACGTCTTTTTCATAATGCTCGGAAGCTTTATCAGCCTCAGAAATCGGATGCCCACAAGCGCGACACATTTCATGCGATCCGTCCACCACGCCCGGAGCCACCGCCACCCGTTGATCAAACACAAAGCATTCCCCACGCCAAAGACTTTCTTCGGGCGGCACTTGTTCTAAATAGTTCAGAATGCCACCTTCGAGGTGATAAACCTGATCAAAGCCTTGAGAGATCAAATACGCCGAAGCTTTCTCACAGCGAATGCCACCTGTGCAGAACATCGCAATTTTTTTGTGTTCGGCTGGATTCAGTTGAGTTTGGGCGTAGATAGGAAACTCGCGAAACGATCGCGTCTTTGGATCGATCGCGCCTTCAAACGTTCCAATTCTGACTTCAAATTCGTTACGCACGTCGATCACGGTTACATCGGGATCAGAAATAACGCGGTTCCAATCTTGCGGTTTGATATATGTTCCAACCGTTTGATCGGGATTTACTTGAGGAATTCCTAGCGTGACGATTTCTTTTTTCAGTTTGATTTTTAATCGATCGAACACCGTTGATTCGGTTTGAGATTCTTTAACCGTTAAGTCCGCAAAGCGAGGATCTTGGCGAAGATGCGTGAGAACGGCATCGATCGCCGATCGCGATCCGGCGATCGTGCCGTTGATGCCTTCTTCGGCCAGCAAAATCGTGCCTCGAATTTCGTGCATCGCGCAAAAATTCAATAGCGGCTGACGCAGATTTGCAAAATCCGGCAGTCGAACAAACTTATAAAACGCTGCAACTACTAACGCCATAGCCACCGACTCAAAAATCGCAGATTTGATCCTAGTGCATTTTGAGCAATTAATCCGATGCGAACCCAACGATCGAGGTTAAGATCAATTCCATTCGCGATTGAGATCAGAACGTTTGATCTAATTTAGAATCAAATCATGGAACTTCTTTCGGTTACGCTCAAAAACTTCAAATCTCACAGCGATCGACATTTCGCGTTTCAGTTGGGCACGAATGCGATTTGCGGCGAAAACGGAGCGGGAAAAACGAGCATTCTCGAAGCGATCGCGTGGGTGCTGTTTGACTACAAAGGCGATTACAAAATCGAAGATTTGATTCGCAACGGTGCCAACAGTGCCCAAGCGCGAGTTAGCTTTGTGTCAAATCGCGACCAGCGTACCTACGAAGTTCAACGATGCACGCGATCGGGCTATACGATTTTTGATCCGCAGTTAGGGGAAAAGCTCGGCTACACGCGCATCAAAGAAGAAGTTTTGCCGTGGCTAAGAGAGCATTTAGGCGTTGCTCCGGGAACCGATTTAGCGAAGTTGTTCTCGAATACGATCGGCGTTCCGCAAGGCACGTTTACGGCTGACTTTTTGCAAACCGCAGAAAAACGCAAACCGATTTTCGATGCGGTTTTGAAAGTCGAAGAATATCGGCAAGCAAATCAGCAAATGCTATCGCTAGAAAAATATGCAAAAGCAGAAAGCGATCGACTGCAACGCGAAATTGAACAACACGACGAATCGCTGCAAGAATGGGATGAGCTTGTTCAGAAGCAAAGTTCGTTAAAGCAAAACGTTGAACAAATCCAAACCGATTTGCAACGCTGGCAACAACGCTTTGATGAATTGCAGATTGAGCAAGAAAAATACAGCGCGATCGCCGCTCAGGTTCAACAAATTACCACGCAGCTCGAAACAACCGCCGCCCGCCTTCAGTCAGAAACGATTGGGATTGAGCGATTCAAACTAGAACTTGCAACGGCTGAAAATTCGGTGGCAATTTGCACCGAGCGGCGAGACAGTTATCAAACGTATTTAGAAGCAGAACAAGCTTTGCAAACGCTTAATCAAAGCCGCACGACTCAAAATGATTTGCTGCGTCGGCGTCAAAGCTTGATCGAAGAGCTAGGCGGTTATCGAACGAAACTTGCGGCCGTCACCAGTCAAGTTGAGCAGCGATCGCAGATTCAAATCGAGCTACAGAATCTTGAGCCGTTGACAGAGCAACAGCTTGAACTTGAACAGCGCGAAAAGCAACTCAATAATCAGCTACAAACGTTCCAAAGCTGGAAACAAACCCTTGATCGTGATACCAAACGCTTTGATCAACTACAACAGCGCCACAAAGAATTAAGTCAAGAAATCGAGCGATTAGAATCGTTGGGAACGATCGTTAAGCAAATTCCTCACCTCGAACAGCAACAGCAACGCTATCAACAACAACTCAGCCGCATTGCTGCTGCAAGTCAGTTTGAAGCTGATTTAGGGCAAATTTTATCGCAGGCACAGCAGCGCGAAATTATTCATCAATCTCAAGTTCAAACCGCAACCGCAACGTTAAAAGAACTGAGTTCAGCCGCTCCGCTATGGCAAGATCAGCTTGACAGAATTTTAGGCACGATCGATCACGGCGCAAATCTGAGTCATCAATTGATCAACGATCTGCAAGGTATTCTCGATGACTTATCTGAGCAACTACTCGTCGATCGACTCACCGAACTGCTCAAAACTGCTGATGCTCAGCTTCGATCGGCTCGCGATCAGCAAGCGCAGTACCTAACGCTAGAAGCTAAATTTGATCAAGAAGAAAGGCTAGACCTGGAAATTGAAGAACTACGATCGCTTTTAGCTCAGCATGAATCTGAGCTTGCTCGTGAGCCTGAGCTTAAAGAGCAACTGAAATTAATCTCAGATCAACTAAAACAGCTTGATAAACCTCGCGAACGCAGTCAGATTCTCAAGCAAAATTTGCAAAAAATTGAGAATTTAGACGCTGAGCAGCAAAAGATTCAGCGTGTGCTCAATCAAATCGAGAGTACGATCGCTCAAATTGACGCAGATCTAAAACCGTTCGATCAGTTACCAAATCAGATTCGAGAACAAGAGACGTTGCGCGATCGACATCGTGAAAATTATCAAACTTATTTAGAACATCAGCAATCGGCAAACAGCTACGCCAAACGTAGAAAACAACTCGAAGAAGCGCAAGCTCAATTCAAACAGTTAGAATCTCAAATCGGTGAGCTAACCGATCAAAAATCGCAGCTTGATCAAATTTACAATGCTGAACAAGTTAGCGCGATCAATGCAGCTTATCAAGAAGCAAACAACCAAAAAATATCGCTAACTTCAACGCTACCGCTAGAAATCAAGAATCTAGAAGAATGTGAAATTCGATTGTCTCGATTGCAGCTTGTGCAAGAAAAACGCAACAACGCACAAATCCAACTCAAACAGAAGCAGAAAACCGAGCGCTTTATTAAATTTGCTCGAAAAGCCTACAAAGAAGCAGCACCCCGAATCACAGAGCGATATGTGCAAAATATTTCGCGAGAAGCCGATCGCTTATTCCGCGAGTTGCTGAATCGTCCTAACGTTGCGCTGGAATGGACGCGCGATTATGACATCATCGTGCAAGAAGGTGCCCACTCTCGTCGATTTGTGAATCTTTCGGGCGGCGAACAGATGTGCGCTGCGCTGGCAGTTCGGCTTGCGTTGTTAAAGGTTTTAGCAGATATCAATATTGCATTTTTCGATGAGCCAACCACCAACATGGACAAACCCAGACGCGAAAGTTTAGCCGAAGCGATCGCCAATATCAAAACCTTCCGTCAGCTATTTGTGATTAGCCACGACGACACCTTCGAGAAAGTCACCGAAAATGTAATTCTTGTCGAGCGAGAACTGTAGCCTGCACTAAGGAAGCTCAAAAGTGTATCGCAGTGCTTCTTCAGAACTAGATTTTTCATAAATCTCTGCTAACTCCGAATAAATCTCACTCAAGTAATCTTCGTAATCATCCCAGTTGTTTTGATCCTCAGCAATTTCCTCAGAGTTGTGCAAAGCACTAATCGACGATTCGATTTCTGCTTCGGTTAATTCATCAAGCCAATTCAGCACACCCGCATTTGGAGTGAAGTATTCGATCGCTTCCGCTTCATACCGATCGCCAAGACACTGATACATCATCACACTAATCCACGCACCAACCCGACGAATACGCCTTCGATCGCAACTTCTTCGGCATTTTTCTCAATCACCGGATAGCTCGGATTTGCAGGCTGCAAAATGATTTGCTGATTGCTCCAAAACAGATGTTTTAACGTGGTTTGAGTTTCATATCGAGCCGCGACGATTTCACCGTTTTTGATCGTTTGCGGTTCGAGTTCTTTGCGCAAAATGACGACATCTCCATCCGCGATCGCGGCTCCGATCATGCTGTCGCCCCGCACCCGCAGCGCAAAATGCTGATCAATTTGGTGCCCAGATTTTCCGACAAAGTACGGCAGCGTTGAGCAATCGATAAATTCTTCAATGAGTTCATTGGGGAAAGTTTCAACTAAGCCACCTGCCGCAATCACTCCTAAAACGGGAATTTTTAGAGATTTAGGTTTGCAGATGCGAATTGATCGAGCCGATTTATCGTTTCGGCTGATATATCCTGCGTCTCTTAAATCATCTAAATGAAACCGAATCGTGTCTTTTGACTTGTAGCCGAGTGCGTCCATCATTTCTTTGTACGTGGGCGCAAACTGATGCCGATTAATATAATCCTCAATCCAGTCTAAGAGTCTGCGTTTAGGCGGAGATAGCTCATTCATATTCATAAGAACATAAGTACTACTATAGTAGATTAGTTTTGCGATCGACGCTAACTCAATTTAATGTTCCCTTTCATCATGCCTTTGAGCGAAAATCTATAAACTTGCGGCGTTTCGTCGATTAATCAACTCAACCGTTAAAATTAAAGTGAGATTTGCCAAAACCCTCCGATGATGACGCCTGTAGATTTTCTTGATGAGTTTGATGTAGTAGTTGTTGGAGCCGGACATTCTGGCTGTGAAGCGGCGTTGGCAACAGCGCGATCGGGCTGTCGAACGTTACTTTTAACGCTGAATCTCGACAAAATCGCTTGGCAACCGTGTAATCCTGCCGTGGGCGGGCCAGCAAAATCTCAATTAGTGCATGAAGTCGATGCGTTAGGCGGCGAAATTGGCAAAGTTGCCGATCGTACTTACCTGCAAAAGCGCGTATTGAATGCGTCGCGAGGGCCAGCAGTGTGGGCGCTGCGAGCGCAAACCGATAAGCGCGAATATGCCACGGTGATGAAAACGATCGTCGAAAATCAACCCAATCTCACGATCCGAGAAGGCATGGCAACGGATCTGATTTTAGGTGCCAACGATGAAGTTGTCGGCGTGCAAACCTACTTTGGCGTGGCGTTTGCGTGTAAAGCGGTAATCTTAACCACGGGGACGTTTCTCGGCGGCAAGATTTGGGTGGGCGATCGATCAATGGATGCGGGACGAGCCGGAGAGTTTGCCGCCGTTGGCTTAACTGAGACGCTGAATCGATTGGGATTTGAAACCGGGCGATTGAAAACTGGAACGCCTGCACGGGTCGATCGACGATCGGTTAACTTTGATATTCTCGAACCGCAGCCCGGAGATGCAGACGTGCGCTGGTTTAGCTTTGATCCGGATGCGTGGATCGATCGCGAACAGATTCCCTGTCATTTAACGCGCACAACCGCTCAAACTCATCAAATTATTCGCGAAAATCTGCATTTGTCTCCGGTGTATGGCGGTTGGGTGGATGCAAAAGGGCCGCGCTACTGTCCGAGCATCGAAGATAAAATCGTGCGCTTTGCCGATAAAGAAAGCCATCAAATTTTCATCGAACCCGAAGGACGCGACACGCCGGAGCTTTATATTCAAGGCTTTTCGACCGGACTTCCCGAACGAGTGCAACTGCAAATGCTACGATCGCTTCCCGGTCTGGAAAACTGCGCGATGCTGCGTCCTGCTTATGCGGTTGAGTACGATTACCTGCCCGCAACACAGTGTTTTCCAACGTTGATGACCAAGAAAATCGACGGTTTATTCTGCGCAGGTCAAATTAACGGCACAACTGGATACGAAGAAGCGGCGGCGCAAGGCTTGGTTGCGGGAATTAATGCAGCCCGGTTTTGCCGCAATCAAGAACTGATTGTTTTCTCGCGTGAACAAAGCTACATCGGAACGTTAATCGATGATTTGTGTACCAAAGATTTGCGCGAACCGTACCGAGTTTTAACGTCGCGATCGGAGTACCGCTTAATTTTGCGATCGGACAACGCGGATCAACGCCTGACACCATTAGGGCGAGAAATTGGATTAATCGACGATCGACGCTGGCAGCTTTTCCTGAATAAGCAAGAAAACATTGCGGCTGAAAAAGAGCGACTGTATGAAACGCGAGTAAAAGAACACGACGAAATCGGAAAAGCGATTGTTAAAGAGACTCAACAAGTGATCAAAGGATCGATCACGCTGGCTGATTTGCTGCGTCGTTCTGGGTTTCACTATGTTGATTTAGAGCGTTACAGTTTGGGCAATTCAAAGCTGAATCTGGCCGAAAAAGAAGGCGCAGAAATTGACATCAAATATTCAGGTTACATTCAACGCCAACAGCATCAGATCGAGCAAATTAGCCGACAGGAGCATCGCAAACTTCCGCAAGATTTAGAATACGATCGCATCGAAACCCTGTCTAAAGAAGCACGGGAAAAGCTCGCGAAGGTTCGTCCCTTAACGATCGGTCAAGCCAGTCGAATCGGCGGCGTGAATCCGGCTGATGTGAATGCGCTGCTGATTTATTTAGAAATCCGCGATCGTCAAGCCGCCGTGATGAAATCTTAGGACTACCGCAAAATGTGATTCTTTTGACAAAAAACACTTTTCCAGAAGATCATCTCTTTAGGAAAATGCTGCGATCGCAGCATTTTCTTGTAACCTGAGTTCTAGATAAGAACGCGCCTTAGCGACTGAAGGCGCGGCTAGACAGACAAAACCCGCCTTTATCGGGTTGCTCGATCGCGTTGGCTGTTCGTGCGCGGCGGCGCACTTCGTCTGTGTAGCCTTCGCCAGGCTTAACCGGAACCAACGTTCCTGTAGGTTCGCTGTGTTTATGAAAGCGCTTCGGTTTGCGATCGCGGAGCAAGCTTCCTTCGGAATCGCGTCAAAATCACCATGATTCCTTTAGCTTCGCGAAACGTGCAGATTGGCTCAACCGTTGCGAGAATTTCAGCGCTGGCAATGCTGCAAAAACGTACTCACCCGGATCGAGCCAGGGCTTTATGTCTCGGATCAGCGTTTGTAATTGCGTTGTTCATTAATTATCGACTTCGATCGTCTCGGTTGGTGGACGCTCAACCTCACCTTCGCTATAGCCCAAATCATAAAAGCTTGCAGCATTCGGATCGTGTTCGGGTGGTTGCTTTGATCGACCGAGCCACGCATCTTCTTTGCCGCGATCGAACCAGTCTTGATCGCCCATCAACGCTTCTCCATCAACCTGCATGCGAGTCTTCCTCCCCGTTAAAAGCAATCTATTTTTTGTAGCGTAGAGTTCTCCAAATTTCTATCCGACAAAAGTTGCAGAGTTGTCACTTGTTGATAAAGTGACCGTCAACGAACCCGGAAAAAGTAGAGTTGCGCGTGAAGATTAGCAAAAGATTGTCAACGGTAAGAAGATTGAGCATGAAATATCGACAAATAAAAAAATATTCTGTCAATAATAGAGAGTGTAAAAAGCTGAAATATTTATCAAAGTTTCACTAACCTTCGGTAATGCCCCCGATGACTTCTACCGCGTTAAACTCCTCGATCCGATATCCCCAAAAAACAATCGTTCGCGCCACTCGTGCTGTACGCTGCGCTCCGTTTCGCTTAAAGCTATACGTAGCAATGCTGAATCAAAGCGTTGCATTAAGCACGATTGCGGGATCGTCCGGGGTGCGTGCTCAGTACACCCAGCGATCGATTAGCGAACTGAGTGCCGACGGCGAACTTTTGTGGCTGATTCAAGTCGGACTTTTAAGACGCGAAGTAGACGGTCAAGGACTCACCGATAGTTTTCGTTTAACGCCGCTCGGTCGTCAGCTTGTGCAGCGCTGGCAAACGCTCGGAAGCGCTGAGCTACGGGCGACCTGGCGCGATCGCGTTTACAATGCAGTCGATCGCTGGCTGCGATTGCCCTTCTAAAGATTTCCAGCTTACCCGGAGGAAAACACATGAAAGCAATTATGGTGGTGGGAACAACCTCCCACGCTGGCAAATCGCTGATTACGGCGGCGCTGTGTCGCATTTTGTCGCGAAAAGGATTTCGAGTGGCTCCGTTTAAAGGGCAAAACATGGCGCTCAATTCGTATGTCACAGCAAACGGCGGCGAAATTGGCTACGCGCAAGCGGTGCAAGCATGGGCGGCTGGCGTGTCTCCCTGGGTCGAAATGAATCCGATTCTGCTCAAACCCCAGGGCGACATGACGTCGCAGGTGATTGTAAAGGGGCGAGTTGTGGGGCGAACTGGCGCGGCGGATTATTACGAAAACTTTTTTGAGCCAGGCTGGGCCGCGATCGAAGATTCGCTGCGACGTTTAAGCGAGGAATTCGATTTAGTTGTGTGCGAAGGTGCCGGAAGCCCAGCAGAAATCAATCTCAAGCATCGCGATTTAACCAATATGCGGGTTGCAAAGCATTTGAATGCGCCAACTTTGCTAGTCGTGGATATCGATCGCGGCGGTGCTTTTGCGCACGTTGTTGGAACGCTAGAACTGCTTGATCCCGACGAACGCGCCCTGATCAAAGGCGTGATTATCAATAAGTTTCGAGGACAGCGATCGCTGTTGCAGTCTGGAATCGATTGGCTTGAGGAAAAAACAGGAATTCCCGTTGTCGGCGTGATTCCGTGGCTTGATCAGGCATTTCCGGCAGAAGATTCTTTATCACTGTTCGATCGAACTTCGCAGCCGAAAGGTGATTTGACGATCGGGGTAGTTCGCTTACCGCGCATTTCTAACTTTACCGATTTTGACCCGCTCGAAGCAGAACCCTCGGTTAACGTGAAATATTTGCATCCAAAACAGTCGCTCGGTCATCCCGATGCGGTGATTATTCCTGGATCGAAGACGACGATCGCGGATCTAATCGTGCTGCACAAATCTGGCATGGCCGAGGAAATTCAAAACTACGTTGCAGCAGGCGGAACCGTACTGGGCATTTGCGGCGGTTTTCAAATGCTCGGTAAGATTCTGGCTGATCCCGAAGGCATCGAAGGACAAGAAGGACGCTATCGCGGTTTAGGCTTGCTACCGCTCAAAACGGTGATTGCTGGTCAAAAAATAGCGCGTCAACGCAACGTAAGTTCAAACTTTCCTCAAGAAGGTTTACCTGTTTCTGGCTACGAAATTCATCAAGGTAGAACGCGCTTGATCGAGTCTGAAGAAGGAACAAAAGCTTTATTTGACGACCCAAGTCTTGGCATTGTTGATGAGACTCAATCGGTGTGGGGCACGTATCTACACGGCATTTTCGATAACGGCCCGTGGCGTCGCGCTTGGATTAATCGCCTACGTCAACAGCGCGGACTGCGATCGCTCCCGACCGGAGTTGCCAACTACCGCGAACAGCGCGAATTAATGTTAGATCAGCTTGCAGACTCGATCGAGCCTTACCTAGATCTCAAGCCTGTCTTGCCGTCGTAAAAAAACAAGCGCATCAGAAACCTGAATGCGCTTTTATCCCTAACCCTTTCGGTGCAACGTACCCGTTTGTCCTTGATTCATAGACTAAGGGCAAAATAGTGCCGAAGCCCCTGACGTTTAGATATTCTTTAGAATTTTGTCATGAGTGTTAGCATTCGATTTTTACCCGACGATGTATTCGTGGATGCCGAACCTGGTGAACCGTTGCTGAAAGTGGCGGAACGAGCGGGTGTGTGCATTCCGACGGGGTGTTTGATGGGGTCGTGTCACGCGTGCGAAGTGGAGATCGACGGTGAAGAATCGGTGTGTAGCTGTATTTCGTCGGTTCCACCGGGACGAGACCGCTTAACGATTAATCTGTTTTTTGATCCGACGTGGTAATTTGCACGATCGTAGAGGTGATTGCATGGAAAGCATAAAGCTAAATTCTCATGTTGGCGAAGATGGCGTTCTTCAGCTTCAAATTCCTGTCAACGTCAAAAATACTGACTTAGAGGTAATGGTGATTATTCAACCTGCACCCTCAAGCAGCACGGCACCCAAAACTCCAGAAGCATTAGGATACTCACGCGAGTTTTTAGAACAAGTTGTCGGAGGTTGGGAAGGAGAATTGCTCGTTCGTCCTGCTCAATTGCCGTGCGATCAAAGGGATGCGCTTTAGTGGCATATCTTCTCGATACAAACGCTTGCATCCGGGTTCTAAATAACACTACTTCGTCGCCTACACAAAGAGTTCTATCAACACCCTCTGTTGACATTTTCCTCTGTACTATTGTTCAAGCTGAACTTTATTATGGTGCTTATAAGAGTGCTCAATTAGAACGGAATTTGCAGAAGTTAAGCGTTCTCTTTAGCCAGTTTGTCACTCTGAAGTTTGATCATCGATCGGCTCAACTCGCAGGACAAATTCGCGCTGCGCTGGCTACAGAAGGAACGTTAATGGCTCTAACGATCTTTTAATCGCTGCTGTTGCGATCGCCAACAATCTCACGCTTGTGACTCACAACATTCGTGAGTTTAGCCGAATTCAGCGCTTAGAGTATGAAGACTGGGAGTAAGCAAGAAGTTTAAGATTCAGCATTTAGAGCGCGAATTTGCTCGATCGAGAGTGCAGTTGTTCGGGCAATTTGCTCTTCTTCCATTCCAAGCTGCAACAGCGATCGGGCAATCTGTAAAACTTGCGCTTCGGCTCGATCGGCGCGTTGCCGTTCTTGCTCAGCCCGTTGCCGTTCCTGCTCAGCCCGTTGCCGTTCTTGTTCAGCTTGCTGATGTTCTTGCTCTTCGTAAGTCAAAAGCAATCTTCCGTTCAAGTTCGCCCAGCGCAGCCAAACCGCTTCAGTGCCTTTGTATGATCCTTGCCAGCGAACTAAAGCCAGATCGAGCACTTGACTAATCAGCTTTCCTGAAGCGGTGAATGGAATATCTTGATAAACGCTACCTTGCAGGCGAAATCCTGAGAAATCATTAGAATCAAACGGGTCGTACCAAAAGTACTCCGAGACGTGCAGTTGGTTTTGGTAGATCTGCTTTTTCTCGCCTTTGTCAACCTCACGAGTGCTGTCAGACAGTAATTCGATCACCAAATCTGGCGTTTTCTCTTCTTCCCAACACACCCAGCTTTTTCGCTCTTTTTTGGGCACGCCCAAAACGGCAAAAAAGTCAGGGCCGCGAAAATCTTGGTTTCTAACCTGCCTCATGCTGTAGTAAACAAACATATTGCCGCCAACAAAGCCATCTTCACGCTGATCAAGCCAGGGCAGAAGCGCATCAATTAACAATCCCATTTGCTGATTGTGGCGCTGGCTTTCCATTGGCACTCCGTCATCGTAAGGAAGCTCATCCTGCGTCGGAGGAATGGTTAGACCCAGACCGTGAATTTCTGAAGGCATCATATGCTAAACCTCAGCAGATTTTCTTGATTGTTACACAGGCATCGTTTTAACGTATTCGCGAAATCGATTCAAATCAGCTTGAATCGTGGATTCGACAAAGCGACCGAGAAACAAATTATCCATAAACTGACCGAGAAAACCGGGAATGGCATACGCGATCGACATCTTGACAATGCTGCCTTGATTACCCCGATCGTAAAATCGAATTGCGCCGCGATTGGGCAAGCCATCGATCGATTCCCATTGAATAATCTGATTCGGAATCTGCTTTGTGATCCGAGATTTCCAGCTAAATTGAAGTCCGTTAGAAGCGAGTGTCCACCGGGAAAGGGTTGGATCGTCGTCAAGGAGTTTCACCGATTCAATCCAGTTCATCCATTGCGGCATTTGTTCTAAATCAGACCAGAGGCTCCAAACGGTGTCGATCGAAGCCTCTACGTCAACTTGTACAGTGTGTTCGAGCCAGTTAGACATGCATTAGTACTTAAATAAACCGAAGCCTTGAACGTTGTATCCGGTCGGTTCGAGAATCGTTTGAGCCGCTTGCTTTCCGGAGATCGTCGCTCCTTCCATACTATCGATGTAGTCTTGCTGCGTGTAGCTTCCAGCCAGAAAGAAGTTTGAAACCGGGGTTTTTTGCGAGGGGCGATACGGGTCCATTCCGGGTTCTTCACGGTAAAGCGATTGCGCCAGTTTCACCACGTTAAACCAAGTCATGTTTAATTCCCGCGAGGACGGGAATAAATCATGAATTTGCTTTAAGGCGTGCTGTGCGATCGCGTCGTTGCTCATCGGCACAAACGGATCACCCGGAGTCAGCACAACCTGCATCAGAGATCCTTGTCCTTCGCGATAATAATCCTTTGGACTTGTCAGCGCTAAATCCGCAAAGCACGAGAAATCGGCATCTGAGCTATACAGCAAGTTATCAATTCCAGCAGCGTGCTCTAACTGTTGGCGGGCGTCGCGATCGTTTAGCTCAGTCACCCATCCATCAAAGCGCATTTGCACCGTGGCAACCGGAACGGCTTCGAGCTTATAAATTTTATCGAAGGCATCAATCTTGCGCCATTCCTGCGGCAATAAGCGTTGAATTCCCGGCACATCACACGCGGCAAGGTAGACATCCGCCACGATCGTTTCCTCACCGTCTCCGTTTGCAACCACTAATCCGGTAACTTTCGTGTTTTCTCCTTCGCCTTCAAATAAAATCCGGCGTGTTTGCCGCCGCAAATGAAGCTTGCCGCCTTTTGACTCGATGTAATCCAGGATCGGTTTACTCAAATACCGTGCAGGCGATCCAGCCAGCATATTTAACCGCGATGCTTCGGTTTTCGAGGCAAACATCATAAAAATCGTCAGCATACAGCGAGCCGAAATATTTTCGGTATCAATAAAGCCGAGCGCGAGCGCGATCGGGTCCCACATTTTCTTAAGGCTATTTTGCGATCCGCCGTGACTGCGAAACCAATCGGCAAAGCTGATTCCGTCGAGATCGCGAATCATTTTCATGGCGAAATCAACGTTTACAAGTCCTGGAACGATCGGACTCGTACCCAGCGCGATCGCGTTCTGCAATTTGTCTTGGATCGTAAGCTGTCCGGTTGTGAAAAATGCTTTTAATCCATGAAACGGTGCGCCCAACAAAAACCGAAAATCGAGCAGTCCCGTTTCACCGCCGCGATTGATAAACGTATGAACGTGCTCTTTGGGCAATAGTTCTTCGTATGCGCCCACCTTTTTCATCAGCGCGAACAAATTGTAGTAATTGTTGAAAAATACGTGCAGACCCATTTCGATGTGGTTGCCGTCGGCATCGATCCAACTGCCCACTTTTCCACCCACAAACGATCGAGATTCAAACATCTCAACTTCGTGACCTGCATCGACTAATTCCACGGCGGCCGCTAACCCAGCTAAACCCGCTCCAACGATCGCAACGCGCATTCTGCAATCCTACTGACAGTTTCCTTAAGAAATTTTAACGCGACGGTGCGATCCACGGATACGAGTAAGGCATTCTAATCTCGGTCAAGTTGAGCTTATTCCCATGTTGACAAAGCCTCTATTCTTTGTGCTTCTCGGTTTACTCGTAAGCTGTAGTCCGCTCCCCACCAAAATCTACAGCTATGAACCAGCCCGCCCCGTGGAGCCGATGCCTTACGAAAAACAAGGCTATGTCCTTGTGCAACCGTCTTCAGTCCCAGAACTTCGTTCAGCGATTCCTGCTCGAATCGTGCCGAAACCCGGAGCAAAGCTATCTGAAACCGAAATCAGCCAGATTTTAGCGCAGGCAGAAGATAAAGCGATCGGCGCAGTCAGTCTGAGTCGATCGGCGCAATCTAAAGAAGATTGGAGCTTGGTGATCGAGCAGTGGAAGCGAGCGATCGACCTGCTCAAACCCGTCGCCAAAGTTGCCCGCATTCAGCCCAAACTAATCGAGTATCAGCGCAATTTAGCCACCGCTCAAATCCAAGCCAAAACAAATCCCAGACAAATTGTTGAATCGGAGCGATCAACCAGTAATGGCATTCCGCTAGTGGTGACAGAAACAAAACCGCAACCTTCTCCAACCGCATCCGCTTCACCTTCTCCATCTCCCTCACCTTCTTCAACGCCTTCGAGTAAGCTTTAAAGAAAAGCGCTGTGGAGGCATTATGACGCAATCAATCGAGCCACAAACTAAGTATTTCACGTTCGAGGACTATCTTGCGTATGATGACGGGACGGATACCCGTTATGAATTAGTAGACGGTGAACTCGTTGAAATGCCACCTGAATCAACTGGAAATACTAAAATTGCCCGTGGACTGCTTTTTGAGTTAGCAAAGCACGTGCCGATCGCTTTACTTGCGATTGGAACCGAGATCCAAACTTTAGGCAAACGGGCCCGATGCCGCTTACCTGATCTGCTTGTTCATACCGAAGAATCGAAAATAGCGCTAGATGGAGCGAGACGCGCCACGATCACTTACGATATGCCAGCACCCGCGATCGTCATTGAGATCGTTTCTCCCGGTACGGCAAACCGCAATCGCGACTACCGCCACAAACGCACCGAGTACGCTGCCCGTGGGATTGCTGAGTATTGGATTATCGATCCTGAAACGCTTCAAGTTACGGTTTGTGAATGGATTGATGGATTATACGAAGATCGGGTTTTTCAGGGCGATGAGCCAGCTCGATCGAGCATTATTCCTACCTTCGATCGCTCAGCCAATCAAGTTTTCGCCATGCAAGACGTTTAGTGTTGGTTGAATTTAGCAAAAAGAATCTTCTAATTTTGGTGATTTGAACTATAATTGATGAAATCCTTCACTTCCTCGATCGAGTCCTGTGTTTACCACTTTTGCACCGACTAAACCTTCTTTACCGCGCGATTTGTTTGGCGCGATCGCCGATCTAAAACGCGAACTCAATGCCGTTATTCTGGCGCACTACTATCAAGACCCAGACATTCAAGATGTCGCAGATTACCTGGGCGATTCGCTTGGATTGTCTCAGCAAGCAGCACAAACCGATGCGGATGTAATCGTGTTTGCAGGCGTTCACTTTATGGCAGAAACCGCAAAAATTCTCAATCCTAACAAGCTCGTTTTGCTGCCAGATCTCAATGCGGGATGCTCACTTGCCGATAGCTGCCCTCCGGAAGAGTTCGCTAAATTCAAAGCAAAGTACCCGGATCATTTGGTAATTTCTTACATAAATTGCACCGCAGACATCAAGGCGATGAGCGATATTATCTGCACCAGCGCCAACGCCGTAAAAATCGTGCAGCAGATTCCCGTAGAGCAACCGATTATCTTTGCGCCCGATCGTAATCTGGGTCGATATGTGATGCAGCAAACTAAACGCGAGATGGTGCTGTGGCAAGGAAGCTGCATTGTTCACGAGACATTTTCTGAAAAGAAAATGGTGCAGCTTAAAATGCAGCATCCTGACGCCGAAGTGATCGCGCATCCAGAATGCGAAGCGGCAATTTTGCGCTATGCCGACTACATCGGATCAACCACGGCGTTGCTGAATTATTGCCAAAAGCGCGATCGTTCCTCATTTATCGTCGTCACCGAACCGGGCATCATTCACCAAATGCAAAAAGCCGCTCCAGAAAAGCAATTTATTCCTGCACCCCCCCTTAATAATTGCGCCTGTAACGAATGTCCTCACATGCGTCTGAACACGCTCGAAAAGCTGTATCTTGCGATGAAAGACCGCACGCCTGAAATTACCCTTCCTGAAGCCACTCGAATCGCCGCTTTGCAACCGATCGATCGCATGTTAAAAATGAGCATGTAAACTGGCAACAAATTCAGCGTCATTACAGTCAATGCCGTTGAATCGGTTTACCCGGAAATCTGCCATTTATGAAGTTTGCTTCTTTCGCTTGTGCCGTCACAACCGTATTTTCGATCGCGTCCGCTATTCCTGCCACCGCTCAGCCCGCCGGAATTTGTCCGGCTCAGTTTGAGAGCGTTGCCGATCGCATTGTCAATCGGCTTCCCGCTCGCTGGAGCGTCTTAGTGCAAACCCAAGGCGCTTTGGGTGCGCGTCAAAATCTTTACGATCGCAACGCCACGCTTCAACTAATTCCAGCTTCTAACAACAAACTTTTCACAGGTGCCGCCGCGCTCACTAAACTGGGCGCTCAATTCCGCTTTCGGACTCCGGTGTTTGGCAATAGCGCTGATCCCGATCTGGCAACGCTGCGTGTGATCGGTCAAGGCGATCCGAGCCTTGATACTGCGCAGCTTACAGCACTCTCTCAACAACTACGATCGCGGGGAGTGCGTCAAGTTAAATTACTAATCGGTGATGACACCGTGTTTCAGGGTGCCTCGTTTAACCCGTTTTGGAGCGCCGACGATCGGGGTCAAGGTTACGCCGCCCCGATCAATAGTTTGATGCTGAATTCCAACAACGTTTATGAAGGTGCGGTTCCGAATCCGGGCAATTATTTTGTCAGAGAGTTCCGCAACAACTTAACCAAAACTGGAATTAAAGTGGTTCAATCTACCTTAGTGAAACGCACACCCGCCCCGCTTGGAGAAG
The DNA here is from genome assembly GCA_964250455.1 of uncultured bacterium. Taxonomy (GTDB): domain Bacteria; phylum Cyanobacteriota; class Cyanobacteriia; order Leptolyngbyales; family Leptolyngbyaceae; genus CAXUFL01. The sequence continues at coordinate 153,695 of CAXUFL010000004.1, forward strand.
TTGAACTTGCCTCGGTTGTTTCGCCTACCTTGTCGAGCTTGCTTTACACAATGAATCAGGAGAGTGATAACGCTTATGCAGAAGCTTTGCTCAAGACCTTAGGTCATTTGCAAAACCCCGGTGCAGATAGTACGAGTAGCGGTGTTGCAGTAGTGAAGGCAACTTTAAGCGAAATGGGCGTAAATTCTAGCCGTTACACAATGGTTGATGGTTCTGGGCTTGCTGATCGTAACCGCGCCAGTGCAGAAGCGTTTGTTCAAACGTTGCAGGGAATGGCACTTAGTCCAAATGCGGCGATTTTTCGCCGATCGCTTCCTGTGGCTGGCGTGAGTGGAACGTTGAGTAATCGCTTTCGAGGCACTACGGCGCAAGGCATTGTTTCTGCTAAAACCGGAACTATTTCCGGTGCTGTTTCCCTTTCTGGTTACGTAACGCCACCGGGCTATTCACCGCTTGTATTCAGCGTGATTGTCAATTCCAATGACTACGCTTCTCGAATTCGTCCGGTGATCGATGATTTAGTGGTGCAAATGACTCGTTTAAGAAACTGTTAGCGAAGTTGTTAAATCGAGCTTGTTTTAGTGCATTCTACAAATCGAAGAGTGCACTTTTTTATTCAAGCGTGCATTTTTGCAGAAGTGCTGCAAATCTTTTCCAAGTGACGTGTTTTGTAAAATCACGCAAAATGGAACGTGAGTTCCGGTTAAGCCTGGCGAAAGGTGCGGCTGGACAGACGAAACCCGCCTAATGGCGGGTTCAGGAGCGATAAATTTTGGTAGTGGGACTGATCAAGAACTGGAATTCGCGCAAAGCGCAACTCCGAAGGAACCGATGAGCCGCAGATCTGCAGGCAATGTGCGCCGCGAATCGCAGTCGCCGAGCGATTCCTATCCGGAACTCAGGTTAAGAGAAGTAATTTCACTAATCGAGGGGAATGGTTGGGATTTTGTTAGAACAAACGCAAGCCGTTGATAGTTTAACCGAGTCGGCGGGAAATTCCGTTTCTCGACGCAGTGCAGCAACAACGCGGAGTTATGTCAAACAACCGGAAGAATCATGCCTTCGCGGGCAAGCAAGCTATTTGGAAACGCGGTTTGCACTTGGGCTTCGATCGCGTCTAAACAATCATCGTCATGATTTGGATCGTGGTGGAACATCACCGCTTTTTTCACGCTCGCCGCTTGGGCAACCTTGATCGCTTGCTGCCAAGTTGAATGTCCCCAACCGATTTTAGGCGACTTGAGATCGTAGTATTCTTCGTCGGTGTAGCAAGCGTCGTAGATCAGCACGTCGGCATCGCGAGCGAGATACACCAAATCTTCGTCGATGCGATCGGGGTAATGCTCGGTGTCGGTGGCATATACCGCCGTTTTGCCTTGCCATGTAATCCGATAGCCGATCGCCGTATTGGGATGATTTAAGCGTCCGGTTTCGATGTGGATATCGTCGATCGTAATTACATCCCCGACCGTGACATCGTAGAACTTAAGATCGGCCTGCATAATCTGCATCGGAACGGGGAAATTGGGGTGATGCATTTGATTGCTGAGGCGTTCCTCCATTGTGGCCCCGTTTGGCGCAATGCCTCCGTAAATGTGAAAGCGATTACCCGGAACAAAGGCAGGCACAAAAAACGGAAAGCCTTGAATATGATCCCAATGCGAATGCGAGAAAAACAGGTAGGCTTCGACGGGCATGTGCTTGAGCAAGCTTTTTCCGAGCACTCGTAACCCTGTGCCGCCATCAAAAACTAACCGCTTACCGCCTACGCGCATTTCTACACAAGAGGTATTGCCACCGTAGCGGACGGTTTCGCTACCGGGAACGGCAATGCTACCGCGCACGCCCCAAAACTGAATAAGAAATTCCGAAGACTGGCTCATGATTAGAATTTACGGTTGCTGTAAGCGTCTATAGAAATCGCCGTAGCGTATTTTTTGTTACGGGCGATCGAGAAATACTCCAAACCCACACAAGGCAACGACTTCTGCTTGAGTGCGATCGCGCTGCAAGCTGGCGTAGAAATCGTTAGCTTTGTTCCTTTTTATGCTACCCAGCCCAATCAATCGAGTACCAAGTTGATTTGAATTGTAGACTTGTCCACAAAAAAAGCTCAGGAATTTTCCTAAGCTTTGTACAAATTACGTCTTTTTACGTAGATTTAAGTGTAAGCTTTGATGCACTGCTCAACTAGGGGCAAAACTTTATCCACATCTTGCCAGCCTAAAATTTCGGTGACTTTCTTTTCAAGATTCTTGTAGGTTTTGAAGAATTCAGCGACTTCATCTAAGCGGTGAGACGCAATATCGCTGAGCGACTTCACATTGGCATAGCGCGGATCTTTGTCGGGTACGCACAGAATTTTTTCGTCACGATCGCCGCCGTCGATCATTTCCAACATGCCGATCGGACGGGCTGCAATCACACAGCCCGGAAAAGTGGGCTGATCCATAATCACCATGCCATCGAGCGGATCGCCATCATCGGCAAGCGTATTCGGCACAAAGCCGTAATCAAACGGATACATCACCGAGGCATACAGAACGCGATCGAGCGCAAAGGCATTGAGGTCTTTGTCGAATTCATACTTATTTTTGCTGCCTGCGGGAATCTCAACCAAAACGTTAATCAAGCCCGGTTTGGGTTGGGCCGGAATGCGCGATAAATCCACTGCGGTTCTCCAAGCGAAAAGTCATTACCTACAGCATTGTAGGGGAATATCGATCGGCACCTTACGCCAAAAATAATTTATAAGCGGGGTTGTGGGTTTCATCCCAATAGCGATAGCCGATCGTCTCCAAAAACGCTTGCCAATCTTCCATCTCAGTTGATGGAACTTGCGTTCCGATGACGATTCGTCCGTAGTCGGCTCCGTGATTGCGGTAGTGAAACAAGCTGATATTCCAATCCGGTC
>CAXUFL010000005.1:0-151250 GCA_964250455.1 uncultured bacterium
CACAAAAAATTGCGTTGTTTGATGCCGCAAAACGCTTAGCGGCTGAAGGTAAATCAGTAATCTTTGTGTCACACAAGCTCGAAGATGTCGAGCAACTGTGCGATCGTGTAACCGTAATGCGTCAAGGAAAAGTCGTCGGCAATGCTGAAATTCCCTGCCCGGATGCTGTGCTAATCGATTTGATGTTCGGTCGTGAACTAGCACCGCCGATTAAACCGAATACGCGCCAATCAGAGCCAATGCTGGAGTTAAACGACGTCAGAATCCAAAGCGATCGACTCACGCTGCTGCTTGGCGATCTGGTTGCTTACAAAGGCGAAGTGATCGGACTTGCCGGACTCGAAGGCAGTGGTCAGCAACTCTTGCTGTTGCTGTGTGCTGGATTGCAGCGAGCCGCAAGCGGACGCATGATCGTGAATGCGGTCGACATGACGCAGAAACCGTATCCTGAATACTTACGACATGGCATCGGGTATTTACCGGCCGATCGTTTAAAAGATGGTTTAGTGACTGGTTTATCGATTCAAGAACACGTTGTATTACGCAATCCGCCGAAAAAGCTGTTTATCGATTGGAAAGACACACTGAAGCAAACGGTACAGTCGATCGCGACGTTCAACATTCGCGGAAAGCCAAATACGCATGTTGATCGCCTGTCGGGTGGTAATCAACAGCGCACCCAGCTTGCTTTATTACCCGTTCCGTTGAATCTTGTATTAATGGAGCATCCAACACGCGGACTAGACATCGAATCAACGCTGTGGGTGTGGCAGCAACTGATTGCACGCTGTCAAACCGGAACGACGATTTTATTTATGTCGTCGGATTTAGACGAAATCATGCAGTATAGCGATCGCGTTTTAGTGTTTAGCGGCGGCCGAGTTTCCGAGCCAATCGAGGCGTCAAAATTAACCGTAGATCAGCTCGGACAGCTAATCGGGGGTCGATTTATCGAAGTACAATCGCCAATCGTTTCATGATTAACAAAACTGTTTATTATCAAGTGGGTTCTGTTGCGGTTTCGCTTGTGTTTATCGCGATCGTGATTCTACTCGTTGGCGCATCACCTAGCGCTGTGATTTCTGAAATCTGGACGGGAGCCTTTGGTACATCAGGACAGTTTGCGCGAGTAATCGCAACGTTAGCACCGTTGTTGCTGTGTGCAGGTGGTTTACTATTTACCTTTACAGCAGGATTATATAATCTTGGCATTGAAGGACAAATTGCGTTTGGTGCCATCGCAGCGACGTTTATGATGCGATTAACGCAGGACGCCTTACCGCCCGCGATCGTCATTTTCCTGGCAATTTTGACCGGAGGAATCGGGGGTGTTTTGTGGGGCTTATTTGCAGGCGTCTTGAACGTGTACGGACGCATCAACGAGATTTTTGCTGGACTGGGTTTAAACTTTCTCGCAGATGGAATTGCCTTGTATCTTATTTTTGGGCCGTGGAAGCGTGAAGGCGTGGCGTCGATGAGCGGTACTGAGCAGTTTCCTGAATCGCTTTGGCTTCCGACCTTTGGCGATACTGATGCAAGCCCGATCGCGCTGTTCATTGCGATCGCGTCGATCGCCATCACGATCGTCGTTCTGGGCGGGACGTATTTTGGCTTGCGCCTGCGGGCAGTCGGTCAGAATCTTCGCGCTGCTTATGTATTGGGCATTCCTTCAATTCGGCAACTGCTGAGCGCCTTTGCGATTTGCGGCGGATTTGCCGGAATCGCTGGAGCGCTGCAAGTTCTGGCCGTATTTCATCGCTTGATTCCCAATATTTCAAGCAGTCTCGGTTACTTGGCGCTGCTGGTCGCGATGCTATCGGGCATGAACGCTTGGTTTATTTTACCGATCGCGTTCTTTTTTAGCGCTCTTAATATTGGTAGTCTTCAACTTCCGCTCGATCTCAATCTCGAATCGTCGCTATCCGGCGTAATTCAAGGAACACTCGTTTTGTTTGCTATTTTGGGACGCGGATTAAGCGAGTGGAAACGCAACCCAGCAAAATCATAGATATAGATTGAGATCGATTGCTGAGCCAAAAAGCCTTCATGTTACAAAGGGCACGATTCGCTTTACTCAGGTTCACACGGCTTAGTATGCTCAACGCTAGTGAGTCAATCGAGTGGAGTTGAGATGCGATCGATTCGGCATTTATCAAAGCAAGTTCGACATGCGCTACGCGACGAATCATTTCTCGCGTTTCTGAGTCGAATCGAAGGCTGGGTCTCTAAATTGCTTTCAATCATGATGCTGATCGTGATTTTGCTGGCTGTTTATCAGCTCGGAGCGTTTTTAGTGACGGAGTTGACGACGCCATCGCCGTATGATTACTCCGCGAAAGTTTTATTTACGATTTTCGGATTATTTCTCAACGTTTTAATTGCGTTTGAAATTTTAGAAAATATCACTGCCTACTTGAAAAAGCATGTGATTCAAGTAGAGTTAGTTATTGTGACTTCTTTGATTGCGGTTGCTCGAAAGATTATTATTCTTGACCTTGAAAAAACATCTGGAATTGATTTAGTTGCGCTGGGCGTTGCTGTTTTATCGCTGTCGATTAGTTATTTGATTATTCGTAAAGTTGCTCCAAAAAGTAATCATTAAAATGACTCAGTTTTTTGATTTTGAATCTGATTTTGTTGATTCACTGCGCTGTGTTCCGATGCAGGTCCGATTGAAGTTGGATACCTGCGGCGTCAAGCTTCAACTGCATCAATGGAATAAATTTAACAACGACGATCGACAGTTCCTGATCGATGCCCCTTGCACCACGGGCACCGAAATCAACGCTTATCGAAAAAAGCTTTATGATTTGGTCGAACTGCGCACAGGTGAAACTGCAACGGATTTAGCGATCGATCCGCATCCCCCCTGGAACGACCCAAAAACAATTCCCGAAAGCGTTGCACAAAAAGCAAAAGAAATCGGCGCAACGCTAGAAGTAACACAATGGGAAACATTAACGCCATTGCAGCGATTCGCGCTGATTAAGCTCAGTCGATCGAGCCATGAAAACAAAAATTTTCTGCCTGCGATGAAAGAATTTCGACTTGTGTAGCCATCAAAAGCGGAATCAATCTAATCTGCATATTGTCACTTACTCGGGTGATGCAAACCGAAACGCTAACTATTTACTTTCTACTACAGTGCTGCAATTTAGCAGTACAAAGCCGAGCATCACTTTAGTTCAAAATCAAAAGTTATTGAATGACGTTAAAGTTGTTGAAGCACCAGGATTAGAATCGTGCTGCTGATTGGCCTTTCAGGAAGTAGAGCCAATCTGACATCATTACAGGCGGTTTAAAACATGAAACAGTGCGATCTCTTCAAAGCATCTGAGGCAGGCTGCTTAGCTAAGCTCAAATACATGAATCAAAATTGTGTTGGGTTTCTGAATTTGTTCAGTTCCTAAGCAACCTAAGCGCCTGAGCACTAATCGCCGTTCAAGCGTAACCAGTCTTGTAACTCGAACTTTAGAAATTAGTTTAAGTCCTGTTTTTTGAAACTCTGCATCAGTGGGATCTAGAATAAATTCATCTGCCCGTAGATTGCTTAAATTCTGAGATGAAATAAAGCACACAGTAACGTCATTACCGCTCTGATCGTTCCACAAAACAATTGCAGGTCTTAGTTTTGATTGACTTAAATCAGTGAATGGAAATGGAACAAGAACAATGTCGCCTTTTTTCACAAAACCGCTTCTCCGTCCTCAAGAGTATAGAGATCTGGTTCATTTTCTAAGAAATCAAACGATCCAATAGATTGGGCTACCTCGATTAAATCTTGCGCGGTAGTTTCTGAATAATCAAAAAATAGCTTTTCCTCTAATAAATCTCGTTCTTCTTTTGAGAGCGATCGAACTAATTGCACGATTGAATCCACTAAGTTTGTATTCATGGCTAAAAATTCGTTGAAATCGCTTGAACTGGACAAATTGGGATACATTGTTCACACACAATACAGCGCGATCGTGTAAACGTTAATCGAAACGACTGCGGATCGAGCGTTAGCGCTTCAGTCGGACAAACGCCCGTACACAATCCACAATCCACACAAACGTCTTCGTCGATCGTGATTTCCCGACTCGCAAACGATACGCTGATATCTTGCGATCGCATCCACTCGATCGCTTCATCTAACTGATCAATGTCTCCGGATAGCTCTACAACTAGCTTTCCAATTTGATTCGGAGCGACCTGAGCACGAATGATATTTGCCGCGACGTTAAAATCTTTCGCCAATCGGTACGTGACGGGCATTTGAACCGATCGTTTCGGAAACGTTAGCGTGACTCGTTTTTTCACAATTTGACTCTGCTGCAAGTCTCTCTATTGTAGAAAGTCGATCGACTCATCATCTTGCGCATAACGCTGTTTTAGCGGTCACTATTTAAATAATGCTCCCAATCCACATTCGGGATTTGCTCAACCGCTTCGTTGAGCGAGGTTTCCCACTGCTGGCGAATTTTTGTTAAGTATGGCGCGTTCGGATTCAGCGTAACGTGGTATTTCACGCGCAGGCTGTCCGCTTCATACATCACCAAACTAATCGGCGGGCCAACCGAAATGTTTGATTTCATCGTTGAATCGATCGATAAAACTGCACATTTCGCCGCCGCCGCGATCGGCATTCCAAACGACAATACGCGATCGAGAATTGGTTTTCCATACTTCGCTTCTCCGATCTGAAGAAACGGCGTTTCCTTTGAGGCTTGAATAAAATTGCCTTGACTGTAAATCATATACAGCTCCGGCGCTTCTCCTTGAATTTGCCCACCGAGCAAAAGCGTGCACTGCGAATCAATTCCGTCTTTCTCAAGCCACGGACGATTTTGATCTTGAACGTCCCGAATCTTGTTACCAACGTACTGCGCGATTTCATACAAACTTGGAAGCGTGTGCAAACTGACTTCTCGTTTAGTTTGAATATCGCGCTGCATCAGCGTCAACACAGATTGCGTAATCGATAAATTCCCGGAGACACAAAGCAAGAGAACGCGATCGTCGTCGATCGAGAAATTAAATAATTTCTGATACGTCGAAATGTAATCGACTCCCGCGTTGGTGCGAGAGTCGGCCGCCATGACTAACCCCGCTTCGGTCAATATTCCGAGGCAATACGTCATGAATCAACTCCGCACTTGCACGGGCATCACTAGATAAGTCATTTTCAAGCTTCCCAACGGTGACAGCACGGCGGGACTGGTTGCCGTGTTTAACTGCATCTGTACTTCTGCGGTGTTAATTGCTTTCAATCCATCAAGCAAGTACCGCACGTTAAAGGCAATATCTAAACTGTCACCGGAAATTTGGGCCGGAACTGCTTCTCGTCCGCTTCCCACATCCTGAGCATCAACCGAGAGCGTGAGCTGTTGCGTTAGGTCATCAAGCTGAAGCTTTACGATGTTGTTTTTTTGATCTGCCAAAACGGAAATTCGCTCTAACGCGCTTAGAAATAACCGTCGATCGACAGTCATTTGATGCGTAAACTGACGCGGCACAAGCTGGCGATAGTTCGGGTACTGCCCTTCGAGCAAGCGGCTCGTCAAACGCTGATCCGTCCATTCAAACACGACTTGACCTTGATCAAATTTCACATCAACCGAGCTGCTGCCTTGTCGATCGAGCATTTTGATCAATTCCTGCAAAGCTTTCGCCGGAACCGTGACGTCAAACTGAGCTTCTTCGTTCGCGGCCGTTGAATCTTTCTCATCGATCGTATTTACAACGGCTAAACGATGCCCATCGGTTGCAGCAAATTCTAAACCGTCGGATTGCAGCGTTAAATGAACACCAGTTAATACTTGCTTGGTTTCGTCCGCACTCGAAGCAAACAGCGATCCACGCAGTCCATCGATCAAGGCATCTGCTGATAAATGAGCGCTTCCGCCTTCGTCGATCGTCGGCAGTTCAGGAAATTCCTCAGCTCCCATGCCGCGCATTTGATACTGCCCTGAAGCACAAGTTAGCGTCGTGACATGATTTGCGCCATTCTCAAGCGTAATATCACCGTCAGGCAGGCGCGACACAATATCGCTCAAAAGCTTAGCTGGAAGCGTCAACGTTCCGCTTTCTTCGACACGAGCCGGAAAACTCGTTTGAATTCCTAGACTCAAATCAAAGGCGCTCAGTCGAACCGTTTGCGTCGTCGAGTCGGCACTCACTAGAACGTTTGCTAATACCGGATGAGTCGGACGCGAAGACACCGCACGGCTAACAAGGGACAAATGAGCGTTTAGGTGATTTTGGGCGCAAACCAATTTCATAGGACGTGTACTGTGCGATAGGACAAGGTTGTGGAAAAGCGTTTACTCTACATGAAGCGGAATACTAGAAGCGGAATTCCATATCTAGCGTTTCGGACTTGTTTGAGCATCGTAGCATCCTTCTCGAATTCGATCTACTAGAATTTAAAGCGATTTTTTTACAGTCCAGCAAGATTAACGATTATCGCTTTAATGCTTTGCAAACAAATTATTTATGCTGTGGAAAATGTGGAAAACTGCTGAACTTCATTAATTGCAGGCGATTCATTTTCAAGCAATCTGTGGAAAACTTGTGAAAAACTAGAGCTTCGATTCATTATGATTCAAGTTTTCCACGAGTCGATCGAAGTTTTTGACAGGTTTCCCACAAAGTTTTCCACAAAAAATCGCAGGTTTTCCACAGCCTACCCGTAACAATTCAGCGTTTATGAAAACTATCTATAAAAGTTAAAGCTTCTAAAGCGTTGATTCAGTTGCAACCGATCGCAAGTCTTTTTTTAGAAACAATCGCTTCGGCTGCCCAAACAAAAACGAATTCCAGCTTGGCTGCACTTCATCGATCTGGTACCCTGCTTTGAAATAAAGCTGTTTTGCTGGCTCATTCGTTTCTAAAACGTGAAGATAGATTTCTCGAAATCCCCAATCCGTCACGTACTGATCACACACCTGCAACAGTTTTTCAGCGATGCCTTGCCGCCGCGTCTCTTGCCTGACCGCCAAATTCGATAAATAAATGTATTGGTTCGTGTTCGGCTGCCACGGATTTGCGCTGCGCGTTCCAATTTCAACCGTTCCAACTAAATGCGCCGTGCGATCGACGGGCTGTGTCGTATCGATCGCCACTAAACAAACATAGTTCGGAGCCGCCGCCCTCAGTCGCCCCCGCAAATCTTCGTGAATCCCCATGCGAATAATCGGATTCAGCCACGGCAAAAACGGTGGAGTCAGTGGAAAACTATCCACTAAAATTCCCGCAATTTCGTACAAATCCTGCGGCTGCACTGCCCGAATTCGATACCGAGTCGAAGAATCCGCTTGACGCGACGAAGAAACACTCACGATGCGCAACAACCACCAAGAACAATCCAGATCGTAAATCAAATCATAAAAAATAACCTGCCTAGCGAGAACCAGACAGGCTATTCACAAACTTATGTCCGTTTACTTGCCGATCCGAGGCGGTTCCCGAAAGGCGATCGCAAAAAAGAGTACCCCAATCGCTAAAGCAAGAATCAGAATATATGCAACGGCTTCCATGTCGGTTGTGTCCTAACGATCGTATATAAAGTCTATCAAGTAACCGCTAAGCGATTTATCACAGATCGCTTAGCGGTTTCAAACTGCTTAAACGGGTTCCTTACGAAGCGTCGATTTGTCACCGACCTTCTGGAAGCGTCCCCATTCGACTTGATCTTCAGACAGATCCGGATCGACCCCCGCAAACACATCGCGGAAGATGGTTCGCGAACCGTGCCAGATATGACCAAAGAAGAACAGCAGCGCAAATACAGCATGACCAAACGTAAACCAGCCTCGCGGCGAGGTGCGGAACACCCCGTCAGAGTTCAAGGTTTCACGATCGAACTCAAACGGCTCACCCAACTGAGCAGCCCGCGCATAACGCTTTACTGCCGCCGGATCGGTAATGGTTTGACCATCCAAAGCACCGCCGTAAAAGCTCGCTTTGACGCCCGCTTGCTCAAAGCTATACTTTGATTCCGCTTTACGGAACGGAATATCCGCTCGTATCACGCCATCAGCGTCTTGCAGAATCACCGGGAAGTTCTCGAAGAAGTTCGGCAAGCGACGCACAAACAGTTCGCGACCTTCGCTGTCGGTGAATACTGGATGTCCAAGCCATGCTTGAGCAATCCCGTCACCTTTGTTCATTTGACCCGTGCGGAACAAACCCCCTTTAGCGGGGCTGTTGCCTACGTAGTCATAAAACGCCAGCTTCTCAGGAATCTGACCGTAAGCCTCGGTCAAGCTACCGCCATCGGCAACCGTATTTTGCACACGGCGCTCGATTTCTTGTTTGAAGTAGCCGCTATCCCACTGATAGCGAGTCGGACCAAATAGCTCGATCGGAGTTGTAGCATTCCCGTACCACATCGTTCCTGCAACCACAAACGCCGCAAAAAACACTGCGGCAATACTGCTCGAAAGCACCGTCTCGATGTTTCCCATCCGCAGAGCGCGATAAAGTCGCTCTGGAGGACGAACGCTGAGATGAAACAATCCAGCAATAATTCCGACAATTCCGGCTGCGATATGGTGCGCCACAACGCCACCCGGATTAAACGGGTTAAATCCGGCCGGCCCCCATTCAGGAGCTACTGGCTGAACGTGCCCGGTCACCCCGAACGGATCAGACACCCACATTCCCGGACCAAACAATCCAGTCAAGTGGAACGCACCGAATCCGAAGCAAAGTAAGCCCGACAAAAATAAGTGAATCCCGAACATTTTCGGCAAATCAAGCGCAGGCTCACCAGTCCGGGGATCTCTGAAGAGTTCTAAATCCCAGTAAACCCAGTGCCAGCAAGCCGCTAAAAATAACAGTCCCGATAAAACAATGTGGGCAACCGCAACGCCCTCAAACGTCCAGAAGCCCGGATCAGAAACCGACTCTCCGGTAATGCTCCAACCGCCCCACGATGACGTCACGCCCAAACGTGCCATAAATGGCAGTACGAACATGCCTTGTCGCCACATCGGGTTTAGAACTGGATCGCTTGGGTCAAAAATCGCCAGCTCATAAAGCGCCATCGATCCTGCCCAACCCGCGACCAGTGCGGTGTGCATTAGGTGAGTCGCAATCAACCGTCCCGGATCATTCACGAGAACGGTGTGTACGCGGTACCAGGGTAGTCCCATTGACTACTCTCCTCCTGTAAATTACGTCTACTGCAACGCTTCTCTCAGCATTTTGTTAAAGTGCCAGTACTGATAACTCTACCAGACAAAGCAACCCGTAACTGCGCCATTCCTGGTTTTGCGCCGTTTAAACCCGCTTAAACCCCGGTCTGACTATGCATCGGTAAAAATGAAAGTGTATAAAGAAGTGTAACCAGAGTGAGAGGCGATTGCAAGCGAATCAATACAATTCCAAGATTATATTGATAGGTGTAACAGACTGCTTAATTATTCTTAATTGTTCACAAAATAAGGTACAACTAAGAAAAGGATTTTTTGTCATCGAAACCCTGTCCCGTTTGTTCTTCCAGCGAGGAGATTATGCAGCCAACCGACGCCGATCTTCAATCCGTTGACCTTTCTGCTGTGGAGCCGGAACCGATGCCCGAACCGCCGAAGCCTGCGTTTCGATCGGCAAGTATTAACTTTGTAAAAGAAGGCAAAGAAGTTGTTGCCGCCAACGGTGCGAATTTACGCATTAAAGCGATCGAAAACGGTGTAGATATTTACACCTTCAGGGGAAAAATGATGAACTGCGGCGGCTACGGGCAGTGCGGAACTTGCATTGTAGAAATCGTCGAGGGAATGGAAAACCTATCGCCGCGCACGCCGTTTGAAGAGCGTAAATTAAAGAAAAAGCCTGCCACTTACCGTTTTGCCTGCCAAGCGCTTGTAAACGGAGCCGTCAGCGTCAAGACCAAACCTTAGTGGTATTCTGAAGAGTAATGATGCTGTGTTTAGCGGGGGTCTGACTCTATGCAAGTAAATGATTTGGGTTTTATCGCGTCGATTTTGTTTGTTTTAGTTCCCAGCGTGTTTTTGCTGATTCTCTATATCCAAACCGCAAGCCGTACTACAAAAGACGAATAAGAAACCGAATATTATTCCTGCGCCGAAAGCTGATTTAGTTTTCGGCGCTTCTTATTCATTCCCCAGTTTCTAAGTAATCGTCATCAATCAGCAAGTTTTTCATAAAATCTTGAAGCCGCATTCGATGAATATACGGCCATCCGCCCGTCGTTTCGATGTCTCTTAGCAGCGCATGAAGCGCCTGGCGACTATCCGGTAACGACTCTTGAAACAGTCCTTCGCAGATTTCACGGTGCAAGCTTTCTAGCGTTCTCAGGAGTGCCAACAGCATTAAGCTATCGTCGCGAGATTCTTTGGCTAACGCTCGAATCGTCGTTGCAAGCGCCTCAAGGTCGGGCGAGTGAACTTTTTGCATTAATTCTGCACTGTCGCTCATGAATTCGTTCCTACAAACTATCGATCGCCAAAACACGCAAGCTTCATTAAGGTAACGTAATCCGACAAAGCACGATCGTTCGTCGTAAACGCCATTATTGGGTTTCTTAAAAAGTTTACTAAAGTCTGTAAAATGCTTATGAGAGGTTCTGATAGGAACTATCCAGAATTTATAGAAATTCCATGAGATCTGACAGCAGTTCAGGACACCTTTCTCACTGTTTTTACCAAGCGATACATCTGAATTGCTTGAACGGTTAGAAGTGAATGCTGAATCACGCTGACAGAATTTTTACATTACTTTGAGGTTGACCATGAGGTATCGCGCTTTTATCGTCACGCTTTTGGCGTTTTGCCTGAGTGTTTTGACCGCCTGTGGTGAGGCTCCGGCAGCCAGCACCGAAGGACTCACCTACGAACAAATTCGCGGCACGGGCTTAGCCAACAGTTGCCCGCAAATCGAAGAAACATCGCGAGGCACGATCGCGATCGAACCCGGCAAGTCCTACTCGATTACGAATTTGTGCTTGCAGCCCACGACCTATTTTGTGAAAGAAGAAAGCACCAACAAGCGTCGTGAAGCAGAATATGTTCCTGCAAAAGTGATGACGCGCTTCACGTCGTCGATCGATGCTGTTTCTGGTACGCTCACCGCTAACTCCGATGGCAGCTTGAAGTTTGAAGAAGAAGACGGCATTGATTTCCAAGCAATTACGGTTCAGCTTCCCGGTGGTGAGCGAGTGCCGTTTTTGTTTACGATCAAAGGACTGGTGGCAAGCACCGAGCCTGGAGCATCGAGCATCAACACTTCAACGGATTTAATCGGTGAATTTCGCGTTCCGTCGTACCGGACTTCTAACTTTCTTGATCCGAAAGGTCGAGGTTTGACGACAGGTTATGACAACGCTGTGGCGCTGCCTGGGTCGGCCGACGCAGAAGAGTTGAGAAAAGAAAACGTTAAGCGCTTTCAGCTAGATAAAGGCAAGATTTCGCTTCAAGTTGCCAAGATCGATAACGCAACGGGTGAAATTGCAGGTACGTTTGAAAGTGAGCAGCCTTCTGAAACCGACATGGGTTCTCGTGAAGCGAGCGAAGTGAAGATTCGCGGACTTTTCTACGCACGAGTTGCACCGACTGCTTAAAAACTGCGAGTTTTACTCGGTTTACTTAAGGGTTCATGAACATAACACCAACGAGGGGCATGATGCCCCTTTTTTATTCCGATTTTAAGCAACGTGAGTTCGAGATAACAAATTGCTTGAATAAGTCCTGAATGGGTGGGTCGCTGGTGCAAATGCCTAGCGACTAAAGGCGCGGCTACACAAACAAAACCCGCCCGAAGCGGGTTGATGCGCGATAAATTCTGGGTGTAGTCTGCCTGGCGGACTTGGTTTGATTAGCTGCGCCTTCACCAGGCGGGTTGGGATTGTTATCTGGAACTCCTAAGAAACAAATTTTGGATGAAGGACTAAAACCGATCGTCCGCAAAACGTTTGTTTCTTTCGCGCTTCCCGCAGGTGCGCCTTTGTTGGAGACTCAGGTTACGTTAAGTACGTAAAGAATGACACAACCACCCAAAAAATTAAATTAGAAAGTGACGCAAATCACTGCGCAATCGTTTCCGTAGAAATTCAGTTGTAAGTATTTTATTCAGAAAATAAGTTTGATTTGTTACTTGATGCACGATCGCTGCCAGCTTCTAAGTCACCTAGTAGCGATGCCGTTAAGCGCTTAGAACTCGTTGCAAATCATTTCTTAAAACTGCTCTACCAACTGAATTTTGTCATGCCTAATCTTGTGAGTGACCTCCGGAGTGAAACGCTGCAACTGCTGCGCGACTATCAAAAATTACCCTCGTCGAATCTCCGCAACCGATTAGTTGAACTCAACATCGGATTGGTTAGAAAAGAAGCGCATCACTGGATGGGGCAATGTACTGAAAGTTACGACGATTTGCTACAAGTTGGCTCGATCGGGTTGATTCGAGCGATCGAGCGCTTTGATCTTGCCAAAGGACACGCTTTTAGTTCGTTTGCCATTCCGTACATCCGGGGCGAAATTCAACATTATCTGCGCGACAAAAGCCCGTGTGTGAGAATTCCGCGTCGTTGGCAAGCTTTGCAGCGTCAAGCCGTTTGGATGATTCGCGATTTTCAAGCAACGCATCGACGCCCTCCGAATGATAGGGAGATCGCACAAGCGCTGGAAATCCCTTTTTCTGAATGGCATGAAATTCGATTAGCGGTTCAAAATCGGGCTTTGCTGAGTTTAGATGCGCCGATCGGCGATGACGAAGGCAGCGCTTTTCTTGGAGATTTAGTGCCAGACGCTCGCTATCGCAGCTTTCAGCTTGCCCAAGAAGATCAACTTCGGCTTCAGCAAGCGCTCGTTCAGCTTGAAAATCGCACGCGGGAAGTTCTAGAGTTTGTCTTTTTATACGACTTAACTCAACGCGAAACCGCAGAACGATTGGGAATTAGCGCGGTGACGGTTTCGCGTCAAGTCAAAAAAGGTCTAGAGAAACTTCAAACCTTGATGGTTGCAGAAACTTAGACTTCATCGGTTCTAAGACTTTAGGCAATCTTGATGCAAGTAAAGAATTGAACCTGGGCATACTTGCATTAATGAAACTATTCTCCAATCGAGCCATTGCGCTTGTATTTGGAGGTGTTGAGGCTAATTTGGAGTCAATTGGGGATAGGCAATGAATCAGCAAACCTCACGAAAACCGCTTTTACTGTGTGCGGGCGTATTAGCGCTCTGGATGAGTGGATGCTCGGCAGGCGATGAGACGGTGAGCAGCGCCGATCCCGCCCCGACCGCAAAGCGTCCAACCGCTACACAATCATTCTCAAAGCCGCTTGTTGCCGCCAAAGACGACGGCAAAAAATCTTCTCGCGTTGCTGGCTTGCTGCAATCAACCGATCCATCTGAGCGAGCACGGCAAGTTCAGGCGGGCATTAACAGTAAGACGGGTAAAGATCCGTTTTCGAGCATTCCGCCGATCGTGTCGTTCAAAGTTCCTATTACGTCTACGACACCGACAGCAACAACACCCGCAAGTGCTCCCGCTCCGAGTACATCAATACCGCTTCCTGCTCCGAACCCGATTGCTCAGTCCCCGATCAAACCAGGAAGCGCGATCGCTGCCCTTCCTCCACTTCCCGAACCGACATTGGCAAAATCGGTTGAAGTAACGGGCGTAATTGTCGTGCGGGGAGTGCCACAAGCGATCGTCAAAGCACCGAACGAAGCAACGAGTCGCTATGTGCAGGTCGGGCAGCGACTTTCTAACGGACAAATTTTAGTCAAGCGAATCGAAATGAATAACGGCTCTGATCCGATCGTGATTTTAGAGCAAGGGGGCGTAGAAGTCGCACGAACCGTTGGCAGTCCGTCTGCACCGTCCGGATCTCCAACGGCAATGGCGCTGCGACACTTTTGGTTTGGCTAAGCGGGCGCTACGAATTGCAACAGCTTTCGCCAGATTTTGGGAAACAAGCGCTAGAGTTGAAAAAATTACTTTTTTGACTGGGGCTAGTCCCGGAGTTTGCACGTCATGACGGCATCGCTCGATTTTTGGGAATCGCTTTTCCCAACGCCGCAAGCGCATCAAGACACCGAGTTACTCAAGCAAATTGGATTTATTCCTGGATTGCGTGAAGTATTGATTACTCGACAAGTCCACGCGCTAGAGCACGCAACCGTATGGATTTTGAGCGGTGCACCTGCGCAACTTCCCTTTTCAGCACCGCCCGAATGGAACGATAACAGCACGCTCGGCGGGCTTTCAACCGAACAAGGATTTTATCTCTACGGTCAAGCGAGCACGATCGAGATTCGACGAGCAGCACGTCAGGCACTCGCGCGAATCACAAAGGGAGAATGGCATCTTGCCGTTCACCCTCGATGCGGAACTAACGTTTCGGTGGGAATGCTGCTTACAGCGTCGATTGTGTTTGGCGCTCATTTGCTTTTGCCGCGCAGCCCGATCGAACAGCTTTTAGGATTAGGCGTGGCGGCAACCACGGCGGCACAGTTGACACCCGAACTCGGACGATGGGTGCAGCAGTATCTCACAACCGCAATTCCGTTTAATCTTCGAGTGCGAGAAGTGTCGATCGTGCACGACGATTGGGGTCGCCCCGCTCATTTTGTTCATACCGAATGGATTGGGTAAAAAAATGTAGCCTAACATCAGTTGTGGTTAAGCGGGCGCGAAGGCGCGGCTACACAGACAAAACCCGCCTTTATCGGGTTAAGAACCAATTACAGAGACTAGTCCCCACAGGGAAACTTCGTTTGTGTAGCCGCGCCTTGAGTCACGCCCGCGTCTGAGGCAACAACCTGCCGTCAACCGATTCAGACTCCATTCAAGCAACCTGTTATCTCGAACTCATATTCATTTAGAAAGTTAGCTAGAAGAACTAGCCGACTTCGACTTGATTCGTATCCACCGACGTGGCACCGTTCACCCCGTTTGCAACTTCCACCATTTTGCTGAGAATATCTTGGCTAGGGACTTTTCCCTTTAAAACCACCGTTCCGCCTGTTTGCGCGACCCAAAGCGTATCAATATCATCAAGCTGTGAATCTTCATCAAACGCAAGCGCAACCCGCTTTGCCAAACCGCTTTGATCGTATTCGCCATTTAAGCCGACTCGCTCTGGCGGAATTTGTTCTTGCTGCGGAGCGTCGGTTTGTCCTGCGTCCATTGCCTCAGTTTGTACTGAGGTATCAGCAGGCTGACCACTAATTGCTTGTTGCGGATCTTGCGGCTTTTCCTGTCCAAAGAGTCGTTGTAGCCAACCCATAAAAATTGCACTCCAAATTGAGGTACATCCTGGATTGAACGATCGATGTCTGCAAATGTAATCAACCTTGAGAAGGAATTATTTTGCGTTTCAAGGAAATTGAATAGCGTTTGTTTTAGCGGCTGATTTTGTCAGGAAATTAAGTTGAAAGCAGCATCGGTCGATGGACTTTAATCGATGGATAAGGCAGGATAAAAGGATTGACTATTACGGGACGTACAAAGCGATGAAGCACACCCTCTCGGTTTTGGTGGAAGATGAAGCCGGGGTTTTGACTCGGATTGCTGGACTGTTTGCCCGTCGGGGATTTAACATCGAGAGCTTAGCGGTTGGGCCGGCTGAGCAGATGGGCGTTTCCCGTATTACGATGGTGGTTCCGGGCGACGATCGCATCATCGAACAGCTTACAAAACAGCTTTACAAATTGATTAATGTAATCAAAGTTCAGGACATCACCGAAGTTCCTTGTGTTGAACGGGAATTGATGCTGCTGAAAGTGAATGCAGGAAGTTCGCATCGATCGGAGATTGTTGAACTGGCGCAGATTTTTCGGGCGCGAGTGGTGGACGTAGCAGAAGATTCGCTCACGCTGGAAGTTGTTGGCGATCCGGGAAAAATGGTTGCGATCGTCCAGGTTTTGAGCAAGTTTGGAATTCGTGAGATTGCTCGAACGGGAAAAATCTCGCTGCCTCGCGAATCGGGCGTTAATACAGAGTTTCTTAAATCACTAGAAGCCAAAGTTTAAGCTGGAAGCGAGCCTTTGAAAAGGTTCGCTTCTTGACGGTTATTTGGGATAAGCGATCGTTACGCCAGATCCGCCATCGGCGCGATCGGCAAGCTCAAATCGCTCCACTCGTGGATGACGTCGCAGAAATTCCTGCACACCTTGCCGGAGTTTTCCGGTTCCATGTCCGTGAATAATCCAAATCGGCGTTTGAGCTTCGGAAATGGCGCGATCGAGCACAATTTCAGCATCGGCAACGCGACTGCCGCGAATGTCGATCGTGTTGCGCTCGGTGCGAATCACAGGTGCGGGAGTTGGCGCAGGTGGGGGAGTCGGGGGAGCTTTTGGTTTGGGTTCTGGCTCTGGCCGTTTTTCGACTTTTTCGCCAGTCAGCGATTCGATATCGCTCATGGGAACGGTCATTTTCATCAAGCCAAAGCGCACTACAAGTTCATCGTCATCGGAAATACTCAGCACTTCGGCGGTTTGACCCAAACGGGGAATTCGCACACGATCGCCCTCTTTCGGACGATACCCTGGTTTTGGTTTGACAGGCTTTTGGCGAGAAGGCAGATGTTGATTGGCGATTTGATTGAGCGCGTCGGTTGCTTGCTGGGCGTCTTGCGCGGTGACATTGCCTTGCTGAAGTTTGCGAATCACTTTTGCGATTTCGGATTTCGCCTGCACGATCGCGTCTTGCACCGCTCGTTCTTGCGCTTGCTGTAAATCGCGTTCACGATCGCGCAATTGTTCGGCTTTGGCTGACACTTCCTGGTAAAAGCGTTCGGCTTGTTGCAGCAGTTGCGCGGCTTCTTGAGCTTTAGTTTCTTGCGTGCGGCGTTGCGCTTCGAGTCCTGCAATCACTTGATTCACATCTTCAGACGCGCCGCCTACTTGACTTTGGGCTTGCTGAACGATGTCTTCTTTCATGCCTAAGCGCCGAGCGATCGTCAGCGCGTTTGATCGTCCGGGAATGCCCCAAAGTAATCGATAAGTAGGCGATAGCGAGACATCATCAAATTCAACGGACGCATTCTCGAAGCGATCGTCGTCGTATTTCAGCGCTTTGAGTTCGCCGAAGTGCGTTGTGGCGATCGACAGTCGGGCATGATCGGCAAGGTATTTCAGCAAAGCGATCGCTAATGCGCTTCCTTCCGTGGGATCGGTTCCGGCTCCGACTTCATCGAGCAGTACGAGCGAGTTAGAAATCGTTGCATTTTCGGCTGCTAGGGCATCGAGAATTCGACTAATGCGGCGAATGTGACCGGAAAACGTCGAAAGGCTTTGCTCTAGCGATTGTTCATCGCCGATGTCTGCGAGGATTTGATCGAACCAGGGCAATTCGACAGGTTCGCGGGCAGGCACAAACAAGCCGACTTTTGCCATTAGAACGGCAAGCCCTAGCGTTTTTAGCGTTACCGTTTTACCGCCTGTGTTGGGGCCTGTGATGGCAACAACGCGAATTTGAGGTTGAATTACCAAATCGATCGGCACCACCGATCGTCCTTGTTCGTGCTGTTGCTGCCACACCAAAAGCGGATGGCGCAACTGCCGCAGCACCATGAGTTCCGAAGACGTGGTGAACCGGGGCGGATTGGCTTTAAGCCAGAAACTATAGCGCGATCGCGCCGCCGCCAAATCTAGCGTGATGCAAATCGCTAACAGTCGTTCTAAATCGTCTTTGATTGTTGCCACTTGCTCGGTTAAAACACGCCGCACCGCTTCTTCTTCAACCTGTTCTTGTCGAAAAAGCTGACGCAGTTGATTGTTTAGTTGAACGGTTTGATTTGGTTCGACATATAGCGTGGCACCGCTCATCGAGGTATCGTGCACAATGCCCGAAATCACATCTTTATGCGTGGCTTTTACCGGAATCACAAAGCGTCCATCGCGCTGCGTGATCAGTTGTTCTTGAACTGCGGTGGCGTTGCGCTGCATTAAGCGTTGCAGCATTTCATAGACGCGATCGCGGGCTTGCCGTTGTTTGGCTCGAATATCGGTTAGCTTCGGGCTGGCGCGTTCGCTAACTTTGCCATCGTCGTTGATGCAGCGATAAATCTCTTGCTCGATTTCTGGATAAGTGCGCAACTCTGAAACAAGCTGGGTCAAAATTGGAAAAGCGTCTTGCTGATCGATCGTGCGTCTGAGCGTTCGAGCACCGGAAAGCGTTGTCGCGATCGACAGCAATTCTTGACCCGACAAAAGCCCCTGCAAGGCGGCACGCTCAAGCGGTTCTCCGATATCTTCGATGCCTTCAAAGCTTAATCCACCGCTTGTTAATTTGGTTTCTAACTCGTAAACTTCTTGCGTTTGCGCCAGTAGCGTCTCGGTTTCAGACTGAATGGTTGGAATGCGGAGATTGCGAACGGCGATCGCGCCTAATTTGGTCGAAGTGAACGTCGCTAAATGCTGACAAAGACGCGACCACTCTAATAGTTCTAAAGTCTCGGCTTGAATCAAAGCGTGAAGAATTTAACAGGCAACAATTTCTATTTTAGGCGGGTTATGAGCGCAGGGCTACGAACTCAAGGCAGAAGATGGTAAGGCGCGTTTTAGAACGCTTCGCTGCGTTTAAAGCAGGACAGCAGTAATTCTAAAAGAGTTTTAAAACATGTCCTATTGTCACACTTGTGCCTTATTGCAGGCTAACTTTGCTTTTCATGCGTTAGATAAGGCACTGCCACCACTTCTGCTGACGCTGCACCCACTTGCACCCGCGATCCGACGCCACCCGCTTTTGTCCGAATGTAAGCAAGTCCAATTTTGTCAGAAACGCTGGTAACGATGCCTACTTTTGCATCGTCTAACGTCACGATCGTTCCCGCTTCAACAGGTTGCGATAGTTGAATGCCCCAAAGCTGCTGTTTTACGCCTTTGTAAGCGTCAAGCCGTGCGATCGTTTCTTGTCCGATATAACAGCCTTTGTTAAACGAAATCGTGTGCCACAGTCCTGCTTCTAACGGATTGTAATCGTCTGTTAGTTCGTGTCCGGGCATCGGGCGACCTTGTTCGATGCGCAAATGCTCCCAGGCTGAATCGCTTAACGTCACCACATCAGTAAATTGATTTTGGAAATTTGCATCAGTGATTAGCGTATAGCCTTCGATCGCAAGTCCGCTTCCAACGGCGATACGAACTGTTTGATTCTGAATTTGAATGGTTTTATGCGCTCCATACGGTTGATTAACTAACTCTGCCGCTCCGAGTTTTTCAATCAATGCATGACTTTGAGCACCCAACAAGCTAAATGCTGCGGTTTGCTCGGTGATATCGGCAAGTTTCACTTTATCCGCAAAGAAAATGTAGCGATCGAGAAACGTGATCAATTTTTGAGTCATTCCCGGTGAAACCAGCAGCAACACGGAATCTTCTAAAATGTATGCTGTTGCAAGATCAATCGTGCGAGCGGTTGAGGTGACAAAAACGGTATCGCAACCGTCGCCCGGGTTGCGGCTTTTAAGATCGTTGGTGCTTTGATTGTGCAGAAACGAGAGTCGATCGACATCGGCAACTTCAATGCGTCCCCAAGCGGTGCGATCGTACAGCGCAATTCCTGATTTTGCCGCTTCAAGCTCTGCGGATAAAGGGTGAGAATCCTGAATCATATCAATTTGTGCGGGTTCGGTTCTTTTAGCTATTGTCCTATATTGAAGCGATGACGAGATCAAGCGTTGTATTCGTACTTTTGGTTGTGTTTCGCGTTAGTGGGTTACTAAACGAGTGCATTAATGCTGCAAGCGTTAAAGACTAGGAGTGCGTTCGCACCTTTGCGAAACAGTGTGCAGAAAACCCCCGTGCAGCCGTGTTCGAGTTTGGGCTGCATGGGGCGTAAATCATTTCATCAAATGACGGTGAACATTTAGCTATTGTGTATTTTCAAACCTGCTCGATGCGCGTAAGGTGAATTGCCATTAGCGTTCTGAGTTAGGCAAAGAAATTTTGTTTTCTAGCGCACCGAAATATTCAATTCTCTGTTATTCTAAGTAGGGCATAAGCGGATGTGGCGGAATTGGTATACGCGCACGCTTGAGGTGCGTGTGGCTTTGCCTTGCGAGTTCGAGTCTCGCCATCCGCATAACGATCGGGGAGAGGTGTGATTAAATCTACCTCTCCCTTTTGTTTAGTTGAGTATTGCGCCGATTCATTTTCGGGGTCGGGCTTATTCCTATGCACGATCGCGGATGCTGCAACGCAAGCTTGATGAAAAGTCTGTATCAAAACGATCAGCGCTTTTAATCCCCGAAAAAATATCGGTTTGATCGCAGAGAGATGGCAACGATCGCGAGCTGCGTTGCAGATAAAATCGCCAGGCGCACTGGAAGCTATTTCTAACCCAACTCACGTTAGGTAATCTCTGATTCTCCGCCTAGCTCATTCGTACAAGCGCTGAAATTTTAGAAAGCTTACTCGCTTCTAACCCTTCTAACTCATCGAGATGCAGCCACTTTTCTTTTACCAATCTGGCAAACACAAAAATCAGACCGGAATATCGATAATCGTATTTTCCATCCAGGTCGTGTCGTTTCGCACTCAGAAAATCGTGGAGCTGCCAAACATCGGTCGGGGTTGAAACAGCACTGGCTTGTTCAGAAACGTGCTGAATTAACGCTTGAATTTCTCGCTCATACGCTTTATTAAACGCTGCTTGAGCCACTTTTTTTTCGGTCGCAGACCACTCAATATCAGTCACTTGCATCACTAAAACTAAAACCGCAGTTCTTAAATTTTGCCAAATTGTTAGCGTCAATTTAGAAAAAACGAGCACCCTTTGGTTAAAGAGTGCTCACGCACTAATCCGCAATCCGATTGCCAAATCGCTTAGCGAATCAGGTTTAACAGTTCTTTCGGCGACGCGAGCAAATCGATCGCGACAAAGAAAATCTTGCCGTTCGGATCGATCAAAAATCGCCATGCCATGTTCATTCCAACCGCAGCACCAAACCAGGGCGTTTGCACTTTTCCGGTGACTTTGATTTGCGTGTAGCCATCTTCGGCAGGTTCAGCTACGCCGCGCTCAGGCAGCAAATTCAGGTTTTGGCATTCTTCTTGAAAAAATCGCAAAATTGCATCCTTACCGACAATCGGCTTTTGGAACGGAGGCTGCAACGCGCCATCGGCGGCAAACAACTGAATCAACGTGTCAAAATCATTGGCGTTCAAGTTGTTCATGTAGTTTAGCACCGTGGCATTGTTGATGCCGTCGATCGAAACTTGAGTACGCTGAGACAATGCTTTAGGCGCAACAACAGGTTCAGCAACTCGCTTGACGCCGTTGAGCTTATCGAGATCAAATCCCATGTCTACCACAGAATTTCGTAACACCGTGATTTGCTGACCTTGATCTAACTCCTTGAGCGCTTGCAGTACGGCAGATGCATTCGCCGAAAGCTCGTAGCCCATCGGAATCGGCGCAACGCTTCCTTGCTCCATGCAGCGCCCTAGCTCATACCAAAAGCCAAGCTTAATGTTTGGCGACCAAGTGGCATAAGTGCGACCGATCGGCGTGTCGGCACGATTCGCTAAATCACACATCACCTGAGACTGCTCAGGAAACGACATTTTTCTAATTTGCTCAAGTGTGGCTTCTGCAAACTGCATACTAGCAGCACCCGGAGCAGCAACCGTAACCGTTTTACCCATTTCTAGGTAAGCAAACCAAGTCCAGGCTAATTGATCTTCTGCACTGAGTTGATTGAACCGAGCCGTAAGCGCGGGTACAGCGTCAGCCGAAAGCGTTTTGGGGAAAATACTCCGGGCAGAATCAAGGGTAATAGGCATAATACAAACCTAGAGTGTTGAATTTGCGATAGGGAAAGTTAAAGTTCGATCGAGCAAACTCAAAACTTTGCCTAACGACTAATAACTTACCATACAAAACTTTAATAAAGTTAAAAAAACTTTACATTCATTCCATAAGTTCAACTCAATCCTGACAAGATTTTAAGAGGGAGCTTAGTTAATCTAAATTGGGGACACCAATGATGTGAACGCGCTTAAGGTTAAATGACTGGGTTGCTTAAAACGCGGGCGCGTCTGAGGGAATTAAACCCGAACTCACGTTAGTTAGAACTTTGATAATTCAAGTGCGTCATAATTAATGAAAATGAATCAGCAATTCCTTTAGCGTTCACGCAACGCGCAACCCTAAAGAAATCGCTTCATAAACGCAAGGAAGGCATGTAGCGTGGTACTTGATAACTTTTCAGATCCCGATCCGTTAAGACAGCCTCCGAATGCTGGTGCAGACGCCATGAAATCAGACGCGATCGGTGCAGAGCGCAACTTTGCAGAAATTGCAGCGCATCCAAAACCAAGCGGATTGGCAGGCAGTCGGGGACTGCTGCTAGGAATGGGTTTAGGAATGGCGATCGCGATCGGGGGCATGACGCTGTTTGCGCGTCCCAAACCTGCTACTGCGCCGAGCACTCAAGCCGTTGCGCCAAGTGGACAAACCGTCAGCCTTGAAACGGCAAAGCTGACTTCTGTATCGCAAACCTTTCCAACTCAGGGAAACGTTGAAGCGCGAGATTGGGTTTCTGTAATGCCCAAAGCGGCAGGAATACAAATCAAAGAAATTCGCGTCGATGAAGGCGCACGAGTCGAAGCGGGTCAAACGATCGCGGTGTTGGATAATTCGGTGCAGCAAGACCGACTTGATCAAGCAAACGCTCAAGCGTCGTCGGCTCGGGCGCAGCAAGCTTCATCGCAAACGCAGCTTGAAACCGCTCGTGCGGCTCAGCAATCGGCACAGGCTCAGCTTGATTCAGCCCAAGCAGGCGTCGAGCAAAAACGCGCAAAACTCGCGCAGCAGCAGGCCGCCCTGACTGAAGCAGAAAGTAATCTGCGTCGGTATGAAGATTTAGCGCGTCAAGGCGTGATCAGCAATCAGGATTTAGAATCGCGTCGAACTACGGCGGTTACAGCGCGAGAATCGGTGCGCGTCGCAGAAACGGATATTAGCAGCGCTCAAGCGGATGTAGGACGGGCACGCGCAGAAATCAGCAAAGCGCAAGCGGGCATTGATCAAGCGCAAGCGGGCATCAATCAGCAAAAATCTGAGGTACAAAACGCGATCGCTCGGGTGCAAGAACTCAAAACTCAGCTTGATCAAGCAACGGTGATTCAAGCCCCTGCAAGCGGCATTATTGCCAAGAAAAACGTCAAAGTGGGCGATCTCACAGGAACAACGGCGTTATTTTCGATCGTGCAAGACGGTGCGCTGGAATTACAAGCTAAAGTTCCTGAAACGCTGTTGTCGAAAGTGCGAACTGGCGCAACGGCTCAGATTTCGTCGGATGCCGATCAGCGCATCAAGCTTGAAGGTCGGGTGCGAGAAATTAATCCGGTGATCGATGATAAAACGCGACAAGCGACGGTCAAAATTGACCTTCCAGCCAATTCATTGTTGAAGCCTGGAATGTTTCTTAAAGCGGCGATCGCATTTGATACGAATCAAGCGGTAACGATTCCGACCGAAGCGGTGCAAGCTCAACCCGATGGTCAGAAAATCGTTTACGTTCTCGATGGAACGGATACGGTGAGGTCTCGTGTCGTTCAGGTCGGCGATCCAACCAATGGACGGTTTGCCGTGAAAAACGGTTTGAAAGCGGGTGAGCAGGTTGTGATTGCGGGTGCGGGATTTTTGAAAGATGGCGATCGTGTCAGCGTTGTTGCGAAATAAATAATAGTTCCTCTCATGTCTTTTAATATTTCTGCTTGGTCGATTCGGAACCCGATTCCGACGCTGGTTTTATTTTTGGTGTTGACGTTAGCGGGATTCGTCGTTTATCCGAGTCTTGGAATCGATGAGAATCCGAACATCGATCAGCCTGTGGTGACGATCGCGGTGAGTCAGCCCGGAGCCGATCCGACTGAGCTTGAAGCGCAAGTCACAAAAAAGGTTGAAGACGCCGTTGCAGGACTGGGAAATATCGATCAAATTACCTCAACGGTGACCGATGGCAGTTCGCTCACGAGCGTTCAGTTTGTGTTAGGCACGAACAGCGATCGCGCCACCAACGATGTGCGAAATTCGGTGGCTCAGATTCGTCAAAATTTGCCGCAGGATATCAACGATCCGATCGTGCAGCGCCTCGATTTTTCTGGCGGCCCGATCGTGACGTACAGCGTGTTTTCAGATCAGCGATCGGTGGCTGAACTGAGTGATTTAGTTGATCAAAAAATCAGTCGAGAAATTCTTACGGTTCCAGGCGTTTCGCAAGTTAAACGCATCGGGGGAATTAATCGAGAAGTCCGGATTGATTTGAACCCCGATCGACTGCAAGCGTTGGAAATCACTGCTACGCAAGTCAACGATCAAGTCAAAGCGTTTAACACGAATCTTCCCGGTGGACGTGGCGAAGTCGGAGGAAGCGAACAATCGATTCGGACGTTGGGCAGTGCAAACTCGATCGCGGCGCTGCAAAACTATCAAATCACGTTGCCAAATGGCGGCTTCACGCCGTTATCGAGTTTGGGAACGGTCAGCGATGGCGCAGGCGATACCCGTAAAATTGCCAGGATTAATAATCAGCCTGCGGTTGTATTTTCCGTTTTACGCAGTACGGGAACCGTTTTAGTTGGCGTTGAAGAAGGCGTTGTTAAAGCGGTTGAAGCTTATCAAAAAACGCTACCGCCAGACATCAAAATTGAGTTAATTAATAGTGCTCGCGCTGACTACACTCGCGAATCGTATATGGCTTCGATCGAAGCGATCGCGCTCGGTGCCATTCTCGCAGTCATTACCATTTGGGTCTTTTTGCGCGATTGGAGAGCAACGTTAATCACAACCGTTGCATTACCGTTATCGCTGATTCCCACGTTTATCGTGTTTAAGCTGTTAGGCTACACGTTGAACTTTATGACACTGTTAGCGTTGGCGTTAGTGGTGGGAATTTTAGTCGATGATGCGATCGTGGAAATCGAAAACATCGAACGACATCAGGCAATGGGCAAACCGCCGTTTCAAGCGGCGATCGATGCGGCAGATGAAATCGGGTTGGCGGTCGTGGCTACAACGATGTCGATCGTTGCAGTATTTGGCCCTGTTGCTTTAATGACCGGAATTAGCGGGCAGTTTTTTCGTCCGTTTGGGGTTACGGTTGCGGCATCAGTATTGTTTTCGCTGTTGGTTGCTCGAACCGTGACGCCGTTAATGGCTGCTTATCTGCTCAAAGACAAGCCGCAGCACGCTCAGAATCTAGAAAAAGATCGGCTTTCGTATCAGTATCGTCGCTTGCTCGTGTGGGCGCTTGATCATCGATTAGCCACGATCGGATTGTCGGTGCTGTTTTTGGTGGGCAGCTTTTTGCTGGTGCCTTATATTCCGGTGGGATTGTTTACCAACGGCGATATTTCTTTGTCGATTATCAACATGGAACTTCCGCCCGGAGCAAAAATTGAAACGACCGATCGCGCTGCCCAACAGTTAACAAATCTGCTGCTGCAAAACCCAAACGTGTCGAGCGTGCAAACCGATGAAGCCGTAACGAAATCCACGTTCTACGTTAAATTAAAGCCTCGCGATCAGCGCAAAATTTCTCAGCAAGACTTCGAGAAAGAGTTTCGATCGCAGTTTCGCAACATTGCTGGAACCCGCCTAAGCTTTGATAGCGGCGGAATTGGTGGATCAAAAGAAATGTCGATCGTGCTCAAAAGCGAAGATGCATCTGCTTTAACGCAAACCGCTCAAGCATTGGAAAAGCAAATGCACCAAGTTCCCGGACTGGTTGAGATTTCTTCAAGCGCAAGTTTGGTCAAGCCCGAAATTTTGATTAAACCCGATCCGGTTCGGGCGGCGGATCAAGGAGTGAGCGTTGCGACGATCGCTCGAACTGCAAATCTGGCGACATTGGGCGATTACGACTCGAATTTAGCCAAGTTTGATTTGCCCGATCGACAAATTCCAATTCGCGTTCAGCTTGCGCCGCGATATCGCGATAATCTTGAAACGCTCAGAAATCTGCAAGTGCAAACGAAAAGCGGTGATTTAATTCCGCTACAAACGGTTGCAGATGTGAGTTTTGGCAGTGGGCCGGCTCAAATCGATCGCTTTAATCGATCGCGCAAAATCGCGGTTGAAGCGAATTTACAAAGCGTTGCGTTAGGCGATTCACTGAACAAAGTGTATCAACTTCCGGCATTCAAAAACATGCCGTCAACCGTGAAAGAAGAGAAAGCGGGCAACGCCAAAATCATGAACGAACTGTTTTCTAACATCGGATTAGCACTTGGTTCAGCAGTATTGTTTATTTATGCCGTTCTAGTGTTGCTGTTTGGTGATTTTCTGCACCCAATTACAATCATGGCGGCGTTGCCGTTTTCGTTGGGCGGCGCGTTGCTCGGATTGCTCATCACACACAAAGAGCTTGGATTGTTTGCGCTGATCGGGATTGTGCTGCTGATCGGATTGGTGACAAAGAATTCGATTCTGTTGGTCGATTATGCTTTGATGAATCAGAAAGAAGGTAAATCGCTCAAAAGCGCGATCGTCGATTCGGGTGTAGCGCGGCTGCGTCCGATTTTGATGACCACGATTGCCATGATTACCGGGATGCTTCCGATTGCGGCCGGAATCGGAGCGGGATCGGAACAACGCTCCCCGATGGCGATCGCGGTGATTGGCGGCTTAATGACGTCAACGCTGTTAACGCTCGTGGTCGTTCCAGTAATTTTTACCTATGTCGATCGGCTTCAATTCTTGATTTTTGGACGATTGCTCAAAGGTGCAACGGCGCGACGTTCTCAAGTTTTACCCGAAGCCAAGCAGTGATTGATTCGGGAGAGTTACTCTCTCTCGGTGCTTTGCATTGCCTTGTTAGCGGTTAAGCGGGCGCGACTCAAGGCGCGGCTACACAAACGAAGTCCACCTCCGTGGACTAGTCTTTCTAATTCACTCTTAACCCGCAAAGGCGGGTTTTGTCTGTGTGACCGCGCCTTGAGTCGCGCCCGCATTTATGGATTAACCCGAACTCTTAAGAAACAAATTTTGGATGGATACACCTTTGTTGGAGACCCACATTAGATTACAGTTGATCAAATACTGCGTCAAACACCGACGCCACCGCATCGATGCTTGACTTAAATGAATTGATGGTCCAGGTTTCTAAAATCTCTCCGGCGGTGCAATCTGAGAACCCACGCTAACTTTTTGAGTATTAGAAGCTTGCGATCGACCATCAGGAGCAGTGTGCGAAGGCGCTGAACTCACCGGATCGGGTGATGTCGGAATTTGATGAGACAACCAAACCAGACCACCCGTCATCAAGGCCGCATAACCTAGATAAAAATGCGTTGAATGTAAAGCGGGATTGCTGAGCCTTTTTTGCTGAGGATGATACCACGACGGCACCACGGACTTATTCGGATCAGGAGACGGTACGGCATCAAGCAGTGTTGCACTGTCAAGCTGCAACACCCGCGCAATCCGGCGAACAAAGCCGCGTAAGTAGACATCTTCGGGAAAATGAGTTCCCTGACCGAGTTCGATCGCTTGCAGTTGATGAATCGGAACTAGGGTTTTCGAGTGCAGCTCGGCAAGCGACATGGATCGAGCTTCACGCGCTGCACGAATTTGGGCACCAAGCTGCTTTAAGCACGCTTGGCGCTGTTCTTCAGTTTGCTCAGTTTGTACCGCACTGATCGGTTTGCGGCGAGAAAATTGAGCATTGGCGATCGCAGTGCTTTTGTCGGGAATGGCTTCGGTTTGTAAATGCTGCATCGCCAGTCGAATCGCTTTACGGGCGATCGATTTAAGACAGTCTTGGGCGGCATCAGAATCAGGGATTGCTTGTTCGAGTTGCTCAACGGCTCGGCGAAAGACGTCGCTGCGGTAGAGTTCTGCTTCGATCTGCGTCAACTCATTAGCAACGCCCTCGGCTGTAGGCGCGTTGGACTGACCTTCTGAAAACCAAAACCAATCTTGTGCCAGCATTTTCAATCCTCATCAAACGGCGATCGAACTCGTAAATATGCGTAAGTTTTTGTAGCTTTGAAAACTTAACTTCTTTTTTCGAGCGATTTCCGGCGATTCCGGACAATTGCGGAATCTTTTAGGCGATTTATCGCAGCTTAAATCAGCTTGTTTGCTTTGCGTGCCCATTCGATGTCTTTGAGCGTAATACCGCCTGAATCATGAGTGGTGAGATCGATCGTGACGCGGTTGTACACGTTAAACCATTCAGGGTGATGATCGATCGCTTCGGAAACGAGCGCTAGGCTGGACATAAATCCAAACGCTTCGACAAACGACGGGAACTTGAATTCGCGGTGCAGCTTGTTGTTTTCGATCGTCCAACCGTCGAGCTGTTTTAATTCGGCTTCGAGTTCTTGCCGCGATAGTTTAGCAACAGGCATCATTAAAGACTCCTAAATCGATTGAGTGACCGACTGAAGCGAGATTTCGATCCGCTCGCCGGGCTTGGGGTCGATGACTTGTGTGGGCAGGTTGCTGTTTTTAAGCTTGGATCGAAACTCATTCACGGTGCCGATTTGCTTCAGAACCGACATTAATACGCCTTCAAACGTAATATCGCCACCTGCGGCCGTAGGTAGCATAACTTGCGGTTGAATTTGTTGAGCAAGATCGATCGCGCTGTTGCTGCCTTTAATAATTGAACCTACAATCGGTAGAGCCAGATCCACGATCGGCGTAATAACAACATCTACTGGCGCACGGTCTTTTAATGTCGGCGCGTGATAACCGTGCGGCTCGTAGTAAAGCGTTTCTCGTGTAGGTAAAGCAGTGAGCAAATAGCCATTTTCCTGCGTTATCCCGATCGGCGATCCGGGCGTTGCTTCGATTTGAATTTGATCGTTCAGCGTGAATTGTTGACCGTGTTGCAGCGCGGTAACGTGGGCAAAACCCAGGGATTGCGCCACTTTTGCAGCACTCGGAGAACCGACGATCGGAATTGATTTATCGAGACAATTCAGCGTTTCAGGATGCGCGTGATCTTCGAGTCCTTGCGAAAGCAGAATCAGCGTGATTCCGGTTGGAATCGGTCGATTGTGCGATCGCGATCCTTTAAGCAACCAATCCAAGTTGCCGAACGTGAGCGATCCGGTCAGCCACGGATCAATCAAAATTCGCTGATCGGCAAGCTCAATCAACCAAGAATTGCTGTCAAGCCAAGTCAAATACATCGTAAATGCTCGAATGCCGTTTGCTTTAATTTTAGGCGATCGAAGACAAATTCTAAACTTGCAGCATTTCGCCCATTGCTACAACGCGATCGCCTTTGATTAGCTTGCGTCCGCGTCGGGTTTCGATCGTGCCATTTACGCGCACTTCTCCAGCTTGAATCAACATTTTGGCTTGTCCGCCCGTTTGCACTAATCCATTCAGTTTGAGAAATTGGTCGAGTTTAATAAAGTCGTCTGTCATTGTTGAGAATTAAATCGGATTATTCTACTCTAGCGTGGGGAAAAATTCACGATCAAAAGGTTACTTTGTAAAGCTGAAACACTTCTCCCGGCAGCGTTTTCACAACTTTGCCGCCTTCAG
The DNA here is from genome assembly GCA_964250455.1 of uncultured bacterium. Lineage (GTDB taxonomy): Bacteria > Cyanobacteriota > Cyanobacteriia > Leptolyngbyales > Leptolyngbyaceae > CAXUFL01. The sequence goes on from CAXUFL010000005.1 coordinate 29,467, forward strand.
CTTGAATCAACTTGTTCCAGTTTTCTAACGATTCAAGAAACACTTCTGATCCTAAATACATTTCTAAAATTGCCCAGCTTTCAGCCAACGGCGTATCAGCATTAAGCACGTCAAACACAAACACACCGCCAGGTTTAAGCACGCGCCGCACCTGATCAAATACCAGCGACCAATATTCGATCGAGTAATAACAGCTCACGCCCGTTGAAACAATCAAATCAAACTGTTTCGCATCGTAATCAAGCTGATGGGCAGGACGTTGAACCACGCCTTTGAATAATTTAGAGTTAAGCTGCGGCCCGCGAGCGCTGAGTGCATCGCAGGCAACTTTGCTGATATCTTGCCCGTAAAACAACGCGCCCCAATCGCGCCAATCGTAAATCAAAAAGCCAACGCCGCAGCCAATATCTAAACAGCGCTGATTTTTCTGCGGCTTTGCGAGTTGCCAAAACGCAGACGTGATTTTGGCTTGCAGCGCACCCGAAACCCGCTCTCGAAAAATCGGCATCGCTTCGACTTCTTCGGGTAGCTCAAACGACTCACCGCGATACTCACGATCGAAGCGATCGGCAACCGAGGCAATTTGTGAACTCCAGTCTTGAGCGCTCAATCGACTAACCTTTTAATGCACGGTTGAAATTTTGACGATACGAGCGATTAAACATCAAAACGGGCCACAGCAGCGATAAATAAAGTTTGCCTTGACTAAAGTTGGTGCGTCTAAAGCCTGCCCAAAATCGGTACACGCCGCCTGCGTAAACGATTAATGCTAAGACAAGTAAGGTACTCATGTCGTCATCCTTGATGTTGGCTGCTGGGTTTGAGTCGAACTTCCCACTGCTATTGAGCATTCTAGCAATCCGATTTGGGATTTTTGGGAAAATTCACAAGTTCGATTTTAGTTGACGGTTTTTCCCGTTCGATCTGAGTCAGTTTTGCGAGTTTGGCTGGTTTTCTTTGGTGCTTGCAAAGCATCTTTGCCGAGTTGAATCGTGATGTCTGACTGTAAATCTCCGGTGTTTTCGATGCGAACTTCTCCAAAGCCTAATGCTCGACGAACGGCTTCAGCGCTGCTCACATCACCCCATTCCGCCACAATCCGCGTCGTGCTTAACGGCTCATGCCAATCTTGTCCGGTGTAAATGTTGCTGTAGCCTGCGGTTTTGAGCGTCGCGATCGCGCCCTGCACCGTTTTATCTTGCTTTGTACTGTCCTGAATCACCACCTTTAGCGAACTCGCATCCGCCTGCTGTAGATTCGGCGTGCCAAAATCGAAATATTTAGCCACAAGCGATCGGATTTGATCCGAGTTTGGAATCCAATAGCTCGCTCGGTATTCTCCAGGAGCGCTGAATCGACCGGGAATCATCAGCATTTTTGTGTTCGATCGATTCACCTGAGCCGCAAATCCTACCAGGGCGACAAGTTCTTCGACTGAGAGATTCGTGTCTAAATGCGATTGAATCACGTTCATAATCTGCGGCAAGCGGGTAGCCGTTGTAGGATTTAGCGTTTGCTCCATCAGCGCCCGCATTACCATTTGCTGGCGTTGAATGCGTCCGATATCTCCGTTTTCGTCGTATCGAAAGCGTAAAAGTTGCAGCGTTTTGTTGCCATCAAGCTGCTGTCGTCCGGCTTTGAGATTAATGTAGAGATGCTGACTATCATCTTGGTATTTCATGTCTTTGGGGACGTGAACCGTGACGCCGCCTAACGCATCAACCAGCGCCTGCACGCCTTGAACGTTGATTGTGACATAGCGATCGATACCTACGCCGCCGAGTAATTCACTCACCGATTTTGCGCTTAAAGCGGGCCCGCCATAAGCATTGGCTTCGTTGATCTTAGTCACGCCGTGATCGGGAATATACGTGCGCGTATCGCGAGGAATCGAAAGAACGGAAACCTTTTTATTTTCTGGATCAAACCGCAGCAGCAGCATGGTGTCAGTCAAGCCTTCAAAGGAATTGACTAAAGCTTGGTAGCCTGGATCTTTTCCGGTTTGAGGCGTATTGAGATCCGAGGTGAGCACTTTGGCACCGAGAACGAGAATGTTCACCGGACGAGTTAAGGCGGGAAGCTGCAAGCTCGATCGCGTCGAAAACTCTTTGCCTTTGCCAAAAATTGACGCTTCAGCCGGAGAGAGTTGGCGCTGCATCAACGGCTTACTGGTTAAAGAAACAGCAAGCAAGGCTCCAGCCGTTGCCGAAGCAAGAGCAATCCCAGACAGCGACAGCATCAACAGCAACAGCCGCATTCTTTTTGATTTTGGCGGCTTTTTATGAGCGGCAGTCGGCTTTTTGGGCGTTCCTTGACGCGGAGCCTGAGCTAGTTTTTTAACAGCACGCTGTTTCTGAGTTTTCACGAATTTCCTCACCACACACCAAACAGTTTGACGACAATCAGCAGGTTTTGAATTTTATCGACAGATACGATCGCGGCTTTGAACCTAATTCAGGATTTTCAACGGCACGAACCCAAAGCAGGCCGTTAACGGCCTGTCCAAATTAACCCATCTGTATAAAGCCCGAATTTCCTTCCCAAAATGCACTCCTGTTTCCAATCTGATGCCTCATTCTAAAAGAAACTTGTCAAATCGATGAAGTTCTCTTGAATTTTACTTTTTTACTTAAAGTAAATCAAAAGATTAAGTCCTGGGATTGTTCTTGAGAGCGTCCACAAAATTAAAGCAATGTACAGAGTGCCCAATGCCCACTGATACCAAACTAAAATAGTCAGCAAACTGGGTAAATACTCATCGCGTAATCGAATATCGTTAAAGCCGAAGCGCAAAAAGTTATTAAAGCTGAAATCAAAATAGTTCAACCAGTTCCAACGCCGATCCCACAAAATCGGCAGGTAGCGTTCTCGAAATAACGAATACCGTGGAATCGTCGGCAATCGGCCGATTAAAATTCGCAGTTGTCTAAGCGTGCCTTCTTCCATGAAATAGCTAGTTTCAAGCTGCGGATGATAGCGACCTTTGCGATAAAGCAACAGCAGTAAAAGCATCGGAATCGGAACCACGACGATCGACCAACAGCCCAACGTAATCCACGGACGATCGGCGGTTTGAAATACCGCCGCGACCCCGAGCAGCGTGAACGCGATCGCCGCACCGATTACCGAAATCGATTCAGATACTGTGGGCAAAATCGGCTTAGGATAACGACGCCGAGCGCGATCGATTATCCAAAACAGCACGCTAAAATACGCGACTGTGACTAATCCAATGCCGAAACTCAGCCAAAAGCTCGTTCCATTTCGGCTGAGCAACAGCAGCAAATTAAGACTGATCCAATTAAACCCGATCGCAATGCGGCGCAGCGTATCGAGCACAGGCGGCAACGGCTCGGCGGCAACCACGCGATCGCGCACATTAATATAAGTTGCGATGCCGATTTGATCGAGCGACAACAAATCGGCTGAATCGCGAAACGGCTGATTAATGCGACGCTGCACGATCGCCGTCGCTTGTGTGTCGCTGAATCCGAGTTTGCGCAATCGGGCAATCGTTGCGGTGTTTAAGTTAATGCCCAAAAATTGCTGACGAAGCTGGCGCGATCGGAGTTTCTGCGTGGTGTAATCGATTTGATTCGCGTCGGAAATCTGCTCTAAACGACGAAAGTTTCGTACAAATTCGCGCAGCAAATTTTCATTGCCTTGCAGCGTTGGCACCGAAATCACGCGCCCAATTTTTCCGGGATCGCCTAGAATTTTTGCTTTATCTGAATCAAATCGTAAATTTGGAACATTTAAGTAAGCGGTTTTAGCAAATCCGCAGTAGCTGAAATCGGCACGATCGAGAATCGTTGCGCCGCGCAGATTCGCGGCTCGATTAAACTGCGCTTCACGAAACAAAACCGCTTTCTCAAACGTAGCGTCGGTTAAAAACAGCGATTGATTAAACTGACTTCGATTAAATAAAACTTGCTCGCGCCAGCGTGTTTGCGCAAAATCTGCGTTGCCTTGCCACTGCACCCGCGTAAAATTTGCGATTTGATAAAACACTGCTTGATTAAAGTTTGCCGTGGTTTGAAATTCACTTCCTTGAAAATTCGCTTCGCCGCGAAACTGCGCTTGATTAAACTCTGCCTTTCCGAAGAAAATACTATTGCGAAACTGCACATCGCGCCCAAAGTTCGCATTCGTAAAATTCATCGGCAAGCTAAACCGCACCTGCGATAAATTTGCTCCGGCTGGAAACTGCGCGTTTTGAGCTTCTAAGCGATTGAGAAAAAACGTGTTTGAGAAATCAGCAACGCCAGTAATTCGCGTTTGTACAAGTTTCACAAAGCCTCGAAACACGGTGATTTGAAGCGGTGATGCGGTTTCTCTAGGCGTGATTAACAGCGATCGAGACAGCGTGCTCAATCGATACAATCGGCGTCGATCGCGTTTAAGCTGCTGCTGTTCGGCGGATGTAAAAATCGGTGATAACGTTTCTCCGTCGTAAAGCGGTGCTCGCAATCCCAGTTTCCGAATCGATAAATCGCCTTCGATCAGCGATTCGCTCAAATCCAACCCTAACGGCACTCCGCGACGCTGAAGCTGAGCTTGAACCAAACTATAAAACTGATCGCGAAACGCCGCGTTTTCGGGGCGCAGATCGATCGACAATCGACGAAGATCGATCGTGCGGGTACCTTCGCTGGGAATCGGAGCGCGCAATCGTTCTTGCAGAAGTTCCAGCGTCAAGGAAGGTCGATTCAGAGGTGCTGCGCTGGCTGGAACCGGAAATAACAGCAGCAAACCGACCAGCAGAGAAAACAGCGAGGAAAACAGCGTCATTCGTGCGATAAATTGCCCAATCGCCTTTATTGTCGCTTGTTTGGGTTAATCCAGTTGAATAGAGTTAGCTTTAACGACCTAGACGGGAAATCTGCGTCTTCTAGAGGCTTGGGCGGGCTGGAATGCATACGGTAGGGAACATTAATTCTATTCCGCTAAAACTTAAGTGACTTCTTAGGTTCACAACCATGACGATTCGCGTGTCGGGCACCGTCGAAACCGTACTGCATCAAATTCCAGGCTATGTGATTACTGAGCAACTTTATGCTGGCTCACGCACGATCGTGTATCGAGCGATCGAGACTGCGAATCAGCGTCGAGTGGTCATTAAGCTGCTGCGAAGTGAATTTCCCACTTTTGAGGAAGTGATTCAGTTTCGCAATCAGTATGCGATTGCAAAGCACCTTGATTTAGCAGGCGTGGTCAAGCTTTATGGACTCGACGCTTGGGGAAATCGAGATCTGCTAGTGATGGAAGATTTCGGCGGAATTTCGCTCGATGCGTATTTGAAGCAATCGAATCGACTGTCGGTTGAGCGGTTTTTGTCGATCGCGCTGCAACTGGTTGAAACGTTGGATGATTTACATCGCGATCGCATCGTTCACAAAGATTTGAAACCGTCGAATATTCTGATTCATCCCAAAACGCATCAAGTCAAACTAATCGACTTTAGCATCGCGACATCGCTACCCCGGGAAATTCAGGAAAATCCGAGCGGACTGAGGGGGACGCTGGCTTACATTGCGCCTGAGCAAACCGGACGCATGAATCGCGGCATCGATTACCGCAGCGATTTTTATTCGTTGGGCGTGACGTTTTATGAACTATTGACCGGACAGTTGCCGTTTCAGAGCGAAGACCCAATCGAACTTGTTTATTCTCACATTGCAGTCACGCCGATCGCGGCAGATCAAATTAATCCAGAGATTCCAACGGTTTTATCGGCGTTAGTTGCGAAGCTGATGGCGAAGAATGCCGAAGATCGCTATCAAAGCGCAAGCGGCATTCGACACGATTTAGAGCGCTGCTGCATACAGTGGCAACAAACCCAAGCGATCGAGTCGTTTGAGCTAGGCGAGCGGGACATCAGCGATCGCTTTGTGATTCCTGAAAAGCTTTACGGTCGCGCTGAGGAAGTTCAGCAACTGTTAGCAGCGTTCGATCGCATCAGCAACGACTCTGCAGAACTCATGCTGATTGCTGGATTTTCTGGCATCGGCAAAACTGCTGTTGTCAATGAAATTCATAAACCGCTTTGCGCGGTGCGCAACTTGGCAGGAACGGGGCAGCGCGGCTACTTGATCAAAGGCAAGTTTGATCAATTCAATCGCAATATTCCGTTTTCTGCATTTGTGCAGGCGTTGCGATCGCTAGTCGGACAACTGCTGAGCGAAAGCGATGAGCAGTTAGCGCGTTGGAGAACTAACATTATGACGGCGATCGCACCTAACGGACAAACGATCGTTGATGTGCTTCCAGAGTTAGAACAAATCATCGGTCAACAGCCTGCCGTTGCTGAACTATCGGGAAGTGCAGCTCAACAGCGATTCAACGCGCTATTTCGGAAGTTTATTCAAGTTTTTACGCAGCCTGCGCATCCCTTGGTGATATTTCTCGATGACTTGCAGTGGGCGGATTCTGCGTCGATCGAGCTGCTCAAGCTGTTAATGACCGATTCAAGACATTTGCTGATTATCGGGGCATATCGCGATCAGGAAGTTTCGCCAGTGCATCCTTTTAGGGTCGCGGTGGAAGAAATGGAGCAGGCTGGCGCAACGGTAAACACGATCGCGCTTCAGGCATTAAGTCAAACAGATATTAATCAACTTGTTGCAGATACTTTAAGCTGTGATCCTGTCCTAGCTCAACCTTTAACCGACGTCCTTTATCAACAAGCCAAAGGCAACCCTTTTTTCACCGCGCAATCGCTAAAAGCACTGCACGAAGCGCAATTAATTCAGTTTGATCAACAGAATCGATATTGGAAATGCAACATTAGCGAAATCAAAGCGCAAAGCTTAAGCGATGACGTGGTTGAATTCATGGCGCAACAGCTACAGAAACTGCCCATCGAAACGCAAGAAACGCTAAAGTTAGCGGCTTGTATTGGTGCGCAGTTTGATGTGCGATCGCTGTCTGTGATACAAAAAATATCGCAAACCGAAGCAAGCGATCGATTATGGAAAGCGCTGCAAGAAGGATTGATTCTACCCAACCGCGAAGTTTATAAATTTTTTCGATCAAGCAAAGAAACGGCAACGGCTGAACCTTTAAGCTATCGATTTTTGCACGATCGCGTTCAGCAAGCTGCTTACTCGCTGATTCCAAGCAATCAAAAGCAAGCGGTTCATTTACAAATTGGTCGATTGTTGCTGGCAGAAAACCGATCGCATCAATTATTCAACATTGTTAATCAGTTAAATTTGGGGCGATCGCTAATCGAAGATGCAGAGCGCGATCGTGTAGCTCAACTCAATCTCGAAGCCGCCCAAAAAGCAAGAGCTTCGACCGCTTACCGCGCCGCGTTTGTTTACGCTCAAACCGGAATCGAGCTAGTACGATCGACGGGTTGGCAGTATCACTATTCCACGATGCTGCAATTGCATAATCTAGCCGCAGAGACAGCTTTTCTCGTCGGGGACTTTGAGCAAGTTTCGCAGATTCGGGAAGCGGTGTTGAATAAAGCAAAAAGCCTGCTTGATCGCGTTTTTGTTGAAGAAACGCAGATTCAAGCGTACTGTGCGCAAAAGCAGTATGAGCAAGCGGTGTCGATCGGGCTACAAATTCTCAAACAGCTTGGAATTGCTTTGCCGATGCAGCCAAGCCCGCTTTCTGTTAAGCGGCAGCTTAGCAAAACAAAAAACCTGCTGCGCGGTTTTTCAACCGAGGCGCTGTTTGCGTTACCTAAAATGCAGACCTTAGACACGATCGCAGCGCTCAGAATCATGGAGTTGCTGTTGACGGCTGCATTTTTTGTGTCTCGTCCGCTTGCAATGATGATTCCGCTTGTGGGAATTCAGAAATCACTTGTTCAGGGGAACTGCAACTGGTCATCGAGCTTTTATTCGTTTTACAGCTTTGTTTTGTCGGGATCAACTCCGATCGAAGCGTGCTACCAAGCAGGACAAGTTGCGCTAGAGGTGTTAAATCAATGTCCAAATCCAACAATTGAAGGAAAAGTAAAAATCTTAGTGGCGTACTTTAGCCAGCTTTGGGGGCAACCGCTCCGCAATAGTTTACCGTTGCTGCGATCGGGTACGCAGGCGGCAATCAACGCCGGAGACCCAAGCTACGTGGCAATGGGCTACTGCACCGAAATTTGGACAAGATTTTGTTTAGGAGACTCGATCGGTGCACTGTTGACTCAAGTTGAAGTTTATCGTCAAGCCGTGATCGAGCTAAAAGACCAGCAAAGTGAGCAAATTCTAACGTTACTGCAACCGCTATTGCTCAACTTTGTGGAGTCATCGCCGCAGCCGCATAGCTTAATCGGCTTAGCGTTTGATGAAACTCAGATTATTGCTCAATGTCAAGCCAGCAAAAACTCAACGATTCTTGCTTCGATTTATGCTTACAAAGCTTGGTTAGCGTATTGGTTTAACGATCGTACCGTCGCGCTAGAGTATGCCAATCTTCAAGTTTCCTACGAGCAAGACAATCTCTCAAACTGCATGATCGTGTTGCGCTGGTGGTTTGATGCTTTAATCCGGTTAGCCGCTTATCCGGGTTGCGATCGAGATCAGCGAAAAATATTACTAAAGCAAATCACGGCAAATCAGCGAAAATTGCAGCATCGCGCCGATCACAATCCGATCGATTTTCAGCATAAATGTGACTTGCTGAACGCAGAACGAAATCGAGTGCTCGGACGATTTGACCAAGCGATGCAGGATTATGACCAAGCGATCGCGCTTGCAAAGAAAAACAAATACGTTCAAGACGAAGCGTTAGCCAATGAACTCGCGGCAAGGTTTTATCTCGATCGTGGCAAAGCGCAAATCGCGCAGCATTATTTAATCGATGCTTATTATGCTTATGCTCGATGGGGTGCAAAAGCAAAAGTCGAAGATTTACAACGGCGCTATCCAAACTTACTAACCCCGATTCTGCAAAAAGCTCCAGCCGTTCTAAAGCTCAATTCAACGCTGGGTGTTTCGCAAACGATCGCGACCTCAACTCAAACAGCAACGTCTAGCGCTTTAGATTTCACCACTATTTTCAAACTGTCGCAAGCCCTCTCAAGCGAAATTGATTTAGCGCAGTTAATCGAGCGGCTTTTGCGGATCGTTGTGGAACATGCAGGTGCAAATCGCTGTGTGTTGCTGCTGCACGAAGAGGAATGGATTGTTAAAGCGGTTGCTCAAACCGATGAAACGGGAAGCTGGGATTTAACCTTAAGCGCGATCGTGCTCGATCAATATCCAGATTTACCACTGTCATTGATCCGATCGGTTAAACGCAGCTTAAAACCTACGGTGATTGCAAACGCAACAGCACACGCTTTGATTGCGGTTGATCCGTACATTTTGCGACAGAAACCTAAAAGCGTGCTGTGTTTGCCAGTTTTGCATCAAGCAAAGCCGCTTGCGATTTTGTATTTAGAAAACCAAGTCACGATCGACGCTTTTACCCACGATCGCTTAGAAATTCTCAATTTGCTGTGTTCTCAAGCCGCGATTTCGCTAGAAAATGCGCGGCTTTATCAGCGATCGCAGCAAGCTTTAGAAGCGTTGCAGCAAACGCAGCTTCAACTCGTGCAAAACGAGAAAATGTCGGCGTTGGGGAACTTGGTAGCAGGCGTTGCCCATGAGATTAATAACCCGATCGGCTTTCTCAGTGGCAATATTAATCCCGCTTTGAATTACGTCAGTGATTTGTTTGAACTGCTGGATTTGTATCAAGCGAAGTATTCGGATGATGACATTCAAGCGGAAATTGAGGCGATCGATCTCGCGTATATTCGCGAGGATTTGCCCAAGCTGATTGATTCAATGCAAGAAGGCGTCAGGCGCATTCAAGATATCAGTACGAGTTTGCGCACTTTTTCGCGGGCAGACGCCGATCGCAAGCAGCCGTTTGATATTCATGCCGGACTTGACAGCACCGTTTTAATTTTGAAACATCGACTCAAAGCCAATCAGTTTCGTCCAGAAATCGAAGTGATCAAGCGTTATGCAAATCTTCCGCTTATTGATTGCTTTCCAGGACAATTAAACCAAGTATTTATGAATATTTTGGCAAACGCGATCGATGCTTTAGAAGAATCGAATCAAGGAAGAACGTTTGCCGATATCAAAACAAATCCAAATCGAATTACGATTACTACCGCGCAAGAAAACGATCAGGCGATCATCCAAATTCAAGATAACGGAATCGGAATGATTGAATCGGTCAAACAGAAAGTTTTCGATCATTTGTTTACCACTAAAACAGTTGGTAAGGGAACCGGACTTGGACTCGCGATCGCTCGTCAAATCGTAATCGAGAAACATGGCGGTACGATCGTGCTCAATTCAGCCCCGCATCAAGGAACCGAATTTGTGATTCAAATTCCGATTCTTGAGCAGTTTTAGAATCGTGAAGAAATGAAGCTGTTTTGCCACGATCTCAAAAGCTCACCGTTTGTCGGGACGCTTTTATGTACATTTACGCTAATTCAAGGCATTATAAGTTACATCGTATTAATCATATCTATGAAAGCTTTTCGTTGGGCTGCAATCTGGATTGTCACAACTGTTTTATCGAGCAGCCCGATCGCAAACGCACAGCCGCCGCGATCGCTTTTTGTTGCGCAATCGGTGCCCGCAGCCTCGAAGCCAGATTTAACCCTGCTGACCACCGCCGCCGCAAATTTTTTTAAAGGCGAAGTGCTGCAAACCGAGTCATCCACCGAAATCGTCGGCACGGGTCAAGGCACAAACATCAAGGTACGGTTTCAGTCGAAAACGATCGTGCAGTCGCCAAATCGATTTCGTTCAGAAATTACGCTTTTATCGAGCGGTAAAGCTCGATCGACGATCGTGGTTTCAGACGGTCAACGAGTGTCAATTTATCGATCAGATCTCAATCAATCCCTCACGATGTCTTATTCGCAGTTTGATCGACGCGATGACAGTTACGGAATCGGGATGTCTTCGGTTTTGTATTTGATCATGGCACCTGAACTCAAACCGCTTGCAGCTCAAGGCGCATTAACCGATAAAACCGTGCAGACGCAGCTTAGAGCGATGACGCCCGCCAATCTGAGCGGTGAAGCGCGATCGATCAACCATCAAAATTTGTACGTGTACAACTACGGCGATCGTCAGAAAAACTTCAGCTACGAAGCCGCGATCGATCCGAGCACGGCAACGTTAAAGCAACTTCAAATCAAAGGCAGCACTGAAGGAATGAATATCACGATCACTGAAACGATTAATCGTCGATCGAGTCTTTCAACGATTAACGCAGATTCGTTTCGCTTTACGCCACCTCGCACAGCAAAAGCGGTTAAAACATTGGAAATTGTACCTTTTTGACGGTTCAAAGCACCCGGAATCGGTGCTAAATGTAGAACTTTCCGTTTAGCAACCGTATGCCGCCTCGAAAATCGATTGATTTGTCGGTTACTCCCGAACTTCAGCAAAAGCTGATTCAGGTGCATCAAGCGCTGTGTCAAACCTATGGCTGTCCGATCGCGTACTTTCACACGCTTGATCCGATGAGCGAGTTGGTTTCCGCGCTGTTGTCGCATCGCACCCGCAACGCCGATTCAGCCCACGCTTTCAAACAATTACGATCGCGCTTCACCACGTGGGAAGCCGTGCGAGACGCGCCCGTTGAAGCCGTCGAAGCGGCTATTCATCGATGCACGTGGGCAGACCAAAAAGCGCCTCGAATTCAGCAGATTTTAAGGCTGATTAGCGATCGACAAAACGGCGAACTGTCGATCGATTTTCTAGCAGCGATGAGCGTTGCTGAAGCACGAGCTTGGCTAGAAACGCTTCCCGGTGTTGGGCCAAAAACCAGTGCTGCTGTACTTGCCTTTAGCAATTTGCGTCGTCGTGCGCTTCCGGTTGATAGTCACCATCACCGCGTAGCAATTCGATTAGGGCTAATTCCCCCAAATCTAGCTGTCGCGCCCGCTCATGCTGTTCTCGAAGCGCAACTTCCGACGGATTGGACCGCGCAACAAGTGTATGACAATCACGAAGTTTTAATGCTGCACGGACAGAACTGCTGTTATTACCGCAATCCCGCTTGCGATCGCTGCGTTATTCTGCAATGGTGTCCAGAAGGACAAGCGCGATTAAGGTAGCGCTCCGGGCTTGTTGCCTTTTTGCAGCGTCACAAACACATCGTAGCGCGAGGTACGATCGCTCGTAATCGCCGCCGTAACGCCGATCGATTTGATCGCCTCGAACATCGTGCGATTTGCTGCGGGAAGCTGAAGAAGCGGGAAGTTTTGCAAAGCTAACACGCGATTAACGTCAACAAAAAAGTGACCGTTTTTCGCGCCTAACTCCGATGCGGTACTTTTGCGAAAAAGGTCATTTTCAGCCAGCGCAGTCGCGGGTTTGGGAACAAACGTTTGCGTGACCGGAGCATCCAGCGAAATAAACGCCACATCGCCATCAAGCCAGCCGCGAGTAATGTTGACGTTTGCTGCCGGAAGCGTCCAATTTGTCACCGATTGCCCTTCGATTTTTGAGTCCTCGACTTTGAAGTTGTATTTACTTGCCATCACCTCATCAAGCTTTCTCAGCGCAGTTTCGGCGGCGCGTCGATCGTTGGTTTGCACCATAAACACCAAACTTGCAGGCAGGCCAGCAGGCGACCCTTGCGGGGCAGGCAACAACGCCAGTGAATACTCGCCTTGCATCCAGTTGAGCAAATCTTGATCAAAATCCAGTCCGACCGTTGATTTGATGCCTTGCTTGAGCGCTTCAGGATTGACAAACTGAATCGGATTAGCAGCAACGCCCTGCGTGTAGTCTTGCCAAAACCGCTTTAAGTTGCCGCCTGATGCCATCATCAGCGTTTCGTTCGGCAATCGCGACGGCATAATTTTCGCGTTGTTGCTGGTATCAAATTTGCGTTTGCTGTCGGGTTTGAGCCATGAAACCGTCTTAAATTGAATGCCGTCGTTCGCGATCGTCGCTGTTGCCGCTAATCCTTGATTTTGCTGAAGCTGAGCGATGCTTTGCGGCGGAAGCTGACGGTCTGAATTCGCAACAGACGTATTCACGGCGGCGGGAATGTTGACATAAAACCGCGCCATTGGCTGATCAGAATTAATCTGCGTTAAAGCTTCTCCGTATCCCGGCGTTTGCGTTAGCGAAGCACCGCCTTTGTAGGTGTCGATCGCGCGTTCGATCGCGCGTGGATTATTGGCAACGACAACCTGTTGCGCATCAATCACGGCCACCGATGCCGTTTGGTCAGGACTGCCTTGATTTTCCCGAATTTGAACGCCTTTGTAGTCACGCTGCTTCCAATTGCCGGATTGGGTCGCTGGCGATTGCTCTAAAACTTCTTTGGCTTTGAGTGGATTCGCCATCGGCAGAACCATTACAATCGGCTGCGGCGTTGGAGGCGTTGCGGGCTGGTTGCTCGGCGGAACCGTAATTCCCGTCTGCGGCGGCAAAAACGCCATTGTGACTTCTTTTCCTACCCAGGGCTGCACATCACGCTGATACTCTAAACCGCGACTGGTGAGAAATCGATCGCGCAGTCGAGCTAAATTCTGGTCAAACTCGGCTTGCGATCGCACGGTGCCAAACTCGCGCAGTTGCTGCCACTGACCCGGATCGGTTGAAACCGAGACGACCATTAAAGCCTCTTGCGGAATCACGTTTGATCCTGTGGGCATCACGCTAAGCTGCTCTTGGCGCGTGAAAAACCAGTAGGCAACCCCGCCCCCGCCGATCAGGGTTGCGGCAGCTCCGATCGTGAGTAATAACGGTGCTTTTTGCTTCTTGAGAGGAGTTTTAAGTTTGGCGTTCATGAAGGACGACTAGAAAACAGTCATTGCCGTTGCCACTTTAGCAAAGTCTGCGGCTTCTGCACGTAAATCCGTAAATTTAGCGAGATTATATCGGGAGAGAACTTATTCGAGTAATTTAATCTAAGTTGCGTCCGGTAAGTTCAACGAAAATATCTTCTAAATTCGAGGGGCGGGTCATCATTCCGGTTTTGTCGGGTTGACGATCGAGGTATTGATTTGCGTCGTTGAGCGTCGGGAAAAATTGATAATCCCAACGACCGCTTCGCGGGCTTCCAGAGGAATCACCGTTTTGTTTCACTACTAAGCCTTCACCGTGCTTTTGTCGCAGTTCTGATAATGTTCCTAGCGAAATTAATTTGCCTGCGTCCATAATGCCGATGCGATCGCACAAATATTCGACTTCATCCATGTAGTGCGTTGTCAGGAGCATTGTCATGCCTTGCTTGTTGAGATCGCGGATGATTTCCCACAAGCGGCGTCGCGTTTGCGGATCAAGTCCAACGGTGGGTTCATCGAGAAACAGAATTTCGGGCTGATGCAGTAAAGCACGGGCAATTTGTAAACGGCGCTTCATTCCTCCTGAAAGCGTCTTAGCCGAAGAATCGCGGCGATCGCTGAGTTCCACATAAGCCAGCGATCGATCGATGTCTTTTTGTCGCTGCGGATTTGGAATATGATGCAGTCGCCCGTGATACTCCATGTTTTCCCAAACGGTGAGATCGCTATCGATGCTGATTTGCTGAAGCACTACGCCGATGCGGGATTTGACCTGCGATCGCGCTTTTGTCACGTCAAAGCCTGCTACCTGAACGAGTCCATTTGAAGGCTTGGTGAGCGTGGTTAGCATCCGAATCGTGGTTGATTTACCTGCACCATTCGGGCCGAGTAGCCCAAACATTTCTCCGGCTTGAATGTCAAACGAAAGACCGTTAACGACCGGAACTTTGTCGTAAATCTTGTGAACGTTTTGAAGCGAAACCGCAGCAATCATTAGACGTTTCTGCAATGTAGATCCTAAATCAACCATACCGCGACGCTTAGCTTGAATGCTCGACAGCAAGACGGATTTAGGAAATTCGATCGAGGGTGATGCTGCGTCAATCTTCGCTCAATCGATAAAATAGATTCACTGCATTAACAACGGCTCCCGCATTGTTTGAATTTTATGTTGAAGACACGATCGACCGACTCGATCGCTACCTTGCCGATCAGATTCCTGAGTTGTCTCGATCGCGCTTGCAAAAACTCATTGAACTCGGTCAGGTGCACGTGAACGGTCAAGTGTGCCAATCGAAAAAAGCCGAAGTGCAAGACGGCGATCGAGTTCAAATCGAAATTCCTGACGTAAAGCCGCTTGAACTTCAACCCGAATCGATCCCGCTCGATGTTCTTTACGAAGATGATTCGCTGATCGTCGTTAATAAGCCTGCGGGAATGGTCGTGCATCCCTCGGCAGGACACGAATCGGGAACGCTTGTGAATGCATTGCTCGCGCATTGTGGAACGCTGCCAGGAATCAACGGTGTTCAGCGTCCGGGCATTGTGCATCGATTGGATAAAGACACCACGGGCGCGATCGTTGCTGCTAAAACCGATCTGGCGTTTCATTCTTTACAAGAGCAGTTTCGCACCAAAACAGCCCGACGCGATTATAGGGCGATCGTGTACGGTGCCCCGCATCAAGAAAGTGGAACCGTTGATCAACCGATCGGACGGCATCCCGTGGATCGACAAAAACAAGCGATCGTTCCTGAGGAAAAAGGAGGACGACGGGCGATCACGCATTGGCGCGTGCAAGAGCGGTTAGGAAATTACACGCTAATGCAGTTTGAGCTTGAAACCGGACGCACGCATCAAATTCGGGTACACAGTGCGTTGATCGGACATCCGATCGTCGGTGATCCGGTTTATGGCTCGAATCGTCCGATCGGGGTTAATTTATCTGGGCAGGTGCTTCATGCGTGGCGATTGCGGTTAAAGCATCCAGTACGCGAAGATTGGATCGAAGCGATCGCGCCGCTACCCAATTCGTTTACGAAACTGTTAGAGATTTTGAGAAAACGGCGGTGATAAAAAACGTGAGTCTTGGTTAAGCCTGGCGAAAGGCGCGGCTAGACCGACGAAGTGTGCCTTCGCACACTAACAGCTTCTTAGACAGAGTAACCTGCTTGATCGCGGGGTTGGTTTGGTAGCCGGAGGCAATGTACGACGTTAATATTGAGTCGCTAGGGCACGTTCTTATTTAGAACTAATAACAAAACCTTGATCAAGCATACCTAAGCTTGATCAAGGCTTGATCCAAATCGGGATTGCTGACTTGCATAAGCAACCCCAAAAGAAACTAGGCATCCGAGCCGCCGATAAAGTCTTGTTTGATTTGGCTCATTTTTCCAGATAGTTCTTGACGACGATCGCTCGTCAGCAAGTAGCGATAAATAAACCAGCCTGTGTAACCGATGCCCACCAGTTCAAGAAGCGGCGAAACGATCGGAAGGCTCGTTGCAACGTTGAGAATTGCACCCAACAATCCGAAAACGAGTCGAATGGCAACAATGCCTAACAGCACATATCCGATCGAAATCAAGATCGGAGTATACGGTTTCAAAAACGCGCCCGTATAGCCGATCGGGTCGTTCAAGAATGCTTGAACTTCTGGATTATTTAAACTCGATTTTGTTGACTGAACCGCATCTTCAGTTGCATTACTAATCGACGACTGCGCAGATTGAATCGAGGATTGCGCAGATTGAACCGCGTCTTCGGTTGCGTTACTAATCGAGGCTTGTGCCGACTGAATCGCGTTTTTAGTTTCCTCGATCGGAGATTCCGGAGCCGGAGAAACGTCAACAGGAGGAGTCATTTGCGTTTCAATTTGTTCGTTTGTTTCTATTGAATTTGCAGACATTATTTACCTCAAAGAATTCTTACTCTATAAGCCAAAAGATTAGATCATAGCGATAGGTCTAGCGTCTACCCACCGCTTGATTTGCTATCCTACCGATGGCCGAGCCATTTTGCTGCGATCGCGCCAAAAGCAGCACCCACAACCGGATTACTCAAGAACTTCACCAATGCAGGCTGATCGGCTAACACTTCGTGAAAGACATCGGGATGATTGTGATAAGCAAAACTTGCTAATTTGCTGACATCATCAGCGCTCATGTGGTTCGGATTGTGCGACGACAACCCTAACTGGCGCTCTAAATCCCGATCATGAAGACCCCGCTTCTTAAGCTGATTGAAGAATTCACGAGCCACATCATCTCGCTCGTTTGGTTTAATTTGGGCGATCGCTTTTTGCAGTTCCGGCTCCATTTGACTCGCTGGAACTTGACTTGGATGAAACGATCGGCTGAATAACTGATGGCGTTCATCGCGGGTCGATCGTTGTGCAAAATCATCAAAGTTTTGGTAGTCGCTTGATGATCCTGCATCGTCTAAACTCTCGGTATTTCCACCTGCCAAATCGTTCATGATTTGGCGCTTGTATTCGTTGCTGCTAGACATTTTCAAATCTCCAAATTGAATAAAATTGAGGGTTGATTAACTCGCTTGTTGATACTCGATTTGATGCGTTTGATCGTTGTATCGAGCGGTTAAAATCAACTGCTTGTCTGGGGCATACACTAAAACCGTCAAGTCTTTGTTGGGAAAGTTTTTGTGAAAGCCTTGAACCAGCGATTTTGATAAATCTTTGACTTCGTTTGGTCGTACCTGCGAAGCAATCACGACGCCAAGCTTGTCGTTATCGCGCACAAACGAATCTTTGATCAAGCCTTTGCTGGCACCGACGACCCAGTTTCCAAAGTCTTGTCCAGCAACGGAATTTCCACGCGATAGCTCGCCGTAGCTGCTGGTACGATCGAGCGTTGGCGTCGATCGCAGTGCTTTTGGTTCGGTTGCGGTTGCCGAGGTGCAAGCCGTGGTAAACAGTAACATTAAAACAAGCGCTAACGCCGTGAAGTATCGGCGGCCGCGTTGGAAAAAGTTCATTTTTAATAATCTCCTTAGCGTTATTGCAATTTGAGAATGAAAGCGGGCAAGAATGCTGCTACTTGCCCGCAGCAGGTTTTATGAGGATGAAAGGGTTAGCGCTTATTGCCCGAATTGCTCTAGCGAATAAATCTGCGGCGACACAGACGTAATTTGCACATTAAGAACCAATCTCAAAGACCAATCCGCAAAGGCGGACTTCGTTTGGGTAGGCGCGGTTTTAACCGCCAGCCCCCAACGCAGTTTCAAGCATCCTCTAACCAACGTTCAATCGCTACACGTTTTTGCGGGTAGTGGATCGATCGTCGTTATCAATCACCGGACGACCCTGCGTGTCGATGTCCAGTTCTTCACGACGCACTTGGTCTTGGCTGGTCACGGTTTCTTGATCTACGACTTTCTGCACGCGCACTTCTTCACGCACAAACGCTTCTTTTTGAATGTTCGGCGTTTCTTCGTACACTTCTACACGAGCTACTTCGCCTTCGTGGAACGCTTCGCCCGGAGCCACCGTTGCGCCCGTGCCGCTCACCGATGTCCGCTCGATCACCACGCGCTCTTTTTCGATCGGCACTGACACCTGAGCGGTTTCCGTTTCAACGCGCTTACCAACTGCCACTTCGCCTACTTTCTGACGAGTTTTGCTGGCGATTAAGCGTTCTTGATACAACCGCAAGCTTTGGTGATCTTGATCGTTGAGGTTGTACAAATCCGCATCGTTTTGATAGCGGTAATTGTCACGATCGTAATTCGTCTTCGCGGCAGCAGGAGCACGATAAACGCCTCTTACCTGCTCTTCGTGGTCGTAATCGATCGCGGCTGGATTGCCGACAAATTCTGGTAACTGCTCAACTTGAGCTTTGCTCAGGTTTTTCGCGAAAACGCGGCGGCTTGAAGAATCGATTCGTGCACTGCCGATCGGCAGCAACACTTTTTTACCAAAAATCCAAGCGCCTGTGCTGACGACCAAATAGCGAAATTCGCCTTGATCATCAACCAAAACGTCATCAACCGTGCCAATCTTATCGGTTCCAGAATACAAATCCAATCCGATCACGTCGTTGTTGTCGAAGTGATTGCGGTAGTCCGGGTCGAAATCTTTAATCTTATGTAGAGGCATTGTACTGCTTCCTAAATCTCAAGTAGTTAATGTACATTTACTTGAAGATTAAACGGTTAAACGACCGGATTCGTCTTTCTTAAGCAGCATCATCCTCTCTTTCTAAAGATAGCTTAGTTTGCTTCATAAAGCGATGTGGTCGGACGTACAGAACTTGAAACGGTTACTAAACCAGACTTCTAACAATCGACGGATGATCATCAGATTGATCGTTTTGTAATATAAGTAAAAGTCGATGTTCTACTTGAACAGAATTGACCCTTCTGATCAGTGAGTATTGGTGAAGTTTCGTGACGATTTAGCAATGAACCCATTAAAGCTAAACTCAGGCGACTGTTCCGCCTTTGGCAACCTTGTTTTGCAATACCTTAGAAACAATCCGCAAACCAACATGAGTCAGCTTGCCAAGCAAATTGGCATTTCACGAGCTGGACTCGGTTGGATTTGTCTGAAGGAAAACAATCCTGATGAAGAAACCGCTCGAAAAATTGCTCGAATCATTGGCGTTGATCTCACCAAGATTGCTCGCTTGATTCACGAGAATAAACTCGAAAAGCTGGCACTGCGCAACAGCTTGAACTACGCCACTAAGTTTAGTCGGCGATCAGTTGTTTTGCCGATTCCGGTTGAAGATGCGATCGCTGGATTAAATGCTGTGTTTCATGCTTCGCACTATGTGATTCGCAGCGTGCCTGAAGCTGATAAACCAAGCGATTTTCAGATGTACAAGCAAGCGTATGAGGTTGTGAAAGGGCAATTTCTCAGCCACCGCAAAATCTCTCAGCGTCAGCAAGTCAGCTAATGGATCGACGTGTGACGGTCTCGTTACACACTTCAAGGCGGACTAAATCGGAATGTCTATACTGAAAACATGAGATCGAGGGATGAAATGAAGACTTCATCCCTCCTCGTTTCTCCCTAAATAAAGCTATGGATGACTTTTTCAGAGAATTTGAAGCCCTCGTCGATCAAGGCATGGATGGACTGCTTGATTTTGTTCGCGTCATCGAAGGCAGAACCGACGGCGAATTTAGAAGCGATATTCGCGTAAATTCTCCGCGTGAGGCTCAACCCTCTGA
The DNA here is from genome assembly GCA_964250455.1 of uncultured bacterium. Lineage (GTDB taxonomy): Bacteria > Cyanobacteriota > Cyanobacteriia > Leptolyngbyales > Leptolyngbyaceae > CAXUFL01. The sequence goes on from CAXUFL010000005.1 coordinate 49,436, forward strand.
TCAGTTTCCTCCCGACAGTAGCCGTGTGCGAGCCGATACGGCGTTAGACACGGACTTAGACAATGACGTTTTAATCGCGCCCCCTTCGGTCGATCGCGGTCCCGCAACGGCGTTGCGCGGGATCGGCGGCATGGCTGACGTAGTGCGCGAACTGCGGGAACTCGTAGAACTGCCGCTCAAGCGTCCAGATTTGCTGGCTCGATTGGGACTTGAACCGACTCGCGGCGTTTTGCTTGTCGGCCCGCCCGGAACCGGAAAAACCTTGATGGCGCGATCGCTGGCCGCAGAACTCGGCGTCAGCTACATCGCGATCGTTGGCCCTGAGATTATGGGCAAGTACTACGGCGAAGCTGAAGGCCGACTGCGCGAAATTTTCCAAAAAGCTGCTCGATCGACGCCTTGCCTGATTTTTATTGATGAAATTGATAGCCTTGCGCCCGATCGCGCGTCGGTTGAAGGCGAAGTCGAAAAGCGCGTTGTTGCGCAGCTTTTAAGCTTGATGGACGGCTTTGCAAAAACTCAGGGCGTGATTGTTCTTGCCGCCACGAATCGCCCGGATCATCTCGATTCTGCGCTGCGACGTCCGGGACGATTCGATCGAGAAGTTCAGTTTCGCGTGCCGGATCGCGACGGACGATTGAGCATTTTAGAAATTCTGACGCAGGCGATGCCGTTGGATCGATCGATTGATTTAGGCGCGATCGCGGATCTTTCTGTCGGAATGGTTGGCGCTGACTTAAAAGCGATTTGTCAAAAAGCCGCTTATACCGCACTGCGGCGATTGCTGCCGTCGATCGATGCTCCGATTCCGGCTCGAATGACGATCGCGCAAGCGGATTTTCTCGACGCGCTTAAACAAATCAAGCCAGCGATTTTACGATCGATCGAAGTTGAAACGCCGCATTTAGCGTGGAATGACATCGGCGGACTTGATTCGGTTAAGCAAACGCTGCAAGAATCGGTTGAAGGAGCGCTGCTGTATCCGGAACTGTATCAGCGCACTCGCGCTAAAGCACCCCGTGGTATTTTGCTTTGGGGCCCGCCGGGAACAGGTAAAACGCTGCTGGCTAAAGCGGTTGCGGCTCAAGCGCGAGCTAATTTTATCGCGGTAAACGGGCCGGAACTTTTGAGCAAATGGGTAGGCGCTTCTGAACAAGCAGTTCGCGAACTCTTTACCAAAGCAAGACAAACCGCGCCGTGCGTTGTATTTGTCGATGAAATTGATACGCTGGCTCCGGCTCGTGGCAGTTCTCAAAGCGATTCGGGCGTTAGCGATCGCGTTGTCGGTCAACTGCTCACCGAACTCGATGGACTGCAAGACTGTCCTAACGTGCTGCTCATTGGGGCAACCAATCGCCCGGATGTTTTAGATCCTGCGCTGTTGCGATCGGGTCGTTTAGATTTGCAGTTGAAAATTGATTTGCCGGATCAATCGAGTCGGCTGTCTATTTTGCAGGTACAAAGCCGCGATCGACCGTTAGCTGATGTTGATTTAACGCATTGGGCCGCGCAAACCGGAGGCTGGAACGGGGCAGATTTGGCGCTTTTAAGCAATCAAGCCGCTCTCGAAGCGATTCGCCGCTATCGAACATCGGACTTAAATGATCCGGCTCAGATTCAGATTACGGCTGAGGATTTTGCGACGGCTTACGATCGATTATTAACTCAGCGCTCGATCGGGTAATTCGTCGCAAATCAGACGGCTGTGATCAACGCTGAAGCAGTACGATGAAGAATGCAAAACTTTAAATTCGTGCGATCGCTATGTCTAACGCGACGGTTATCGGTTTGGGAAAATCTGGCAACGCTGCCGCTCGATTACTCAAACGCGAACAATGGCAAGTCACGATTAGCGATCGCGGCTCCTCAGGGTTTCTTAAACAACAGCAGCAAGAACTTCAAGCCGAAGGAATCAACGTTCGTTTAAACGATGCGTTTGATCCTAAATCCACAAAGCCGGATTTGATTGTGGTGAGTCCGGGCGTTCCGTGGGATGTCCCCGAACTGATCGAAGCTCGATCGCTGGGCATTGAAACGATCGGCGAAATGGAGCTTGCGTGGCGGCATTTACAATCGTCGCCCTGGGTTGCTATTACCGGAACGAACGGCAAAACCACCACGACGGCTTTGACAAGTGCGATTTTTCAAAAGGCTGGATGCTTTGCGCCTGCGTTTGGCAATATCGGCTATGCGGCGTGCGAAGTGGCATTACTGGGGCAAAAACCGGATTGGGCGATCGCGGAAATTAGCAGCTATCAAATCGAATCCTCGAAGTCGATCGCGCCGCGCATCGGCGTCTGGACAACGTTTACGCCGGATCATCTCGCTCGTCATAAAACGCTAGAAAATTATTTCAACCTTAAAGCTCAATTGATCAATCAATCCGAGCAGCAAATTCTCAACGGCGATGATCCTTACCTGCAAACGATCGGTCAACACCAAAGCTACCCGATTCAAGAAACGGCGTGCTGGACAAGCGTTAAAGGTAAATTTAATTTGCCGGGAAATCCTGAATTTGGCGCTTATATCCAAGATGGATGGGCAATCGTACAGCATCAAAAAATTGTGCCAGCCAACGCGCTGAGAATGCCCGGTGCGCACAATTTACAAAATCTTTTGATGTCGGTTGCGGCTGCCCATTTTGCCGGGATTGATCGAGACGCGATCGCCGAAGCCGTTGCCGAATTTCCCGGTGTGCCGCATCGCCTGGAACTAATCTGCACGCATCACGGTGTTGAGTACATCAACGACAGCAAAGCAACAAACTACGACGCAGCCGAAGTCGGACTTATCGCGGTTAAAAGCCCCGCGATTTTGATCGCAGGCGGAGAACCGAAACAAGGCGACGATCGCGCCTGGCTGCAAACAATTCACACAAAAGCGGCGGCTGTTTTACTGATCGGAGAAGCCGCCGAATTGTTTGCCCGTCGCTTAAAAGAAACCGGATACGAAAATTACGAAATTGTGGAAACAATGGAAAAAGCAGTCGAGCGATCGCCAAATTTAGCTAAACAGTATGCTGCTCAGGTTGTACTTCTTTCGCCTGCCTGCGCCAGCTTTGATCAATACCCAAACTTCGAGCAGCGCGGTGAGCATTTTCGCCACCTGTGTCAGCAAGCCTTTGAAGCGAGTCACCGTCAAAGCTCGTGAAACTCGTATAGCACCACGCCTGTTTCTGGATCGTTGCCGATATCCACATAGCCGCTTTTTAACAGCTCACCGAGCAGCGCTTCAACCTGAGTAAAACTTAATCCTGTTGCCATCACGCCTTGCGTAACTGAAAGCTTTCCACCCCGTGCTTCTGCTGCTTTAAGCAACTCCACGATCGACGCTGAATGCGGCATTCGCTCAGCTAAGCTTGCCAAGCGCTTTTGCTCGACTGCGGCGAATGATTGTTCAATTAATCGATCGTTATGCACCTCGACCATTTTTGGAATCAGCATCAAATCGAGGAGCTGTCCCAATCCGCCAAACCCGAATGTACACAGCCAAAGCAGTCCGGTGCGGATTTCGCCGTTGTACAAACGATGCAGCCCCGCTAGTCCAAACAAGCCTCCTAGCCATAAAATATATGCGGTGCTGACCTTTCTCATAACGTACTGCGTTGATTCTTAATCCCACTGTTGACCATGATAAAAACTTTGACTCAAATCGGGTAGAAACCAAAGAGCGAAGAATGTTAAATCACGACGTTAGAAGTGGCTTTCTGGGCGGATAGCAAGTCACGTTTCTTGACTCTGTGTTAAGTTCTCTGAAGCTTCGTTGCAACTCTTAATAAATCAGCGAAAAACCGTTGCACAGGGCTTGATACACTAAAAGACGTAACTCGATCGACATCCCACCCGTGGCGGACTTCCGCTATTTCTATCGACGCAATTTGTTCATTATTCTGCTCGGCACATGGTAGATTCTCTTAAAAAACCTGGCTTTGAAGAACTGCGCCCTGGAATCAAGGTTCCTGCGAAAGAAACGATTCTGACGCCGCGCTTCTACACAACTGACTTTGAAGAAATGGCGAAAATGGATCTCTCGTGCAACGAGGAAGAACTCGAAGCGCTGATGGTCGAGTTTCGCAATGATTACAATCGCCATCATTTTGTGCGCGATGAAGAGTTTCAGCAGTCGTGGGATCACCTCGACGGCGAAACCCGCAAGCTGTTTGTGGAATTTTTAGAGCGATCGTGTACGGCTGAATTTTCTGGCTTTTTGCTGTACAAAGAGCTTTCACGCAAGCTAAAAGACAAAAATCCTCTTTTAGCAGAAGGCTTTGCGCTGATGTCGCGCGATGAAGCCCGACACGCAGGCTTTCTCAATAAAGCCCTGTCTGACTTTAATCTTTCGCTAGATCTGGGCTTTCTAACCAAAAGCCGCAGCTACACCTTTTTTAAGCCGAAGTTTATCTTCTACGCAACGTACCTGTCTGAGAAGATCGGCTACTGGCGTTACATCACGATTTTTCATCATCTGCAAAAGAATCCTGAGCATCGGATTTACCCGATTTTCAAGTTCTTCGATAACTGGTGCCAAGACGAAAACCGTCACGGTGACTTTTTCGATGCCTTGATGCGGGCGCAGCCTCAATTTCTGAATGATTGGCGGGCGCGGCTGTGGTGTCGGTTCTTTTTGCTGTCGGTGTTTGCAACGATGTACCTCAACGACATTCAGCGCACCGGGTTTTATGAATCGATCGGGCTAAACACCCGCGAATTTGAAGTCGAAGTAATCGAGAAAACCAACGAAACGGCGGGACGAGTTTTCCCGGTGATGCTGAATGTGAATCATCCAGAGTTTTACGATCGACTCGAAACCTGCGTGCAAAACAACGAAAATCTGCGGGCGATCGACCGCACCAACGCGCCGAAAGTTGTGAAGACCCTGCGCAAGCTGCCGTACTATCTCTCGAACGCAGCACAGCTTCTGCGACTGTATTTGATTAAGCCGATCGATGCGGCTGCGGCTCACGGTCAAGTTCGCTAAATCAATACAAGTTGCCCCTTGATTCATACGGCTCCCGATCGGAGCCGTTTTTTTGCGTGCTAAGGTGTGTGAGGCAGATTAGAAAGTGTCAATGAAAACACCGTTAGCAGGATGGATGCTCGTAGTTTTGAGTAGTGCGTCGCCTGCGTGGGCATCCGATCCCGCCCTTGATCCAAAATTGATTCAAAACAGTCCGGTTTTGCAGCGTTGGCTGCAAAAGACGCCGGATATTCGATCGGACATTGCCAATGATCCCAGCTTTCGCACGCGGTATCGAGCGGGTTATTCTCAGGTCGATCGAGCAGCAGGCTTAACAATCGGAGTTGAGGATTTAAGAATCGATCGAACTCGCTTCACGGTTAGCGCAGATTATCAAACTGCATTTAATGGAACTCGATCAAGTCTGGGTGCAGATTTGCATTATTACGTGCGCCCGTTGGGAAGTTACATTAACGTCGCGCCTGTGATTGGGTATCGGCATTTGAACATGCGAGGAGACACGATCGACGGAGCCAATCTAGGCGTGAAAGTTTTACTCGTTTTATCGCGCGGCGGGGGTGCAGATATCAGCCTGACTCAATCATGGGTGTCGCCGTTTAGCGCAAACGAAACGGCATTAACCACGCTCTCGGTCGGGTATGCATTAACGCACAATCTTCGACTCTCGACCGATTTGCAGCAGCAAAATTCACGTTTTCACAAAGATAGCCGCATCGGAATCGTCTTGGAATGGATGCCTTAGAATAAAGGATGTCCTGCATTTTTGACGTGAACGATCGTGACTATTACTCCGCTTCCTCGCAATCTTCAAACAAATGCTTCAGACCAGCGCCCGGATGCTCTCGGCAGATTTGGGCAGTTTGGCGGAAAATATGTTCCTGAAACATTAATGCCTGCATTGGCAGAACTCGAAGCTGCGTATAAGCAGTACAGTCAAGATCCAGATTTTCAGCAAGAATTACAAGGACTGCTGCGCGATTATGTCGGACGCCCCAGCCCGCTTTACTTTGCTGAGCGTTTAACGCAGCACTACGCTCGACCCGATGGAAGCGGAGCGCAGATTTATCTCAAGCGCGAAGATCTAAATCATACCGGAGCGCACAAAATCAATAACGCGATCGCTCAAGCTCTTCTTGCCGTTCGCATGGGCAAACAGCGCATTATTGCCGAAACCGGAGCCGGACAGCACGGCGTTGCAACGGCGACGGTTTGTGCCCGATTTGGCTTGAAGTGCATTATTTACATGGGCGTTCACGATATGGAGCGCCAATCGCTCAACGTGTTTAGAATGCGCTTGATGGGTGCCGAAGTTTGCCCCGTGGCGTCGGGCACCGGAACGCTCAAAGATGCCACTTCGGAAGCGATTCGCGATTGGGTGACAAACGTTGAAACCACTCACTATATTTTGGGATCGGTGGCCGGCCCGCATCCGTATCCGATGATGGTGCGAGACTTTCACGCGATTATCGGGGAAGAAACTCGCGCCCAAGCTCAAGAAAAATGGGGCGGACTACCAGACATTTTATTGGCGTGCGTGGGCGGCGGCTCGAATGCAATGGGACTGTTTCATGAGTTTGTGCAGGATGCAAACGTGCGAATGATTGGCGTCGAAGCGGCCGGTCATGGTGTAGATACCGATAAGCACGCAGCGACTTTAACAAAAGGACGGGTGGGAGTCTTGCATGGCGCAATGAGCTATTTGCTGCAAGACGAAGACGGACAGGTGATCGAACCGCATTCGGTTAGCGCGGGATTAGATTATCCGGGTGTCGGCCCTGAGCACAGTTTTCTAATGGAATCTAAGCGGGCTGAGTATTACGCGGTTACAGATGAAGCCGCCTTAGAAGCGTTTCAGCGATTGTCGCAGCTTGAAGGAATTATTCCCGCCCTTGAAACGGCACACGCGATCGCCTACCTCGAAACGCTCTGCCCTCAGATTACCGGAAACCCGCGTATTGTGATTAATTGTTCAGGACGCGGCGATAAAGACGTGCTGACGGTTTCAAAAATCTTGAACCCTTAACATCCAACCCCTATCATTTCAATCAAAGCCGCAGCGATCGATTATTTTGTGTCGATCGCTGCGGCTTTTTTCCTACAAAACCTGAGTTCAGAATAAGAATCTCAACCTGCCTGGCGATTAAGTTAGCTTCGCAAGTGCCTTCGGCAACGCGGCTACACAGACAAAACCCGCCTTCGCGGGTTAAGAGTCAGTCACAGAGACTAGTCCACGGAGGTGGACTTCGTTTGTGTAGCCGCGATTTTATCGCCAGGCTCAACCGCAACTGACCTTACAAACAGCTACTGGTTCGCAAAATTCTTGCCGATTTGCTGATCCCCGCAAATTCACTCTTTCTTAAGCAAGAGTCTTAATGTAATCTTCCAAGCTACTTTGAAGGGGATCGAGCTACCTTGAAAAGAAATTACCGCTTCAAACGTTTGCAGAGTTAGCAGAGAATCCTATGGCACAGAGCTTTGGTGTAATTGGTCTAGCTGTAATGGGCGAAAACCTGGCGCTCAACGTGGAGCGCAACGGGTTTCCGGTTGCCGTGTATAACCGCAGCCGTGAAAGAACCGATGCGTTCATGGAACAACGGGCACAAGGAAAAAACGTCAAGGCAGCCTATACGATCGAAGAGTTTGTCCAATCGCTCGATCGACCCCGCAAAATCTTGATCATGGTGAAAGCAGGTGCGCCGGTCGATGCGGTGATCGAACAGCTTAAACCACTTCTTGATGAAGGCGACATCCTGATCGACGGTGGAAACTCGTTGTTTAGCGATACCGCCCGCCGCGCTCGCGAACTCGAAGCCGCAAAGTTTACCTTTATCGGGATGGGAGTGAGCGGTGGCGAAGAAGGAGCACTGAACGGCCCCAGCTTGATGCCCGGGGGCACGAAATCCGCTTACGAATTTCTAGAGCCGATTTTAACGAAGATTGCGGCTCAGGTCGATGACGGCCCGTGTGTTACGTATATTGGCCCAGGAGGTGCCGGGCACTATGTGAAAATGGTGCACAACGGCATCGAGTACGGCGACATGCAGTTGATTGCTGAAGCGTATGACTTGCTGAAGAACGTGGCGGGCTTAAACGATGAGCAGCTTCATAAAGCTTTTACCGAGTGGAATACCACGCCTGAACTCAATTCGTATTTGATCGAAATCACCGCCGACATCTTTAAAGTGCGTGATCCTGATACGGGATTGCCGCTTGTTGACGTGATTCTCGACGCTGCCGGACAAAAAGGCACCGGACGCTGGACAGTCACCGATGCCTTAGAACAAGGCGTGGCGATTCCCACAATCATCGCGGCGGTAAATGCGCGGATTATGTCATCGTACAAAACCGAGCGGATGGATGCTGCTCAGCAGCTTACCGCTCCGGATGTTCCCTTCGCAGGCGATCTCAAAACGTTTGTGAATGCCGTTCGCGATGCGCTGTACTGCTCGAAAATCTGTTCGTATGCACAAGGAATGGCGTTGCTCAACGTCGCCTCGAAAAACTACGGTTATGCGCTAAATCTTGCTGAGTGCGCTCGCATTTGGAAAGGAGGCTGCATTATTCGGGCGGGCTTTTTGGGCAAGATTCAAAGCGCGTTTATCGAGAATCCGTCATTGCCAAACTTACTGTTGGCACCGGAATTTAAGCAATCGATTCTCGATCGCCAAACCGCTTGGCGCGAAGTTGTGGCTACTGCGGCTAAACATGGAATTGCGGTTCCTGCTTTTAGCGCGTCGCTGGATTATTTCGACAGCTACCGCCGCGCTCGTTTGCCGCAAAACCTAACGCAGGCACAACGCGACTATTTTGGCGCACATACCTATCTGCGCACCGACAAAGAAGGCGTATTCCACACCGAATGGACAGTGCTCAGTCACGAATCTGCAAGCACCTCGACGCCGCAAAAGCTGGTTGCGGATCAAGTACGCCCTACCGGAGATGTTGAGATTCAAGAGGTACAAAGAACCTAATTTCGGTTAGATCAATATCGCCTAGAAAAGGAAGCTGGGATTAACCCCAGCTTTTTTGTTGCATTGCTGCGATCGGTTCAATGCTTAGGAATTTATTAAAGATGCGTTTGAATGAGAAAACAAAGCGTCAGCTACGGTTCAATAGAATCAAGGGCTGAGTTAAAGTTGATAACGAAAGATGTCTCCGGATAACCATCAAAATTCTTCCGATACAAAATCAGATTCTTTAAGCGAAATCCTTTATCTTACTTCGCGTTCTAGCGGCAACTTTGGCGGGTCTGAAGCCGATCGTGGACTGAGAAAAGTGGCGAATCGGCTTTCGCAGATCATGGAGCGCGATGATTTGGTGCATCAAACGGTTTACGAACTGCAACGCGGTTTAAACGTCGATCGCGTGGTTTTGTATTACTTCTACTCAAAGTGGGAAGGACAAGTCACGTTTGAAGCGTTAAGCGAAGCGGGAACGTCGATTTTAGGGTCTAAAGGGCCGGATGAGTGTTTTAACGGTGAGTATGCAGCGATGTATGAAGCAGGGCGCGTTCGGGCGATCGCGGATATTGAATCTGAGCCAATTCAAGCGTGTCATCGTGATTATTTGCGTCAGCTTCAAGTGCAGGCGAATTTAGTAGTGCCTGTGCTAAATCTAAAAGGATTGTGGGGTTTGTTGGTGGCGCATCATTGTCAGAGCGATCGCGCTTGGTCAGAATTAGATATCAACACGATGAAACGAGGCGCAGAACGATTGGGCACTGCGTCTTCGATTAGAAATAGCTAACCACAATTTAGTGCAGTCGCTTGTACGATTTTTATACTGCTAATTCGGTTAGGTAATCATTAATCTATCGCTTGACTTGATCATAAAAGCTTGATTTGTTAATCACTATCTTTCTAAAGATTACTAGCAGATGTAATGGGCTTAACTAACTTGGATAGTCTTTATCGGTCTGTAAAAAAACGTAGCTCCAAAGTTAGAAGTTCACACCTTAAAATCTCTTTAAGCTATTGAGCAATGGAACGCAGATGACTTGCTCAATTCAAAAGTGATTAAGATTTATGCAACTACAAATTGAGTGTAATCAAATTGAAACAAAGTACCGAAACGATTGCTGTGTCTGTAAGCAATCGTTTGAGATGCAGCAAGCGAGAGTAATTGTTTGCAACGATCAAGCAACACAGTCCGGTGATCTCTGTTTAAGTTGTCTCCATCACGGATTTCAATGGATTAAAGAGCAGTTTGAACAAGCAAATTCAGCGACAATTACTCCCGCGTCAGCCTAACTTAACGTCAGTTTCGGTTAAGCGGGCGCGACTAAAGGCGCGGCTAGACAGACAAAACCCGCCCCCTGCGGGTTGCTCGATCGCACTGGCTGTTAATGCGCCTCCGCGCACTTGGTCTGTGTAGTCCCGTAGCCGCAGGCAATATCAATCGAAGGGCGCGTTCTTATCCAGAAGTCAGATAACTTATCTGTTTTGACAATAGATTGTTTCTGCTACGAGTAGGGAACTTAGGGGCAACCCGAACTCATTGCGGTAGCGAACTCCTTTGATCGAAAAGTGCGCCTCAGACGAAGCGCATTTCTTGATTATGAGTTTCTTAGTCGATGCGACAGCGTGTGTCCGAACAAGCTAACCGCTTTTGCCGATTGGCAACGATCGTTTCTAGCGCTGGTCGTCCGGTAAGCGCAAGACGTCGATCGGCCCAAAGTTCGTAGACTCGATCGACGATCGGGCCAATCACCGGAAGTTTAGTTGCCGCATAAATCCAGCCCATGCCCAAAATTTCGTACACCCGACGAAACACTTCGACGTTTTTAATCACCGTACCATCTGCAAGCACGGCGTGAATGCGTCCCATTGCGGTTTCAAAATCGACGCCTCCGTTTTCTTGAGCGGAGTAAGCATCATCGGCAACATCCACAAATTTCACAAGTCCTCGTTCAGCATCGCGCTTTCTTAAGAAATTGACTTCGCGCATACAAAGCGGACATTCGCTGTCATAAAGCAATTTAATTTGCCAGGATTGCCCAGTAGAAGCATCCGGGTTGCGAGCGTTGATTGATGAAGTAGCGTTTGATGAAGACATCGACAGAATACAAGTTAAGTTTTATTAATCTTAACTGAAAATGCTTGGAGCGTTGGGGATTGAGATTGGCTTCTTGAAGATCGATTGAAGTTGATCATTTTTTCTAGCCTTTTAATCAGCGATTCATGACTAAAAGATTTAAACAAATTTCTTTTAATTAAAAAGACCCTTCTTTAGATAGTGATGCCGATTTCATCAAGTTTGATAGATTCCGAACATCAATATTTTGAGCGGTTTAAATGTTGCTATTGCAATTGGTTTCTCATCCTTCTGCGTCAATCTATCTCACAGCATTAAGCTTTGTTGCAGCCGTTCAGCTCGGCATGTTAGAGCCGATCGAAGAACAAGTTGCCCCACGATTTCTTGAAGAAGACTTTTAATTGTTGCTTGCAGCACAAGCGATCAAAGCTCGATCGCGCTTTGTGCGTTTTAGCTCAGAAGATTAAAACGCTGAAGCTGAGTTTCGATCGTTTTTGGCAATAATTTTCGCAGTTGCGCTTTATCTTTGAATACCAAACGATTTTGAGTTGGCAAATCAAACGGAAAATAACCCGGCATATCCGATCGATCCATTTGAATCATTAAAAGCTGCTCGGCGCGTTTGCATTGCAGCGCATATCCGGTTTCGATGCAGACTTTTGGACTGGGAATTAAAAGCGGCGGCGTATGGGTCAGTGGTGCGGTTCCTTCAGAGTTTCGCAAAGCGGTAATCGAGGTTCCATCGGCAATAAATAAAAGACAGTGGCGAATCGATCGCATCAAAGCGCTATTAATCCGAACAGCCCCTTCGCCTAAACGATGCGACTCTTTCAGTGTTAAAGGAAGACGCGATCGACGATTCAGATTGTCTAAAATCGATTGCAGTTCTTCGCGCAGTAGTTCGCTCGATTCAGAAAACTCAGATTGATACGACAAAAAAAGTTCTGGCTCTAGATTTGCCATCACTTCTTGCTTTGAGAAATAAATTTCGTGGCTCGACAAATCGATATTCGAGATCGCATAGCCGCCACTGCCTTCGATGTAAAATTCAACCGTATCGCCTTCGAGATAGCGCCCAAACCACGCCGATTCTTTAACTTCGTCGCTGTCTTCGAGAAAATCGGCGCGGAGTCCAGACTTCAGCAAGCTATTTTTACTGAGTCTGAGGTCGTGGGGGCGCTTTTCAAGTTCCCGAATCGGTTCATACTTTTCTAAGTACCAAGCTTTGAGGGCAATAATTGCCATGCTGAATTCTGCCTTTGAATTTAAAACAACAACAGCACCCAGTTTCTACTCCCTGAGTGATTTCCTCTGATGGGTCTATTGTAGTTAGAGTTGACTTGATTGCACACTTTTGTAAGCGAAATACAATCAGTGTCGAACTCCCTGTAGCGACAGGTGAGGAAATATCAAGTTTTGGTCTTGGACGCTGTTGCAGTTATACGTGACAGATATGAAGGGAAACAGCACATTGATTGGAAAAAAAGTAATTTAGATGCTGTTTGATCTGCCCGAAAAGCATTTCTGCTTGCTCTCAAAATATCAGCTCTACATATAGAATCAAGCGATCGACATTAAACTTTACTCAAACCTTTTGACTTAATTTCGCGGCCTCACACTTTATCAACCCTTCCACAGAGCGATAGCTTAAGCTCGGAATTCAAAGTACGCTGAGCTTGAATTGATTCAGAATTAATCATGGTTACTGCACTTATTACTGGGGCATCTGCTGGAATTGGTGCAGCATTTGCGCAAGAATTAGCGGCGCGGCGAAATAATCTTGTTTTGGTAGCTCGTTCTGAAGCCAAACTGCAACAACTAGCTGAATCTCTCAAACGTCAGTATCAGATTCAAGTTGATGTTATTGTTCAAGACTTAAGTGAAATCGACGCCGCCGAAACGGTTTTTAATCAAGTCGAGCAACTCGGACGATCGATTGATTTGCTGATTAATAACGCTGGCATTGGCGATTATGGCGATTTTGCCGAAAGCGATCGATCGATGCAGGTCAAGATTGTTCAGCTTAACATTGCGGTTTTGGTTGATTTAACGCATCGATTTTTGCCGGGAATGCGAGCGCGTCGAGCGGGTGGCGTGATTAACTTATCGTCGGTGGCGGCCTTTCAGTCGATGCCTTACTTCTCGATTTATGCCGCTACAAAAGCGTTCATTCTGAGCTTTAGCGAAGCGCTGTGGGCAGAAAACAAAAGCTACGGAGTGCACGTGTTAGCGGTTTGCCCTGGCCCTTCTGACACAGGATTTTTTAAGGAAGCTGGATTTCCGCCGTTTTTTGTAGATGTTGTCGCGAGGATTGATACTCCGGTCAAAACGGTTGTGCAGGATGCACTAATCGCATTTGAGAAGCGAGACTCGATCGTGATTCCGGGAAGTCCAATTAATCCGATTTTGGCAACCTTACCTCGCTTTTTCCCGCGTGAAGCCGTGGCTAGTTTTTGGAAGCTTGTGCTGGGAGCAAAGGTTTAGAAAGTGAACTTAGACTTAGTTCCTTTTTACTTCAAACAATTGACACACTCACTGTTGTCAAGGAGCGGTGATTCTAAGCTCAGACAGCCTGTGCTTCGCAGTTGCGCAAAGCGCTAAATGCAGGCATAGCCTGTCTAATACCAATTTCAAAAGAGAGAAACAAATAATCTCAACGGGGTGGTTGAGAGACAAATAAAATAGCTGGAGTCATCCGATTCTGTGTAGCAGCTACGCCGCTCGTCTCTTGCGAAGCTAATATCAGTCGCTGGGGCGCTTATTCAGAACTCCTAAGAAACAAATTTTAGATGTAGGACTAAAACCGATCAGCCGCAAAACGTTTGTTTCGCCCTTCCCGCAGGTGCGCCTGCGTTGGAGACTCAGGTTATCTAAGAAAAATCGAATCCAATAAAACATCTGCTCCAAATCGAACCGGATCGGTACAAGGTCGATCGGTTTCGGACTGCACGATCGCAATTGCTTGCTGTGCAGCATCGGGATCTAAATGAGCCGTATTGAGCGCGATCGCGCTGATTTTTGCTGACGCAAACGATCCGCCTGCGGTGGCGATCGATTCGTACACTTGCACCACAGCTTTAAGCGGCGGAATCGGTACGTGGGGAAAATTGCGAATGTGCGTTTGTCCGGCACGATGCACCAAAATCAGATGCGTGGGTTGACTTCCTCGCAAAAGCGGCAGCGTTGCCGTCGATGCGGGATTGAATAGCGATCCTTGTCCTTCGATCAGCAACAACTCGTAATCTGCACCGTAGCGCATCACTAACTGTTCGACGGCTCCTGATGCAAAATCAACGCGAACCGCATCTAACGCAATACCGTCTCCGGCGATCATGATTCCAGTTTGTCCGGTACCGAGAAACTTCGATCGAACTCCGCGCTTTTGTGCAACGCGATCGAGTTCTAAACTCGTAGACATTTTGCCCACGCTCATATCCGTGCCGACCGTTAACACGCGGCGATTTGGCAGCAGTCGAGCCGCGCCGCTTCCGACTCGCAACCCCGTAGGCTCTTGGCGAATATCCCAAATCAAGCGTCCAGGCTGCAACGCTTTTTTAAAAGCAGAAATCTCACCCAGGCGCGTATGCAAACCGTTGGCGATCGACATCCCCGCTTCTAGCGCTTGCTGAATTTCGGCAAACCATGCATCGGGTAGAGCACCGCCGGAGGGGGCAATTCCGATCAGTAAAACAGTCGGTTGATATATCAACGTTTCTGAGACCGACGCCACGATCGGCGCATCACACGCAATGCCCGTTAAAGTGCGAAACGAGTCTCCGGCGCATTGAGCATCAATGATCACGGCAACTTTTTCGGCACAATAGCGAATAAAAGCAAGTCCCGTTTTTCCTTGCGTTCCGCGAATTCCTTCGTGTAGAAGCACCGCAACTCGGTCATCAGCCTTGAGCATATCCCAGAAATCTATCGAAGTTGAACACCTAAACCCGGACGATCGTTGGGAACCACACGCCCATTCTCAAAAGTTGCACCGACAAACGGATCATCCAGTAGATTCAAATGGCTATCTAAATCAAGATAATCGGCTAACGGTGACAAATGCGCCAGCGCCGTATTGAGTAAAGCACTATCAGAATAACAGCCGAACATAATTTTTAGATCGTAGGCTTTTGCAACATGAATCATGCGCAACGCTTCGCTTAAACCGCCCGACTTCATGAGTTTGATGTTAATGCCGTGAACGCGATCGGCAAGCGACGGAATCGATCGACTTGTAAAACAGCTTTCGTCTACGAAAATCGGTAACGGTGATAAATAAAACAGCTTGGGTAGTTCGGTTTCTTGTCCTTTGGGTAACGGCTGCTCGATGTAGGTAACACCGCGATCGCTGAGCCAGTGCGCCATCTTTAAAGCGGTTTCCACTGTCCAACCGCCGTTTGCATCAACGCTGATTTGAGCGATCGCCGGAGCCGCTGCTTTGACGGCTTCAAACATGGCTTGATCCGATGCGATTCCGCTCGGATTGCCCAGTTTAATTTTGAGCGCCTGAATATCTTGTCGAGGAGATTCAACCGTTCCTTTGCCTAGCCAGTCTTTGACTCGCTGCTGAGCCGCTTCAGGCGTGCTAATGCCGATTGTGACCGAAGTTGGCACAATTCGTTCGCGCTCTAATCCCCAAAGTTTCCATAAAGGAAGCGATGCAGATTTTCCGAGCCAATCTAGCAGCGCTAAATCGATCGCGGCGCGAGCGGCAGAGGGCAATCTGGCTTGATCGAGTAGCTGATCGATGCGTTGGCGTTCGAGCGGATGAAGGGCTTTGAGCAGAGGCGCGATCGCTTGCAGGGCACGCGCGATCGTTTCAGTTGTCTGCGGCTGATCTCCGACTGAAAATGGCGATGCTTCTCCCCAGGCTTCAATGCCATCCTGCTCGATTCTGACCCAAATATTAACCGTTTGAGCCGTGGTTCCGCGACTAATGGTCAGCGCAAAGCGTTTGTGAACAGTAAAGGTTTGAATCTGAATCTGCATATCTCTTACTAGACGATCGCCAAACCTTAGTTTAGATGCGCTTGGCTCGATTGAAAGCAGGATCGCGGGTTTTCTTTGAGTCTCGATCGAATCCGTTCTTCTGGGGCGATTGCTCGAAAAAAAGCGATCGCGTTCCATAACGCGATCGCTTGATTCAATCAATGCATTTACTGATGCGTAAACATCCGCTCAACTTGCTCAGGCTGAGTGTGCGGGTTTAGCGCTGCCATTCCCGGCTCCGGAGCGCGTAGCTCAGCGCTCGTAATTTCCGGCTGCTTGGTCGAAACCGAATTCAGCAGAATGTTTAACACACCAGATTGATCTGCTTGCGCGATCGCTCGATGCGTAATCAATTCACCCACGTTCAAAATTACGTTGTCGTTGGGATCTAAAATCACCCGCGTTACCGGACGACCTAGAGCCGCTTCGATGCGACGACGATGAATCGATCGATTCGTTTGCTTTTGCAGGCGTTGAAATTCGGTTTGCAGATTTTTCCAAGCGGTGTTGGCGTTT
Organism: uncultured bacterium; assembly: GCA_964250455.1. Taxonomy (GTDB): domain Bacteria; phylum Cyanobacteriota; class Cyanobacteriia; order Leptolyngbyales; family Leptolyngbyaceae; genus CAXUFL01. The sequence goes on from CAXUFL010000005.1 coordinate 65,948, forward strand.
TCTTGCAGAACCGTTGCTTGATCGCGGAACTGTTCCCGCGCTTGCACGATGCGATCGCTCGGAATAATCCGCGACAAATCGCTAGAATCTACCCCTACAGATTCCAGCAAAGCAGCAATGCGGTTGTGGTCTTCGGCACGATCGATGACTTGATCGGTCACGATTTGACCTGGAGCCGCGATAATTCGACCCTCTTCGTCGCGCACCATGCGCTGAGCACGGCGTCCTTTGGCTTGCTCGATCAAGGTCTGAGCTACGGTTTGAAGGCGAGTTCTAGCACTTTCTGCGTTTTCCTGCAATCGGCGATTGATATCTGCTGTGACGTTGCCACCTGTTGCCCGATACACCTGATCAAGAATGCCTAAGCGTTGTGCTTCTTCAGCCAGCGAAAGCGTCACAATTTGATTTTTTACAATCAGCACCATGCCGTTTGGCGTTAGGACGTCTCGATCGCTCGGTTTGCCCACAGCATAAGCAATCTGCTCCTCAGGCGGAATTAAGCTGTTCGTCAGCGAAGATGCGGCTTCGATGCGACCTTGCTGAAACCGCTCATCGGCTAACCGAGCAAATTCGCGCAGGCGTTGATTGGCGGTTTCTGCGCTTTGTTGAAAATGTTGATGGGCAGTTTGTGCGCCTTGCTGAAGCCGCTCGTTTGCGGCTTGAGTCGCCGACTGAAGCTGCTGACTCGCTTGATCGGTTGATGCTTGAATTCGCGTTCCTGCCGTTTGCACCGCACCGCGAAGTCCACCCACTTGTTCTTGCATCAAGTTGGCTGTTTCAGGTGGCACAAAGGTAATATCACGCCCGATTTGCAGCGTGTGCGGAGCCGGAATAAACGATCGACCCGTGTACGCATCGGCAAACAGTCCGCCCGACGCTTCATATCCTTCGATCGCGCCGGATTTTTCATCGAAATACAAATCCGCAACGGTGCCGAGATATTGCCCGTCTGAGGTTAATAACCGCGTGCCTTTGACGACGACATTTTGACGATAAATTCCTTCGATCGTCGGGCTTGCCGTAATGGCCATAATGGCATCTGCACCCGGAACAACGATCGCATCCACTCCGATCGCTTGTACCGACATTAAAGGCACCATTCGCGGACTGCGAAATAATCCACCTTCGTCGATTAGAAACGCTAAAATTTGATTTTCGCGCTGATCAAAAATGATATCTTGAACTCGTGCAATCCGCTTTCCTGTGTTAAAAGCCACGATCGCTTTATCGATTACATCACTACCTTTACGCATACCGCTTCACCCAATTAATTAATAGTTTTCAAGTCGAGAAGGCTGCTCACGCCCGTAACCGGGAATCACGTTGATATAGCCATAGTATTCGGCACCAACCGCGCCGATAATGACGGCAGCTAAAATAACCCACGCGATCGCGCTGCTATTGTTAGCGCGTTTACCCACTAGTCTTGGCATAATTATTTTCTCAATTCAAATACAAAGGTTAAGATCAAGAAAGCCCCACCGCTTCAAAAGTTGTGGGTGAAAGTCTTTGCTTTAATACTATTAGTCTATCCATCTAATAGAACAATTACACCTATCATCAGAAATACGTTTTATTAAAGGTGAAAACATTCCAGCCTCAAGACTGAGGTAGAGAGTTTTCGAGCTGTTTTTATCATCAGGAATAGCTCGATCGAATGAGGGCAATCAACGATAAGTTCAATTCCGTTACGATCAGCCTTTATCGCGCTGATCATCTTAAGAATTTTGTAAACAAATAATCTGATCAGTAGTGTCCTGACTCTTCAGATAGACGGTTCTAACGTTTATCGTTACTAGCCTAAAGATATTGTCTCGCTCAACACCGTTATGGAGAGGATTTTCGGCAACACTCAAGGCATTCGTGGCACACAGCTTAAGCAACTCGAACAACTCTACGATCAACGCCAACCCAGCGATCGCTTTATCACAATCGAACTGGCTCGATCGTTAACAGAGTTAAGCCACACGATCCGCCATCCGATTTGTGTGTACCTCAATCGTCGAGGTCAAATTATTCGCGTCGGTGTCGGAACGCCGCTTCAAACGCAGCTTGCCGCTTCGGATTTGCCCAGACAAAGCCTCGATCGATTCAGTGGCGTTCGCTGCGTTTCGGTGCAGTCTGAAGCGCCCAGTGCGGCAAATTTAGTCGCAATGGTGAGACAGCGATTAGATGCATTAATCACGATCGTGCCTGCCACCGAGTCTTCTAAAGAAACGATTTACCTTGCGCATATTGTTCCAGATTCCAAAGAGCCGTGGACAGTAGAGCAGATCAACGATCTGGGCATCGACGCTGATATTGTTGACGACTGGGAAGCTGAGTTGAAAAAAGCCGGACTCGATGAGCTACCGTTTCAAACACTGGCAACAAATCGAGATCAGGCGCTGCTTGTGGGTGTACATACCGACGATGTAAACGATCAGCGCTTTGAAGATGGCTTAAATGAATTGGTAAGCTTGGTTGAAAGTGCAGGCGGCGAAATTGTTGGCATCGTGCAGCAAAAGCGATCGAAACCGCATCCGCAAACCGTTGTAGGTCAAGGAAAAGTCGAGGAAATCACCTTAAAAGCGTACACACTGGGCGCAAACTTGATTGTGATCGATCGCGACATTTCCCCTGCTCAAGCCCGCAATCTAGAAGACCAAGTGGGAATGCGCGTGGTTGATCGCACGGGCGTGATTCTCGATATTTTCGCGCAGCGTGCTCAATCTCAAGCAGGGAAATTGCAGGTTGAACTTGCACAGCTTCAATATCAGCTCCCTAGACTGCGCGGACGTGGACAGGAACTATCGCGATTAGGGGCAGGCATCGGAACACGGGGCCCGGGTGAAACAAAGCTTGAAACCGAACGCCGCACGATTCAGCGCAAAATTAGTCAGCTTCAGCAAGAAGTTACGCAACTGCAATCGCATCGATCGCGTCAGCGCAATCAACGCCAATCGCGAGACATTTCGATCGTTGCGTTAGTCGGCTATACCAACGCTGGAAAATCCACGCTGTTAAACACCTTAACCAATGCTGATGTGTACGTTGCAAATCAACTTTTTGCAACGCTTGATCCAACTACGCGACGCTTAAGTATTGCCGATGCAGAATCTCGCCGCGAAGTATTGCTCACCGATACCGTAGGATTCATTCACGAACTACCGCCGCCGTTAATCGATGCGTTTCGAGCCACACTCGAAGAAGTTAGCGACGCAGACGCGATGATTCATCTGGTCGATTTATCACATCCAGCTTGGGAGCGGCACATTCAATCAGTAAAAGACGTGTTAGACGAGCTACCAGGGACACCCGATCGAGAACTCTTAGTCTTCAACAAAGTCGATCGCGTTGATCAATCTCTGATCGAAACCGTTCAACACGCTTATCCGAATGCCGTTTTTATCTCTGCAACGCAATCGATCGAATTAGATACCCTGCAACAACGATTACTGACTTTGCTAGATTCAACTCCTACTGCACAACCTGTATGACCACTGAAACCGTTTCATCCACTCAGATAAACTCGCGCGTTTTATCGAAGCAGTTTATATTAGCAGGAATTCTACTTGGAATGGCGCTTGCAGGATTTTTTGATGGAATTTTTCTACATCAAATTCTGCAATGGCATCACATGCTCTCGAGTGTCCGTCCGATGACGAATATGAAGGATTTGAAAGTTCATTCAACGGCCGATGGATTATTTCATGCGGCAGATTACGGACTCGCGATCGCAGGCGTAACCGTTCTGTGGCGTGCTCATTTGCAAAACGAATTGCCCAAAGCCACACAGCCGTTTATCGGCTTAATTCTGCTTGGCGCGGGATTATTTAACACGATCGAAGGATTAATCGATCATGAAATTTTAGGAATTCATCACGTTCGATCGGGTCCCTACTATATGGTGTGGGACATTGGATTTCTTATTTTTGGAATTTCGCTGATTGCACTAGGCGCATTATTAACTGAACGGTGGAAAAACCCTCAAAAAACTGTGTCTTGATTGTCTTTCCATAGGTTGATTTAGCTTAGAAATCAACTCGTTAAAACGGAGGTGTTGGCAATAACTTCACGCTGATCTATTTGCTTTCTTAAAGCAAATTCTTTAAGCAGTTTTCTAACACTTTAAACCTTTTTGGAGAAGCGCATGTTTTTACACACTAAGCGTTTGCAGTACTTCACGCCTCCGACAAAGCCCGATCCAGTTTATGCCAAAAAGCTGCAAGAGCTGATTGGGGGGTCGCTGGGTGAAATGACTGTGATGATGCAGTATTTATTCCAGGGCTGGAACTGTCGCGGGCCGGCAAAGTACCGCGATATGCTGCTCGACATCGGAACCGAGGAAATCGGTCACGTTGAAATGTTAGCAACGATGGTGGCTTATCTGCTCGATAAAGCCCCGGTTCAAATGCAAGAAGAAGGCGCAAAAGATCCGGTCGTGGGTGCCGTAATGGGCGGAATGAACCCCAGAGATGTGATTAACGCATCGATGAACCCTCAGCACGCAACGGTATCCGGCGGTGGTGCAATGCCCGCCGATAGCGTTGGCTTTCCCTGGAACGGTCGCTTTATCGTGGCAAGCGGCAACCTGATGGCAGACTTTCGCTCAAACCTTCACGCCGAATCTCAAGGACTCTTGCAGGCAGTTCGCTTGTATGAAATGACCGACGATCCGGGCGTGAGAGACCACCTCAGCTTTATGATTGCTCGCGACACCATGCACCAAAACCAATGGTTAGCCGCGATCGAAGACCTCAAGAGCGAAGGATTTGAAGATACGGTCGTTCCTAAAATCGCCTACGACTACGGTAAAAAAGAGTACGCTTACCAATTCTGGAACAACTCCGAAGGTGCCGAAAGCGCTCAAGGACGTTGGGCAAAAGGGCCATCGATGGACGGCAGAGGCGAGTTTCAGTATGTAGAAAATGCGCAACCGATCGGCCCGATTCCCGAACCGCCGCAGCCTGATCCACGCCTGCACGGAACGCCGAAAACGCCTGCCGCGATGAAAACAAGCGATAATGCGCCAAAAAACATCGTAGACAGCGTTGTTGAAGCCGTAGATAAAATCATTCCGGGCAGCTAAACGCTGATTTGATTCTAACCGAGTTGCCCGAAGTGCTAATCAAGGTGGGTATGTCTATCCATCTTAAAAGCTCCTTCTGATTGGGAAGGAGCTTTTTGATTTAGGGTTCTTTAACTTGTGAAATGCTGCTTACTGCTGAGAATTTGTTGTTGAACTCGGCGTTACTGACTGCGGTGCAGGCTGCGATCGCTCAAATAAACTTCTCGGTGCCGCCTGCCGAAATGCACCGCAATAATGCATCGTCAAAACCGCTTTATACGCCCAATCACGCGAAGAAACATCGGTAAACGGATTCGGCAACGTTTCTGCACGGTTTTGGGTGCAGGCTTGATATAACGCTTCAGGGGTGGGTTGCGCTTGCGATACAGGTCGATTAGTCGGAATCGATTGAGCAACCGCCGGAAAAGTAACGCTACTCAAAAGCAGACACGCTGGAAGTAACTGTTTCAGCATAATCAAAGATTTGTGTGGATGTAAGCTAGACAACACTGGCTCTACTCTTAGCTTAAGGTAAACTAATCCATTCAGGTATTGCTACAGCGAAACAAAAAACAATGCTAGACCCAACCAAAACGTTAACAATCTTTCAAAGACAAGCCGATCCAAAAAACTACGCTGCGGGGGAAGCAATTTTTCACGATGGAGACCGAGCCGACTTCGTTTATGGCGTGCTTGAAGGGGAAGTTGATTTAATCGTTCACGGGAAAGTGGTTGAAACGTTAAAGCCTGGAGAACTGTTTGGAATTGGTGCGCTGCTCAGCCTGGAAAATCGCACCTATAATGCCATTGCGAAAACCGACTGCAAATTAGCGTTTCTCGATGAGCGTCGTTTTTTGTTTGCGGTTCAAGAAGCGCCAGTGTTTGCTTTAGAAGTCATGAAAAGCTATTCAGAACGGTTGCGCCAGTTGGCAAGAATGCTCTAAATCACTTCAGCTATGGGCACTCTAACGAATCACGAGTGCTCACTCCGGTCTTAGAATTCACGCCGTCAGCAACTTTACACAGCTCGATGATTTGCGATCGATCAATCACTGCATAGCTAAAATCTGCACCTGTAATTTTCGCATTCTTAAACACAGAACCGATCATCATCGCAGACGTCAGCACTGCATCGGTTAAATCAGCATTAGACAAATCACTGATATAAGCAATGCCATCGCTAAAGTCAACGCCATGCCAATTCGCTTTGGTTAAATCTGAACCGCTAAACACAGCACCGCGCAAATCTGCTTGATCAAAGTTGCTGCCTGCTAATCTCGCGTTGCTAAACTCCGATCGAATCAAACTTTGACCAGAGAAGTCTTTCGATGCCGCCTTTATGTCGTCATAAGCGCGAATCGCTCCAGAACTAGCAGCCCAAACCTCAAGCGGAAATACGGTCATCACGACCGCAAGTAAAATTCCAAGCAGAATTCCAAAAGCTCGCATACGATCGCCCAACGCTGTAAAACTTAACATTAGTCTACAGCTTCAAGCGCCTGTAAAACTTTAGATCAAAGCTCAGACTCGCTATCTGGAGCAACAATCTCGCCGCCAATATCGATCGCCGAGTGTTCATCTTTAATTAAATCGCTTAGCTCATGGAATTCGATCCGCATGTGCTCGGCCGCTTTTTGCAATTCTTGCCGAAACCCGTTGAGATCGGCACCATAGCCGCACAGATTCGCTGCCGTTTCAATACCTTGCTTCGCATTTGCACGAGCGCAATCGATTAAATCTAATCCAGTCAACCGAGTCGGAGACGCCATAATTGTTAAGACATAAAGAACTAGCGATCACTATGCAAAATCAAAGCGCGATCGCTAATCCCTCGCAAGAGTGAACTCTTTATTGCTGCCAAAATTTATACGCCGCATACGCCATTGTTACAACGCCTGTGACGATCGCGGTTTCATCGACTTCAAACTGCGGATGATGCAATGGATAATTGCGCTGATCGCTAAAGCCAACCCCTAACCGAAACATACTTCCCGGTGCGTGCTTCAAGTAGCAAGAAAAATCTTCTGCACCCAACGACGGTTCTGGAATAATCTGCACGCTTTCATCGCCCCAAATGTCTCTAGCTGACGATTCTAGCAAGCTTGTGAGGCGCAGATCATTTTGGACTGAAGGCGTTCCGCGACGGTAGTTGAGATGATATTTAGCACCGTACATCTGACAAATATTCGACACAATATTTTCGACCCAGTTGGGCAGAGCTTCGCTGGTTTCGGGATGCAGCGATCGCACCGTTCCCTGTAGCGTCACCTGATCGGCGATTACGTTTGGAGCGCGTCCGCCGCTAATTTTACCGATCGTCAAAACCGCCGGACGCAACGGATTTTGAGTTCGACTAATCGCTTGCTGTAGCGTGGTAATCACTTGCGATGCGATCCAAATCGCGTCTACCGCTTCGTGCGGTCGGGCACCATGACCGGATTCGCCCATAATTGTAATTTCCAAGTCATCCGCCGCCGCCGTGAGTGCGCCATACCGAATGCCCACTTTCCCCGACAAAATGCTCGGAAACACATGCACCGATAGAATTGCGTCAACGCCTTCCATAACGCCATCCTCAATCATCCACTGCGCTCCCTGCGCGATTTCTTCTGCCGATTGAAACAAAAAGCGCACTTTTCCCGGAAGCGGCACGCCGAGCTGCGACAAAATCATCGCGGTTCCCAATCCCACCGTAGTATGCACATCGTGACCGCAGGCGTGCATAATGCCTGCTCGACGCGATGAAAACTCAAGCTGCGTGCGTTCTTGAATCGGCAGCGCGTCCATATCTGTCCGAATCGCCAGCAGTCGATCGTCATCGCCGCCTTGCAGTTCTCCGACTACGCCAACTTTCCCGATCGCTTCTTTTACGTGCAGCCCACACGATGACAAAACGCCTGCCACATAAGCGGCGGTTTGTTGCTCTTGTCCGCTTAGCTCGGGGTGGCTGTGTAAATGACGACGGATTTCGATTAACCGAGGCGCGAGAGAACTGGCAAGATCTTTGATTCGGTCTTTCATGGGTACTCAGGTAGCGTTTCTTCAAATCATAGATCTTGTAATTAAAAGCAGTTCGCTTCATTTCCGTTCACAACTGCGCCCGAATCGTGAACGAATAATCTCCGCCTGGCTCTAGCTGATAATCACGCGCTTCTAAAAACCGTCCAAGCGGTTCTTTGATCAGCGCCCGCCCCAAAGACGGTTCTACTAAAAGCTGACCCCGGCGAAACTGCCAGCGAAACCGCCATTCATACTGATTGGCTCGCACTTCGCCTTCGATGCTGCCTTGTTGCCAGGAATGGCGCAAAATGCGGACATAAGCGGTAGTTTCGGGAAGACGCTTGCTCACGATTCGTTTAAGCGGTCTTTTGGGCGACATTACGATTGTTGTAAAGACTCATCGCTTTTTCAACCCCTTGCTTGAGGCTGAGTTCGATCGCGCTTACCGTTAAGTCCAATACTTCATCGATCGCGCCTTTTTCATTTGGTGCAAACGTTCCTAACACATGCGAAACCGCACCAGAGTCAGGTTTCGCTCGACCAATGCCAATGCGCAAGCGGGGGAAGTTTTGCGTTCCCAAGTGAGCGATCGCAGATTTCATGCCGTTCTGCCCGCCCGCCGAGCCAGATAGCCGGATGCGCAATCGTCCGATCGGCAGATCCATATCGTCATAAATTACCATCACCGATTCGGGCGGCAATTTGTACCAATCCACGATCGCTCGAATCGATTGACCCGACAAATTCATATAAGTAGTGGGCTTGAGCAACCGAATTTTTTGATTCGCCGCAGTTCCTTCACCAAAAAAGCCTTGAAATTTGCGGTTTTCCGTTAGATTAATTTGCCAGGTTTTTGCAAGCCGATCGATCGCCATAAAGCCAACGTTATGACGGGTTTGCTCGTATTTGCTGCCCGGATTTCCCAGTCCCACAATCAACTGCGGAATCACAAGCTTTGGCGTTTCCTCGGTCATGTCGGCGATTGGCTCTCTTCAGCAGGACTCACAACTATTGCTTCTTGAGCAGGTTCAGGGTCAGCCGCCGTTAACGTCGGTTGCTCTTCAAGCTTTGCCTGCATCGGCTGCGGCGCTGACTCCACTTGATCAGCTTCACGCTTAAATTCTGCTTCAAACTCCTTTGAGGCATCTTGGAAACTTCGGATGGCTTTCCCCATGCTGCGCCCAATTTCCGGTAGCTTTTTCGGCCCAAACACCAACAAAGCGACAACCATAATCAGCACCATTTCCGGTAAGCCAATACCAAAGACGTTCATGCGCGATCGCCCCCAAAATCATACTTTCTCATTCTAGTACTTCCTTTTCAAAAAAAATCCCGGCACCAGTCCGGGAAATTGTACTAGCCAAAATAAGCGCGATTGAATCAACCGCCACTGCGCCAGTCAACTGAAAATCCGTTCAGAATCAGTTCTTGGTTGTAAATTTGCAAAATGATGAGCAGGAAAACCAGAAACAGCGCCATAAAAATGCCCATGAGCGGCGTTGTGCCCCAGCCTGGAACCACTTTACCGTATTCAGAATTTAAAGGTTTTAGAATGTCTCCCAACCGAGTCCGTTGTGCCATGGCTCACCTTAAAGTAGATAGTCTCAACAAGATGTGAAATGGACGATAGCAAAAACGCTTGCCATACCATTTGCTGTTAAAGCTTATTCTACGGCTTTTTGAGGATCTTTCAGCGTTGACGAGTTGATAAAAAAGTTATTGCCGCACGTCTTTTTTCACCAAGTCACCGTATAGTCATAGAAACTTGGCGGAATCGATTCGCACTGATGCAGGTGCAGATCGATCGCATTGATGCCTAGCGATTAAAATCGCGGCTACACAAACGAAACCCGCCTTCGCGGGTTATTCTACGCGAGGGACTGTTCGTGTGCGAAGGCACATTTTGTTTGTGTAGGCACGGTTTCAGTTGCGAAGCAACTTGCGTTAGCGAATCGCTGCCTTAAACGCACTCCTCAAAACACCTACGATGACTTCGACTATTTCAACCGCGATCGAGTCTTTGATCACCGACCTAACCGGACTCGACCTGATCACTGACGCAAACCAAGTCGCAAAGCTCTCCCAAGATTACTATCACTTCAGCCCAGTTTTGCAGCCGCAACTGCACGACAAGTTTGGCGATGTCGTGATTCGTCCAGCCAGCGAAGCCGAGGTACTGCGCGTTGCCGAAGCTTGTGTACGCTATAAAGTGCCGTTGACCGTGCGCGGCGCGGGAACCGGAAACTATGGACAGTGCGTTCCGCTCGAAGGCGGCGTGATTTTGGATATGACGCGCATGACGGCGGTGAAGTGGATGAAACCCGGCGCAGTTTGCGTAGAAGCAGGCGCGAAGTTAGCCGCACTCGACAAGCAAACTCGCGAAATCGGTTGGGAAATTCGCATGGCTCCGTCGACGTATCGAACCGCGACGATCGGCGGCTTTATCGGCGGTGGAAGCGGAGGCATTGGATCGATCACCTACGGACAACTCCGCGATCGCGGAAATCTTCTCGCCGTTCGCGTGGTCACAATGGAAGACCAACCCCGCGTGCTTGAATTGCGCGGCGATGACGTTTACAAAGTCGCTCACGCTTACGGCACCAACGGCATTATTACCACCCTCGAAATTCCGCTTGCGCCTGCCTACCCGTGGGCAGAAATCATCGTCACGTTTGATGACTTTATGACCGCCGCTCGGTTTGGTCAAACGATCGGCGATGCTGATGGAATCATCAAAAAGCTAGTGTGCATTTGTCCTGATCCGATTCCAACTTATTTTGCGGCATTACGAAGCTATATTCCTGATGGAAAACACTGCGCTTTATTAATGATTTCTGAAACGTGTTTAGAGCCATTCAGCGAGTTTGTAAAAGAATTCAACGGCACGATTACTTACCAAAAATCGGCTCAAGAAGTGGGCAAAGGCGTAATGTTAGCCGAATACACCTGGAATCATACAACGCTGCACGCTCGCAGCGTTGATCCGTCGATTACTTATCTACAAACCCTCTTTCCTGACGATAAGAATCTCACGCTTTTAGAGCAAATGTATGATCATTACGGGGATGAAGTGATGATGCATTTAGAGTTTTTAAGAGTCGGCGGAACGGCGCGTCCGGCTTCTTTGCAGCTTGTTCGATATTCCACTGAAGAACGGCTGAATGAAATCATTGCCGATCACGAATCGAAAGGCGCTTTTATTTTCAATCCGCACACTTATTTAATCGAAGATGGCGGAATGAAAATGGTTGATTTAGCTCAATTAAAATTCAAAGAAATGGTTGATCCGCACGGATTATTAAATCCTGGAAAAATGCGGGCTTGGCTAGAGCGATCTAGCTAATCTGATATCTCATTCCCGGAACCTGCATCACAAGACCAAGCATTTCTAGCTGCAACAGCGATCCGGTTACGGTTGCTGTTGGCAGATCTGATTGCTGAATGATTAAATCTAAGGGGATCGCGGGATGGATTGATCGTTCTGCAATCTGCTGAATTGTTTGTAATACTTGCGCTAATTCTTGACTCAAATCCAGCAGAGGTAACTGCATTGCTTGAGCAGATTGAGTCAGCGCGGGCAGTGTTCCTAACATTTCGAGTAGTTCTGCTTCACCTAAAACGATTTGAGCGCCTTTGCTGATGAGCGCTAAGCATCCCTTCGCTTTTTCGTTATCCAAACTACCCGGAAGCGCGTAGACGTCGCGCCCGTAGTCGTTGGCGAGATGTGCCGTGATTAACGCGCCCGATCGTGTGGGCGCTTCGATCACTAAAACAGCGCGAGCTAATCCAGCAGCAATGCGATTACGACGGGGAAAATGAGCGCGATCGGGCTGCGTTCCAGCAGGGTATTCACTTAGAGCAAGTCCGGTTTCTAATAGCTGGTCGTAGAGTTTGCGATTTGCCCAGGGATAAACTACGTCAACGCCTGTGCCTAGAACCGCGATCGTTGTTCCTCCCGCTTCGATGCAACTGCGATGCGCTTCTGCGTCGATGCCATCAGCCAAACCCGAAATAATGCTGAACCCGTTTTGCGCCAGCGTTGCGCTCAGCTTGCGCGTCCAGCGTCGCCCATAGTCTGACGGGTGACGAGTTCCGACAATGGCGATCGCACAGCGTTGATCGAACGTCTCAAGCAAGCGAGACTGCCCTCGGTAATACAAAACGGGCGGCGCGTCTGGAATTTCTAACAGAATTTTGGGATAATCTTGATCCGCAGGCGTGACAAAACAACGATTGCGTTTTTCATGCGTTTCGAGCAGGTCAACCGGATTTAGCTTGAGTCGCTCCGCATTGATACTAGATGCGGTTAGCAATCCGATCCCTTCAACCTCAGCTAATTCGTCAGGCGTTGCCGTCCAAGCCGCGCTTAAAGCGCCAAAATGCGCTTCGATTCTTTGCAGTAAGACTGCCCCCACGCCAGAAATTTGCGACCAAGCTAACCAATACGCCCGCTCCTCGTTCACTTACAATTCCTCATCACTCGGTTTTAGAGTTCCCGAATCAAAGGAGTTAATCGATTAGCGTTCCATTGCAAATAAACGATCGACGCTCAAACAAAGATCAGGTACGATGTCCGATTGAATCAGAGTGCTACCTTGCACGATCGTATCTTCGTAGGCACCATCTACCCACTTGCAAACGGTTACTTGACGCACTTCGGCATCAACAATCCAATACTCTGCAATGCCACGCGCCGCGTACTCGGTGCGTTTATATCGGTAGTCGCGAGTGCGATTGCTTGAACCGGGCGAAACGATTTCAATTACCAGAGCAGGCGGAGGCATGTCGCGGGTGATTGTAGCGCGTTTTTTGCCCACAAGCGCAGCTTTTGATTCTTCGGTGTGAACGATCAGATTTGGCAAACGACACCGAGCCAAACGACCGCTTACTTCGATTTCAGTGTCCTTAATACCAATGAAGTAGAAAGGGAAATGCTGCAAGAGCTTACTGTTAAGAAATCTGGCTAAGTCAGCATTTTCCTCGGACTCAGGCGGCATTTCAATCAACTCTCCATCGACTAGTTCGTATTGCGTATCGGTGCCATCGTCATACGCTAAATACTCATCAAACGTCAGGAGCTTTGATTTTGATGCGGCGGTTTGAGTCATGAAATCGCCCTTTCTAAATTAAAAATCGGTGTTTATCGGCTTTTGATTTGCAAGATATTCAAACACGCTTTTATCGCCGATGTCGGGGGGAATGGCTTGAATCGCTTTGCGAACGGCAAACACTAGGAATAAGATCGCCCAACTTGCCAGCAAAATTTGTTCTGCAAAAACCGAAAGCCATCCGGTTAAATGTCCAAGCAGTAAAACGGGAACGATCGGCGTTAATAATTTTGTTTCAAACCGATTGAAACAAAACGCTTCTTTGAAAAAGATCCCCGTTAAGGCAGCAAACCCAAAACCAACGCCAAAAATCCAGATCGGATGCTGATACACAAATAGCGCGATCGAGGTAGAATTTCGCAGCGCAATCCACAGCGACACGAAACCGCCGATCGCCCAAAAAATTTGAAGCGCTCGATGCAACGGAGCAAGATAAATGTGAATCGTAAACAAGCTTACGCCCAACGCCGACCAAAACAAAAAGTATAAGGGCGTAATCCAACCAAGATTTCCGCCAGTAAGCACAATTCCGGTTGCTGCGGCAAACGCGATCGCGCTAATCATCAATCCAGCCCGATACACAACTACGCCTTGACGATCGCGATCGTCGATCGTGAATTCTCCGAACTGTCCTTGATACGTTGACTGCATTGGTTAGTTCCAAACGAATGCTGTCTTTATCCTATGACGAATCATCGAGCGCGGCGATCGCTAACAATAATTCTTGGGTTTTAAACTCATCTGATTACACAACGGTTTAATCACGATTCGATCCGAGCCAGGACAAGGCAGTTGCTTTACGGTTTACCTGCTCGACAAAATACACCAAACCGATCAAATTCAGGCAGGCTAACGTGCAGCACCTCGATCGCGCTTTTACCGATTCATCTCAAGACCCTTTTTGATTAGAAGATCGAAACCGTCCTTGAACAAATCCCCTCGGTCTCAGATGCTTGGTTTTGCGTCCGGTGACTCGTTCACGCCACATGCGAAAGCTTGACGACTTCATTTCTCGTCGCATCAGCGCAATCACTTGTTTTTCACTCAAGCCAAACTGAGTCTCGATCGCGTCAAACGGCGTGCGGTCTTCCCAGGCCATTTCAAGAATGCGATCGATCGTTTCGCTGTCTAGTTCTGGTAGTTCCATTATTATTAATCCTTCGCGATCAGTAGAACCACGCCGCAAATAATCAGCCCGATGCCGACAACGCGGATCAAGGGAATCGATTCGCGAAACACAAAATGCCCGATCGCAACTGAAAACACATACTGAAGCGCCACGGCTGGAGCCAAAACGCTCAGCTTCACACGAGTCAGCAACAAAATATACAGCACCGCACCCACGCCATAGCACGCCAGCCCGATTACTAATTCTGGCGTTGTCGCAATGCTAATCACATGAGCGATCGCATTACTCGCCGTTACTTTTCCCAGCTTGAGCGCCCCGCTTTTGAGGAAAAATTGACCGCTCACGCCCGCCACGATCGATAACAAAAACAAAACAAATTCTTGAACAGCCACCAGAAATCCTTGATTGATAATCAATTCAATCTTTTTAGTTTACAACTCCTAAACCTGACGCCTGCAATTCTTGCGGTACGATCAAAAACGTTAGCGAGAAGCCATCTTATGGAAACCCTATCAGCCTCGATCGAACTCACGCCCGAACAAACGTTGATTTGGCTACGGGGCTTGCTGATGCTGGCTTGGGCAGACGGCAATTTTGATGCAGCCGAGCAAGCGTTGATTGCCTCGATGACTCACCAAGATTTAACGCAAAACGATCAGCACCCCGAACCGATTACCCCTGAAGAACTCGTTTCTTCGTTCGGGCAAACGCCGCAGCTCATCGAAAATTTCCTCAGAACAGCAGTGATGGTTGCTCTAGCAGACGGCATTTATAGCTCTACCGAAAACGAAATTCTAGAGCAGTTTGCTCAAGCGATGGGATCGGGCACAGAAATTCTTGAAACGCTGCGGCTTACGCTGTGCCAAGTTCAGCCGGATCAGAATACGATCGTGCCGCATGCCGATGTTCACCATGATTTGTTGCAGCCAGTACGATCGTGGCTTGATGATCTCGAAATCCACGATCCAAAAGTGGCGCATTTTCTGTGCAAACTGATTCCGGCTCAGTGCCCGTTTGAGCGAGATATCAAGCTGTTTAAGCGAAAAATTGTTCACGTTCCGCCGTTGTGTAAAATTAACCCCTTGTATGATCAGCTTGTTGGGCTAAGATTTCGGGCGCTGTCGTATTTGGCAGATGAGCGCGGCGAAGACGTTACACCTTACTGTTAGTGCGATCAATTCTGTTTGACTCGAAATGCGGAGAATTTCTGTAGGTGTAAGATAACAGACATTCTTTTGGAATTGATTTGATTACTGTAAGCGAATCGATGATTTTGTGTTGCCGCTTATGCGCCTTCTTTTCAGCGTTTGTCGATCGATTCTTTTAAGCGGTATTTGCTGTAATCTGTTGATTGCACCCAAAGCAAACGCCGACTTCTTGATTGGAAATACCGATGATCAAGCTTCGTCGAGTCCAAATCACAGCATTGTTCGCTTCAATGAGAAAGCCGGAACTTTTTCAACCTTTATTAACAGGGGTTCTGGCGGACTTGATGTTCCAGATAATTTAACGATCGGTCCCGACGGCAGCTTGTTTGTGAGCAGTGGTAGCTACACCAATTCATCGACCTCAGCCATTCTGCGCTACGACAGCCGAACCGGGGCACCGTTGGGCGTATTTGCGTCGGGTGGAGATTTGTCTCGTCCCTACGGAACCACTTTTGCACCTGGCCCCAACGGCAAATCTTACCTTTATGTCAGCAGCTTCGAGAACGATCGTATCCTTCGCTACGATGCCAAAACAGGCGCGTTTTTTGACACTTTTGCGATCGGCGGTTCCGGCAAGTCCGGCGATGTCAACGGCCCGAACGGGCTGCGCGTTGGGGCAGATGGTAGCCTTTATGTTGCAACCGAAGGCACCGTTGCCGGACAGTTTCCTAATTCAACGATCAGTCAAGTTCTGCGCTTCAGTCCAAACCAACTCGGACAAATCGGACTGCAAAAGCCCAGTGTATTTGTTGATCAACCGACTCAGCAGCCTTTCGGCTATATCAGCTTTTTAGGCGTCGCCAACGGTAAAGACGGCAATTTGTATGTCAGCGACTTTGCCAACAATATTCGAGTTTATGACAGCAGTGGCAATCTGGTGAAAACGATTTCTACAAACTACACTGGCACCGGAACCACAAGCAACAACACGATCGGCTATCTCGCGTTCGATGACAAAGGGAATCTTTACACGGTTGGAACAAATGCGGCAAACGGTGAAACGGGTTCGGTGCTGCGCTTTGCGAATGCAACCGGAGGCGAACTGCAATACACTGGCACAACTTACACCAGCAATCAACTCACACGCCCGATCGGGCTAGTTTACGTTGAGGACGTTCCTGAACCAAGCGTAATTGCCGGGAGTTTGATGGCTGCCGGAATCGGTGCCCTGCTGCATCGAAAGCGCCGCCCGATTCGTTAGGGATAAATCAAGATTTTGTAGGTTTCGGGCGTGGGTGATATGGCTCGATCGACCGCTTGCGCTAAATCTTTGAGCGCATAGCGATCGCTAATTAATGCATCAACATCAATTCGGCGATCGAACACGATTTCCGCCGCTAATCCTTGCACTCGATACGATGAACTGTAGCTGCCCATCAAATCAATTTCCCGTCGATACAAAATGTTTGGATTAATCGGAATTTCGACTTCATCGGGAAATTCTGCAAAAAATAAAATCTTGCCGCCTTTGCGGGTGCAGTCGAGCGCTTGAAAAAAGGCTTTGTCGCTCGGAACCGCAATCAAACTCACATCAACGCCCATTCCGTTTGTCAGCGCTTGAATTTTTGCGGCAAGATCTCCATCGCGAGCATCAAACGCAGCGTCGGCTCCTACACTGATCGCTTTTTCGATGCGAGACCCAATTAAATCGGTCGCGATCGCTCGTGCTCCGAAATATTTCACCAACATAATGAACATTAGCCCGATCGGGCCGGCTCCGGTTATGAGCACGGTTTGTCCGGGTGCAATCTGGGCTTTTTTCACCGCTTTTAAGCAGCAGTTGGTTGGCTCCACAAAACTAGCTTGCTCAAACGTAATATCGTCAGGAATTCGCATCAATCCACCGTTACGGACAATATGACCGGGAACTTTTACAAACTCCGCAAAGCCGCCGCCGCTTGGCGCAAATCCGGCTGTAGTGGTGATGTTTTTGTACACATCGCACATTGAAAAATTTTCGTTAAGGCAGTAGGCGCAATGCATACAGGGGATGTGGTGTAAAACAACAACGCGATCGCCTGTTTTCCAATGTTGAACGTCTGATCCGACGGCAGCGATCGTGCCTGCGGTTTCATGTCCAAAAATGCGCGGCGGCTCTAAAAGTGGATATTTAATTTTTTTAATATCCGATTGACACAGCCCAACAACCTGCACCTGCACTAGAACCTCATCGGCTTTAATTTCCGGTTGCGGCACGTCTTCATATTGAAGCTGATTCACTCCTCGAAACACCTGCGCTTTCATGAGCAATTCCCTTTTGTAATGGCTTCGTGACTCTATCATTATCCATAATGAGGTTCATGCCAGAATACAATCAAAAAACGTGCGAGGTTACAAATGCCTATTGTTAATCGAGCAATAATCTATTAGCAGAGTTTGCCATCTTTCCCACTGATCCTGAAACTCAATCGAAGGGGATCGATCGTGCCCGACAAACCATCGAGTCTTCGATTCAGTCTCATCCAGGATTTGCTTCTAGAACCGTTGTACGCAGTCGGGACGGCTTGCGCGTAACAAGCTATGTGCATTGATCAAAATTCCTATATTGCAACACAGCCGTTTGCAGAATTCGCACCGCCCGATGTTCATTTATTTGAAATTTTCGACGCAGAACCTGAAGCAAGCGAGTTACCGCTTTCAGTAGGCATGGAGAGCTTGATTAACTTTGGCATCTTTAAGATGAAGCAGCCTGATAATCAAGCTCGATTCATTGAATTATTTCGCCAAGCGCTCGATAGGGTAGCAGGTGAAACAAGGCTAGTTTCAACTCATGCCCACCGCAGTTTTGATCGATGGCGATGTATTAATTTCGGGCATTGGCGATCCGTTGAAGACTTTACCGCAATGGATTCCGATCGTCCTTTTTCTCCGCTTTTTGCCGAAATGCTCGATTTGGCGGATAACGAGTATCAAAAATGTTTGCATGAAGTTGTTTTCACAGCTTAATGAGCTTCGTAATCTCATTGCTTAAAGCAGCAATCAAGTTTCTCGTCAGTTGCTTAAGATTCTAGGTAGACTTCGATAAACTGAATGACAACCGTTCTTCAGGTTCTTCATCTATGTCAGCTTCGATTCAGCAACAGGTTCTTGATGGTCTACAACAGCTTTCCTTTGAGGATCAACAGATCGTTTTAAATCTTATTGTCAGTCTTCAGAATAAACACGCTCAATCCCATAATGCTGAAACTCCCCGATCGTTTCTCGATGTCGCGGGGAAATATATCGGTCGAGGAGAAGGGGCAAGTGATCTGTCAACGAACTCTAAATATATGAAAGGATACGGAGAAGATGCGTCAACAGGTCATTCTTGACACGGGAGCGATCGTTGCCTTAATCAATCGTCAAGACCAGCATCATCAATGGGTTGTTCGTGAACTTGCGACAATTCAACCTCCTTTAATCACCTGCGAAGCAGTCATTTCAGAAGCGTTTTTCCTATTGAGGCGAGTCAGGAATGGAATTGATAGCCTCAAAAAACTACTCGACGAAAAGCATATTCAGGTTGTTTTTCAGCTTGATCCTGAAGTTCAATTCGTCACAGCCTTAATAATTGGCTACAGCTCCGTTCCAATGGCGTTTGCAGATGCTTGCTTGGTACGAATGACCGAGCTTTATCCAAACAGCGCGGTTTTTACGATCGACCACGATTTTCAAATTTATCGAAAAAATACTCATCAACTCATTTCAACGATCGCACCCTGGAACTTGCTCAAAACTTCATTGATCGAGATGATTAAAAAGATTTTTAGTTCAGGTAAACAATGCGAGAACTGATCGCAGATGTATTGGTTGTAGGAGGCGGAACCGGAGGAACAGCCGCAGCAATCCAAGCCGCAAGGCGGGGCGCAAAAACAATTTTAGTCAGCGAGTTTTCATGGTTAGGTGGAATGCTGACCAGTGCAGGCGTTTCAGCTCCCGATGGCAATGAGCTAACGGCGTTTCAAACTGGGATTTGGGGTCAATTTTTGCGGGAATTGAACGCTCGACAACCCGAAGGACTCGATCACGGCTGGGTTAGTTTTTTCACGTATGAACCGCATATTGGTGCTGAGATTTTTGCAGATTGGATTGCTGAACTGCCCAACCTAGAGTGGATTCAAGAACAAACGCCCGAAGCCGTTTTAATTAAAAATAGCGGTGTGAGCGGCGTGCGCTTTCAGACTGTGACGGTTCAGGCAACCCTGACAATCGACGCCACTGAACTTGGCGATCTGCTCGAACTCGGCGAAATTCCTTATCGCTGGGGTTGGGAACTGCAATCGGAATTCAACGAACCCAGTGCGCCGATCGCGCCAAATACACTAACGCAACGCTATCCGGTTCAAGCTCCCACTTGGATTGTTGTAATGCGCGATTTTGGCACTCAAACTGCCCCGAAGATTCATCCGCCCTGCAATTACGACGCCGCAAAATTTCAGTCTGCGCTGGCGCAACACACGCCTGAAGCCTTTTTGAACTACGGACGACTGCCCGGAAATCGCTTTATGATCAATTGGCCGATCGCAGGCAACGATTATGGCGAAGGCGTAGAGCGACTCGTGCAAGCTGAAGCAAAGCAATGGGAATTTCTTTATGAAGCGTGTCGCCACACTCAAGGCTTCGCTTACTTTATTCAAACTGAATTCGGTCAGCGCTACGGACTTGCCCAAAATACCTTTCCGACAGCAGCGATCGGAGGCAGTGCCTTTGCGCTGCACCCGTATTATCGAGAAAGCCGCCGTTTGATTGGTATTACAACCCTTCGTGAACAAGACATCCTACCCAAAGGACAAGTCGCGCCGTTGCCGATTCGCGTGACGGCTCAAGGCTGCGAAATTGCTGAAAATGCCTGTCAGTCGATCGCGATCGGCAATTACGTTAATGATCACCATTATCCAAGCGGCGATATTCCACTGAAACCTAAATCGATGCGCTGGGGCGGACGCTGGACGGGTACACCGTTTACGATTCCGTATGGTTGCTTGGTACCGCAGACGATCGACGGCTTTTTAGTCGGTGAGAAAAACATTTCCGTGACGCACCTGGCAAACGGAGCCACACGCCTTCAACCCGTTGTGTTAGGCATTGGACAAGCCGCAGGAATGGCAGCCGCGCTGTGTGTCGAGCAGAACTGTCAGCCGCGATCGCTTCCGGTGCGATCGCTGCAAACCGCTTTACTAAACGATCCGATCGCGCCTGCCGCCGTGATTCCTTTGTTTAACTTGCCGCCTTCGCATCCCGATTGGTTGAAGTGGCAACGCTACTACCTCGATCATCCCGAAAGCTACCCGAATAGCGGCAACTGCCCAACATCATCGATCGCTCAATCCGATCCAGGTCAGTCGTTTAGTGGCATTTTTAACGCTGAGCCAGAACAGCATTACACATTGATTCAAGCGAATGAGTGTTGGTTGATTGTTACGCTCGATGCGCAAATCCACGAACAGCTTCAGCAAATTTCCTCTGGGCAAATGCTGAGCGGAACCGGAAAATTTAATCGATCGGGGCAGTGGCTGCGGGTAGATTCCTTAAATTTACCGAGTAGCGGTTAATCTGCAACTTTTGTCAAGACTGTATAGCTACCGAATTTTGCTTGCTCGAGGTGTTTTTTCCTGATGTCAAATCCGAGTCCTCGTAGATAGGAGTAGACACACTGAGACACGGCATTTCTGTATGAGCACTCAATTTTCTGCTGCATTCGTTAGCTGCCTTATTGCTTCTTTTTCGCTTGGTATCCTTGCTCTCGAAGACTTTTCGACTCGAAATACTCACGTCTCGGCTTCACAAACTTCCGATCAAGTTTTTGCTCACCGAGGCAGTGGGCGCATTGAACGCAGCTACAAAAGACACCTGCCCTGGGTTGAAAGCGTTTGATTTTTTCCGAATCGATTTCCACTTACCGTGAACGCCAGTTGAGCAATTTTCGCGCTGCCTTGTAGATTTCCTATTCTAAGAACCTTTGTTTTAGAGAAACTGCGCTGAACATGAAGTCACCCAAAATAAAAAATGATGAAGCCTCTCGGATTCATTGTCGGGGTAAACGACTTTTGTTGAAGTGATATTGAATGATGGAATCACTAATGTCTTGAACATCCTTTGACGATTAGATTAGCGGGTCGCTGCATAAATCGCGTCCGTGTTCTAGGAGGTTATACCCAAACTTGCGTTAAACAAAGGCGGAGGAACCGCTTTTCAATTCAGAAATCTTCCGTTTTTGTCTAACTACATGAAGATTTTGTGTTGAATCTCTGCAACAGTAGGGCATTCTTGAGAAAGGCGTCTTTAATGACATTTGAGCAAGGAAAATTTGTTCACAGTTAAGTGAACTATTAAAGATGCCAAAGCCAAGCCGATCGTATTTACGTGTTTTTTGGATAACAAGAACCTCGTGCATTCATGACGGATGTTAATCTAGGCTTCGGAAGATCACCAGATCCGATGCGATCATTGTTCTATCAGTGCGCTACCCGACATGACGAACGACCTCGATTTGATCAAGCTGCTTAGCCCAAGTGCCATGGATCAGATCATGCTGTACCTGGCGTTCAGCGCGATGCGAACGAGTGGACACCGACACGGTGCGTTTTTAGATGCGGCTGCAACGGCGGCGAAGTGTGCCATCTACATGACGTATCTAGAGCAAGACGGCAATTTGCGCATGACCGGGCATCTGCACCACATCGAACCAAAGCGCGTCAAGGCGATCGTTGAAGAAGTGCGTCAAGCGTTGACCGAAGGTAAATTGCTGAAAATGCTGGGATCACAGGAGCCGCGTTATTTAATTCAGTTTCCGTATGTGTGGCTTGAGCAGTACCCGTGGCAGCCCGGACGATCGCGGGTTCCGGGATCAAGCCTCACGTCTGAAGAAAAACGTCAGATCGAGCAAAAACTTCCGCCGAATCTGCCCGATGCATCGCTGGTGAATTCGTTTCAATTTTTAGAACTCATCGAGTATTTGCACGCTCGATCGCAAGAAGATTTATCGATCGAGCAGCGAATGGCGCTGAGCGAAGCTTTAGCCGAGCATATCAAGCGGCGCTTGCTGTATTCGGGAACGGTCACGCGCATCGATTCACCGTGGGGAATGCCGTTTTATGCCCTGACGCGGGCATCGTATTCGCCGGATGATCAAGAAGAGCGGGCATACGTGATGATCGAAGACACGGCGCGGTTTTTCCGGCTGATGCAAGATTGGGCGAGTCGGCAACCGCGAGTGATGCGGATATTAGAAGAATTGGATATTCCAAGCGATCGCTTAGATCAAGCGTTTTCTGAACTCGATGAGATTTTGCGTCAGTGGGCAGACCGTTATCACCAAGCGGGCGGAAGTCCGTTTGTGGTGCAAATGGTGTTTGGTGCGGCGGAATAGTCGATGGATTTTAGGTCGCGCCTACAGCAATTGCGCGATCGGCGATGTGATCGAAATTCTCAACACGTCTGGAAAGCCATCTTGTGGATTAGCTGAAAATGTAAATCTGCACATCATGCAACTGCATAGCGGCGGGGATTAATCACACTTCCAAATAGCCCGATCGTGCAGGTAGAAAACATGACCCGAACCTGGTCGCGGGCTGACGTTTCGATCGAGCTTCTCCACGACGCGGACATTGATTTCTAACGACGATCAAAAATGTAGAAGGTTTATTCAACAATCCCGTTTAGCGCGATCAAATATTGGAACCGCCTGAATTAGGCGTAGACAAACTCTCTCAGATTGAAATTGTAATTCGCGCTTGGAAAAAACAAAACCCAACGGCGCGTCGAGCGGGAGCTTCGGCGGCGAGTTGACATTGCTTTGAGTTAAGAGATTCGATCAAAGGAACTAACTGCGTTGCCGCTCATAACGAATTGTCGAATTAATGCTGCACCAAAACAGGCATTCCTAACTGCACCTGCTGAAATAACCGCTCGATATCTTCGTTGTGCATCCGAACGCAGCCATGCGATGCAGCATGACCGATCGAATCTGCTTCCGGAGTGCCATGAAATCCGATCCAATTATTGCCGTCTGTCCAAAACCCGATCCAATAATGCCCTAGCGGATTTTTTGGATCGTCAGGCGGAATTCTTTGACCTGTGAACGGATTAATCCAGGCAGGATGCTGCTGCATATCCATCACGCGAAACGTTCCGGTTGGCGTTTCCCAACCTTCGCGCCCGATCGCCACCGGATACGCATTTTGAGCCATCCCTTCATTAAAAACGGTGACTTGACGACGACTCAGCGAGATGACTAATCGCGTCGGATAAGCTGCGGACTCGTCGGGTTGAGCCGGAGTGCGATCGGCGTCGATCGGGGCACTAGGCTTAGGCGTCGGAGGTGCTGCGGCACGTTGCAAGGTTGTTGCAGGATCACGCGCAAACGGCTCTTGCACACCGAAGCTTAAACCTGCCACTAACAGGACATTTGCTGCGATGGGTAAAAGCCGTTTTAGAACTAGTCGTGTTTGTTTTGCGTTGCGCAACGTTGAAAACCGTCTTTACAAATCAATTGTTACCAAAGCGCTCGAACGCCACCCGAAGCGCCGCTCGTTCGATTATTTTGCGTGCTGCCACCAGAATTGTTGGTGGTGCCAGGCGTAGACGAAGTTCCAGAATTAATTGGGGTGCCGCCCGTCGAGTTTGGCGTGGTAGAAGTTCCAGAGTTATCCAAAGTTCCAGTGCCGCCCGGAGTCGTTGTATTCGTAGTCCCTGTGCCCGGAGTCGTTGTATTCGTGGTGCCTGTGCCCGGAGTCGTTGTACTAGTGCCCGGAGTCGTCGTATCGGTTGTGCCAGCGCCTGGAGTAATCGAACTTCCAGTCCCGCTACTGCTAGGAATAGTGGTCGTCGTTCCGCCAGTCGTAGCGTTCGGGGTCGTTGTTGTGCCAGGCGTGGTGGTTGTAGCGTTAGGCGTGGTGGTGCCTGTCGAACCGCCCGTGGTGCTGTCGGTGCTGGTGCCAGAACTGGTTCCCGATCCGCCAGTTGTTCCGGTTGAACCCGAAGAACTTTGCGAAATCAGAGAGTCTTGCGGCGTGACTTGTCGAGCGATCGTCGGTTGAAGATAAACGACAAGACTGATCGGCAAGCTAAACAGTGCCAAAGTCCCCACACCTTTGCGCAATTTGTCGAACGAACGTTTGTATTTAGAACTCATGATTCCTTTGGTTAATTTACTGGATGTCCAAGAGTCAATTCGGTGTTCCGATAACATTAGGTCAGATGTGAATGCACTTAGCCTACCGATCCCGATAGATTTAAACGTTAAGTTTTAATGTCGCGATGCTAACAATCGCGATCGCACTCGATGAATTTGGTAGCTCGATCGTCACCGTTAAAAGTGAATAATCGTTACAGCAAATCATCCGGTGGATGAATGCCTTGTTCCTACAAGTAAGCGATCAACTGCTCTTTCTGCTGCCGCTCTTGTTCCGTTCGTTGAGATTCTGCCCGTTGGCGTTCTTGTTCGACTTGCTCAACGGCCCAGGGTAGCAAATCACCGTCTGCGTTCCACCATCGCAGCCAATAGCCAGTTCGTCGTTCTTTGGTGCCGCGCCAGGTGCCCAAAAACAATTGCATCGATGAAATCCACTGACGCCCGTTTTCGTCGGGGAGTTCTAACTCGTAACGCCCATTCTGTAAGGTGTAGAACTCTAGCAATCCGGTTGCGGATTCAAAAATGACGTAAATCGGAACCTGGAGAATGCGTTCGTAGAAAAACCATTTTCCGGGCGGGTAGGTCGGTTTGATCGAGTATTCTTCGCCTGGAGTTGCAGACAGAAACTCCATAACGATCGCTGGCATATCTCCTTCGGCATAGGGTGTGTAGCTGCGACGATCGATTTCGTTGACGATCGGATTCGCCGCAGGCACGTACAGCCAATCGGGAGCTTTGACAACGATTTGATTGTTAACGGTTGCACAAAGTCCAAAATTAGAAACAATCAGCATTTGCGGTTGAATGAATCCGCTTAGTTCTAAACTTTCTCGCAGCGCTCCGGCTAGAAGCGGTTGCCCTTCGTTCTCCACCGGGTTATCCTCTAACCCAAAGTCACTGGGCAACGGCTCCCAAGTGATCACCATTCCGCTCGATGGTCTAGCTGCACCGATTTGAGTTATCACGGTTTTTACCTTTCTAGACTTGCTTTTATTGTAGATGCTTGAAGAATTGCGATTGCTGCGCGATCGATTATCGAGTTAACATTTCCTCTAGCACAAACCTAAATGTTGCTGTAGCGATCGACGCATCGTGTCAACCGGGACGCTTTGACTTGTCCAAATCTCTAATGCAGACGCGCCTTGCTGAACTAGCATTTCCAATCCGTCGATCGCGTTGCATCCACGCTGTTGCGCTTGCTGTAAAAACCGCGTGGGGTTGGGCACGTAAATTAAATCGTAAGCGATCGCACTTGTTTTAATTTGGTTAGCTTGATCATCGGTTAACGGCGATCGATCCGGGTGAGGTGACATTCCGATCGGCGTTGTATTCACAAGCAGATCCGCGATCGGCAGCAGTTCGGCGATCGTATTCCATTCGTGAACAAACAGCGTTTTCTCGCTCCAGCTTTGTCGAAACGCTTCTAACTTCTCCAGATTGCGCCCAACAACGTGAATTTCTTTACAGCCAAGCTGAACGCAGCCAGCAACAACGGCGCGAGCGGCTCCCCCATTTCCTAAAATCACGGCAACTGCGGTTTGCGGCATCGATTTTAAGGGCGACACAAAGCCAACAACATCGGTATTGGTGCCGCTCCAGCCATGATCGGTGCGCCATACCGTATTGACCGCTCCGATCGCGTTTGCGACGTCGGTGATTTCGGACAGCAACGGCATAATCGCTTGCTTATGAGGAATTGTGACGCTAAATCCGCGCACTCCGATCGCTTCAAATCCCGCGATCGCTCGCTTTAGATCATCGGGTGCGATCGCAAACGGCACATATGCAAAATCCAAGCCCATCTCGGTTAATGCTGCGTTGTGCATAATCGGTGAAAGCGAATGCTCGATCGGGCTACCTATAACACCGAGCAATTGCGTTTTGCCCGTAATATTCATGATTCAGGCGTTGAAGACTCGGATTCAGAAAGCGTTAAATCTGGCACGACGATCGGCTTTTCTGCGTTCGGAGGCTCTTCGATCGAACGCACCCGACGAATCGGTAAATTCGCAATTAAAGCGGTTGCACGCTGATGATTCTCCAGCACAAACTCCATGCCTTCGTCGTCAAGTTCCACATAGCGCGAAACCACTTCTAAGATTTCTTTTCGCAGCGCCTCAACCATGTGCGGCGGCAAATCGGCTCGATCGTGCGCCAACACCAATTTAAGACGACGTTTTACATCGTTACGGCTGTTGTCGAGTCCTCGCGGAAAAAGGCGTTCAAGCAGTTCTGTGAGCATGGGCAGCAGGAAAGATAGTGCAAAGGAAATCCGATCAGAAGCAGTCTAAGATTTTTTCTTCGATATCAAACGACGCAGCCGCGACAAGAATCCATCGTCTTGAGGCGTTAGATCTAGCAAGGGCACCCGTTCTCCTTCGAGCCGTCGCACAATATTATCAAAAGCGATCGCTGCAAGCGATGGCGTTTCTGATAACACTAGGGGTTCACCTTTATTCGTCGAAACGATCACTTTTTCATCATCAGGAACAACGCCGAGCAGTTGTACTGATAGAATCTCTTGCACATCTTCAACCGACATCATATCGTTCGCTTGAACCATTGCAGGCTTGATGCGATTGACGATCAAATTAATGCGTTTGATATTATTCGCTTCAAGCAGTCCTACTACTCGATCGGCGTCTCTGACCGCAGCAATTTCGGGCGTTGTGACGATGATCGCTTCACGAGCGGCGGCGATCGCGTTTTGAAAGCCCATTTCAATTCCGGCTGGGCAATCGATCAAAATATATTCATACACCCGCGACAAAGCATTTACCAACTGCCGCATTTGATCGGGTGTGACCGCTTCTTTGGTGCGATTTTGCGCGGCTGGAAGCAAGACTAAATTGCTAAAGCGTTTATCTTTAACCAACGCTTGTTCGAGTCGGCATTGTCCGGCCAACACTTCAACGGCCGTATACACGACCCGATTTTCTAAGCCCAAAAGCAAATCTAAATTTCTCAAACCAAAATCAGCATCGATCACGGCAACTTTGCGCCGCCGTTTTGCCAATGCCATCCCTAAATTTGCGGTCGTCGTGGTTTTGCCGACGCCACCTTTTCCCGAAGTAATAACGATGATACGAGCCATTGAAAGTGTCCGCCTGTGGAATGACGATCGTTGACGGATGCGATAATCTACAAGTGTTTTAGAATATCACGCTCACGTGACTTCAGCTTGAGCCAAGATTAACAGAAAATCCAGCAGATTAGAGACTGTTTTAAAACTCCTTGACTTCGTTTCCTAGCCCATCATTGATTCGCGGGCGGACTAAAAACGCAGCAAAGCACTTTAAAGCGCGTCCTAGTTTAAGAACATTCAAGCGAGCAATGAAATCAAGCTTGTTCATTGCTCAACTCCCTCTTCCTTCCTGCCCGCAAAATCGATCGCCCGTGCAATCCGAATCGTTCTTTGCGCTGACACATACGCCACTTCCGGAACATACTGAGCCGGAGGATTTTCGGGAGCACGCGCCACAAAATCAGCAATCCGAATCTGCGTTGGTTCAAGCTGCAACGCCATAATCAAACATTTTGTATTGCCTTTGCAGCCTGCGTGCGCCACGCCGCGCAATCGACCCCACACCAAAATATCGCCTTCTGCAATAATCGTACTGCCAGGATTAAGATCGCCCAACACAATAACCGTTCCGTTGTGGCGAATTTCCGTCCCCGATCGCAGCGTCATTTGCACATAAAGCGGCTCCTCGATGATCTTCGGCTTTTGCGATCCGGCGAGTCGCGACGTTGCGGTAAGCTGCTCGACCGAATAGCCCGCCGTTGCCGCAACGACCGCAGTTTGGCGGCGGCTCGTGTGAACGCATTTAAGCTGAAGCTGAATTTCCGACAGTTCATCGGCGATCGCGCCAATTTGCCGCATATCAAGCAAGCGATCGTCTGCGACCAAATGTACCGGAGTGTTCGGCTGCCAGAATCGCTCACGCCCCATCAGCAACTGCTTGAACTGCTGCCACATTTCCGTCCACGTTAAAGCAACTCTCGACGCCGTTTCAGATTCAGGCGGCAAAATTAAATGCAGCGCTCCGTCTTTGGCTTTGAGACGAACTTGCAAATCCTCGATCGCCGTAACGGGCACATCGGGCGCATCAAGCGGAGGAAGCTCGATCGCGTCTGAAGGCGACGCTTCAGCCTGGACGGGTGAATCGGGTTTAGAGGACTCCACCGAAGAAAGCGGCGTATCCGGAGAAGACGAAACGGAAGTATCAGAAGTCATGCCGTAGGTTGAGGCTGCAACGGATTGATCATATTGACTCATCGATTCAATTGCAAGCTTGTTCTGATCAATTAACACGATCCAAAAATTTTTGATCTAACATCAAACAGCGTGCATTGAGGCTGAGTTCAAATTTTGTGAACTTAGCGCTTCAACGCCGAACAAAATCGCAAATATTGAGGAATGCAAACTTTTTCAAAGATTACGTCAAGAGTGATTCAAAAAACACCTCTCTTGGCACAGTCTTTGCGATCGATCTCTGAAATACTGAATGAGGCAATTCAGTACACTGGTGTTTTGGTAACACAAAAATCTTCCGTATTATGAAGCTGCAAGTCTTTAAGGAGTTCTAATGTCAGATCTGATTCAAGCGGTGCTCAACAGCGATGAACGCACAAATTTACGACAGTTTATCAGTTTGTTGCGAACCTCCGACAAGCGGTATTTCCTGAGAAATGAAATCCTGCAACTGTTTACTGATTATGCTCAGCAGTATGAGAAATCCGATGAATTTTCTAAATCCTCGCGATTAGGAAAGTTAATTTTCTATGTGCAAGAAATCATTCTTGATGATGAAAGTCTTTGTATGATTATTCGCCCGACGGTCGCTCGCCCAGAGGCTTATCGCATTTTAGAAGATTTGACGATCGAGCCGATGAGCGTGCAGGAGCTGTTGGATTTGCGCGATCGCTTTGTGAATCGATATCACCCGCAAGAAGGTGACGTTTACGAAATTGATTTCGCGCCGTTTAACGATTACTCTCCGAAGATTCGCGATCCAAAAAATATCGGCAAAGGCGTTGAATTTCTCAATCGTTATTTATCGAGTCGATTGTTTCAAGCAGGTCAGCAATGGCAAGAATCGCTGTTTAGCTTTTTGAGCTTGCATCGCTATGAAGGTGCGCAGTTATTAATCAACGATCGCATTTCAACGCAGCAGCAGCTAAGCGATCGCGTCAAGCAGGCGTTGACGTTCGTAAGCGATCGACCCAACGATGAGCCGTTCGAGAAGTTTCGCTTTGATTTGCAAAATTTGGGATTTGAACCGGGCTGGGGCAATACGGCTCGACGAGTTAGAGAAACGCTGGAAATTCTGGATCATTTGATTGATTCGCCGGATCACCAAGCGTTAGAAGCGTTTATTTCGCGCATTCCGATGATCTTCAAAATCGTCTTGGTGTCGCCGCACGGCTGGTTTGGGCAAGAAGGCGTTTTGGGACGACCGGACACGGGCGGTCAGGTGGTGTACATTCTCGATCAGGTTAAGAGCTTAGAAAAACAGCTTCAAGAAGATTTGACGCTCTGCGGACTGAATTCGTTGGGTGCCCATCCAAAAGTGATTGTGCTGTCTCGCTTGATTCCCAATAGCGACGGAACGCTGTGTAATCAACGCCTCGAAAAGATTCACGGCACTGCCGACGCCTGGATTTTGCGCGTTCCGTTCCGCGAGTTTAATCCGAAGCTGACGCAAAACTGGATTTCTCGCTTTGAGATTTGGCCGTATTTAGAAACGTTTGCCGTTGATGCAGAACGCGAACTCAGAGCCGAGTTTCAAGGCACGCCGGATTTAATTATCGGCAACTACAGCGACGGGAATTTGGTCGCGTTTTTGCTGGCTCGTCGCTTGAAAGTCACGTACTGCATTATTGCTCACGCGCTCGAAAAATCGAAGTATTTGTTCAGCAACCTGTACTGGCAAGATTTAGAAGACAAGTATCATTTCTCGCTTCAGTTTACGGCTGACTTAATCGCGATGAATGCTGCCAACTTCATTATCAGCAGCACGTATCAAGAAATTGTGGGAACGCCGGAAAGCGTCGGACAGTACGAGTCTTACAAATCGTTCACGATGCCGGAACTGTATCACGTGGTTGACGGGATTGAATTGTTTAGTCCGAAATTTAACGTAGTGCCACCCGGAGTCAATGAAGTCGTGTTTTTCCCGTACACACGCACGCAGGATCGGTTGCTTGGCGATCGCGATCGACTCGAACGAATGCTGTTTACCGACGAAGACCCGGATCAAATTTTCGGCAAGCTGGATGACCCGACTAAGCGCCCGTTGTTTTCGATGGCCAGGCTCGATCGCATTAAAAACCTGACCGGACTGGCAGAAGCTTACGGCAAAAGCAAAGAACTGCAAGAACACACGAATCTAATTTTGATTGCTGGAAAGCTCAAAACCGAAGATTCAACCGACCATGAAGAAATCAGCGAAATCGAGAAGCTGTATCAAACGATCGATCAGTACGATTTGCACGGCAAAATTCGCTGGCTTGGCGTGCGGCTTCCCAAGAGTGATACCGGAGAAGTGTATCGCGTGATTGCCGATCGACAAGGAATCTTCGTGCAGCCTGCGTTGTTTGAGGCGTTTGGCTTAACGATTCTCGAATCGATGATCACCGGATTGCCCACGTTTGCTACACGATTCGGCGGCCCGCTTGAGATTATTCAAGATAAAGTCAACGGCTTCTACATCAACCCGACCGATCCAGAAAACGTCGCTACTACGATTCTAGAATTTCTCGAAAAATGCGATCAAAATCCGAAGTATTGGAATCAGATTTCTGAACGGGGAATCGATCGCGTTTACAGCACGTACACCTGGAAGATTCACACGACGCGATTGCTGTCGCTGGCCAAAATCTACGGCTTCTGGAATTACACCTCGCAAGATAACCGCGAAGACTTGCTGAGATACATCGAATCGCTGTTCTACCTACTGTACAAACCGCGAGCAAAACACTTGCTCGAAGAACAGATGCAGCGCTAATTGTTGATCAAAGCGGTAGGATATTTTCCTACCGCTTTAAGCTTGAAATTGATTGATCAACCAGGCACCGATCTGCGATTGATCGGTGTCTCGACTTTGACGCAACGCTGCTTCTAAAACCGCAATGCTCAATCCTGGCAGCACGATCGGATAATCGATTTGATGACTGCCGCGATCGCCGATTTTATAAGCGAGAATTTCAACGTCTTTGACGTTAACAATCCAATATTCACGCACGCCTAGTTCTTCGTACAGTGCGCGTTTTGTTCCCAGATCATCGAATAGCGATGTGACAGACACTTCGATCGCTAAATCTGGAGCGGGATAGCGATCGAGATCCACGATTGAGGTACCCCAGGGAACAATGCGAGCACGATCGCCGATGTAGTAAGAGATGTCGGGTTGACAAGCGCGAATCCCAGTTTTTCGATAGGTGCAATTATCTTTTGCAGTCAGTCGAATTTGCTTTAAAACTGCATACAGGTTGACAGCAAACAGAATCATTGCCTGATCGTTTGAGTGATCAGAGCCAGTCGCCGCCATCGTCTCTAACCTCATTCGTCCCTTGTAGTAGTACTCTTTCACCTTTTCACAATCAGGATCGTCAACGAGTTTGAGGTAGTCTTCCCAGGCTGTAGCAATCCACGCATTTATGGGTAATTTGACTCGAACGGTCATCATTAACTCCTGGTGCAGGGGGTGATTCTTATTGTACCAAGCGCGGTTTTAAGGCGCGGATTTTCCGCTTGCTCAAATTTCAAATTTGAACATAATGGTGTCTGATGTAACAGTGCGGTGCCTGGAAATGGTCGATCGAGCCTGGAAAATCCCCCTTTTATCTGTTCTAAGCGGATTGATTTTCTGCTTTGTGTTGGTTGTTACATTACATCCGGCGTTTGCTCAAGATGCTGCCGAACTCAATACGCTAAAGCAGCAACAGCAGCAGATTGATCAACAGCGATCGCAAATTCAACAAGAACGCGAACACGTGCAGAAGCAAGAGAATTCAGCCAAGAAAGACCTCACGGGCATTCAAACTCGAATTCAGGCAACCAGTACCCAAATCGCAGCAACTGAAAATAATCTAAAATCCGCAAATCAAATTCTTAAAAAGCTTGAATTAGGATTAGGCAGCGCTGAAGCGGTTTACTACAAGCAACAGTCTGCCACGATCGCCCGCTTGAAATTTCTACAGCGTCAACAAGGCAGTAACGGTTGGGCCGTGCTGCTGCAAAGCCAAAATCTGAATGATTTTCTCGATCGCCGCTTTCAACTCCGACGCATTTACGACACTGATCGCAAGAATCTAGTCGTGCTGAAATCTCAAGCGGATAAGCTCGATCGTCAACGCGAAAAGGTCGAGCAGCAGAAAAACAACATTGCCCTGATTTCTCAGCAATTAATGGCGCAAAAAGCGCAGTTTCAACAGCAAGCTGATTTCCAAAAACAAATCGTCGATCGACTCCGAACTAATCGTCAAGCGCTCGAAGCGGCAGAAGCGCAGTTAGCCAAAGATTCGCAATCGATCGGCGCATTGATTCAAAACCGAGTCGCCCAAGAACGAGAAAAAAATGGCATCGTGATTTTAGGAACCGGACAGTTTAACTTACCCAGCGATGCCCCGATTAGTAGCGGTTTCGGGTATCGAATGCACCCAATTTTAGGCTATGAGCGCTTTCATTCAGGGCTTGATTTTGCGGCGGATTATGGCAGTCCGATTTTGGCTGCCGATCGCGGTGTGGTGATTTTTGCTGGATGGTATGGCGGCTATGGAAATGCAATTATTCTCGATCACGGCAACGGACTCACGACAATGTACGCGCATTCGCAGGAATTGTATGTGTCCGAAGGGCAAACCGTACAGCGTGGACAAGCGATCGCGGCGGTTGGTTCAACAGGATTATCCACAGGCCCGCATTTACATTTTGAGGTGAGAAAAGACGGAGAACCTGTTGATCCGCAAGCTTATTTGTAAAGCGCGATCGCGCTTCATTCGGAAGGCTTAAACTGGAACTTGCACTAATCGAGCAACTACTTCACCCAATCGTGTAAAATCCTTTGGATTCAGCGTGAGCAAGACTTCTACTTCAGCTTTAAGCGCCACTTGAGCAATGAGCGCATCATAAACACCGCCACCTGAACGACCCGAAGCGACCATTTGAGCGATTGCTGCTTGATAATCCTTGATTGTTAGAGCGATCGCTTCAAACGAACTCAATGTTTCTGTGATTAAACGCTGTGCTTGTGTCGGACTAATGCGAGGTCGAAGCGGCAAATTCGTCAAAGTCGAAAAGCACTCAGCATAAGAACGCATTGAAATCACACCTTGAATCTCACCTGTATTAACTCGCTCTAACCAGGAAACACAGCCTAAATGTCGTGGATGCACGGGCACGATCGCCGCAACGACAACAGACGTGTCAAATAAGACCTTCACCAAAATCTTAACTTCCGATCTTGTGCTTCTCGATCCTGCTGAACTGCAAACTCAATATCTTCTGGCTTCACACCTTCACCGAGCGTAGCCTTTACTATTAACACGCCATTGACGTATTCAAACAGTTCTTCGTCTGACGCATAATCGCTTTCTGAATCGTCGTTCACATCTTCTTGGTTCAAATACCCAAAGTTTTCTAAGACAGACTCAATCTGCTCAAACTGTTCTATCGGAATCTGCACGGCGATCGCGGTGCCATTCTCATCCACTACATATTGCTTGTGAATCTCTAACATCTCGAAACAATGAGTAAGCGTTGTCCTTAATCATATTCTCAAATCAAAGACAACGCAGAAGAAGCTTGTAAAAAAGCGCAGTTGTTTTGATCAGGAACGCGATCGCTCTAGAATTTTACTTGTCGTCTTCATCGGATTCAAACAGGTCGGTTGCTTTGCTGCCCAACAACCCAAAAATTGCCCCAATTCCCATTTGCCAAGTGGTTGTGAGGTTTTCAAAAATTCGGTTTTGCTGTGCGGAAAGATTCGTCTGCGAAGCCATCCAGAACGAAGTTCCACCAGATAGCAACGTGAGAAATAAAACCGTGAAGAACACCTGTTGGAAAGCAGGGGTGATGTTAACCTTTTTCATGGGAGAAGCGCTTGTAAGTAGCGTGTGTGATTGACTCTTTTAGCATCGCCGCACTTTTCCCAAGCATGGTCAGAGTGACTGTTCAGCTTCTGGTTGGTTTTGTTAAAGTTGTCAGAATAAGAATAGCAAAGCGCTTGAGTAAATTATGGGACGGCGATCGCTTCAGGCATCTTCAGCAGGAATTAATGCAATCAAGAAAGCGCTCAAGCGTAAAAAGTGGTCACAAACCTACATTGCTGGTGCGGTTGGCTGTTCTCGTCAAACCATTTGGAGCTTGCTGCAAGGCAATCCAACTGATTGCGATGTGTTCATGCAAGTCTGTAAAGAATTAGGGCTGAATTGGGAAGAACACGTTGAAGCGGATTCGTCAGCAGAACTAGAACAGGATTCTTACAGCCAGATCAATGACTTAGTTCAGAGCGTTCGTGAGGAAATACGATCGCGAATCCAAGAGCAATGCGGCACAATGCGCGTGTTGGATATGGAGCAATCGATTGGACTGAGCGCTATCTACACCAACGTCAATATTTTGTACAAGATGACTGGACGACGGCGGTTAGAGCTTTCAGAATTCTTGAAGCGATGCAACGACGAGGACTTCGATCGATTTGGGTTAGCTGATATTCAACAAGAAGGAGTTGATGGACTAGAGGCAGTAGAACAGCACGATAAATTAATGGTGCTGGGTAAACCCGGAGCAGGAAAGACTACGTTTTTGAAACGCTTAGCGATATTGTGCATCGATGAAAATGAGAAGTTTCAAGCGAACCGAGTTCCAGTTTTTATCACGCTCAAAGCATTTGCAGAAGCGCCCGGACAACCGACACTCTTAGCGTACCTACCCCAAAGTTTTGAACGTCATCAGAAGATTGAGCGATCGACAGAGATTGCGAATAAGCTGCAAACCATTTTAGAAACAGGACAAGCGCTGATCCTCTTGGATGGACTAGATGAGGTGCGAGATACAGACAATCAGCGCGTCATTCGTGAAATTCAGGAATTTGCAAGACAGTTTAATCGCAATCAATTTGTGATGACTTGCCGGATTGCTGCACGAGAATATACCTTTGAACAATTCACTGAAGTTGAGGTTGCAGATTTTGACGACGACCAGATTCGCGATTTCGTAACAAAATGGTTCAGCGCCAAGAATGATTCGGTAAAGGCAGAAGCCTTTCTAGAAAAACTAAAAAACGACGACCGCATTCGCGAGTTAGCCAGCAATCCTTTACTGTTAACGCTACTGTGCTTGGTATTTGGAGAAGCCGCAGACTTTCCCACAAATCGATCGGAGCTATACGAAGAAGGCTTGGATGTGTTGCTGAAAAAGTGGGACGCAAAACGCAATATTGAGCGCGATCGCGTTTATAAAAAGCTCTCACTGCAACGCAAGGAAGATTTGCTCAGTCATCTTGCCTATACTTTTTTTGAGCGAGGCGAGTATTTCTTTAAACAGCGCGTCGTGGTCGATCGCATTATTCAATTTATTCGCAATGCTCCAAACATCAGCCAAGACGAAGCAGACTTAGAGCTTGATGGATCGGCGGTCTTGAAATCGATCGAGGCGCAGCATGGATTACTGATCGAACGCGCCCGGAATATTTACTCGTTTTCGCATCTCACCTTTCAAGAGTATTTTGCAGCCCGACAGATCAAAGAACAGCGAAATGATGCTTTGCTAAACGATGTCGTGAGTCATATCGCTGAGAAGCGCTGGCGAGAAGTGTTTCGGCTAACGATCGAGATGCTACCTGATGCGAGTCAGTTGTTGCAGTTGATGAAGGGGGAAATCGATCGAATCTTGAGTAGTGAGCTAAAACTTCAGCAATTTATGTCCTGGCTGCAAGACAAGTCCATGTCACTTGAAACTTCAAACAGCCCTGCTGCTGTTCGAGCCTTTTACTTTGTTCTTACTTCTAATGTTAGATTTAGTGATATCAGCAGTAAAAATTTTGTCGAAAAATTTATTAATTTGTCTGCTCGCGCTCAAAAGAAACATAACTCTAACTTTGATCTTATGTACGCCCGCGATCTAACTCATAGTCTCAGTCTTGACCATCCTCTCAAGCTTGATCAAACTCTTGGAAAAATTTGGAGTAATGCTAATTTCGTGACCAATTGTTCCGATTGGCCTTATCTCTTTCATAAAATTGATCCCGATGATCCTGACAGCGATTTTCAGCCTGACTATAGTATTAATGAAGAGCTTTCCTATGCTCATACTCTTGCTAGTTCTGTAGATGTAAAATTAAAAAACGAACTACTATTTCTTCAATTGCTGTTGCCTGAATTTTCATTAGCAAATATCGAAAATTTTTGGCAGTGGTGGCAAGCGAACGGTCGAAGTTGGACGAAGCAATTGCAAATAATAATTCTTCGACACCGAAGGATTAGGTTCAATCGGCAATTCAGTGCGGCACAACAAGAGAAACTCCGCCAGTATTACGATGCAAATAAGCTGCTGGTCGATTGTCTAAATAGCGATTGTTATGTGAGTCGTGATGTGCGGCAGGAAATTGAGGAGACGTTATTATTACCGATAGCTGAAATCGAGAAGTGGAGAAACAACAGGTGACAAAACAGTTTAGCGAACCGATTCATGCAGCAGAGCAGCTAACGACAGAACAACTGTATCTAATCACTCACTTAGCTCAAAATTCAAGCACAAATCCTTCTCAGTAAACACCATCAGTAACAAACGAGCCTGAAGCGACAGTTGGTAAAGCTCTGCTGAAATTATTTGACCGCGTTACCGCAGACACGACAGCCGAAGAGATCGCTGCTCTTTTATCGGATAGCGTAGAACAGCACGATCGCTCTACTTATGGAACTCCTAAACGACCAAAATAAAGCAGATTTTTGCGGATGCCTACTACTAGATCGTGGCAATCAATCAAGTTTTAGTTTAAATTTTGACTTCGAGCGATCGTATCTCCCTTCTTCAACAACCAAAATCCGGTGTACGTCATTCCTGAATCATCGGGTTCAACCAAGAGAAAATGCAGTCCGTTGCTTGCTTTCTTACGCTGTCCGTAGAGTTGGGCAGCCGATCGCATTTCTGCATCTTCAAACGTCGCCAAAATCCAACGATCGGTTTCTCCTGCATCCAAAATCAATCCGTCCGGCGCACCCGCAATGCAATCTAGCGCGACAGGTTCAACCGATTGCAGCCATCGCGCAAGAAGCATCGATCGCCGCCCCGCATCGATGATCACACCCGGAATCGCCACCGTTGAAGCGAGTCCCAATTTGAGCGGCGTTAACGGTTCGGGCATTGATTTGATCGGGATCAATCGATCGCCAAACGCCTCGATTAAATCGCCTGCGGGAATCGAAGCAAATCGCCAGCGCTCTCCGAGCAAATTCTCTGGGATCGGTTGAGGAGGATTTCGCATAAAAAAGAAGGGCACACGATAAATTGCACCCTTCACACTTTACCGTTTCGGTTGAGTTAATGCGGCACTTTTGCCAGCGTCATCGGAATTTCTGCCTTGACCCCAGGCGCATAAACCTGAGCCACATAATCCGCGATCATGCGATGCGTATTAAAAGCAGGGCAATTTGTTTTAATCGACGCTTTCATCATTTGAATCCAGCCGTGCGGAATGCCGTTTTCATCTTGATCGTAATAAAGCGGAACAATCTCTTCTTCAAGCAAGCGGTACAGCGATTCCGAGTCAATGCGGTCTTGGAGCGTTTGATCGCTCGTGTTGGCGTCTTCGCCGATCGCCCATCCATTCAGCGCTTTGCCGTTGGCGTCGGTTTTGTAGCCTTCACACCACCAGCCATCGAGCACGCTACAGTTCAAGCCGCCGTTAAAGCAAACCTTCTGACCGCTTGTTCCAGAGGCTTCAAGCGGACGACGGGGATTGTTCAGCCACACGTCTACGCCCTGCACGAGTTTCCGGGCCGTGTGCATGTCGTAATCTTCCACGAATGCCACGCGATTTGCGACTTCTGAATGCGTGCGGCACCATTCCATAATGCGCTGAATAATCCGCTTGCCTTCTTCATCGGCAGGATGCGCTTTACCGGAAAAGATAATCTGCACAGGTCGATCGTTGTTGCTGAAAATCTTTAACGCTTCTTCTGCGTTGCGCAACAACAGATCCCCACGCTTGTACGGGCTAAACCGCCGCGCAAAGCCGATCGTCAAAATCTTTGGATCGAGTAATCGATCGACCGCTTCGATCTGACTCCAATCTTCGCCTCGATTCTGACGCGCAATCTGGATTTTGTGCCGCGTGTGCGCGATCAATCGCTCTTTGAGAATTTGATGCCGCCACCAAATTTCCGCATTGGGCGCGTTATCGATTTTCGCCCAGGTTTGGGGATCAAGCACTTTAGTGCGCCAATCTTCACCGAGATATTGAACATACAAATCCGACATCATCGGCGAAGTCCACGTCGAAGCATGAACGCCATTGGTGATGTAGCCGATCGGAACCGTATCTTCGTTTTTGTCGGGATACAGCACCGTCCACATTTTGCGCGAAACGACTCCGTGCAGTTCACTCACGCCGTTTGCCGATCGACACAGCCGCAACGCCAGCACTGTCATGCCAAACGGCTCCCACGGATCGCCTAATCGTCGCGCACCCAGGGCGAGAAACTGTTCACGCGACAAGCCCAACTGACCCCAATAGTTCGCAAAAAACGAATCCATCAAGTCAGCCGAGAAAACATCGTGACCCGCCGGAACGGGCGTATGCGTTGTGAAAACGCAGCGATCGCGCACCGTTGTTTCGATGTCGTAAAACGATTTTCCGGTTTTGAGAATTTCTTGCCGACACACTTCGAGCAAACAAAACGCCGCGTGACCTTCGTTGAGGTGATGCACCGATGGCTCAATGCCCAACGTTTGCAGGGCCCGAACGCCACCGATTCCTAAAATAACTTCTTGAGCGATGCGAGTTTCTTGGTTGCCGCCGTATAAGTGACCTGTAAGCCAGCGATCGATCGGGTCATTGTCCGGGCGATCGGTGTCCATCAGATACAGGCTGACTCGTCCGACTTGTGCCCGCCAAATCTGCACTTTCACCATGCGATGCCGGACTTGCACCTCGAACATCAACGGCTCGCCTGCGTCGTTTTTAATCAACTCCAATGGCAACTGCTCGAACGGATTGTTCGTGTAGTAATCTTCCTGCCAGCCGCTTTGATTCAGGCGTTGGTGAAAATAGCCTTGCCGATACAGCAAGCCAACGCCCACCATCGGCACACCGAGATCCGAGGCAGATTTAAGATGATCCCCGGCAAGAATGCCTAAACCGCCCGAATAAATTTGCAGCGATTCGTGCAGCCCGAATTCTGCACAGAAATACGCGATCGGGTGCTCTGGTGTAATTTGCGGGGCAACGCGGCTCGACCAAGTATCGGTCGATTCCATATAGCCATCGAACTGCTCAGACAGCGATCGCAGTCGGGCGATGTAGTTGGGATCAGCGCTGATTTGCGTTAAACGATCGTAGCTCACCGTTTGCAGCAGCACGATCGGGTTATGTCCGCAGCGCTCCCATTCATCGGGATTGATCGCTTGAAACAGCGAAATCATGTCGGGTGTCCAGCACCACCAATAGTTATAAGCAATATCTGCGAGTCGCTTCAGCGCTCCGGGTAAACGGGCACTCAGTCTGTCAGCAGGTTTGACAGTTACGGTATGGGTCATAAGGGAGAATCTCTTTACTTCTTGAAACCTTGAATCTGAAGTTTGAGGGCGAAACTGTGGCTTGATGAATTCCTCAAAAATGCAGATTCTGTGAAACTGAACATGCAGCGATCGTAGCCCGCAGTTATAAAACTGGGGACAATTCGCAATTGTACAGTGCTTGCCAATTCGTGTGTTCTATCGTTTTTTTAGCACTGTTTAAACTTTAGTGTCGCAGGATTACAGAATTTTTTAACTAGAATCGTCGGGGAACGATTTTCGTTCTAAATAAAAGTCAACAAAATCTTCGGCTGCGGTTTCGTTCATTTCGCGCAGCGCCTTGATGATCTGGGTGACAGCTTCGGCTAACGGATCGCTAATTTCATTAACCCACTGATGCACCGTCGATCGATTAATTCCCATCGTTACAGCCAAGCGGTTTTGGCTGATCCCATAGGTAGATAGTACCTGCCTAAGCGCCTTTCCTGCTTTTCCCATGCGTCGATCCTTGCAGAGCTACCCGTTTTCGTAAAGAGTCGTAATTCTGAACATGCGATGATTACGGAGCTTGATATGACCGGATCGATACCCGAAAAGTTTCTAACTGCAAACAGAAAGTGAAGTGAATCAATGCTTAAGCTAAAAAACCCAAAGTGAGAAATTTTCTTTAATAATTTTTAGAGAAACGATCGCTCCAAAGGTTAGTTTGAAGCGATCGTTTCGGAGTTTTTGTGAATTAAACGATCGTGATAACCCATCTTTTAGGATTAAATAAGGTTAAGTCGATCGAGCTAAACGCTTTTCACCGTTGCCAGCAAATCCTCACCTACCAGAAAATGAAAAAAATCGAAACGGTTCTAAATGTAGAGCCATTTCGATTTGATTACTGAGTGGTTTTTTAAAGGCTCGATCGCACCTTAGATGGAAAAGCGCGATCGAGCATTTTAGAGTTCCGTTATGAAGACAATGAGCTTCCAGCACCACTGAGGAGCTGACCTAACTCTTTTAGCTTGCTAGAAAGCGACGCATCCCCGCCCGAAGCAGCACTCGTTGTTTGTGAACCGAGTTGCGATAAAACGCTTCCAATCTCAGAGCCACTAGCGCTACCACTGGTTAAAAGCTGCTTGAGCTTAGCCAGATTGTCAGCAATCTCAGTCGCGCCTAAACCGCGAACTTGGCCTTCAAAGCTATCGATTACACTAACTGCCGTAGTAGCCGGAACCGACGTGAGTCCACCTTTGAGAGCGGAGATTGTTTGATCGATTTCAGATGTAGAAGTGGACATAAAACCCTCTTTGTTGAGTGACCTAGAAAAACTAAATTACGGTATCTTTATCAAGATGCTGTAATTCACATGTCTCAACATTAACGAATTCCTTTATGCAAAATCATTAACCGATAGGTAGATGCAATGTATTCGTCACTACAAAATGTTCAGATTGCAGAACTCTGCCCGCAGCATTCCTTAGATTATTCAAGCTAATTGCGTTCTTTAAGACTAAGCCAAACAAGATGTTTTTCCAAAACAGGACGATCGGGCCGTTCCCTCATTCTAAAAGCCCCTTATTTTCCCTTTGACTCATTCCTGGGTTTAGTTGAAAGAAGATTTTTGATCGCACAATTGAAATAGCACACTGTCCCTCATCGTTTCACAAGGGTTTATATGGTTTCTACCTTTTTGAGTTCGCCGTCAGTTGATTTATCGCGCATTCGGCTCGAAATCCGATCGCTCCAAGCCCAACTGGTGACTTGGCGACGATTGCTGCATCAACGTCCAGAACTTGGTTTTCGTGAACAGATTACCGCACAGTTTATTACCGAAAAACTCCGCGAATGGGGGATTCCGCACGAAGCTGGAATCGCGACT
Source organism: uncultured bacterium (assembly GCA_964250455.1). Classification (GTDB taxonomy): domain Bacteria; phylum Cyanobacteriota; class Cyanobacteriia; order Leptolyngbyales; family Leptolyngbyaceae; genus CAXUFL01. The sequence continues at coordinate 108,164 of CAXUFL010000005.1, forward strand.
ACTGGAATTGTCGCTACGATCGCGGGGAATCGTCCGGGTCGCGTGTTGGCAATTCGAGCTGATATGGACGCATTGCCAATTCAAGAAGAAAACGAGGTGCCGTATAAATCGCAGCACGATGGCAAAATGCACGCCTGCGGACACGATGGACATGTGACGATCGCGCTGGGTACGGCTTACTACTTATCTCAACATCGTGATTTTGCAGGCGTTGTGAAAATGATTTTCCAACCTGCTGAAGAAGGCCCCGGCGGCGCGAAACCGATGATCGAGGCAGGCGTGCTAAAGAATCCAGATGTAGATGCCATTATCGGTCTGCATTTGTGGAATAACCTACCGTTGGGTAAGGTTGGCGTTCGGACGGGCGCATTAATGGCGGCGGTTGAAGTGTTTGACTGTGTGATTCGCGGCAAAGGTGGACATGGCGCAATTCCTCAGCAAACCATCGATTCGATCGTGGTTGGCTCTCAAGTTGTGAATGCGCTGCAAACGATCGTGAGTCGCAACGTTGATCCGATCGAGTCAGCCGTTGTGACGGTCGGAGAATTTCACGCTGGAACCACGCACAACGTGATCGCAGGCACGGCTCGACTGAGTGGAACGGTGCGATATTTCAATCCAAATTATGCGGGCTATTTTGCGCAACGCATCGAGCAAATCGTTTCGGGAATTTGTCAGGCACACGGAGCGCGGTATGAATTGAATTACCAATCGCTGTATCCGCCAGTGATCAACGACGGCGCGATCGCGGACTTAGTGCGATCGGTGTCTGAAACCGTTGTCGAATCCCCGATTGGCGTTGTGCCGAACTGTCAAACAATGGGCGGTGAAGATATGTCGTTTTTCCTGCAAGCGGTTCCAGGATGCTACTTTTTCCTCGGTTCTGCGAATTCCGATAAAAACCTCGATTTTCCGCACCATCACCCGCGCTTTGATTTCGATGAGACGGCGTTAGGAATAGGCGTCGAAATCTTTGTGCGATGCGTTGAGCGCTTTTGCCGTTGAGGTTATTTTAGCGATCGAGCGTCAGGGGGGGCAGCATAGCCCCTTTTTAATGCGTCAATTTACTCATGCTTTATTGCAATTCAAAGTCATTAATAATTTAGGGTTGATTTTTGTGCGGTATTCGCTAACCTTGAGGTACGGCTTTTACTGCAATCTGTTAAGAGCAGAATAAATTTAGTCAAAACCGCCAAAAAATCTTTAAAAACTAGTGCAAACCATAATCATTATGATTATGCTTTAGATATGAACGAAAGCTGCTCCACATTTCTTTGATTTCAACGTCTTGATTTCAAAGTCAGCATCACAAGTTTTGCAATTTCCCTCACCTTTAGGAGACTTACTCATCATGGCTTTTGAATTACAGCCGTTGCCGTATGCTTACGATGCGTTAGAACCTTACATCGACGCAACCACGATGCAGATTCACCACGACAAGCATCACGCCGCGTATGTAAACAACTTAAATGCCGCGATCGAACAACACAGCGATCTGCAATCTAAATCCGTCGAAGAACTCGTTGCCCAACTCAATAGCGTGCCCGAAGCAGTGCGCACTGCGGTTCGCAATAACGCAGGCGGAGACTTTAACCACACGATGTTCTGGCAAATCATGGGCCCGAACGGCGGCGGCGAACCCACCGGAGACATCGCCAACGCAATCAATACGACCTTTGGTAGCTTTGACGCCTTTAAGCAACAGTTTAACGATGCTGGAACCAAGCGCTTTGGAAGCGGTTGGGTTTGGCTGGTTCGCAGCAATCAAGGCAATTTACAAATCACCACGACGCCGAACCAAGACAACCCGCTCACCGAAGGACATCGACCCATCTTCGGCAACGATGTGTGGGAGCACGCTTACTACTTGAAGTATCAGAACCGTCGCCCTGAGTATCTCAACGCTTGGTGGAACGTGCTGAACTGGGAAGAAATTAATCGCCGCTATGCGCAAGCGATGAGCAATTAATCAACAAAAGGAATAAGAAAGCTGTATTTGCAAGTCTTATTCCTTCAAATACTCTTCACGCTTGGGTTTTGAGCGAGTTGAGCCAAGCTTGTGACCGAGATCACAGGCTTGTGTGATTCAAATCGCTCAAGGTATTATTAACCACTGACATACTGTAGAGGACTCAACTTTAGCCGAGTCATCAACAGGGAACACACGACTGACCGACAGATTTCTAACGAAAACTGTCGGTTTTTTGTTTTGTACAGTGACTAATTAAATGTCGTCGGTGACGCATTAATGTCATCCGTGCCTATTTAATGTCGTTACGACAGATTAGCGTCGTGGAAGCACCAGTGACAAATTAATGTCATGGAACCTATACAAGATTCAATAACTGGTGTGTTCCCTGTTGATCTTTCAACCCGCCTCGAAAACGTTGTAATAAATAACGCTCAACTTCTACAATCCAGTTTGGGAAGTTCTTTTCAACCCTTTCTAATTGAAGTAGGTGCTTTTAATTTCTCCTACTACTTTGCCAAACTTAATGCTCCTGCCAACCTGACCCAATTAAGATAGGCAATTACGACTGGGTTTTTCGATCATCGCAGCGTCACGCTTACTGTCGTACTTTCAACCTGCCCCAATTAGGACAGGCAATTGCGACTCGGGTTTTGTCCCGCCTGCATCAACAGTTTCATCTTTCAACCAGCCCCAATTAGGACAGGCAATTGCGACGGCGCACTTCTTAACCCCTGAGTGAGTATAAATTTCAGGATTTGTGTGCGCGGATCGCTTTGTCTATCCCCCTCTGAATTACCAAAGTTCTAGATTCAAGAGTTGTCTTAAGTCCCAAAACCAGACGTTCTTTAGATCTGAAGCTTTGCGCGGATCACTTCGAGAAAATAACCTCTCATTGATCGCTGAAACTGAGAATAGAAGCGGGTTCTCCCTTGATTGGGAGTGGTTCGGTAGCCACTACAGCAGTGCATCCGCGCCCTTTTTGCCGGGAGCGCACCTACGCCGTAATTAAAGAAGATGAACTCTTCAACCATGACTTAATCTCCTCTAAAAAACATCAGTTTCTTAGAGGACGGCATCAGGGTGAGTAGCTACCAGGGTCAGAAAGCAAGACTGTCGGTAGACAGCCAAACTAACCCTCGTTTTTCACGATCGTACACTGCAAGCAGCATACGTCGCGGCGCTGTTAACTATTCAGTTTTCATGGTGCAAAGCTTTAGGGCTGTCCTTCTCTAAGCACGAGCTTGATAAGCCGCGATCGCGACTGCTTGCGCTTTCTCTTCTAACTTTCCAACCAGTGGTTGTTTTGCTTCCTCAAGCATAATGCCAAGTTTGGCGGCTTGGCTCCGAATACTCTCAATTAATCTGCTATAGCTCCAACGGTGGACGCTGACACGGTACTGCTTCGCATATTTCTGCTGTCCTTCTAGATAGCCTGGGCATTTCTGTTGTGCTTTGGTTTTGATTTCTGCTTCTACGCTTTCTCGGATGTCTCTTAGTTTGGGAACGGCAATGCTTCCAGCGTTGTAGGTCTTGGCGATTGTCACGATCGCTTTTGCAATCAATCGGTCTATATACTGTCCGAGTTCAGGTTCTCCAACTTGGTTCGGGGCAGATTGTTTTTGAGCTTTATGGCGTTGATGGGCGGTTTTCTGCTGCTGGAAACGTTTTCGATTCAGTAGCCTGTAGTTCTCTCCGAGTAGCTGTCGGATGCCATAGTGAGCGAGAACTTGATTGGCACAGGCATCCCCGACGGCAATCGTAGCGGGTTTTTCTAGTCCCATGCACAATCCGACAATAATGTGAGATTGTCCTTGATAGAGAGGTCGGCTTGGACGATCGAACATCAAGTCTTTTTAGTCGGAAACAATTTTGCAGGGTAGCATGCTTAGAATATGACTTATTAAGTTTGGTATAAATCATGTCTCGGCATCTGGAGCGATTATTACAACTTGATGCGCGATTGAGGTCGGGGCAACGTCAAACTGCTGACCTTTTAGCTCAGTTTCTAGAAGTCAGCGAACGAACGGTGCGGAATGATATTAATTTCTTACGCGATCGTTATCATGCTCCAATCGAATTTCATAGAACAAAAGGATATTACTACACAGATTCAAATTGGAGGTTGCCGAGCATTAGTCTCAGTCAAGGAGAATTATTTGCACTGACTTTGGGAGCAAGAATGCTTCAGGCTTACAGTGGTTTAGCCTATCGCAGCCAACTACAAGGTGCAATCACACGATTGGCTGAACGCTTGCCAGAGCAAACCTGGATTGACTTGCAGCAACTGGCAGAACAGAATGTTTTATTTCGAGTCGGTGCAGAACTTGATTTAGACCCAGAAATTTGGCAGTTACTAGAGCAAGCTTGTCAGCACAAACAGCGAGTCTGGATGCAGTATTACAGTCCAACGAGTAATGAGGTATCACAGCGTGAGTTTGATCCTTACGTACTTCACTTTTCACGCAATAATCCTTACGTCACCGGGTTCTGCCATTTAAGACAAGAAGTGCGCTGGTTTCGAGTTGATCGGATTCAGAAGCTAGAACTACGATCGCACTCGTTTGAGATTGATCCGATGTTCGATCGAGAAAGCCATTTCGCGAACGCTTTTCAGCATGAAGTCGGAGGGATTCCGACCCCGATGGCAATCTGGTTTGATGCACGAACGGCTCCCTACATTCGAGAGCGACGCTGGCACCCGACACAACAAATTGAGGAACAACCCGACAATAGTTTAATTTTGCGATTTGTGGTGCGGGGATTGAATGAGGTTAAGCGATGGGTGTTGTTTTATGGCAAGGGCGCGAGAGTTCTGGAACCGCCGGAATTGGTGGAGATGGTGAGAGAGGAAATTGTGGGAATGCAGCAGCAGTATTTGGAGAACTAGGGCGATGAATTTTTTGGAAATTCAATTTGCATTGCGGGGTAGAACGTTGCCTGCGGATCATGGTTATTCGTTGTACTCAGCCATTAAAAAACAGCTTCAAGAACAGGAAGGTGAATCACTGCCAAAGGATTTACCTTCAGAAGTTCACCTCTGTAGTATTCCAGGAACTCCCGATCGAGATGGCATGATTTATCTAAATCAAGGATCGCGATTTAGAGTGCGCTGTCCATCCCAGCAAACGCAGATTTGGTATCGCTTTCTACAAAATCAAGTGTTTGATATTCGAGGTCATCTGATTCGCTTGGTGCAACCGAGAATTACTCTACCAGAACCGGGGCATACGTTGGCATCTCGTTTGGTGACCTTTAAGTTAGATGCGATCGATCACATGGACGTACCTCGATATTTTCTGGAATCTTGCCAGAAAGGACTGCAACGATTAGAAATTCAGGGAAAAGCATTCATTCCTAGTACGACAAATGGCGATTTAGCGAGACGCAGTTTACGAGTAAAGGATAAGAAAATCGTCGGCTATGGTGTTGTTGTGGAGGGACTAAGCCAGGAGGACTCCCTGAAGCTGCAATGGCATGGATTGGGTGGACGGCAGCATTTCGGGTGTGGTTGGTTTTATCCGATTCAGGAGGAAGTTGATGCCAACTAAATCAACTCCACCGAAACTGGAGCCAGATATCCTACTCGCAAAGTCCTCAACACCAGAGAAAGATGATTGGCAGGGAGCCTACCATTTGGTGGGTCATACTGCTGCTGTTGTGAAATCGGTGACGACGCTCGTTGATTGTTTGGGCGATCGCTTAATTGAGCAATTCGGGCTGACTTGCGAATTAAGGACGCTAAGAGCAACTGCACGACTCGCCGCCTACTTGCACGATTGGGGCAAAGCTAATAACCACTTTCAACTAATGGTGCGCCATCAACGCGATCCATTAAAACAGCCGCAACTGATTCGCCACGAAATTGCTTCAGTCCTGATATCTTGGGAGTTTCGCGCATGGCTTCAGCAGTGTCCAGAAGCAGACTTTATGATTGCTCTAGCCGCAGCAGGCGGACATCATCTTAAATTGGGCGGCAAGCAAGGCAAAGATACCAGTGAGTTGGGGGAAGTCCGAGACGGAACGGGAGAAACTTGTTTGTACTGGTATGTTCATCATCCTTATTTTCGGATGCTGATCCGCTATGGGGTGAAAAATCTTGGCTTACCCGATCGCATTCCACCGTTCAAGTTTTCGCAGCGATGGGACATTGGAGAAATTAAGCGAGAGAAGCGGCAGGCAATTTTAGATGCCTTTGCGGATTGGAAACCCGATACTGTGCTGTTAGCAGTTATCAAAGCGCTGCTGATTGCTGGGGATTCGATTGGTTCCGCCTCAGCACAAGTACCAATCAATATCCATCAGTGGATTAAACACGAATTGAGCGAAACGCTAACTGAAGTCGATCTGCAAAATGTGATTGACAAGCGACGAGGTAACAATCCACTGCGACAATTCCAGATTGACCTCAAGCAGAAGTCTACGAGAGTGACAATGGCGCGGGCAGGTTGTGGAACTGGGAAAACGCTGGGTGCTTATCACTGGGCACAGAAACACGCGATCGCTCGCAAGCTTTTCTTTTGTTACCCTACAACAGGCACAAGTACTGAAGGTTTTCTAGACTATGTGCAGGATGAAGTTGAGTCAGTTCTTCTTCATTCACGTTCAAAGGTTGATCTAGACCTAGTAAGGACAGGTGAAGAAATCGATAACGGCGATGAAACCGTCAATGAAACCGATCAGAAGCTTGATTCTTTCAAGGCTTGGGGCGCGAAGGTGAGTATCTGTACGGTTGATACGGTGTTGGGGTTGCTGCAATGCAATCGCCGCCCGATGTACTGTTTTCCGGCGATCGCGAATGCTGCTTTTGTCTTTGATGAAGTTCATTGTTATGATGATGCGCTTTTTGGGGCGCTGTTGCGATTTCTCAAAGTTGTCAAAGCTCCTGTTCTGCTTATGTCTGCTTCTTTTCTGCCAGCGCAAGTAGAAGCAATTCGGGCGGCAGTGGGTGAGCCTGTTGCAATGATTCAGGGACCACAAGATTTAGAAGAAAAACCGCGCTATCGATTTCATGAGGTCGATCAGCCTGATTGGGAACGAGTCAAGCAGGAGTTAGCTGCGGGTGGAAAGGTTTTGTGGGTCTGCAATCAGGTGAATAGTGCGATCGCGGTCTATGAACAAGCCAAAAGTCTGGGCTTGAATGCGTTGTTGTATCACAGTCGATTTCGATATCGCGATCGCGTCGTGCATCATCGGGCTGTCGTGAATGGCTTTAAGCCCGATGCACCACCAGTCTTAGCGGTGGCGACTCAGGTAGCAGAAATGTCGCTCGATTTATCGGCAACGCTTCTCGTGACGCAGATTGCTGATCCTGCTGGATTAATTCAACGTCTGGGTAGGTTGAATCGTCGATACTGCGATCGTGCGCTCGATGCCATGTTCTATCCTGAAGACAAAAAGATGGTGGGGTTTCCTTATAGCCAGGATGAACTCGATACGGGATTGGCAATGGTGCGATCGTTTGTGGGCGACGTGAATCAGGCACAGTTAGCCAATTGGCTAGAACGCTTGAATATTCAAAGCAAACCGAAGGATCACTTTGTCTTGCTAGATGGTCAATGGCGCACTTATCCTGCATCGCTACGAGAAGCAGGGTATACGGTGACAGCCCTGCTAGGGCAAGATCATGAAATTCTGTCAAAGCTTAAAGCTAGTGATTTACCTTCCTATACCGTTCCTTTGCCTACTAAAAACGTTAAAGGATGGTTACGCCACCAAAAAGGGTATTTAATTGCTCCAATCGATCAGTGGGGCTATTCGTCTGAACTTGGTGCTTACGAACTGAAGAAGAGGTGAGATTTTGCCAGAATTTATGCTTTCAATTTTTAATCCCAATACTTTGCTGCCGCACAGGGCAGGGATCGCAGGCTTGGCACTCGCGCTTTCGGTGTTGCCTGATGTAGGTGCGCTGCTAACTTGGGAAGTGACAGATGACGCTGTGAAATTAGCATGGCAAACTAGCGACTATGAAGCAGTCAAATGGTTGCTCGATCGTACTTATCAAATTACATCGGATGGGTATCTTGCAGTTCCAGCTCTCAAACTAGATGTACAAGGGCAATACACTTTTACTCAGGGAGTTTTGTCAACTTTTCTGCAACACAGTCAGCAGCGAAAGCTAGATGCTCCGGTGACTAGAAGTTTTCAGGTTGATGAAGGTCAGCCGGAAATTAAAATTGAAGTGCGTCCGCTGTCGAACTGCTACTATACCGAGGACATTAAGGAAGCCTTTAATAGTAAGGGTGCGTTCAAGAAAGAGATTTCACTCAAAGGGCATCATTTACCTGGGCTAGTTGAATGTTTTGCAAATGGTGCATACCAGGAATCACCAGAAGGCTTCTTAGCGTTGCTATTTTTGCCGATCGCTTGTAGCTATTACAAACTTCCAGCTCAAGCTGTAGGTGGAAAGTTTGCAGCGCGATCGGCGCTGGTTATCCCAAACGTGACGCATCTAACGCAGTGGGTCAGAAACCGTCAAAATCTTTCAGGGCGAACCTATCGGGATTTTCGGAGTAGTGGAGCAGGTGAATCAGCTCTTCACTTTCTATTACAGGAAAAAACGATCGAAGATGCTCATCAGTTTCGAGTGAATTACTGCGAAGTCTATCAACTGGGTAAGCAGGTCTGGGATGCGAATCAGTCCTATCTCAAGCAAGCAGTTTATCGTGTACAGGTCAACGATGCAGTGCTGGAATTGTATGACATTGCTCGGCAACTCTTTCCGGCTCAGATCAAACAGACCGATAAAGGGGAAAGCTGGCTGGCAATCTCGAAAATCTTACCCTGGGTTTGCGATAACCTGGTCGCCGCAAAGCCTTGGTATCAGGGTTTCTTTGAATTTCGTAAACGAAATGGTGTCTATGAACGTAAAGGACTGGTAAAAATGACTGAATATCTCAATGCCGAAGAACAAGTGCTATTCGATGCGGTGCAAGGAGCTTTTAGCAAGTACCTGTCTGGGCAAATTCAACAAGCTCAAAAGCAGGGGCGCAAGCTGGATTATGGACAGGTAACGGATAAAGTCATTTACCGAATGCAGCGTCCGAGCACTCAACAGGAATTTGCGACAGCCCTGGTTGATTTTCTGAGTCAGTTTCGGAGTAAGGCGGGAAGAGCAGTGGGTCCGCAACTCTATCACTGGATTCATCGCGAATCAAACTGGCGACAGGCGAGAGATTTGACGCTGCTTGCGATCGCGACTTACACCAGCAAGAAAGACGATGCACTAGAAGGAGCTGATGTGTCGATCGAGTCTTCTGATGCGTCAGAAGCGGATGAGACGTTCTCTTATGCGTAGAATGCTGTTTTTCCAAGTTTGTAGTTGTTAGGAGATATTCATGTCTAAACATTTGTTTGCTACGATCGTGACTGCTACAGGTGTTGCCGCAAATAACCGGGGTGAAGGTGATGGGAGTACTTTATCCACTCTGCAAAAAATCACTCGTGGTCATGACCAATACACGACCGTCAGCGCGGAAGCCATTCGTTGGGGAATGCGAGAGTATTTTCAAAACAGCAGTGAGCCTGCTACAAATCGCACCTTCAATTCTGACACCGACAAATACAGCTTCAAGAACGAGCGATTCAGTGCCAAAGATTTCATTGATGATGATCTCTTTGGCTACATGGATGCCAAAAAGGGCAAAGACAACGAGGACGCAACGACTAAGCGGCGGGGTGCGTTAGAAATTAGTCGTGCAATCAGTCTCGATCCTTACTGGGGTGATACTGCTTTTGGATCGAAGGGTGGTGAGAAAGGAAAAACTTCAATCCACAGCACTGAAATCCACTGCACGGCTTACCAGTACACGATCGCGCTAACTCCCGAAAGCTTAAAAGATGCAAGCCGCTCGACTTTTGCGCTAGATGCAGTGGGAGCCGTGCGCCACGTAGGAGGCAACCACGCCCGCTTTTTGTATGATTTTCGCCCAGAGTCGATCGTGATTCGAGTGACAGATGATCCGAGTCCTTGGATCATGGACAGCTTTAAGAGAATTGGTGATGGAGTTGGATGTCCTCGTTTAGTGCGCTTAGTAGAAGTTGGCGACGTGAAAGCCGATGAACTGATTGTAGGGGGTGAAATTGTGGATACGCCATACGGTGAGCAATTCAGCAAGCTAGGTGTCAAGGTTTATCGGGGTGTGAAAGAAGCGATCGCGGCTGCTAAAGCCCAACTATGCGCAGGAGTCACTGCCTAATGTTGCTGTATCTCGATTGTCCTTGTACTAGCTTTCCTCGTAGCTTTGCAAGGGACTATAAAGAAACCTACCGTTATCCGCCACCCTCAACAATTTACGGATTGCTGCTGTCGTGGGTGGGCGAAGTCGATATGACGGCTCATGTCGGCGTGAAGCTAGCGATCGGCATGATTGGGGATGATCCACCGATTTCACGAGTTGTTCGTAAACAGCGGCATCATAAATTCAGCGTCAAACACTTAGGAACTTACCCAACCAGCCAGTTTTCTAAGCCAAATCATCACGAGCTGCTTACAGATTTAAAGGTGGCTGTACAGCTCGACTCTAGCCAGGAGAATAGTTCTGTCAAGCTAGAAGAGCGGGTTACGATCGCGTTGTCTACTCCCAGTCAGATTGCTCGATTCGGCGGGTTGAGTCTAGGGGAATCATGGGCAATGGTAAATGGTGTAAGACTCTACCGCCCAGACGATGGAACAATTCGCTGGTTGGTCAGAGATAGTCGGGGATTGATTGGCTTGCCGATCTGGATTGATCGCACAACCAGCCAAGGCACATTTCAACGTTTCAGTTTCCGTGATGACTTTAACGAAGAGTGTTTTGTTTCAATCGTCGCTCCATCTCCGTCAGTGAAGTCCAGCAAGACCAAAACGGTGCGAAAACCGAAAAGCTAGTTACAGCGATCGTACTCAGTACGATCGCTGTTTTCACCGAAGAATAGTCGTATTTCCACTAAAAAAGGCGTCAATTCATTTAAGCGGAAGCAGAATTGCAGGGCAAAACTGACACAGTAGGGTGCAGTAATCGAATTCAACTCATAGCAGTTTTGCACCATGATTCAATTTGAAACGCCTGCGGTTCAGCAGGAAACGATTCGGGTGTCTGCACTTCACGCAATGGCGTACTGTCGGCGACTTTATTACCTCGAAGAAGTCGAGCAGCTTTACACTCAAGATGCAGCCGTTTTTGCAGGACGAAGATTGCACATCGAACTGGAAGCTCAAGAAGATGAGGAATGGGAGGAACTATTCCTCGAAAGTGTAGAGCTAGGATTACGTGGGCGGGTCGATGCACTAAGAACGAGAGAAGGTCAGACGATTCCTTACGAGCATAAACGAGGTCGATCGCAGCGTGACGAAAATAAGCAGCCGCAAGCTTGGCAGAGCGATCGACTTCAAATCCTCGCTTATGCTTGCCTAATCGAAGCTGCTTTGGGAATCTCGATTCAGGAAGGGCGGATTCGCTACCACGCAGATCGTGTGATGGTGAAAGTGCCGTTGGATGATGCGGGGCGGGCAGAGGTACGATCGGCGATCAATCAAGCGAGATTGTTGAGAGGTTCAACACATCGCCCTCCGATTACCGACAATGAGCGATTGTGTGCAGCTTGTTCTTTGGCTCCGGTATGTTTACCCGAAGAGGCGCGACTCGCTCATGATCGAGCGTGGCAACCGATTCGGTTATTTCCAGAAGATGACGATCGACAAATTTTGCATATTTTAGAACCAGGGACGCGGATTGGCAGGACCGGAGAACAGCTTAAAGTGACGCGCAAGAATCAACCGATCGAAAAGATTCCGGCGCGTCAGATTGCTCAGCTTGTGTTGCATAGTTTTTCTCAAATTTCGACGCAGGCATTGTATTTCTGTGCGGAACAAGACATTGGTGTGCATCTCGTGTCTGGAGGAGGGCGATATCTGGGAAGCTTTGATTCACGGCAGGGAAGTATTCAGCGCAGAATTCGGCAGTATGCGGCGTTGAGTGATGTGGAGCAGTGTTTGAGGTTAGCAAAGCAGTTGGTGATTTGTCGGGGGCAGGGGCAGCGAAAGTTTCTGATGCGGGGACAGCGTGGGGTAGAGGAAGTGCCGCAGGAGTTAAGAGATGCGATCGCTCAGATGAAAGCCGTTTTAAAGCAGATTCCAACAGTGGCGAGTTTGGAGTCTTTGCTGGGGATTGAGGGGAATTTGGCGGCGCTTTATTTCGGAGCGTTGCCGCATTTATTGTCGGAGAGCGTGCCGCCTGAGATGCGGTTTAATCATCGTAATCGTCGTCCGCCGCGCGATCGGTTCAATGCGCTGTTGGGGTTTGGGTATGCGCTGTTGTTGAAGGATGTGATGAATGCAATTTTAACGGTGGGGTTGGAGCCTGCTTTGGGGTTTTATCATCAGCCTCGGACGCAAGCACCGCCGTTAGCTTTGGATTTGATTGAGATTTTTCGAGTTCCATTGGTGGATTTGCCGATCGTGGGATCGATCAATCGGGGGCAGTGGGATGTGAATGAGGATTTTGAGGTGCGGGGGCAGCAGGTTTGGCTGAGTGATGCGGGGCGGCGAAAGTTTGTGACGCTTTATGAGCGGCGGAAAGAAGAGACTTGGAAGCATCCAATGACGGGGTATTCGTTGACGTATCGGCGGTTGCTGGAGTTGGAGGTGCGATTGTTGGAGAAGGAATGGTCGGGTGAGAGTGGCTTGTTTGCTCAGTTGGTGTTGAGGTAGTCAGATGGCTCAGGCTAAGAATTGGTATTTGGTTTGTTACGATATTCGAGACCAAAAGCGATGGCGCAAGGCTTACAAGCTATTGCAGGGGTATGGGGAGAGTGTGCAGTTTTCGATTTTTCGCTGTCGATTGAGTCAGAGGGATCGCGAGAAATTGCGCTGGGAGTTGGAGCAGATTTTGACGCAGGAAGACAAGATTTTGCTGGCAGGGATGTGCCATCGGTGTGTGGAGCGAATTCAGGTTTGTAATCGCCCGAACGTATGGGAAACCGTCGATTTGGGATTTCGGATTATTTAGCGCATGGATCGCAGTTCGTGACGGCGTGTTGTGCTGTCAGAATGACTGAAGGCTTTTATACGACTGAGGTTTGACAATTTTTGTGGTAGATTTAGTACTTGCAAAGTTGTTCAAACTCAGTCATAGTAAGGGAAGTTGCGGGGTTCACGACGTGGTTTCTGAAGCACAAACTGAGGTTTCAATTCGATTTTTCTGGTTGTGGGACAGAAGCTTGCAAAAGTCCGTCTGGTCTTTGGCTGAGCGCGGGTTTTGGCGATCGCGGTGAATCTATCTCTGATGCCGAAAGGCGTTGATCACTCAACCGACACGATTTTGGAGCCAAACGCAACCGGTGAATCTATCTCTGATGCCGAAAGGCGTTGATCACACAGAATGCAAAACAGTTTGTGGGGACTACTTTTTCTTGTGAATCTATCTCTGATGCCGAAAGGCGTTGATCACGAAGAGGCTAGGACTCAGGAACCGCGATCGGGTTCGTGTGAATCTATCTCTGATGCCGAAAGGCGTTGATCACGCTCTCCCTGGTTGACGAAGACTCGCACTTGTGGCAGTGAATCTATCTCTGATGCCGAAAGGCGTTGATCACGTAATGCCGTAGGGCACACAGGCGCACTGTCCCTTTGTGAATCTATCTCTGATGCCGAAAGGCGTTGATCACCCACAACCCACGCTACAAGAGGTATTTGGCTCAAATGTGAATCTATCTCTGATGCCGAAAGGCGTTGATCACTGCTAGACCTGCTTGCTCACCAAGTGTTAATGATTTTGTGAATCTATCTCTGATGCCGAAAGGCGTTGATCACGGAACGGCAGAAACGAGGTGCACTACACCTGCATTAGTGAATCTATCTCTGATGCCGAAAGGCGTTGATCACTTTATGAAGCCGAAGTTGATGATTCTGAAGAAGTGTGAATCTATCTCTGATGCCGAAAGGCGTTGATCACTAGTAGGAACTTCAGCAATAGTTTAACCGCACTGCTGTGAATCTATCTCTGATGCCGAAAGGCGTTGATCACCAGGCTTGCGGGAATGGAAACTTGCAAAACTTGCGTGAATCTATCTCTGATGCCGAAAGGCGTTGATCACTTGAGATAGTGGCTGATTTCTTCGGTTGTGTAGGGGTGAATCTATCTCTGATGCCGAAAGGCGTTGATCACAGGTATTCAGAGTTGATTTTGACGCACTTCGACGGGGTGAATCTATCTCTGATGCCGAAAGGCGTTGATCACGAGACATAGGTGATTGAGGCTGCAAGCCATCGGGGATGTGAATCTATCTCTGATGCCGAAAGGCGTTGATCACATCGCCCGAATGCGGTCTCGATCGAGTATTCGAGCGTGAATCTATCTCTGATGCCGAAAGGCGTTGATCACTACGTCGATGAATCGCTGCGTGAGACGACACCACACGGTGAATCTATCTCTGATGCCGAAAGGCGTTGATCACGGCTCGTGGCGATCAGGGCAGATTTGAGCCTAGAAAGTGAATCTATCTCTGATGCCGAAAGGCGTTGATCACGGGAATTCTGACCTATATCAGCTAACTGTGTTATGTGAATCTATCTCTGATGCCGAAAGGCGTTGATCACGACAGGCCCAAATCTGGAGCGATGACCAATTTGAGGTGAATCTATCTCTGATGCCGAAAGGCGTTGATCACGGTGAAGCATGGCAAGATCAAGCGAATCTAGAAACGGTGAATCTATCTCTGATGCCGAAAGGCGTTGATCACTGAGTTGTCGATTCTCAGCCTCAATGGACGAGTAAAAGTGAATCTATCTCTGATGCCGAAAGGCGTTGATCACCACAGCAAAAGGATGCTGAACTGCAAAGCCAGCTTGAGTGAATCTATCTCTGATGCCGAAAGGCGTTGATCACAGTCTGATCCACACCTGAAGCGCTGATCGGATGAGTAGTGAATCTATCTCTGATGCCGAAAGGCGTTGATCACAGAAGCCGACTTTGGCAAGCGCAGAAATTAGGGGAAGTGAATCTATCTCTGATGCCGAAAGGCGTTGATCACCGTCGCCGCTTGGGGCGTCGCTAGAGGAATCGATTAGTGAATCTATCTCTGATGCCGAAAGGCGTTGATCACTCCCAGATGACGAATTATGTAAACGCTCCAGCACGTGAATCTATCTCTGATGCCGAAAGGCGTTGATCACATCGCAGTCGCCTTTGTAGGCAATGTCGATCGATTTGTGAATCTATCTCTGATGCCGAAAGGCGTTGATCACTATATTAGAAGGCTCGTTTTCCGAGGATTCGGAATGTGAATCTATCTCTGATGCCGAAAGGCGTTGATCACTCAAATTATTTATGGTGAAAAATGGTGAAACCGCTGTGAATCTATCTCTGATGCCGAAAGGCGTTGATCACAGTGACGAGCGCTGGCTGTCGTTTGCTGAGGCGATTTGTGAATCTATCTCTGATGCCGAAAGGCGTTGATCACGTTGCGTTGATCTGAGCAGATTTCTCGTCACCGCTCGTGAATCTATCTCTGATGCCGAAAGGCGTTGATCACCCGCGTGATCAGAGGTGTCCGCCGTTTCGATCTTGTGAATCTATCTCTGATGCCGAAAGGCGTTGATCACCAGGTAATCAAGGTGATTATCGCTATCGCAACGTGGTGAATCTATCTCTGATGCCGAAAGGCGTTGATCACAGTGCTCTAAAT
Organism: uncultured bacterium; assembly: GCA_964250455.1. Lineage (GTDB taxonomy): Bacteria > Cyanobacteriota > Cyanobacteriia > Leptolyngbyales > Leptolyngbyaceae > CAXUFL01. The sequence goes on from CAXUFL010000005.1 coordinate 123,798, forward strand.
CTTTCAACGCAAATCCCGAATTCGTGAATCTATCTCTGATGCGAAAGGCGTTGATTACTAATGGCGGTTGGGAATCGCGAGGGGAATTCCGGGAAAATCTATCTCTGATGCCGAAAGGCGTTGATCACGAAGAACTCCAATAGCAGACGCAGTTTCCTCGATCGTTCTCTATATCTGCTTCTCGCCCACTGCATTACAGGCTCACCTCTACGGTGATTCCAGCCCGACGTAACCGTTCTGCCAACACATCGCCCAGACCAGTCGCAGGTGTAAGAATTCCTCCCCGCGTCTGACCACCTGGTAACGCTTCACGCCCAAGCACTAAACTCAGTGCTGATTCACACACAAACTTAACCGTTGCTCGATTGCCAGGGTCGCCCCCGCCTCGAATCACACCCTGCACTCTACGCCCATCGATCGCAGTCGCGATTAACTCACAGGAAAACCAGCCTGAATTCATCGTTTCTTCAGACGGTCCCTCGCCCGGTCGCGGCAAGAGCGGTTGCAGAAGAGAGCGCAGTTGCGGCTGCTGCAATACTGGGGTCAGGAGGGCGAATCCTACGGTCGTGCCTGTTGCTTGCAGCCCTGCTAAGGGTCCATCGAACTTGAGATATTCTTGGTAATGAAAGTCAGTTCCGTAAGGTTCCTGCCACTCTTGGTACAGGGCAGCACTGCGACGAACAATGCGAGTATTCACCGGAGCCATAAAAAAGGGAGCTACCCAAGTCTTGAGGTCTGCATCAAACTGTGGAAATTGCAGGTCACGATCTATTTCAGTTTGCGACTGAGAATTGCCCGGATTGAGCAGAAACGGATTGTTCATAGCTGTCCATGCCTGCGAATCGAAGAGATTGAGGGCAGAAGCGATCGTCCCCCCATTGAAGCCGCCAGTCATCTGAAAATACGCCTTCACTCGCTGACACTCCACGCCCAGAGCTTGCTGTATGTGACGCACAACCCAATAAGCGCCGAGGTCGGATGGCACAGAATCAAAGCCACAACAGGGAATAATGCGCGTTCCATCGATTGCAGCTTGAGCATGATAGCGATCGATCAGTGTTCTGACCCAGGGAGTTTCGCCTGTAATATCGACGTAGTGCGTTTGAAAACGAACACAGGCATCAACGATTGCATTGCCATACAGCGCGAATGGTCCAGCCGTCGTGAGCATTACCCGTGTTTGAGATACGATCGCGTCGATTTCGGATTGATCTTGACTATCGGCGACAAGAACATCGACTGTCACCCCGATTTGATCTCGAATGGCTTCTAGCTTGGCGCGGTTTCGTCCAGCGATCGCCCATCGTACTGCATCTCGATCGGCATGATTGGCAAAATATTGCACCGTTTGCTTGCCAACAAATCCACTTGCACCGTAGAGAACAATATCGTAGGGACGTTCAGACATAGAAGAAACAGAGCGCGGCAGATATTATTTTAAGAGATTTGGTATTACGATCGATGTTCAGTACAGAAGCGATCGCACAACCAAGCTGCGAATTGAGCAACAGCACTTTCATATGTTGCGGCATTGCCGTTTCGATCCAAATTTCGTAGTAAACCTACGACTGGAGTTTGAGTGAAATCAATTTGAGATCTCACGGTTTGATCTAATTTTCCGTCTACTTCCTCTAACCGACTCTCTAGCACCGCGATCGTTTCACAGTTTTCAGATTGAGCGAACTGTTGCCACTGATCAACCTCATGCAGATCAGATGAAAGCAGAATCAAAAAGTCAGACCGACGCAAAATTTCTGCATTCTCTGCTGTCCGCTTGCCGCCGAGATCGAGCAGTACGATCGAGAAACGCGGATTCCGCCTCAGTTGCCCAACGGCTCGAAGCGTTTCGCTAATAAACTCTTCAGAAAATTGACCTTTTTTGCGAATGGACTCAACGATCGCGGGGTCAGCCTCGCTTGACCACATTCCTTCACAATCTGGACAAACCCGTTGAAGAAAGACTTGGTTTGAGAGCTTTAGAAGTTGCCGATATAGCTCTGCCACAAAAACAGATTTTCCAGAGTGAGGCGGTCCGCCAATTGCAATGGTAGGCATAAAAAGAAAAGAAGACTAGAGTTCAAGAATTTGACCGACGTAAAAGCGTTCGTCGTGAGTTTGAGTGACAACGTAGCCTAAACGCGGATCATACGTTGCGATTGCCGGAGTCGGGTGAGCAGCATGAAAAACCATGCCATACCCCCAGACGGGTCCACGACCGTTGGTCAAAATTGGAAATCGTCCTTCAATTTGCGGCTCGATTTCCTCAACAGCTTCGGCAAACTGAGTGGGCGTTGTCACTCCACCGGGAATCTCAAAATTGATTAATCGAAATTGAGTACCGTCGGCGCTTTGAATCATCTTAATCTCGAATTTTGGCTTGGTCATACGCGCTTTGTCGCAAGGTCTTCATTACTCTGCACGATTCAAGATCACTCAGTGCAAGCAATACTATATCTCTACCCCGTTGGAAAAACGTTTTTCCAAACTTCAATACTTTGAGAACACAGGCAAAACGGCAATTCTTATGTTTGATTCTCCCCCTTCGGTCGAACTGCTCACTACGTTGTCACGCGGCTCACTCCGGCAAGATTTATCACGAGCAGCGCGGTTATGGGTGATTCTGCATTCGATTTATGGCGAGATCGAGCTTGAATTAGAGCGCCAGTTTACTTACAACGAGTGGCGCGATCGCTTCTTCACGCAATCGCTTGTTCAGCATAAGCGCGATGTCGTTCCCGTTGATTATGATCCCGATTGTCGCTGTGCGATTTCGCTCAAAGAGTGGCTGTTTGAATCCGAAATGGGAACGAATTCAGAGGCGTGGTGTCAAGCGTTTACCCAGCTTTACCAAGTTGCCCCGTCAGAGTTAAATCAGCTTCTAGAAACCGGATTTTCAGGGAGGTCGGAAGGTTCAGCAACTCAGGGAGCAGGACGTAAGCCATTACCGCAGGGGCGACTCTTTGCGGTCACAGGAAAGCAGCTACAGCTTGATTTCGCCGACCTTGCAAAATCGCACTGGCTGATCCCCGTCGCGGGTCAGTCAAACACGTATCAAAAGACGGTTCACTTTCCAAGCTTGATTCAGAGTACCGCAAAGGCTGATGTCCGGGAATTTGTTGGCAATGCGATCGCCACGCCGAAGCTGCTCAATGGTGAAAGTGATACCAATTTAAACAGAGAAAGCGGCAGATAGTCTAAACTAAGAGTGCTGTTCAAGAATTGACTCATGGCTGGCGCTATCTCTGTCGAAGTTAAGGAAAGTCTGGAAGCGTTAGCAGCCCAACTGCAACAAGCCAAAACGCCGAAAGAAAAGGAACAGTTACAAGTTCTCTACTGGCTGAAACAAAACAACCCGCCGAGTATTTTAACGATTGCCAAAGCCATCGGCAAACATCGGAACACGCTGCAAACTTGGTTGATGCTCTACCGGAGTGGTGGGATTGAAGTGATGCTAGAAGTGAAAAAATCGCAGGTGTGCGGGTGATTCCCCAGTGGGCGGAAGCGGCTTTAGCCAAACGACTCCAAAAGCCAGAACATGGATTTTCAAGCTATGGGGCAGTGCAGCAGTGGTTGTCGGAAACTTTGGGGATTGAAGCTGAGTATCATGCCGTCTATCAGATGACGCGACACCGACTGAGAGCCAAACTGAAAGTCGCACGTCCGCAGAACTGCAAGCAAGACCCCGCGCAGCGCGAGGCGTTTAAGCAAACCTTGCCGATGACCTGAATGTGCTGAGTCAGTGCATTCGACAAGTTCGACAAGACCCCAGACCAATTCGCTATTTTGCTCAAGATAAAAGTCGATTTGGACTGAAGACGTTACTAGGACGATTGATTACCGCTTGCAGAGTCAAGCCGATAGGGGCGTGGCAGTGGTTGTTCAATGCCTTCTGGCTGTATGGCGCAGTGGAACCAACCACGGGAGAATCGTTTTTCTTGCAGTTTTCGCATGTTGATACCGACTGCTACCCGCAATTTCTGGATGAGTTCTCTGCTTACTATCCAGACAGTTTGAACATTCTGCAAGTTGTTGCCTTTGGCTCTCGCGAAGCGTCAACGGGCGATTTCACAAAAGCAATAATTTAGTCGTACCAGACAACCTCATCTTGTTGTTCCAACCGCCCTACTGTCTAGAACTTAATCCCATCGAACACTTGTGGCAATCTCTCAAAGCTGACCTCAAGTGGGCGGCATTCAAGACTCTGGAACAATTGCAGACAAAGGTAGACCAATTACTTGCTGAATTAACACCTGAAGTCATTGCTTCTATCACAGGCTATTCGTTCATTCGAGAAGCTGTATCTGCCCTAAACACTGTTTAAATTGGTATCAGTCCGATCGAAGCTTACACGTAATGCCCCAACCCCAGTACGAAGCACTTCAAACTACACGCACCCTTCATGCCAGCCCAGAGGGGCAGCAGAACTATCAACGTCGGGCAGGAATTAAAGGAACACTATCACAAGGAGTTCGAGCATTTGGACTGCGGCAGTCTCGGTATCGAGGTTTAGCGAAAACACAGTTGCAAAACAGGGCGATTGCAGCAGCAATGAATATTGACCGCCTCGTGAATTGGTTCACTCTGGTGCCAAGGTCAAAAACTCGCGTCTCTCGATTTTTAGCTTTGGCAGAAACCTGTTTGTGATCCCAATCCGAGTTCGCCAACAGTATCAGGTCTTTTCTCGCCAAACTTCCACCAGTCACGCCGCGTCGATGCTCTACGATTTTCGTCTCGCTCTGGCTTCACATATTTTTTGAGGTGCTCAAAGGGAAGTTTGTATTCGCTGGCGTCCTCGATGCTCACCTTACCTTTGTAAAGACCGTCTTTCTTCCGATTAACTCGATCGTCATCAAGGTCTGCCATAGTTGCGACTACTCGGTCTTATCTCGTACCCTTCTCCTGATTGCACCGCACTGAGCCATTCTTCTGCCGTCCGCACCTTGCTAGTGATAACAGAATGATTTCTATCGAGATGATACAGAATCACGCCTGGAAACGGCTTGATCGTCATCTTGAATCATTGAAGTCATGTGTTGCAGCACTGAGATTGCGAAAGTAGGCGCGTTCTCTTTTGCTTGCTCAACTGTTCTGTAGGACTGAGACTTAAAGCCTAGATAAATCAACTCCATCGCCTCCAGATTCAAGCTCTCCCAGCGTCATGCCTTGTCCCACAAATAGAGCCGTTTGCATCACGCCATCTCCGCGCCACTGCTGCTGAGGAGCATAATGCAATATCTACCCCCCGGCACTGATAGCAATTGTCCTATTCATAAAACTTCTCCAACGTACAATAGGCACAGTAATTGCTTTCGGTTTCGGTGCTGGATCAGCGAGAACGGTACTTCGTCTTAGTTCTACAATCTCTAAAGGTTTGCCGTTTTGTAGTGGAGATGCAGCGTCTCGTCGGCTCCCTACGGCTGATGATTGGGCTGATTTTTGTTGTGCAGGGCGTTCAGACTGTTCATGTCGCGATCGCTCATCGGCGCGAACCTCTAGGGAAACAATCACGTCATTTAGCGGTTGACGTTCTGGCGGCAGAGCGACCAAGCTAACCGACCACATGTCGGGTGACAAGATCTCATTCAAGCAGTGCGGGAAACGCACGTTGCTAAGCGTGGAGCGGGGGGTTTTGCTAAACGGATCAAAATACCTTAGAACTAGATCGAGTTCGACTGGCTCAGTGATTGGGTCTGGAACTAGATACTTTAGTACGGTAAACATTTTTGGCTTCGCTGAAGCCGTCGTTTTGTGCCTGAGTATGTAGATTTTACCGGGTTGATAAATTAGCGTTGCGCTGTAGCGATCGCGAATTGATGCCGCAGGATAGTCGAGAAAAATCGCAGGGACATTCTCGACTATCCTGACGTAAAGTGTTGGCTGAGATTCGCGAACCATAACCATAGATAAGCCTAAAAATGATGCTTATTAAGCAATGCTCAAAACTGTTCGTGAGCAAGTGCGTCAAGCATTGGGACGAGTAGCAACACCAATTGCAGGTATTGTTGATGCTCAGCTTATCTTCGGTTTACCATCACCATCCGCACCCCGCCTGTCGGAGCAAGCGTAAATCCACGACGTTGCAGTTTCACAGGCTTATTCTCAGTTAAAGTGAGCTGATATTGAGAGAGAATCGTTGCGAGAACCAATTTCATCTCTAACTGAGCTAGAGCATAGCCTAGACATCGCCGACTCCCACCGCCAAACGGAAAATACTCCCCAGCCGAATACTGCCGCTCAAGAAACCGTTCTGGCTGAAATTGGTGAGCATTCGGGTACAAGTCTTCCCGATAATGCACCAGATAGTTCGAGGGCAATAAATGTGTTTCTGCATCAAACCAGTGTCCTCCAATTTTTACGGGCACCTTGGTGACACGAGGGAAAATCACAGGCAGGACGGGATACATTCGCAGCGTTTCTTGGCACACTGCGGCGAGATAAGGAAGTTGAGCCATCTCCAGGGGAGATGAATCTTCTCCTAAGCGATCGAGTTCCTGAATCAACTTTTCATAGACAGTTTGCTGCTGATGAATTTGGTATAATGCCCAAGCCAGAGTCGTCGCCATTGTTTCGTGACCGGCAAACAGAATTGAGACCAATTCGTCTCTGAGTTCGGCATCGGTCATGGCTTGCCCATTTTCATCCCGCGCTGCCATGAGGAGACTTAAAACATCAGTACGTCCCTGATTGCTCCTCGTTCTTCGCTCTTCAATCTCTGCCTGGAGTAAGTTATGCACTCGGCGTTGCCGCTGTTGCATTCGTCCCCAAGGCGACCCGGCTCCCCAATCTTTTTGTAAGAACTTTAAAAACAGGACGCTTGATCGCAGCGGAGAATCAGTCATATCGAGCCACTCAGTCAGGAGCGGCTTAAGCTGTTGATAACGTTCCCCTTCGCTTAAACCAAAAACGATTTGCAAAATCATCTCCAGACTGATCTTCTGCATCACTGTTCGAGCCACAAACGGTTGACCAATTGTCCACTGATTCGCGACTTGGTTAGTAATCAAGCAAATCTGTTTAGCGTAAGTCTGGAGACGTTCGCCATGAAACGGTGGCATCAATAATTTTCGTTCTCGTCGATGTCGATCACCATCCAGCAGCATCAAGGAATTTTGCCCGACGAGGGGTTCTGCAAGTTTATTGCCACGACCCATTTCAAACTTAGAATCCTGGCTAAAAATTTCCCCGACGGAGTGCGGATTGCCAATGATCACAATCGAGCCAAGCCCACCCAACCGTAGCGTAAAAGTATCTCCATACCTTCGGGAATACCTGTCTTGAGATGCGATCGGGTCGGCAATCCAAGTGATCAACTGCCACCAAGCTGGGCTAGTCACACGGTTCGGTAGTGGACTCAACTTAACGTTTTCTGATCCAGACATCTGCATGAAGCAATTGCGTGAATGGTCTAAAGGAGGGTAACCTGGATTAAGAGCGCATCCGATACAAGATAGTTCAAATCTACAACACTTTGAGGCATAGAGGTTGCATGATTGGAATCCCCTAGTGGGATGGCAACGATTCTGACGAAAAAAGGTTTTTGGCATAAAACCTATATACAGCAAGCTTTTTAGTCTTTGAAGGCTGATGCTAATTTTTATCGACTCAGAACGAGAGAATGCAGCTTTGAGCGATCTCCGTGAAGCCTCTGCGGTTTAGAGATCGCCCTTGAGATCCGAACGTCCATGATTCTCTCTCCGATGGACTGGGTTATTGTGGGAATGCAATGGAGATGAGTCGATTGGCAACCCGGGCGCATGAAGAGGAGCACGCCGTGTTCTAAATCGAAATGCTGAACGACTCCACTCTGTTTCGGTTTGAGGCTAAATTAGCGAGTTGTGCCTAAGATGAGGGAGGAGCGCGCGGGATTTTGCCCCAGACTTGACTTGTCATCGGAGTGCTAAGCGAGCAAGTCTTGTCCATTCTGACAGCCTAGATTGCCGTAGCTTGTCTCCAGGAGGGGTGCGGGCATCGGTTTGCCTACCATCCGAATTTGATTTTGTTGCCAGTCGAGTTTTTGACTTTCAGCGCATTGCCAGTCCGCTTCAGTGGTTGAGAGAAAGTCGGGATAGGAATCGATCGGAGAATTAAGTTCGAGGTCGAGGAGTCGAAGTTGCATGAGCCTAAGATGAATGAGGCGAACTAAACTTGCAGCCTGGCAATCGGAGCGCATCGCTGAAGCTCAAGCCTCACTAATTAAGCGTTTTACCAATTTCGCGATCGATTGACCCAGTGAATTTGACCGAAAAGCGATCGTTTCTTCTTTCAGATTACAGATAACAGTCATGTCTGTAATCTGAGAATTATCAAAGTATTTTTCCCTGTTTTTTAGCAGGAATCAAATGCAATCAAACGAGTGAATGCTAAAAGCTCTGATTCATCTAGCTTTTATTGATTTGGCTTAATGTAGATTTGTGCAATATTCCGTCTGAAAAAATCAGTAAAATGCGGTAAAATCCCCCTATCATCGATATCTGAGGTCGTTCTCCATGCCGCAATTTCCCGGAATGAACCCCTACCTCGAAGGTTATTTATTTCAGGATTTGCATAGTTCACTGGCCAGTCGGATTCGAGCGATGCTGACTCCCCTCCTGCGTCCACGCTATGCGGTGCGGCTGGAAGTCTCTGTCGTACAAGCGCCTGGACTCGGTGAAGATCTAGGCATTCTTTACCCGAATGTGGAAGTGGTGACAACCCCGATGCCCACTCCGATTCGGGGAACTTCTGCCTCAGCCTTTACGCCTGCCACCTTGACATTGCCACCGCCGATCCGAGTGCGAATCCCAACGGTGGAGATTCGAGAGACTCGGAGCAATCGGCTGGTGACTTGTATCGAGATTTTGTCTTACGCGAACAAACGTCAGCCTGGACTCGATCAGTATCTCCAGAAGCGCAGTCGGCTGCTGCAAGCAGGGGTGCATCTAGTCGAGATTGATTTAATTCGACGCGGAACCCGCCCAATTTCCGAGGCTCAAATTCTAGAGTCGCACTACCGGATTACCGTGACTCGAACCAACGATCGCTTGGAAGTGTGGTCGTTTCAGATGCAGGATGTGCTGCCCACGATTCCGATTCCTTTACTTCCTCCTGATCCTGCCGTTCCGTTAAACCTCGATCGTGCGATTCATCAGGTGTATGAAGAAGCGGATTATGACTTAACGATCGATTACGACCGTCAGATTCCTCCGCCTGCTTTATCCGAGTCGGATCGACAGTGGCTCAACGCGATTCTGCAATCCTAAAGGTGCGGTATGGCGAGAAAAGCACCCTCCAGGTGTATCAAATGCGCGGCGCTGCACATCGATCAGGTGCATTAACTTCACGGCAGTTCCAAAACTGATCCGCAAAATTTTGTCCGCGACCCAAACACTGCATCAGACGGCTGTTATGACTCAAAAAAGTGTCCACAGAAGCGATTGTACCTCCGAAATACTGAAGTTATTCGTCAGAAACGCTTGATCGAACACCAAGCTCTACAGATTGAACGGCTCCCGGTCGAAGCGGCTGATCTTGACCGTGCGTATGCGGTTCTAACAGTGTATCGCGAAGCGGGCTACGATTCTCCGGTTCATGCGGTGCCTTCGGCTAAGCGGAGCTTTTCGCAGGCTCAGTCTGGAGGAACAACGAAGCAATCGTTGAAGTCACGCCGATTCACACCGAGGGCATGACTCCGGCTGTGATGGAGGCGTATGTTGAACGAATGCTGATGGAGCTGCATCGTCGATTCGGCATTCGCAAGTTTGCAGCTCGGGTTCGACGTGACCCGCTGTGCTGTCCAATTCGTCCTTGCTTTCACCAAGATTCTGGGACTTTGAAGAATTAATATGAACAAAATTACGGAAGTGTTTCTAGAGGGCTGGAACGATGCGACTCAAATGTGTCAGGCATGCGGTCAAGGAGTTGTAGAGCTGGAGCATCAAGGCTTTCATTGCACTGTGAGACTGTTCTACAACGCTTTGAACGGAAATCGAATTTACCTGCTAGAAGCGATTTCAACCGATTCTGCTTTGTCTAGCTTGACAACTCACCGAAGTGCGCCACAGCGTCGTAAGTCTTCGCCTGCGACATCTTCACGTCCTATTCGGACTCAAACGCGATGATTCAACTTGAAATCCCTTTGTTTGATCACCTTTAAACCGCGCTCTCGGCTCCGCAAGAGGCAGAACTGTTGGATCTACTGCGGCTGTTTGATACGGCAATTTCGGGACTCGAAGATCGCGTTTGTTTGGCGGTTGCGGCTGATGCGTTGCCTTCGGCTCACGCGAAGCGTGTCCGTGCAACTGGCAACGATTTTTGAAGCGAAGTATGGCGAAGTTTCCAAACAAGTCGCGCAATTCAAAGCTGACGTGAGGGGCGAGCGAAATGAACCTGTGGTGCCGATCGATTTCTCCGATCGCTTTGTGCGCCAGTCGATGATGTTGAACTTTGACCAATTCATTGAGCCAATTGAACGGCTGCCGCTGCCTTCGCACCTAGACGTAGAAGGGTTGACACCGAACGAGTTCCAAGCGGACTACATCAGCGAAGCTGCGATGACTCAAGCGATTCTCGATGTCGTGATTGACGATGCGGCGGCACTGCTCGATGCGTTACCCGATCGCACTGCTGATAGTCCGCTAGAGTCGTCAGGCATCGCTAACATTGTGGGTTTAGCACATGGGGAACAAATTGATGTGTGGACGGAAGAACTAAAGACGACGATCAATCGGTTGCAAAGACGTAAGCGCAAGTCAATCTCGCTGCTTGATCTGATCTGTGCGTTAGAGTCTCGACATCAGGCTTCACGTCAGGATTGTCTTGTCAAAACTTGGTTAGCTTTCTTGCTGGGCAGTCATCCGTACGAACTGCACAGAACCGCTCATGATTTTTATAGTGTGGTTGGAATTGAGGTTGTGTGGGAAGATGATCAGGGTTCGGCACCATAGAACTGATGAATGCTAGGTGAAGCGGAGCAAACCGAGCATCGCAACTGTGATAGAGAAAGATAGGGTTCGGGATAGACTTAGAAACGGACAGATAGAGTTCGAGATAGGGTTATGCTGCACTGATGTATTTTCCGATTTGAAGTACACCTGCAAACGCATATTCAGTAGAGATTTGAGCAAGAGTGCTGAGACTAGATCTAAAACTATTTCGACAGCACGCAAGGATGGGCATTTCGAGCGATTTAAGTTCAACTACGCTAATAAGTTAAAGTGAGTTGAAAAGCTTATTTGCTAGAAGTTGTAGCCATTTAAGACTGAATGTTAGCGTGTTGATCAAAGATAGGGATCGATTTAGATCCGGATCTCGGTTTAAACCGATTTCCACAGTCACAATGGCTCGCGACTGATCAAAGATCGAACTCTAACACCAACTTCGCCTGGGACGCGAACTTAGGTTTATGCTTTCTCAGTTCTTGCAGTGCTGCTTCTTCTTTCAGCTCTTTCATTAATTCAAGAACCTCCTGATAGGATTCAATCGCACCTTGAGAGAAAAACAGCTTTGATGCTTGCTGTAAGTCTTCGTCCGACTTCTTCTTGTTGTCTAGAAGAAAGTATGAGAGTCCTCTCAGTTGATAGGCTCCAGCGTTATCAGGCTGTTTCTCAATGATGTAGCTGAAATCTCTAGAGGCTTCTTGAGGATTGTCAAAGCGAATTTGAATCATGCCTCGAAATGAGCGGAAGTCCAGAGCAGATGGATTAAGTTTAATCGCCTGGTTTACATCTTCTAAAGAGCCAGCCTGGTCGCCTAACTCTGCGCGCGCACATCCTCTGTAGGCATAAGCTTCAGCTAAATTTGGATTGAGTTCGAGCGCCTTATTAAAGTCTTTAATGGCGTTCGTAAAGTCACCTTGCTCACCTCGCCTAGCACCACGATCGCTATAAGCTTGAGCACGTTGTAGCTCTATCTGCTTGCCATATTCAATAATTTTGGTTTGTGCTTGGGAATACACGAAGCTTCCTTCGGGAATGCTCTGCAAACAGGCGATCGATTCGGAAAACTCTCCAGCCTCAGCAGTGGCAATCGCCTGCTGCATTTTTTGCATATAGATTGCTTCTTGACAGCGGGTGATTTTTGCCTGTGCTTGCTCGTAAATCTCAGCGGTGTCTGGAATAGATTTCAGCATCTCGACAGCTTCTAAGAATTGCCCGCTCTCAAATTGTGCCGTAGCATCAGCAAAAATTTGGGAATAAGACAATTGCTGACATTCTGCTAGTTTTGCTTGCGCTTCTTGGTAGATGTCAGCCTGCTTAGGAATACTTTCTAGCAGCGCAATTGATTTGGCAAATTGATTGCCGTTAATTGCCGCAGCGGCATTCTCTAAAGCTTTACGGTAGAGCGTCTGCTGATACTCAATTAACCGCTCTTGCGCTTGAGAATAGAGTTTGGAGCTATCAGGAATTTGCTTCAACAAATCTATCGCTTCTGCGAACTGTTGTATTCGTGCTTTGTTGGAGGCATCTTCTAGGCTCTGAAGGTGAAAAGCGGCTAGATACATTGGCAGGAGTTCCTGAGCTTCCGTGTAAACATCAGAGGCAGGTTGAATCCCTTTTAGAACAGAGATTGCTTCTTGAATCTTGCCTGCGGTAAATAAGCTGATTGCTCGCTCCAAGGTTTGTCGAGCAACTTTAGATTGATATTCAGCCATAGCTTGTTGAGCTTGTTCTTGATACTCATTGACTCGCTGTTTGGCTGCCTCTTGCAGCTCAGATGCCTTTTGTTTAGCAGTGTCTTGCACTTCTGCTGCTTTTTGTTTTGCCTGGTCAACCAAGGATTTGAACTTGCCATTTAAAAAAGTCATATTTGCCTCCGGTTAAATCCTTTGAAGACTTCGCTGAGTTCTACTCTTCACAGTGTTCCCAGCCCAGTTTGCAAAGTCGCTCGTGTTAACTTAAAGAATCATTGCCTGTCTTGATCGCCTCGATCACTTGTATTAGAAGCAGTGAATATTCACGAACAGAAAACGCTCCCCTGCATCTGGGTCACTTGGTTGTCTCGATTAATAGCAGATGAAATCCAGTGTGTTTGGTCGGTTTGGTTTCGGACACACTTCAAGTATGAAAAACTCAATACAAATTTTAACTCTGCTACCTGGAATGCAAGACATCGCGCTCTAGTACTGAGCGCGTCAACCTTTCGGAAGCAGAAGGTTATACGGTTTATGTCGAGGGAGAGAATCGATTTTAAGTATTGGGTCAAACTCATTTAGTTAAAGGTGCTGGTAAGCCAGATATTGTTGCGATCAAAGGTAGCCATGCTTGGGTTGAAGACTGCAAGACTGGGCAAAGGAAGAATTCAGACTTTTATCAAATTCTGATTTACTTACTGTTACTCCCGATTAGCTCCCTGTTAAGGGCTTTCCCTGTAAGGTCGCTTGATATACAGAGACGAGATTGTGGAAATTGAGGCAACTCAAGTGAATGAGGATTTTCGGGCACAATTTCGAGCCGCGATCGCTATCCTGAGCAATACGACTCCTCCACGCAAGGTTCCCAGTTTCCCAGAATGTGGATTGTGTGAGATCTCAGCTCAGTATTGTTCAGCGCGGGTAGACGGTATTCTACACAGGCTTTTTCAGAGTATGGCTTGTTTTGAACTGCGCTAGTTAGCTGCGGAAGGGGTTTTGAACAGAATTATCATTTGATACGCACTCTATGGCGAAACTCACCCTGATCGCTCTCGAAGACGGCACGCTGATCTACATCGAAGCAACCGACAACACTGCCTCTAGTGTTCTCGTCCCTGATAAACCCATTGGAACAACGGAACCCAAAAGAGGCTTATTTACAGACGAATCCTAGAAGGCAATTACGCAAAATTTTCAAGTGATCGAACACACGATTCGAGCCTAGACGCTGCCTACACTCAATGCCTTTAAGAGTGTCGCGATTAGCGCAAAGCGCAACTCCGAAGGAACCGCCGAAGTCAGCGAAGTGACGCTCAAATTTGGCATCAGCATCAGCAGCGAAGCGGGAGTGCCTTACATTGCCAATGCAAAAGGTGGCTGCAACCTGGAGATCAGCGTCAAATGTCAATTTCCGAAGAAAGTCGAGTAGCGGGCGATTTTGTCTCGTTTCGCGATCGCTTCCAGGAAAAATACAGCGCGTCACACGGGAACTGTTGTTCAAGAACCACTCGATGAGCAATCGCATCCCAACTTCATAATCCCAAAATTGCAGACAGAACCAAGGCATCTGCCTCTGCAACGAATTACGAAGTAATAATGCTTACAATTTCTATTCGCGTTCTATGCCCCATGTTTTTCAGATTTGGCTGACTTTACCCATTGAATCACGACATAGAATTTGTCACATATAAGACTTAGCCATAAAAAGAAAGACGACTATTAATTTGTCACAAATCTTGAATTCGACTATTAATTTGTCACTAAGTTGTCAGCCTAAGTAGTATTTCTGAAGCCCATTAAAAAGCTGTAATTCCCGTGAAGCAATGGATGCAGCCCAACGACATCAATTTGTCACGACGACATTTAACTAGTCACTGTACATTTGCGGTGAATCGATCGCGCCTTAAAGCAGGATGACATTAAAAAAGCCCGCGTTCAACGGGCTTTGCAATCATTTTTTAGGAAGCGAGAATTAGAATCGTTGCGGCACGATGTCTGTTGTGTTGCTTGGTGCGGTTGTGGTGCTTTCGCTTGTGGTTGGCGACTGCATCGAGGCGGGTTGGCTCATGGTAGAAGACGTTTCAGACACCGATTGCGTTGTCGCTGGTGCGGCTGATGTGGCTTGTCCTTCGTTGTAGCGACGAACTACTTCAGCGACCTGACGATAATTCGTGAGGCCACTTGCCGTTGCAAAGTGCCGTGTGATGACCGGAATACCGCGATTCGCGACCGCAATCAAATCGGGATTACGACCAAATGCCGCTTCACGCTGGAACAATGCTGCACTTTCAAGGTGAGCATTCACACCGCCTTCATCGAGGTAAGCGTTATTAAACTGCGTGCCCGAAAGCTGATTCATGCGGGTCATGATCGCTTGGAATTTCGGGCCTGGAGTCGTGGGAAGCGTTGCGCCAATGCGCGGAGCGATCTGGGTAAAAGACGCTTTATTTTGCTGCTGCTCTGCGATTTCAGCTTGAGCAAACTGTCTGACTTGTTGATTGTTAGATTTCCGCAACGCCAGTTCACCGAGCATAATGTTGCCCAGTCCAGCTTGTGCAGCTTCGTTCAAAAATGCCACGTCGATCGCGTTGGTTTGACGAGCCGAGGTCACCGAGGGAACGCGAGGCGTTTGAGCATTGACAGCCGAGTGCGAGAAAAACGAACTGCCTAAAGCGAGAAACAGTCCGACCGCGATCGACATCGAGACGACTAGGAGTCTTTTCATCATTAATTACCTGAGAGCGCTTAAAAGATAGAGTTTATGCGGCACCTGGATGGCCGAGTGTTTCTTTCTCTATAGTCGTAATCTCAAATACGCTTTCCTCTCCCCTCAGAAGTGTTTTCGTAGGGTTAACGTCAGTTCCGGTTGTAACATCAGTTTTGGTTAAGCGGGCGCGACTGAAGGCGCGGCTACACAAACAAAGTCCGCCTAACGCGGACTCCATCCAGGATTTGTCGCTCCTGAACCCGTGGGTGGTTTTGTCGGGTTAGCCGCGCTCGTCTCTTGCGAAGCTAATGGCAATGCGCGAAGCTAACTTAATCGCCAGGCGGATTGGGTATCTAGAATTCACGATACGCTTAGATCCCCGCACCGTCGAGAAATTCATCGATTACACGATCGCGCAGTCGGCACGAGCCACCCTCGGCTGGTGCCTCAACGGGCTGCGATGGCGCAGGATTAACGGCGGCCATTGCGTAGCAGTTTGCCAACGATTCACGGGTTTGCAAAAGTTCAAGCTGTTGCTCTAACGCTTCGATGCGATCGACCATAGCGCGAATCACTTGGGCTTCGGAGTCGGGTAGGCGTCCGTGTTCGAGCGGTTCAACTCGTTCGCCAGCACGATACACAATCCGACCGGGAATGCCAACAACCGTGCAATCTGACGGCACATCGCGCAGCACCACCGATCCCGCTCCGATGCGAACGTTATTTCCGATTTGAATGTTGCCGAGCACTTTTGCGCCTGCGCCGACGACCACATTTTCACCGACCGTTGGGTGTCGCTTGCCGCATTCTTTTCCGGTTCCTCCCAACGTCACGCCTTGATAAATCAGAGCGTAATCCCCCACGATCGCGGTTTCTCCGATCACCACGCCCATGCCGTGATCGATGAATACGCTTTGTCCGATCGTCGCTCCGGGGTGAATTTCGATTCCGGTGAGAAATCGCCCAATGTGCGAAATTAATCGGGGCACAAACGGCACGCCGATTTGATAGAGCCAATGCGCAAAGCGGTGAAACAAAAGGGCTTGCAGTCCTGGATAACAAATCAGCACTTCGAGCCAGTTACGAGCAGCAGGATCGCGATCGAAAATAATTTTGAAGTCAGCGATTAAGGCTTTCAGCACAGGTTGCATCCTGATCGACGTGATAAGACCAATCAATATATTAGCGCGTTGTTTAAAGCATCGATGCGCTTGGTTAGGAGTTGCGTTGATCGAGCTGTGGCGATCGCCCGCTCTTGACAAAATCGCTACCCTTGCTCTTGCTGCTGCGGTAGCGCTTTTGGCTGTAGCGAGATTTGCTGAGATTGACCATTGCGCGAAATCGTCATTTGCAGTGTTTTCCCTAATCCGGTTTGATCGACTTTTTGTTGAACTTGCGTTGAACTATCGATCGCGGCTCCATTGACTTGCTCGATAATGTCACCCGGACGTAATCCCGCCTGTGCCGCCGGAGAATTGCGCACAACGCCCACGATCACCACGCCTTGATCGCGATTGATTTTCACGTTGGAATTGCTTTGATTGATTTGCTGCTGCACTTCAGGCGTTAGCTCGGTCATTTGAATGCCCAAATACGGATGCTCGACTTTTCCGGTTGCGATGAGCTGCTCGGCAATGCGTCGAGCGCTATTGATTGGAATCGCAAATCCTAAGCCTTGTGCACCTTGAATAATGGCAGTATTGACGCCAATTACTTCACCAGATGCATTCAGTAACGGGCCGCCCGAATTTCCTGGATTGATTGCGGCATCGGTTTGAAGATAATCGATGCGTCGATCGGGCACGCCTAAATCTGAGCTAGACCGACCCGTAGCGCTGATAATGCCTTGCGTCACGGTGTTATTTAATCCAAGCGGATTGCCGATGGCGATCGCGGCTTGTCCGGGCAATATCTGATCTGAGTTTCCTAATTTTGCAACGGGTAGTCCGGTCGCGTTAATTTTGACTACGGCAACATCGGTGACAGAATCCGCGCCTAAAACGCGACCCTGTAAGCGCCGCCCGTCTTTTAGCACAACCGTCACTTGGTCAGCCCCGTTCACCACATGAGCATTAGTGAGAATTTGACCATCTTGGCTAATGATAAATCCAGAGCCAGAACCGCGAATCACTTCGGCGCGATCGCCCGATCCCCCGCCTAAAAATCGTCGAAGATCCGAATTTTCTGAACCAGAATTCGCTTGACGCACCGAATTAATTCGCACAACCGATCCGCCTACCGCCTGAACAACCTGCGCAATATAGTTTGCTTCAGCTAAGTTGACCTTGATATTTGTCGGTGGATTGGGAGTAGGTTGAGCAACCGCAGGCTGATTTGCTGGGGCAGCAGTGACAACTTGATCTTGAGTGCGGGGCGTCGTGGGGTTAATCGCGCTACAGCCAACGGTTCCACCCGCAAATAGCACCAAAAGCGGTAGAAACTGACACCATCGATTCATGTGGTTTGAAGCCATAAAATTTAGCAATTTAGTAAGATTTCTTCAACAGCTTAAAAATGAGTGCTTTCTTAAATTCTGGCCAGAACCCCGAGTCATCCTACGGGAAAATAAGAATTACTTGTTCTTACAACACAAACAAAATCGCGAAGCATTGCACATTAAGCAAAGACAGGTACAGCACCATAACCCCGCCATTGCGACAGTCACAAAAAACGCCACGATCGATGCCCTTGTGCAGATTTTGGTCAGGTTTATCTCTACAATGTGAATTCTATTTTTTGGTCGCATCATTCTAGAGTTCGATTCATGGAATATGTGTCCGAGACCGTACAGACAGCGATCGTCGTTTTCGGTACCTTAATTTTTATGCTGACGCTGAGCAGACTAAGCCACTACTCCTGAGATGACTAGCTGGTTTTTTTCTCCTTAATTCACATAGAACTTGATTGCAAAGCGCTCCATGACTGAATTACTGCTTCAAGCCCTCCGTATTCTAGTGGTCGATGACGATCAAGATTCCCGTGACATGATGACCGTAGCACTTGAAGGAGAAGGAGCAATCGTTTTATCGGTCGATTCGATTCAAGCGGCGGAAACAGCGATCGAGCAATGGCGGCCCGACATTTTAATCAGCGATATTCGCATGCCCGACGGAAATGGGTATGAGCTAATTCGCTCCGTTCGCTCTAAGTCAAAGGCGTTGACTCAGACTCTCGATCCGCTTCCGGCTATTGCCCTGACGGCATTCGCCGGAGTCGAAGAGCGTCAAGCATCGCTTTCAGCCGGATTTCAGCAGCATTTAACAAAGCCAGTAGACTTAACCGAGCTATACAGCGCGATCGCCGTGTTGGTTAAACGTCCTCCAGTGTAATCGTTTGATAACTCACGTGGCTCAGTTTTGCGTGACATCTCGCAGAAGACAGCAATTTGTTTCTGTCGATGTATAGAGAGGGATAGCAAATGAATGCGGTAGGATGACAGACACATCGCCCCTGTTCGGTGGCTAGACAACAGACGTAGGCGTTTAGACCCTCTCGACATTTTCGGGCTGGCTCCGTGCGCGTTTCTTGTGAGTAGCTTTGTGCTATGTCGTATGTGTTGACCCATGACTGGAGATTTCACCGAATCGTGTTAGCGATTTCACTTGTCGTTAACCAACCGGATGGTGGCTCCTAACAGCCATGTCTCAATTGTCTTCTTCAAGCAATCAACTTTTAACGTCCTTACCTGCCCCTGATTACGATCGTATCCGAGCTTTTTTAGAGCGGGTGCCGTTGTCGTTGGGTCAAGTGCTTTACGAACCGAATCAAGCGATCGAGTACGCTTATTTTCCCCTCAGCGCAGTGGTTTCGCTGCTCAATGAGATGGAAGGCGGCTATCGCGTTGAAACGGCGGCTGTGGGCAACGAAGGCATGATCGGCGTGCCGCTTGTGCTAGGAACGGCAGATATTCCGATGCGAGCGATCGTGCAGATTGCAGGCGAGGCGCTGCGGATTCCTGCCAAAGCGCTGCAAGCTGAACTCAGCAACGAGCAAACGCTGTATCTGCTGCTGCTGCGCTACATTCAAGCGCTGATGAGCCAAATTTCTCAAAACCTGGCTTGTACCCGATTGCATACGGCTCAAGAGCGATGTTGCTATTTGTTGCTTTTGACGCAGGATCGAATCGGTTTTGCAGAACTTCCGTTAACCCATGAAGGACTGTCGCGAATGGTCGGCGTGCGGCGCGATAGCATTGGCTCGATTGTGACGACCCTAGAGCGAGCCGGACTCGTGCAGCATCAGCGCGGCAGAATCACAATTTTAGATCGCCCGGGGTTAGAAGCGGCGGCGTGTGAGTGCTATCGCATTGTGCGATCGGAATTCGATCGAGTCTTAGAGGGCGTTTGAGAAGCAGCAGAGTATGCCAACCGTCGTCGTAGACGGAGCGAGGTGGCGTAGATAAACGCTTGCAAGGGTTCGAGAATCGCCCACGCGCCATCACTGGCATCAGTATGGTCAGGGTTTCGGTTCAGGCTCCTACTCTAACAACTCAGTATAATCCCCGACTTCTCAACCGTCCTTTCACGGCTTATACAACCGCCAGTATCAGACTCAAAACCCTCGATCGAAATCGACCGTCAAATCATCAGCAACGACAGCACTTGAGCTTCTTGATCTCGTAAATCGCCCCAATCCTGAGACAAATTGTTTCGCTGCCGTAGATTCGCTTGCGCTGCCCATCGTCTCAGTTCGCACCGCTTTGGATGCGCAACCCATATCATCATCGGACTCACGACAAACACCGCCGCAATCAGCGCCCAAGTCCAAATCATCCAGTAGTGCAGCATCACCGTGACGATCGCTAAGCTGACAATCGGACAATACTCGTACATCAATTCTAGCCGCCTAACTTGGTGCGCCGTTCGTCGCATCTGACACGCTAAAGGCGCAAGCCGCCGCAGCGCGAGTTCAGAATAAAATTCCCGAATTGCAGCATGATAGCCGATGAGCACTTCGTTTAGCGACGTTTCATCGCTGTCGAGCACGCGATCGAGCCATTGATCGAAATTGACGTCGGCAAACACGTGATCGTACAAATCCGCATTGAGCGATCGAATGCGTTGCAGATTTTGAGCTAAATGCACGCTGAAATACTCGTAACGCTCGTTGCGCCGATTGATTTCAGCGCAAAGCTGTTTTTTCCAACGTTGGCAGGGTCGCTGTGCTGCCGCCAGCGTGATTTGAGGCAGCATCGAATCTAGCTCGCTTAATGCCTGCATTAACGTTGCATAAGAGCAGTGCGGCATTGATTCAGTTGCAGTTTCTTCGCAGTATCGGCTGAAGCAAAGTGCTAAAGCAGGGTAAGCACGATCGAAGTGCTCGATTAACTGCACAAGGCAATCTTCCTGGGTTAAAGTCTCGAAAAAACTGCTTTGCAGTTCCTGCTTGAGGAAACCGCTCTTGTCCGGCAAAGCAGACAATCTGCTAGAAATCGCAGGCGCATCCGAATTGTCTGCGTTAGAGCAAGATACATGAGATGCAGCAGTAGGAGTGGAATTGCAATAATTCATCGTTTAGGTGAAGGGGATAAACGCAGGATTGGAAAACGCACCCAACAGAATCCAGCGAATCATTCATCCCATCTCATCAGGCACTTGAGCCGAGACCAACTTCGCAATTTTGAGCGTGAGAATAATCGTTTATCCGCCGACGCTGGCGGTTGTGCGTGCCGTTACACGTCGCTTCCGACGGGCCCAACCGCTAAAGCGCCACAAGCCAAAAAACAAAACGCTAGAAATCAACGCGCCTAACGTCCATTTTGCTGAATTTTTGAACAGCGCCGTGGTTTGATTCGATCGCACTGTTTCAGCTTGATTTTTCACGTTCGTTCTAAGCTGATTGACTTCGCCAATCAGTTGCTCTTTTAGGGCGGTGGGGCTGCTCACGTTTGCAGGCGTATTTCCTTGACGGTTTAGCGATTGCAGCAGCGTTGTTAAATCTTGAGGCGTCGCTTTCCCAACTCGTTCTTCGACTTGGTTTAACTGACTCATCTGAGCATTAACTTGAGCGTTGACCTGTGTGTTAGTTTGCACGTTTAAGCGCATTGTCAACATTAGCAAAAGCGGAATCATCAGCAAAAATGCAGCACTAGCGGCAAGCGATCCCCAAGATAGAAATTTAACGGCGAGCTTTTCCCAGCGCTGACGCAGTGCGGTTTCACCGGAAAAAACCAAAGCGAGCGCTAAAAGCGGAACAGCTACCCGCTCGATCACCGCACCGATCGAGTTAAATGTCCAAGCTGAATCCATCCAGCGTACAGGAACGAGAATGTTAATCCAGTCGATGATTGCAAACAGAATTAAGCCGTAGCCGACTAAGCGGAACATCCCGATCGAAGATAATTCTGTGTTGTCCTGAGATTTCATGAGTTGGAAGAGTCCTTAAAATTCAAACAAGATTGAGTTGAAGCAGCTTAAGATTTTTGGAACCGGGGTTGCCACCAGTGATACCACTCGTTCCAGGCTTGCTCAAGAGTTTGGGTTGCTTGCCCTGGATCGGTGTTGCGTACCGGAGTTTCAAGATGCACCCACAAACAGCGTCGATCGCGGAGTTCTGCTAAACCCAGTAACCAAAGTGGAAACCGTTCTGATAACAAATCACCTATACTTCGATTACGCTGAAATTGCAGAACTGTAAACGTGCTGTTGCCATGTCCATTAATACAGCTACTCAAATGAGCTTGCTGCTTTTCGATAAACGTACCGTAATAGCCTGTATCCATAGATTGCCGAATCTGTAAATCAAGCTGCGCATTTGTTTTTAGCAACGGTGTGAATGATTGAATCAACGGTTTAATATCACCATTAGCAATGGCGAAATAACGCATTGTGATTGTAATCGGAACGCCATTTCTCACATAGCGATACTGACGATTAAGCACCGTATTCGACTGACTCGCACCCGCATTTGGAAGCGTTTTACTGTTTAAGAATTGCCATCCGG
Source organism: uncultured bacterium (assembly GCA_964250455.1). Taxonomy (GTDB): domain Bacteria; phylum Cyanobacteriota; class Cyanobacteriia; order Leptolyngbyales; family Leptolyngbyaceae; genus CAXUFL01. The sequence continues at coordinate 146,054 of CAXUFL010000005.1, forward strand.
GTAAAGGCACCGTTTCAGGTAGTTCAACGGTCGGAGGAGTTCGAGTCGGGGCAGCTTTGCTCAGCATTAGCGTTCGACCAAACGTGAGCACAACGCCCCCGAACACGATCGCCAGTAATGCCAGACGAGCCGCTTGCCAAGAATGTGTCCAGCGAGTTGCGCTCAATTACCAATCCTCCGCGTGTTCTTCGGTTCCTTCATTGCACTCTGCGCTAATCGAATCTTCTACCGGATCAGCCAGCAGCCAGAAATAGCAGATTGCGCCAGTCATCGACACAGCCAGCATCGAGAAAATTAGCGATCCGGTGCCATCGTGCCAGTAATCAAAGGCAGGCTTGCTGCCCGGAGCCGACAAAATCGCCAAAATCGCGACTCGAATCGCATTGGTGAAAAACGCGATCGCAACGCCCGCGATCGAAATCACTCCGCGCTGAAGCCAAGTGCTCGGAAATAGCAGCAGTGCCAATCCGACAAATTTGAGCACTTGCAAAATCACCGCAATGCCCGAACAGCCTTGATACACTTCGACCGCCGCGCCGTTTGACAAAAAGATGTAAAGGCCTTGACGGTGAACGTCAAAGCCACCCAGCCACAGCAGAACCGTAGAAAACCGAGCGGTAAACGGCGAGATGTCTACGATCGACGATAGCAACGTGGGCGGCACGGCCAGCAAAGTAAACACAGCAAACTCGCGCCAGTAGCATCGAACGTTTTGAAATCCCGATGCCATCAGCGCAAGTCCGAGTCCGGTGATTAACGGAAACAAGCGCAGAAACAGGCCTAAATCTGGTGCAAGGTGAATTCGCAGCAGCGCGATCGCCAATAAGCCGATGCCGATTAAGCTGGCAATCAAACTACTGCGAAATTCCAACTCGTCTCGTTTGCGCCACACAAGCGAAGCTGCCGCCGCCCAAAACACAAAGCAGTTTCCCTGAAATTCGGCTACGTCGCTTTGCCACACAAGCGAAAAATGGATCGCCATGAGACCCGCACCGATCGCTAAAAGCCAAAATTCGGGGAGGCGTAGCTGTTGAGCGGAAAGAGACAGTTTCATGCAGGGAGACACAGACGATTGGATCAGACTTGATAGTTATTGCGCTGAGTCGAACTCGAAATCCGGGTGGTTGTGACAGTTCATCTAGACTTTAAAGACTCAGTGCTTTTCACGATCGAATTTCGGGTTTTGTAAAAAAGGCGTGAGTTAAACAGCGCTTAACGTCCCAAGCGTGCGAGTCCCGAAGCAAATCGATTTGCGCACCCTGAAGCCGACTGTACCCGTTTAGGATCAGTAGACTGACGATTGACCGACGTACAATCGCCAAAGATCGTGATTCACACCTTGAAGACCGACAATTTGATGTAGATCAGAATCGCTTCTAGATCTACATCAAATCTGGGCAATCTAGCTTGCTTTTTGCGCGGCTAGTTGCTTTTTACGCTTTCTTTGAATCGCCCCGCCAACGCCGATCGCTGCGGCAGAACCGAGAATCGTAAACGGCTCAGGAACGGCTACAAAAGTGCTATTAACCGAGAAATTGCTACCTACGGTCGCATTGGTTCCTTTCATCACTCCTAGATAGTATTCGCCCGCAGCGAGAGAAACGTTCGACAAATCAAGAAACGGAGAGATACTTGACGGTGATTGAGCGATCACAGATGTCTGATTAGTCCCGTACAGTGTAAGTCCGAATTGACTAAAAGATGAACCTGTAAACGACGGTAAACCGTTAATAGCGCCACTGCTAGAGCCTGAACTCAGCAAGAACTTAAAGAAGGTACTGGCTGAATTCGTGAAGGTTCCCTTAAAGGTGTTGGGCTGGTTGACGTAATCAAAGGCACCAAGATCGGTAGCGGCACCAATGGAAGTGCCCCCCGTCACAGGAGTGTTGGGGTTGGCCAAGGTAAAGGCGTGAGCCGACCCCATTGAGCCTACGATCACCGCCGTTGCACCCGCCGCAGCCAGCGCCAGACGCTTGATTGATTTCGAGAGTTGCATAACTTTAGATTTGCTCCAAATGGTGATTGTCGAAGGGACATGCGTGTGAGAAACATCCTGAAACGGTAGATGTTGCAGCTAACAGATGCCATGCGCCTAGAACCACCCTGAGCCGTCGATCGTGATAACGTTGATAAGCGCTACCACCGGATATGCAGAGCGAATGTTACGTCTCTGCAATTTTTACAGCAGCCTGTTGAGCTTCACCGTGCACGAACCGGAAAACACACCGCTTACTGTAACTACTGAGATACTATAGCGAACCCTGTTCAAAATATCTACGTGTAGAGGCTGAGCTTTACCTTTTTCGCGTTTCAAAGATGAATTATAAAGCTTTGGTAAACATATCAAGACCAATCGATCGTTCTTTTAAAAAGACGTCAGTGTTTTATCGGGATTGTCTTGAAACAACTTTAAGGAATTATAAAGAGAAAAATCTTTATAGATGCTTCTAAATGGATTGATCATATCAGTCACAGGCTTATGCGTGACCCTTGATCCTTAAATACTGTCGGTTCGAGGGTTTCTTCGCTGCGTTATTGTCCTGCCCTCTAAATCCTCTAGAGTAGGTGATTTAGAGAGCTTCCCGAATCTCACATCGTAACGATCGATCTGCATCAAGCTGATGTGGACTGAATCCTCGATCGCAACATCAAGCAGAGACGTTTCTACTAATCAAGCCACCGCTCTTTGGTGCTCAATCGCCTTTACGTTTGTGGCACCCACACCGAGACCGAGCCACCTTGACAGCGAAACTCACCCCAGCCGTGCTCGTTTGTAACCACAGGCTCCGAAATGTGTTCGGTAATATCAATGTAGGTTTGGTTCGGTTGACCCACTTCCATACACTTCGAGCCACAATCGCCGTTGCTCAGCACAACCGCCATACCGCCCGGATGCTCCTCGTCGCCTAACCGCGTCCAGCCGATCGTATTCGGATGATCGAAATAGTCGTACTGATCGCCGTAAGCGTAGGTATGGCGAGCAAACAGGAATTTATCGATCAGAAAGCGGTGACTATCCATCCAGATTTCGTATTCGTTGCCGTCGTTGCCGTGATCGCTGTAATGAGCACCGTAGTAATCCGGGTAGAAAATGCACGGATAGCCTTCGCGCCGCAGCAAAATCAACGCATACGCAAGCGGCTTAAACCAAGATTCAACCACGGATTCGAGCGATTGAAGCGGTTGGGAATCGTGATTCTCAACCAGCGTTACGGCAAGGCACGGCTGCTGCTGCACCAGCGTATGATCAAAAATCTGGCGCATATCGTAGCTGTTTCCAGCGCGGCTTGCAGCGTGAAAGTTGTAATGCAACGGCGCATCGAATAGCGCAACTTTGCCTTGCGTTAGCGTGATGAAATAATGCAGCGCTTCGACTTCGTACGACCAATACTCACCAACGGCAAAGAGATCGCGTTGGCTATAGTGGCGCACATGCTCAAACCAATCGTAGAAAAATTCACCCGCAACGTGTTTGACTGCATCAAAGCGAAAACCATCAACATCGGTTGTGTCTAGGTACCATTCACCCCAGTACTTTAATTCGCCGCGAACTTCAGGATTCTCCATATCCAAATCGCAGCCCATCAGGTAGTCATAGCCCCCTTTTTCTAGATCTACGTGGTCATCAAAATGTTTGCCTTCGAGCAGGTAAACTGCTTTTTGCGCTGCGTTCCAGGCGTTGTAGTCGATCGCGTCAAAATGCCACCAGTGCCATTCCATGCTGGAGTACTTTTTGTTGCGACCCGGAAAGGTAAAATGCGTCCAGGCTTTAATCGGCTGATAGTCGCCGATCGTGGCGTGGCGGTCTTCAGGATTAAACGGCGTTGCCTGTACTTCTTCTTCGGCATCGGCTCCCATTTTGTGATTAAAGACAACATCGGCGTACACGCGCAGTCCGGCTTTTTGCGCGGCTTTAACCGCGCGGAGGTATTCATCTTTGGTGCCGTACTTGGTGCGAACCGTGCCTTTTTGGTTGAATTCGCCTAAATCAAATAAGTCATAAGCACCGTAGCCTGTGTCCTGCGATCCGCCGTGAGCTTTATAAGCGGGCGGTAGCCACAGCGATGTAATTCCCGATGCTGCTAGTTCTTCAGATTTTTCTGCAAGCTCATTCCAAAAGTTCCCGTCGTTTGGGACGTACCAATGGAAATATTGCATCATGACTCCATTCGGTTCAGACATACTCAATTCCTTTAATCAAGGTAGAAACAGTTTTAATGGATAAAAAGTGAATAAATCAGAGCCGACTCGCAGGTGTCGAGCTTAAAAATAATGCATTCTTTTCACTACTATTAAATAATTTAGCGGTTTTGATTAAGCTGTACTATCTGCCTAGAGTGAAGTCTATAGCCGCCCCCCGAATGCCGCGCTGAAACGCATTTGCGATCGCATCTAACGCAAGTTAAATCAGCATTCCATCCAAATAGAGAAAATGGTTTCACTCCTGCGGTTTATCCGACACGTACTCGATCGGTCGAGTAATATCAGCCGTTACTTTAAGCAGCAACGCCCCGATCAGTACGCCTTCGATCACGATCGGGGGCAGGATTCCCCCAAAAATGGCTAACCCCAACGCGATCGCAATCACCAGCAGCGATAAAACAGTCACATGCCGACGACACGCGACCATCATAATTGCAATCACGGATAGAATATAAAGAGCAACGCCACCGCAAAGCGCCCAACGAGTTACCGCATCTAGCGTTGAATGACCGACTTGTGCGATCGTCTGCGCTACACCAACCGAGAGGGTACCAAGCGACAATAAAATCGGAAAATGCCCGTAGTTGTAGACGTGCACCGATCGGATGCCGCGAATAATCACCGCCGATTCAAGAAAGCTAAAATACAGCCACCACAAACACGCCGCAATCACAAATCCACCGATCGCAGCGATCGTGGGTAAAAGACTCCACGTTGTATTTTGCGTCGCAGAAGCCACCGAAACGATCGTTTCACCCAAAACAATTAGCGTAAACAATCCAAAGCGTTCGGGTAAGTGTGATGGGTGAACGGGCGTTCCTGCGAGAATGCGTGACCCGATAATTGGAATCGCAAGCTCGATTGTCATTGCAATGCCCCACACGACGTAACGCAACTCGATTGGCAATGCAAGCGACACAAGCCATAAAATAACGCTCGGAATATAAGACGATGAATATAATCGCACGTTTGCTTTTGCCGCTTGCACATACCG
>CAXUFL010000006.1:0-142686 GCA_964250455.1 uncultured bacterium
ACCTAAGTCGTGAGTCTTAGGAATCACCGCACTTCTAGGGCGGTGAGGATGTCAATGCGCAATGAATATGCGCGTTTCTGCATTTGTGTATTTGTATCAACGAATGCAGAAACAAATCAGCGACGAACAAGCAAAACTAGATTTAGTCAAGATTTGGACACCTAACGAAACTTGGCAAACTTTTATCCAAGCTGCGATCGCGACGAATTAGATTCAGTCAATACAAAATCGCTGCGATCAACCGGAAACTCAAACTTCGTGCTGATCAGTTGAGACGCACCACAAAGGCCAATTACAACGCCGATCGTAAACAGCGTTAGCACGATAATGAAGCGAGATCGATTTTGCTGTTGAACTTGCATCGCGACGAGTCATTCAAAATTGAAGAGATGATGCCAGAATAGCGATCGTGAACTTAATCAACATCTATCAAAAGCAGATTCAATCAACATCGTTTGCAATCGAAATTCCGTCTTGCGATAGGGTCGAAGGCAAGCGTCATTCTTCATGCTGCAAAAATAGATTCAAAAGCGATCATGAATTATCTGGCCTTTGCAACTGATTACGATGGAACATTAGCAACAGATGGCGTTGTAGAAGCTGCCACGATCGAGGCTTTGACCCGTCTGCAACAATCCGGTTGGACACTAATTCTCATCACCGGACGCCAATTCAGTGATCTTCAAATCGTGTTTGAGGCATCGCATCAGTTTGACTGCATCGTTGCGGAAAACGGAGCCGTGCTGCATTATCCGAAAACAGGTAAAGAAAAACGTTTAGGCGATCGTCCTTCTGAAGCGTTTATCGCAGCGTTGCAGGCGCGTGGCGTTGAGCCGATTTCGATCGGGCAAGTAATCGTAGCAACCTGGGAACCGCACGATCAAACCGTGCAGCAAATTATCCACGAGCAAAACCTACCGCTACAAGTCATTTTGAACAAAGGCGCGGTGATGGTTTTACCAACCGGAATCGATAAAGCAGCAGGATTAAAAGCAGCGATCGTAGACTTGAAGGTATCGCTTAATCAAACCGTTGGCGTTGGAGATGCAGAAAACGATCGAGCGTTTCTTGATTTGTGCGGCTACTCGGTGGCGGTGGCTAATGCACTTTCGATGCTCAAAGAAACGGTTGATTGGGTAACGCCAAGTGCACGAGGCGCGGGCATTTGCGAATTAATTGAGAAGTTGCTCAAATCCGAAATTGACGCTTAATTTCACACGATGAACAAGCTTGAAGCCCACGATCAAAGCTTAATTTTTAAGAATCCGCAATCAACCTTACTTTTTTCAGCAGAAACTGTAGCGCTGTCTCTTCTTTAGAGACAATATCTGCTTTGGCGTCCATACCAGCTTGAATCGGACATTGACGATCGCTCGTTCCAAACGTCAACGTTTCTGGCTTAATCGTCACTTCATACCGATTCGCCACCGCAGCGCTAACGCTTGATGGCGTTGCACCTGCATTAGGTTGAGCGATCGTGTCAGCAGAAATTGTGCTAACCGAGCCTTTAAGCAGTCCGTAATCCGGATGAGGACACGCATCTACCCGTAGCTGCACGGTCTGTCCAACGCTGATCTTTTTGATGTCATTAGAAGAAATCAACGTTTTAATCACGAGCGGAGCGTTTTTAGGAACAATTTCGGTCACGGTTTCACCCGCCCGTACAACTTGACCTGAATTTCGCAAATTCAACTTAAGAATAACGCCATCACTAGTCGCACGAATGGTACTGTTTTGCAGTTGGCTATTAATTTGTTGCAGCGCTTTTTGTGCTTGGTTGATTTGGTTTTGAGACTGAATCTGTTTTTGAATCAGCGCTTGCTTCTGCTGAATCAAGGCGGCCACTCTTTCCTCGCCTTGAGACGCTTCTTGAGCAACCCGTTCTCGAACGCTCTGAACGGTTGCTTCGCTCGGATCGAGCGCGACTTGAGCGGCTTGAACTTTGGATTTAGCAATATTCACAGATTGCTGTTCGCTCAAAATCGTTAACTTCGCCTTTTCAACCGTTACCTTTCTTTGCTCAAAATCACGCTGGCTCACCGCTCCGGTTTGTGCAAGTTCTCTGTATCGATCGCGATCAACCAAAGCGAACTGCAAATCTTCCCGAGCTTTTTGTAAGTCTGTCTCTGCTTTTTGCTGATTTGCTTTTTCAGTTAGAAAACTACTTAACGTTGTAACCTGCTGTTCTTGATGCTCGCGTTGGCTTCGAGATAAATCTGCTTTAGTTGAGGAAATCGTTTTTTCCGTCGCTGTTTTTTCAGCCGCAATTTGAGCGTTCAGGCTGACAATTTGAGCATTAACCTGAGATAGTTCTGCCTTCGCGCTTAAAACTGCTTGCTGCTGTTGAGCTTTTTGGATTTGCAACAGTTTATCGTTGAGGCGAGCGATCGCTTGTCCCTGCTTCACAAACTGATTTTCTTTGACTAAAACCTCTTTAACAGAGCCTTCTAGTTCTGATTGGACTAAGCGCGTGTCTCCGCTCGGACGAATCGATGCGGGAGCTTTCACCGTATCTTTAACGTTAAGCGACGAAGCAGCAATAAATGCAGTACCAACTGTTCCAACTAAAATGACTCCCGCGATCGAAGTCCACGGACTAATCGAAGGAAGAAACGCTTCGACGGTCGTGGCGGAAAGAGAATTTTTATTAGGTTCAAACGCATAAACCATTGTGCTCACCTTTTATAGGAATCTTGTCATTTTCTTGAAGCCGTTGATTTAGCAAATCACGAGTAGAGTTAAGAAATTAAGAAATCTAAGTGATCGCCTGGCTTTGAATACAAGTCTTTTAACGACCCTTGAAGCTTTAGCTTTCCTTGATCAAGCAATACAACCCAATCGGCCCGATTAACTACTTTAGGACGGTGGGTAATTAAAATGGTGGTTTTGCCAAAGCGATGCTGAAATAATCGTTCTAAAACCTGCGATTCTGTTAACGGATCAATTCCCGCCGTTGACTCATCTAAAATAAGAACGGGCGGATCAGTCACGATCGCACGAGCAATGGCTAATCGTTGTCGCTGCCCTCCAGAAATGTTGGCACCAAACTCTCCTAAAACGGTTTGATATTTATCAGGAAGATTACTAATAAAACTATCTGCATCTGTAATTTGACAAGCTTTCACAATCTGCTCAAAAGTTGCGTAAGGTGCTCCCAAGCGAAAGTTTTCAATAATCGAGCGGCTCCAAAAATGCGCTTCTTGTGGAACCAGGACGACCTGCTGCCGAACACACTCTAAAGGCAAATCGCTTAAGTTATAAATTCCGATTCGGACATTGCCCGTTTGCAACGGATACAACCCTGCGATTAATTTAGCTAATGTGCTTTTACCACAACCCGACTTGCCTACTAGTGCAACAACTTTACCGCCAGGAATGGTTAAAGAAAAATCATCGAGTAAGTCAATCCGACCCACATAATGAAAGCTAACATTTTTGAAAGTAATATCATCACTTTGTTGAATTTGAGCAAAAGGTTTTTTTCCATCCCCTTTGTTTTCCGGCGGGGTATCTATAACTTCTGTTAATCGCTGTACCGCAGTTTTGATAAAAACAAATTTATCCGCAAATGTAATAATCGTACTAATCAAACTAACAAAGTTGGCGTTCATCGCGTTAAAGGCGAGCAGTTGACCGATGCTTAAATGCTCGATCGGATCAATAACTAAATTGCCGCCAAACCAAAGCAAAGTAATACTTCCAATTCCAGCAACAAAGCCAGAAAAGCTGCTGTTGATAATGCCAATTTGAACGGTGGCGAGCGTCAATCGAGTCACGCGAGAAAAGCGCTCTTGAAGTTCATCCCAAAACTGCGGTGCGGCGGCGGTCGTTTTCAAAGTCAGTGCTCCTTTAAAGGTTTCGACTAAAACGCCTTGTGCTTCCGCTTCTTTGATTAAAACTTCGCGAGTTTTCTGCTGTAAACTGGGCTGAAATACAACGGTTGAGATCGACATCACAGCCGCAACTAGTATGCTCACGATCGTGAGCTTCCAGCTATAAAAAATCATAAAAGCAAAAGAAATAATTGCAATAAAAAATCGGCTAGGTAACGTAATTACCACTTGAGTAATTAGCTGATTAATCTGCTCAATATCTCGCAGCCGACTCACAATCTCGCCGCTTCGTCGAGCTTCATAGTACGACAAAGGTAATTGTAAAAGCTGTCGCCCAAATTCTAAAACTAGCCCTAGCTGTAAGCGTTGAGAGAAGTGAGCAATTAAGCTAGACTGTACCCAAGAAATACTGCTAGTAACAAAAGTTACGATAATGACCGCGATCGCGATCGTCGTCAGCATTCTCGTATCGCTTTGTACTAATACATCATCGGTTAGAACTTGTAGAAGAAACGGCGAAGCTAACGATAGCAGTCCTAAGATAAGGTTTAAGGGTAATATTTGCGCCAGAATTGTGCGGTAAATCCAGACTCGCGCGAAGAAACGCCGCAGTCCATCGCGACGATCGTCGCTTTGCGCAAAAAACCGGATTGGATCGGGTTCTAATAAAAGCATTGTCCAACTTGTCCAGCCTTCAGCCAGTTCTTGTTTTGTTAGATAACGAACTCCTACTGCTGGATCTGCAATCACATAATTCTTGCCTTTTAATCCGTATAAAATGACCCAATGATTTCCCTTCCAGTGAATGACTGCGGGTAAAGGCGCTTGATTTAATCGATTTAAGATATCTGGAGACGTTTTCACAGGGCGGACATTAAAACCGAGGGTTTCTGCTCCTCGTTTTAACCCCAGTAGCGTTGTTCCTAGTTGTCCTGTCCCGACAACTTCACGCATATGATTAAGCGTGAAATTCCGTCCGTAGTATTTAGCAATAGAAGCGAGGCAAGCAGCGCCGCAATCTTCCTGACTATGCTGTAAAACGTGAGCGTATTTCATGGAGCCAAAATACTTGCCCTAACTGTTTGTTGTTCACATTGAGATATTAGATCGAAGCTTAATATTAGTAACGGTTAACAGGGATACAAAACCCTGCTGCAAACTAGGATGACATTTTAGAGATGCAAACATTGCTCAAAGTCTTTGAATCGATTTACTTTGAGCAATGTTTTCTGCCATCGGTTAAATAATTTAAGTTGTAGCTTGACTTGCTGTTAAAGCGATCGTGTTTCCTGAACCGATCGAGATTGAAAGAGCACCTGCTCCAGAAAAGCTGATATGAAGTTTCGCCAGATCGATGCCAATGGTTTTCGTAAAAGTAAGCGCTACGCCTCCAATATCACTTGTAAAAGAAGCTAAAGCTTTAGCTTCAGCGTAGTTGATTCCTCCTGAAACAATTTCTGTCGCTTCTTCAGAAAGATCCTGAAAAAGATCTTCTGCACCTGCAATTTTCGCGTCTAAACTTGCCATTTCTAATGTCCTCAAAATTCTAAGAGTGTTGACTGGGCTGTAGCGGCAATGGAATAACTCTTACTGTCATTGTCAGTGAATTAGGAGTCCCGACTAAGTACTTAGTCGGGACTCCAAAGATAGAGAAAGGCTCAACGTCTTGAAGTAGTCTCGCAGCGAGTGAACTGATAGATTAGCTGATCAGATGATTCGATCTACTAATCTTAGAAACCGAAACTTGCCAGGTTCAACATAGTTCCTGGTCCAAGAATTTGCGGTGTGTTATTCGTGTCGTTAAAAGCAACGGAAACTGAAGCTGATTTGGAGATACCCGTGTGAGTACCTGCATCAACCGCAGAGGTAAATGCTGAGGTGTTGACAATTCCGCCAACGTTGTTTTGAAGGAATGCTGAAGCACTTGCTCCAGTAATAATCGACTCACCACCAGAGATACTAGCGATGGCTTCTTCGGAAAGATCTTGAAAAAGACCTTTCAATTCATTCACGTTGTTTGTGTTGTTAGCAGTCATTCTGAGTTTCTCCATTTTCTAAGTTTGCTTCGGAGTTTTATTACCGATTTAGGATGTATTTGAACATCCGCTAAGAACATTAGCAAACATAAAAATCAAGATCAATACCTTATTTTTATCCGGAGGATTTAGGGAAAGTTTAGTTAAATATAAGAACGTTAAAGATGTTCTGAGCTAAAGACAACTTTTGCTTATGTGTATTGTTGCTATAAAAACTCAAAGCATTACGGTGCTTTTTAGATTTCTTCTTCTAGCTTTAATTCTGGAAAAGAATATTGAATTAGATGTTTTAATAGCTAGTAGACAAAAATCAAGGCGATGTTAGAAAGACAAAAGAGAAATAACGGCTTTACTACAAATTTGTCTAAAACGAGAATGCAAGCTAATTGCAATTATTAAGAAGTGCTTTGATTGTTGATTAAAGCAACAGTATTAATTCGAGAATGTTAATTTAATTGAGTGTTAATTTATACGAGCTTACAGGTATGAAAGTATTGACTTCGACTCATACGCCAAAGACGAATTTCGGATAGCTCTCTATCACGGTAAAACCTGCTACCAGAATGCTTGCAGCTCGTTGCGTTCTCATTCTGTCTTTGCCCTTTGCACCTGAGACAGCGTGAGTTTTTGAATTTAGCGCTAACAGAGCAATCATTTATTCTACCAAGCTCCTTATTTCTGAAGATTTATCAAGGTCAATTAACGCTCACTACTCTGAAGCAAGACTAGCAACGCAGCACAGCTTCAAACAATCCAATATTCAAGCCGTCGATCGCTCCAGACCCCAACGACATCGAGCAAATTACTTCGGTCTGGCAGCTTTTGAATGTGCGCTCGATCGATTAGGCATTTCAAGCGCTGCAAACGCGGATAGAACGTTACGGATGTATTGCGGGCTATCCAAATCAAACGCTTCCGTAAAAATCAGGCACTACAGGAAGAAGTTACAGCCGAACTCGTTCGCTTAAACCTGGCGACTGCTATTCGCTGCGCTGACGAGCGGCTACGCGCCTCACCGGTTCCTTCGGAGTTGCGCCTTGCGCGAATCCCAGTCCGCGATTTAGACTCCACCCAGAACTTGCGTGAAGGAACCCGTGGGTGGTTTTGTCTGCCTAGCCGCGCCTTTAGTCGCGCCCGCTTAACCGCAACTGACGCAAGTTAATCATTCCAAAGCTGGCGTTGCCACCGATCCGACAACCGGACAGCAGTATCAAGGCATTTTTGAAGTTCGGGGACAAGGGCCGCGATACAGCGATAGCAGTCCAACCGTGTTTGATTTTCGATCGCACTACAATTTCAAGGCTAATCCAGCCCTACCCCCACAGCCGGGATTAACACCGATTTTCTCAACGCCAGCAACTCCTCAACTTAGCGTGGCATCCACACCCGTTTCTAATCAACTCACAGCAAACGGTATTTTAAGCAGCAATCAATTTTTTGAAGTGAATCGTGTTGTGCTTGAATCAGCCAAGCAGCCCGCAGGCGCAACTGAACTGCGAGCCGTGTTTTGTTGCGTTAACCGCCCGTGCACTGAGCACGCCAGCTTGGAGCAACGGTTTTAGAGCGTGCCAATGCTTGCAGGCGATTGCGGTAATCTTGAAGCTGCGATCGATACACAAACTGATCCTGCGGCGTATCGTCGATTACGCGATTCATAATGCCGATCGCTTTTTGCCAGTTTTGGCTACAGGTGGCTTCAAGCAGTTCTGCATCGAGTCGAACTACACCCGGAGCGCTCAGCAACTGACGAGCGATCGCGGTTCGAGTAAACGCGGCTGGAATCGGCGCTACGGTTTGAGTAAGCGGCGCAGTAGGAATAACGGATTGCGCATACGGATTTTCAACTTCGGTGACAATACCGTTCGGAATGATTTGCGAAGTTGGATAAATCGGCGCGGAATACAAATCAGACGCATCCGGAATCGTGTAAATTTGAGGCGCAACCGTTTGATACGTCACGCCATAAGTGACACTCGACAACGGCGGCGTGGGCAAAATAACATAAGGCTGTTTGATTAAAATTGGTTTTACTCCGGGCACGCCCGGAACAAAAATCACAGACGGCACAACTCCATAAGAAGTCTGCGGAGCAACCGGAACCGTTGGATTCAGGGGAACAGGCTGTGAAGGAACGAATCCTGATGTTGAAAAGCCTGAACTGCTGAATTGAGCCGAGGCGACTCCGGGAATACTGAGAATAAAGGTGACGATCGCAACAGAACTAAACCCGCGTAGCATAAGTATTACTTCCACAGCTTATTATTAAACTCAGCGTGGAACGAATGTTGCGTCTTTACCTCTGCTGTGAGAAATAGGAAAAAAGACACAGCGTATTTGTGTTTCATTCTTTATCAGAATTGCCACATTTTGCAATTCATTTGAGTTGATCCGGTAGACTGTACTACGCTTCCCCTCAACGTGATTGCAGCGTGAAACTACATCTGAATTGCAATGGAACAGAATCATGCGTCTAAATAAACCCTGGAAAACGTTTGCGGTTTTCACACTGCTCGGCGTTATTTTGAGCTGGATGGTAAGCTGCATGTCGGGAACGCCAACCGCGAAGCAGTCCTCCGGAGGCGGTTCGCTTGAATTTTGGACAATGCAGCTTAGTCCTCAGTTTGATGGTTACTTCAAACCTCTTATTGCCAAGTTTGAGCAAGACAATCCCGGTGTTAAAGTGCGCTGGATCGACGTGCCGTGGGCGGAAATGGAAAGCAAAATTCTTACTGCCGTTGCCGCAAAGTCTGCTCCGGATGTTGTGAATCTTAATCCAGGGTTTGCCGCGCAGCTTGCCGAACGGGGAGCGTGGATGTCGATCGACGAAAAAATTCCCCAAGACGTAAAGCAGCAATATTTTCCGGGCATTTGGCAAGCCAGTACGCTGAACGGTAAAACCTTTGGAGTGCCGTGGTATCTCACGACTCGCGTTGCGATTTACAATACTGATTTGCTCAAGCAGGCAGGCGTGACCAAGCCTCCCGCGACTTACGCTGAACTCGCTCAAGCTGCCAAGCAAATCAAAGAGAAAACCGGGAAGTATGCCTTTTTTGCCACGGTTGTTCCTGAAGACTCTGGAGAAGTGCTCGAATCGTTTGTGCAAATGGGCGTTCAGCTTGTAGATGCAGGCGGCAAAGCGGCGTTTAATTCTCCGCAAGGCAAAGCGGCGTTTCAATACTGGGTGGATTTGTACAAAAACGGATTGATGCCCAAAGAAGTTTTGACCGAAGGACATCGACACGCGATCGATCTGTATCAACAAGGCGGAACGGCGATTTTGGCATCCGGTGCGGAGTTTCTGAAAACGATTAGTCAGAATGCGCCGTCGATCGCTCAAGTGTCTGCTTCAGCACCCCAAATCACCGGAGACACGCGCAAAAAAAACGTGGCGGTGATGAATATTGCCATTCCCAAAGATACCGATCAACCCGATGCGGCTCTGAAGTTTGCGCTGTATCTCACAAACAACGATAATCAACTTGCATTTGCTAAAGCTGCGAATGTGTTACCGTCAACGGTAAAAGCATCACAAGATAATTACTTCACCAACACTCCTGCAAATGCAACGTCAGTAGATAAAGCAAGGATTGTGAGCGCCAGCCAGCTTAAAGAAGCAGAAGTGTTAGTTCCCGTGATCAAGAACGTGAAAACATTGCAAAAGACAATTTATGAGAATCTACAAGCCGCAATGCTCGGACAGAAAACCGTTGATCAAGCAGTAAACGATGCTGCGCAGACTTGGAACGCTCAAGCATAGGTTATAGTGAAAGGTAAGAGCGTTTTGAGAAATGCTCTTACTGTTTCTGTAGCAGAAAAACAATGCTTCACAAACCAACTTATGTCAAACTGCAAATTGGTGGAAAAGAAATAGAGCTTTCTTCTTCTGAAATTATTCAGATAGCGAATGCATTAGAAAAATTGCAGCAATCAACACAACCTAATACAGCAAATGCTGAGTCTCATACATCGTTGCTAATTGAAAGTTTAGGTTGGACACAAAACGAAATTAACGAGGCATACGCTCGGTTGCTATCATTTCAGGAAGACTGGGACGCGCCAGGAATGGAACGCTACGATGATCTGTAAACGGGGTGATGTTGTTTTAGTTCGTCACCCAAATTCAGACATGCAAACCTTTAAAAAGCGTCCTGCATTAGTTGTTCAAGCAGACCACATCGAAACAGGTCTCGCCCAAAAACTTGTTGCACTCATTACAACAAACATTGAGCGCACTGGAGAAACTCGGATTTTCGTTTCTAGCAAAAGCCCGATTGGCGAGCAAATGCGTTTAATTGACGACTCCATGATCGTTGCCGATAATCTGGCAACCGTTCGAGATTTTATGATCGATAAAGTAATCGGAAATTGTCCCGATATGAAGGCGGTTGACGCAGCGCTGAAGAAGGCGCTTCAACTTGATTGAATCTGCTTGAAAAAATCACCAATCAAATAAAGCGACCCGCACAAAACGGTAAGTTTTGAATCAGAGGCGGCTTGCAATCCAGCAAATACATTTTCATGAATTTGACACGTTGCTAACGTTGGACAAACTGCTTTTGCCAATGTTGCTAACTCGTTTAGATCGGCGGAACTGTGATCGGGAACGGGAACAAGATAAAGCGAATCCTTCGATCGTAGCAATGCCTTGAAAATATCTTTGTGATCTTTTGTGGATAACATTCCCATCACCCAATGAATCGGAGCGCGATTTAAGCTATCGACATATTGACGCAACACTTCAGCGCTTGCCGGATTGTGTGCGCCATCGATTAAGATTTTGTTATCATTCCATTCAAGCCACTGTAACCGTCCCCTCCATTTTGTGTGTGCGATTCCGTTGGTGATTGCGTTATCAGAAATCTTCCAGCCTTGTTGGTTTAGAAGTTGGATTGCCGCGATCGCCAGCGCTGAATTATGCAGTTGAATTTCACCCTGCAAAGGCAGCGAGTACTTTAACGAGTCGTATTCCGCCCAGTGATCATCGAGCCGTTGCGCTGGATGCGGATAAACTACAGGACAATTTAATTCTTTGAGGCGTTGATCGATTACAATTTTTGCTTCTGCGGGAAGCTGCCCGACCACAGCAGGACATCCAGCTTTGAGAATTCCTGCTTTTTCTCCGGCAATCTCGCCCAGCGTAAAGCCTAATCGCTGCCAATGCTCGCGACTAATTGACACAATCACGCTTGCGAGGGGCCGATCGATCACATTGGTTGCATCGAGTCGTCCACCTAACCCAACTTCGATCACCGCAACATCAATTTGTTGTTCGGCAAAATAGAGCCACATCGCCGCCGTCAAAACCTCAAATTGGGTCGGTGACGGTTGAGCAGAATCAATAGCAGATTGCACCGTTAGCAATGCTTTGTACAATGCTTCGGGAGAAATCGATCGATTATTAATACAAATGCGTTCGCTCCAGTCGATTAAATGCGGCGAGGTGTAGCGTCCTACCTTGTACCCTGCTTCGGTTAGGATTGCAGAAAGATAAGCACAAACCGAACCTTTACCGTTACTGCCTGCAACGTGGAGAACTGGAATACGATCGTGAGGATTGCCTAAATTTTCTAAAAGCTGAAAACTCGCTTCTAATCCAAGATGCACACCAAACCGCTCGAAGCTTTGCAGCAACAAGCCCGTTTTTTCAGAATAATCAGTCATAGCACCGTCTAAAAATAAGTCGATCAATTCTAACGCTCCGGGTTGTTCATGATAATGTCTTTATCTGATGAATCAACGGATTGCGATGAAAAGACGATTGTTTTCTGGATTGCTGTTTTTATGTTTACTCTCTTTTAGCGCTTGTGGTTCTACCACTTCAACGAATCAAACTACAGCTAAACCGTTGACGACGGGCGCAATTCCTGATCAAGACCCGGAGAAGTTACAGCGTCTCAACAGCAAGCTCGCGCAGTATTTACAAGCAGAATTAAAAACTCCGGTGGTTTACAAACCTGTGACCGACTACACGGCGGCGGTAACTGCTTTTAAGGTGGGAGATCTAGATTTGGTGTGGTTTGGCGGATTGACGGGCGTGCAGGCGCGATTGCAGGTTCCGGGCGCACAAGCGATCGCTCAGCGCGATATCGATGCTCAGTTTCACACGGTTTTTATTGCCAATAAAAATAGCGGCATTGCGCCGATCAGCAACGTGAAAGAATTAACCGCGCTCAAAGGGCACACCTTTACGTTTGGCAGCGAATCTTCGACGTCGGGGCGATTAATGCCGCAGTATTTTCTCGATCAAGGCGGCGTGAAATTAAACGACTTCAAAGGGCAAGCCGGATTCTCGAAAAATCACGATGCGACGATCGCGCTGGTCACCGCCGGAACCTACGATGCAGGGGCATTAAACGAGCAAGTGTGGCAGCAGCGTATTAAAGAAGGCAAAGTTGATGCGAGCAAAGTTGAGGTGATTTGGCGATCGCCTGCGTTTTACGATTATCACTGGGTACTCAATCCGAGCGTGAAAGAGCGCTACGGAGCCGATTTTGCTCAAAAAGTCGAAGCTGCTTTGCTTAAGCTTGATCCAAACAATCCAGAGCAAAAAGAAATTCTCGATTTGTTTGGAGCCAAGAAATTTATTGCCACAAACAACGAGAATTACGCCACGATCGAGCGAGTTGGACGCGAAATTGGCAAGATTAAATGATGACTGATCCGATTTTTGCGCTCGATTCTGTCTCGGTTCAGTTCGGTCAGTTTGCCGCACTGAGCAACATTGATTTAACCGTTTTTCCCGGTGAGCGAGTGGCATTAGTCGGATCAAGCGGTGCAGGTAAAAGTACGCTGATTCGAGTGTTGAACGGCACGCAGCGACCGACAAGCGGCGAGGTCTGGGCGCTGGGACGCAATTTGACCCGGACGCGCCAGATTCGCTTAATTCAGCGCCAAATTGGAACGATTTACCAACAGCTTAATTTAGTCGATAACCTGCGCGTTGTGCATAACGTGAACGCGGGACATCTGGGGCGATGGTCATTTTTGCGGGCGTTGATTTCGCTGGTGGTGCCGCTTGAGCTTGAAACCGCAACAAAGGCACTGGGGCAAGTTGGCATTGCCGAGAAACTGTACGATCGCACCGATCGATTATCCGGCGGACAGCAGCAGCGAGTTGCGATCGCTCGTGTGCTAGTGCAAAATCCGCGTGTGGTTTTAGCCGATGAACCGATTTCTAGCCTTGATCCAGAACTCAGCCGCGAAATGATGACGTTGCTCACGGATTTATCGGTTCAAGCGAATCGGGCGTTAGTGATTAGTTTGCATGACGTAGCGATCGCGCAGCGCTTTTGCGATCGCATGGTCGGATTGCGGCAAGGTCGAATTGTGTTTGATGCATCGACCGCGTCGATCACTCCCAAAATGATCGACGCGCTTTATCAGCTAGAGCCGCGATGAAAGCAATTTCTCCGGGTTGGGGTTGGAGTGCAGTCGCGATCGGCGCGATTGTTCTGAGTCTGCTGCAAGCGGGATTATTTCGACAAGATTTATTCAACGCTAATGGATTTGGGCAACTGTGGCAATTTATCCGCGCCAGTGTTCACCCGGATTTAAGCAGAGAACTGCTAGGAATTACTGAACGAGCAACGATCGTAACGTTGGCGTTTGCGGTTTGTGGAACGGCTTTGAGCGTGATGATCGGTGCGATCGGCGGCTTGTTTTGCGCCGAGGTTTGGTGGACTGACATTTTGCACATTCGTCAAAGTGGCGCAATTTTTCCGATTATCCGATCGCTTCTGTCCGTTCCACGTGCGATTCACGAATTAATTTGGGGATTGTTTTTCGTCAGCATTTGGGGATTAGATCCGCTTGTGGGGATTGTCGCAATCGCGCTTCCGTTTGGGGCCATTACCGCTAAAGTATTTTCTGAGCTAATCGACGAAACACCGCGTCAGCCGTTGCACGCTTTGATTAATAGCGGTGTTTCTCCGCTTTCAGCATTTTTCTACACAATCTTTCCTCAAGTATTCTTAAATCTATTATCGTATGCATTTTATCGATTTGAATGCTCGATTCGTTCGGCGGCTGTTTTAGGAGTGATCGGTGCAGGTGGATTAGGATATGAGATTTTTTTAAGCTTGCAATCGCTGCGGTATGAGCAGCTTTGGACATTCTTTTATGCACTATTTATCCTAAACGGCTGCGTTGATGTGTTCAGCGCTGCGTTGCGAAATCGATTAGGATGTGCAACGCGAATGAATTTGAGAAAGCCTTCTCATAAATCAAGAATTTCCATTCGTCCTGCAAATCGCTATACGGTTGCGGTTAATTTGATTGCAGCAGCGATCATCATTACGATATCCGTTGCATTTTGCTTTTGGTTGATTCAGCCGGATTGGAGCAAGGTTTGGTCGCCGCGCACTCGGATTTTATTAAGTCAAATGAGTCGCTCAATTTTTCCGCCAGATTTTAGCGGAGTTTCGCAACTGGTGGAGTTGTCGATCGAAACCGTCGCCATGTCGATTTTAGCAATCACGATCGCGGCGATCGGGGGCTTACTGTTGGCCTTTCCCGCCGCTCGTGATTCCAGTCGCTCTGCTGTGTCTAAAATTCGATTGATCGCAGCGCGAATCGGGTTGTTAATGGCGCGAGCGATTCCTGCCCCAATTTGGGCATTAGTGGTTCTGTTTGTGCTATTTCCGGGAATTTTGCCGGGAGCGATCGCGCTTGGGTTACACAATCTGGGAATTTTAGGGCGATTGCTCACCGAAGAAATTGAAAACTTAGAGCAGCCACCGCTTGAAGCGCTCAAAGCACAAGGCGCACCGGATGCGATGGTGGCTTTGTATGGCGTTTTGCCGATGATCACGCCGCGTTTTCTCGCTTATACGCTTTACCGTTGGGAAGTGTGTATGCGAGAAACCGTGATTGTTGGATTAGTCGGAGCGGGGGGGTTGGGTCGATCGCTCGTTGAGCAGTTAAGTAGTTTTGATGATCGATCGCTGATCGTGACGCTGGGTGCGTTTTTGCTGTTGACGATCGGCATTGATGGGATCAGTGGAATGGCGCGGCGATCGTTGCGATCGTAACGGTCAGGGTTCTAACGATAACGTGAGTTCGGGTTAATTTATAAGCGCGGTTAAAACCGCGCTTACACAAACGAAGTCCCCCTTCAGGGACTGGTCTTTCCAATTGACTCCGTAACCCGTGGGTGGTTCTGTCTGTGTAGCCGCGTAGCCGCAGGCAATGCGCGAAGCTAATCATTCGCCAGGCACCTTAGACAACGACCCGCCCATCCACCGATTCAGACCCCATTCAAGCCATTTGTTATCTCATTACGTTAACGATACAGGAGATAAGCACGTGGCGAATAAACGCTAGGACGTGTTTCAAAACGCTGCATTTTCAGCCTGCCAATGAACTGTGGGTGAATCAGCAACGAGCACAAAGAAGGTTTAAAACACGTCCTAGATTTATTCACCACGACATTTGGAAATCGTTCAAACTTTGAATTTTTCGGTGATGCGCCGCATTGCTTCAACCACGTTTTCGCGGCTATTAAAAGCAGAAATTCGGAAATAGCCTTCGCCCGCCGCACCAAAGCCTGATCCCGGTGTTCCAACCACGTTGCAAACTTGCAGCAGCTTATCGAAAAAGTCCCAGCTTGATAACCCGTTTGGCGTTTGCACCCACACATAAGGCGCATTTATACCACCGTAGACGGTTAATCCAGCCTGAGTTAGCTGTTCGCGAATGATCTTGGCGTTTTCCAGGTAGAAATTCACCAGCGCCTTTGTTTCAGCTTGTCCAGCCTCCGAATAAACCGCTTCTGCACCCCGTTGCACTATGTACGATACGCCGTTAAACTTCGTGGACTGGCGACGATTCCACAGCTTCCATAGCTCGACATCGGAACCGTCTGCCGCCTTTGCGGTTAGCGTTTTGGGCACAACCGACAACGCACAGCGCGTTCCCGTAAAGCCTGCATTTTTAGAAAAAGAGCGAAACTCGATCGCACACTCCCGCGCTCCTTCAATTTCGTAAATCGAATGCGGCAAACTCGGATCGGTAATAAACGCTTCGTAAGCCGCATCAAAGAAAATAATCGAGCCGTTTGCTTTAGCGTAATCGACCCACGCTTTGAGATGCGCTTTTGTCGCAACCGCGCCAGTCGGATTGTTCGGAAAGCACAGATAAATTAAATCCACTTTCTGAGCGGGAATTTCAGCCGTAAAGTGATTTTCAGCCGTTACAGGCAAATAAACTAATCCAGCATATTCGCCTTTTTCGTTGGCGTCTCCGGTGTGTCCTGCCATCACGTTTGTATCGACATAAACCGGATACACCGGATCAGTGACGGCGATCGTATTGTGATCGCCAAAAATATCGAGAATATTGCCGTTATCGCACTTTGACCCGTCTGAAATGAAGATTTCCGAAGCATCAATATTGCAGCCTCGCGCTTGAAAATCATGCTGGGCAATTTTTTCGCGCAGCCAGTCGTAGCCTTGTTCGGGGCCATAGCCGCGAAACGAATGGCGATCGCCCATTTCTTCAACCGCTTTGATCATCGCATCGCGACAGGCTTGGGGTAGCGGCTCAGTCACATCGCCAATGCCCAAGCGAATAATCGGTGCATCGGGATTTGCTTGAGCAAAGGCATTCACCCGCCGCGCAATTTCGGGAAACAGATAGCCCGCTTTCAGTTTGAGATAATTATCGTTGATAGTTGCCATCGGTGCTCTTTTATGAGGTCTGAATCCTCATTATTCCTCAGACAGGCGAACATTGCAGAACTCCGATTAGCCTTGATTTAGAATTCTTTAAAGTTGCGATCGCTTCGCTGTTTCTCAAAAAGGAAATCGACCCAACCCATTTCCTGAAAAATTCTCTAAACTTGAACTCGTGTATTCTTAAAAGGCAGAAACTAACGAGCGACGTATGGCAAACGGGATGTCTTTCAACTCGGCTCAAGCGTGGGTCAACAAAGCGCGATCGCAGCGATCGTTTCGAGCGGTAATTTTATTTATGATCGCGACCACGCTACTGAGCGTTTGCGGAATGCGCCTCGCGTATCTACAACTCATCGAAGGCAGCCACAACCGCCAGCTTGCCGACCAAAACCGCATTCGCTCTACACCCGTTGTCGCCGATCGCGGAAACGTCGTCGATCGCAAAGGAAACGCCCTTGCGCTTAGCAAAGTGTCGCGAGCGGTTTACCTGTATCCGCGTGAGCAAACCAAAGAGCAATGGCAAAAAAGCGCCGATCGCATCAGTCAAATCCTGAACATTCCCAAAGAAGAAATTATTAAAAAGCTCGAACAAGCCAAATATCGATCGGTGGCACCTGTGCGAATTCTGCGCGGACTCGATGCCAAACAGTACATCGCGCTCAACGAAAGCGAACCGATTCACGGACTCGAAATTCAGTCAGAATCGACGCGCCAATATCCCTACGGCACGCTTGCCGCTCACGTGTTAGGCTACATCGGAGAAGCAACCGCCGACGATCTCAAAGCGCATCCAGATTTCCCGGTCGGAATGCTCGTCGGGCTTATGGGCGTAGAGCGGATTCAAGATGCGATGCTGCGCGGCACTTGGGGCAATCGCTTGATCGAAGTTGATGCAGGCGGGAAAGAGCTAAAAATGCTCGGCGTGGTGCCGCCCGTTTCCGGTCAGTCGCTGCAAATGACGCTCGATGTCAAACTTCAGCAAGCCGCAGAAAAAGCGTTGGGCGATCGGCGCGGTGCCGTGGTTGTGCTAGATGTGAAAACCGGAGCCGTACTCGTTATGGCCAGCGCTCCAAACTTTGACCCCAATATATTTACCAAAAAAATTAGCGAAAAAACTTGGAAAGCCCTACAAAGTCAAGATAATCCGTTTCTGAACCGCGCTTTACAAGGCTATCCGCCCGGAAGTACGTTCAAAATTGTCACGTCTGCGACAGGAATGATGTCTGGGAAATTCTCACCGGACTCGGTGCTTCCAACGTTTAGTGCGATTAATATCGGTGGAACCTTGTTTCACGAACACGGTGACAGCTATGGCCCGCTCGGGTTTCGGGATGCGCTGGCGTTTAGCAGCAATACCTTCTTTTATCAAGTGGGCATCGCGGTTGGTCCGGAAGCCATCTCAAACTGGGCAGGAAAATTTGGGATCGGCACAACCTCTACGATGGATTTAGATGGAGGCAATCGCGGCATTGTTCCGACACGGGCACAAAAACAAAAGCTGTACGGTGAGCCGTGGTATGTCGGCGATACGGTGAGTATGGCGATCGGGCAAGGACTGGTGCAAGTGACGCCGCTCGAAATGGCGGTAATGGTTTCGACGATCGCGAATGGCGGTAAGCGCGTCAAGCCGCATTTGTTTACTCAGCAAACGTATCAGCCGAACATGCAGCCCGAAGCGATCGGGATTGACCCGGATGTGGTCAAGACAATTCAATCCGGATTGATTGCAGTAGTGCAGGAAGGAACGGCGCGAAGCCTCAACGATGGCTCAATTCCACAAACCGCCGGAAAAACGGGAACGGCAGAAGTGCAAGGGCAGCCCGATAATTCGCTGTTTGTAGGCTACGGGCCGGTAAACAATCCGCAAATTGCGATCGGCGTGGTCGTTGAAAACGGTGGATTCGGAGCAACCGCCGCCGTGCCGATCGCGCATGAAATTTACAAAGCGTATTTTGGAGCGGCTCAACCTACGCCAAAAGCAGAATGATGAATCGTATAGAACTGCCCTAAAGTGTGAAAACTAGGGCGGTGGAGTATTGGACGTGCAATCTGAATTACCTAGCTTCTCGATCGTGCTGGAAACCGAGAACCTTGTGAATGCAGATTTTCAAGGTTTGGTGCGATCGCTTGAGTGTTTAGCGGCTCAAGATCCGTCGCCGAGCTTGGCAAACGAAGTCGTTTTAATTGACAGTGGAGATACACCAACAACGGTACTAAACCAGTTGTGTGAGCAGTACCCGTGGCTGAAGGTACACGCTGCACCTGCGGGGATCGGGTATTACGAATCGAAGATGATCGGAGCGGCGATCGCGACCGGAGAAATCGTGGTGTATTACGATTCAGATTGTTTGTATAACTCGCACTGGCTTAGATCCATTTTGACGCCGTTTGCCGAGCGTCGCGACGTTCATATCGTTGCGGGAGAAACAACGACTCGCGGGGTTGGGGTGTATCAAACCGCAATGGCATTAACGTACATTTTTCCGCAGTATTCTGGACGATCGCAGCCGACGCCGATTCAGCAATATTTCCTCAATAACGTAGCGTTTCGTCGATCGCTGTTGCTCAAGTACCCGATTCCAACTCATTTACCGCTTTATCGCGGCAACTGTGTGATTCACGCTCATCAGCTTATGGCGATCGGGGAAACGATTTGGCAGCAACCGCTTGCCCGTGCGCTTCATGCACCCCCAAGCGGACTGCATCACTTCTTTTGGCGCTTTTTGCTGATTGGACACGATTATTATTGGCAAAAAAAGCTGCTTCCCGGTCGTGCCAGTCGTGAAGCAACCGCAGAAACTACGATGTCTGGAATCGGTGGCAAATTGAGCGTGTTTGTCGATCGCGTTTCCAAAATGATGCAGCACGATCGACGTCATGCGTTGTATTTACCGTTTGCATTCCCGATCGCGCTTTTATCTGCGTTATTGATATATGTAGGGTACTTAATCACAGCCTGGAAGCCACATTATTTGCTAAAAACGTACAGCAAAATTTTGAGTGAAGTGTGATGTGCCATCGATCGACATTGAAAGCGAACCTTATAACTCAACTTTGTAAACTCCCTTGTCTGTTAGGTTGCGTGTTTGGATTGATATTAAACGTCAGCGAATTGACTGACACCTGATGTTCATTATCAATAACTTGATCGCAGCAATCCTGTCATCACGTTAAATGAGCCATCCAGCCAGCCGATTACATTAAGAATGTCTTCGATCAATCGGGGCGGCTGAGAAATTAGCGTGTCTAAGGCAATTAATCGATCGAAGCCCACCCCAACCGCATCAGTCCGTTTCTGACCTTGACGATCGTAAAATTGAACGCCTGCAAGCTGCATCACCTTGATAATTTCCTGCGCCAAAATGCCATAGCCGATCGTGGTTGGATGAATACCATCAAGCGAAAACAAGCCGCCTTGAATGCGTCCGGTTGAGTTTGAGATAAAGTATCGGGAATCAGGAACAGGCGTTAATGCTTGCAGTTGAGCAGGCAACTCATACGGCATCCACCAATCCGGCTGAACTTGAGGCTGATCAAAAAATCGCCGCGCCGCTAGGCGATCGAGCAATCCCACCGTTTCAAACAAATACCAATCTTGACCCTGTTTGCGTCCTTCGCGCACTACATCCGCGATCGCATCGTTGTATTGATCGATCGCGCTATCGATCGCCCGCGCTTCTTGAGCGGTTAAATGGGGATGACGCGCAGGATTAAAGCGATCGTCGGTTAGCCACGGCAACGTGTAATACGGAAAATAGCGCGATTGAGGACTTACTTTTTGACCAACGCCCCGCGCAAACGGCGGAATGGTCACATGCGGAACCGTACACCAAATCACATGCCGCGCTCGAATCTGCTTGACTTGCTCAGCAATCAAATCAAACTCAGCCTTAAAGTGAATTGGACGCCAAACCGTATAGCGATCGTTGTAGTCCATATCGTCGTATCGATCGTCTGACCAAACAACCTTAAAGGTTAGAATGCTGCCCAACGCATTGTTTGATCCAATAAAAATTAAAAGCGTTTCGATTCCATCTCCGTCAGCGTTCTCATGCGTGCCTTCATGTCCTAACGCTTGCGCTGCTTCTAGCGGCGTTAACGCTTTGTTCTGAGCATTTCGAGCCGTGTTTAAGACTCGAATCGCCGCTCGATCGTTCGCGTATTCAGGAACCTGACTAAAAAAGTTATCTTTAGGTGAATGCTGTTGTAATACCTCTAAACAGAGGTCAGCCGTTCGAGACAGAGTGTTGCGTAAATCCCAGCCGTACACAGAAAGATCGTGATTAATCAAACCTTGTGACGAAAACTGAGCGCCCGCGCCGCGTTCCCAGAAATCTTCGTTTTTGTCGAGATTTCCGCGCAAAGAAAGCAACGCAGGCAGGAATTCCCACCAGTTTAGTTTGCCACCATAGCGCGACTCTAAATCGCGGGCGACTCGTTCTAAATTCAACGGAAGACCATCGCCCGGACTTTTATAAGTAGGAAAGCGAAAATCTTTGACGCCGAGTTCTGAAGCGATGATCGCTGGACACGACAGCTTTGTATTGAAAATTGCACCGCTCTGAAACCCTTGACTCAGCGAATCTCCGATCGACACCAATCGATTTTTTGGAGTGCCTTGACGATCGACGCTAACCGGAATTCCAAGGGTCGGATCGCTTTCTGGTTGTCGCGGCTCAGCCCGGATGATAACGTCGGGCGGCGTTTTGGCATCAAGCATTTCCGGTAGAACGGTTTTCGCCATAGGAACTCCCTTTAAGAACAATGATTCTCTGCACTATGTTAGCGATCCATGGATCGGCAAGCACAAAAAATTATGTTTCTTTATGAGTGTATCGTTTGCTACCAAGCGCAAACTTAATTCTAAAGCCAGATGTTACTTGGACTGTTGTTGAGAAAAATGATCGCAACTGTTATTCAAAGCAAATCGTTATGAAAACCGACAACTTACAATCTTCGAGCAGCAAAACCGAGCGCAAGAATGCTTCGTCGTTCTTGTTGCTCAGCACGGCTTCTGGGGTCGCTATTATTTTGCTAGGTGCTGCCTTTTACTACTTCAGCACGAATACAACGGTCATGCCATAGCTTGATTTTAAACAAAATCGCGATCGAGCCTTACAACTGCACTCGATCGCGATTTCATTTAGGTTTACAAATTAACTGACTTAGGTAACAAAACTGAATCAATCACGTGAATTACCCCGTTGTCGGCTTCGACATCTGCCATAACAACCTGAGCGTTATTAATTTTAACGCTTCCTTCTGAAGCAGCAATGCTAACGTCTTCGCCTGCGATCGTGGTTGCTGTGTTCAAGTTAACCACATCTGCTGCCATCACTTTACCGGAAACAACGTGATACTCTAGAATTTTTCTAAGCATAATCACATCTTCAAGCAAAGAGTCAACTGCGCCTGACGGCAGCTTAGAAAACGCATCATCAGACGGCGCAAAAACGGTAAATGGCCCGGGACTTTTCAAGGCTGTGTCTAAGCCTGCTGCTGTTACAGCCGCTACAAGCGTTGAAAACGTTCCTGCGCTCATTGCAGTATCAACAATATCGGGCATGGTGGATGTTGGAGTTGAAGAACTTTTTAAGGGTAGGTCTAAGATTAAAGGAAATACTCTGTCGATCGAAATAGTTCAGCCAGGTAACTTAATGCGAGTTCCGGTTGAGCGGGCGCGAAGGCGCGGCTACACAGACAAAACCACCCACGGGTTCAGTCGCGGCAAATTCTGGGTGAAGTCCGCTCGATCGCGGACTGGGATTCGCGCAAAGCGCAACTCTGAAGGAACCGATGAGACGCGCCTTTAGTCGCCAAGCGGGTTGAGATTTTGATCCGGGACTCAGGCTAACTTAATGTGAGTTCGGGTTAATTGCCTCAAACGCCTGGCGATCAACGAGATAGTTGCTTAAACGTCAAATCGCACTCCGTAATCATAAAAATCCACTTCAAATTAATTTGAAGTGGACATTCCTAGATGCAGTGTTGTGACCATGCTGATTTAATTACTAGTTCCCGGTCGCTTTTTCAACCACATCTTTTGCCTTTTCAACCAAGCTCACATCATCCGGATTCTCATCCTTGAAGATCTTGATGTCTTTCTCGTACTCTTTATCTAAACCTTTCGGATCGTTGGCAGCTTGAATCGCTTTGTCGTATGCTTCTTCGCGAGTTGGATACGTTTCACTATCAGGGCTAATTACTTCTTGAGCAGATTTTTGCGCCGTAGCAGCAAATGAAGGCAGCGCTGCGCTTGCAAACAAGCCAGTCCAGCTTAGCAGTCCAATCAAACCGATTACGATCGCTCGCACGAGTACACGTTTCATATAAAACCTCCAATATAGGTTAATCGATAATGACATCGCAGATGTTACGAGATTAACGATCGCAATAACTTCTATCAGAAGTTGGGGATTATTCTTCGGCAACACCCCCATTTGGCATAATTGTACGTTGAATAAACACGTCGCTTAGCTCTAAATCCGGTGGCGTGGCGTGAATCAGCGATGCCCAACGCAAATCGGCTCCGCTTAGTTTTGCGTCGGTGAGATTGGCGTTTGCGAGAAATGCGGCTCCAAGATAAGCTTCGCGCAAATCTGCCCCGCTTAAATCGCTGTACGATAAATCAGCTCCGCTCAGGTTCGCGCCGCGTAAATCCGCTTGAGAAAGGTTTGCACCACTCAGCGACGCTTTTGATAAATCAGCGCGGTGAAGATCTAGCGATCGAAAATCTCGATGTCCTTCGGCATACCGTTGTAAAAGTTCTTCAGCTTTCATAGCAGCAACCTGTGTCAAACGCTTAATAGGACTGTAGTGAAGATTGCAGCAAAACAATTCTACCTATAGCAGGAACATAAACTTGTTTTGTGACCTTGTTGATCGCTAATGCAGCGTTCCTCGCGTGACGCCAAGCTGATTTTGCAGCTTCAAATCTTGCCAAAGCTGAGCGCCTGTCATCTTGCCTTGCAGAAGCTGACTGTAGCGATCGATGCTTTGTTTTACCTGTGCTGGGATTTCGTTTAAAAATTCAATCCTGAACTGATAAACGCCGAGTTGCCATAAGTGTTGTACAAACTCTGCTCCGGTTTGGGCGACCCCGTTGAAAACCGTATTGCGACAGCCCGCGTCAGCGCGTAAATAATGTTCGGTTCCGGTACGTTTAGCTCCGCTCATGCTAGCGGCAACGCGCAGTTTTACTTCGTGTTTTTCGCACGGGCGACCGCAATTAGTGTAATCCGTTCCTTCAGATAAAAACGCACAAAATACACAGTGCTCCATGTGAAACATTGGCATGTGTTGATGAATCGTGACTTCAAACCAATCTGACGGACAGCTTTTGAGCAGATCTGTAAGCTGATTGATGTTGAGGTCATACGATGCGGTTAAGCGTTCTAAACCAAGCTGTTTGAAATGCTGGGCAGCGATCGCATTTGCAACGTTAAGCGAAAAGTCTCCAACGCAACGATCGTGCTCAAAATATCGCAGATGATCGTAATTCCGAATTAAATAGCCATCAGCGTCGGATCGACGAACCTGCTGCAAAATCCAGTTTTCGTTAGGCTTCGTGATTCGGGGGGGTGCAACCCAAATTTCTGTTTGGGGCGCAATCGATCGCGCTTGTTCAACGGCTTGACGATACGATCGCGGATCTTCAAACTCACAATAAACCGTGTTAATTTCCGATTCTAAAACCGCTTGCAGTTGCGCTAAATCCCGCACTAAAACAATTAATTTTGGCGTTTGCGCTTGTGTTGAGGTTAAAACTGGCTGTAATTCTGACAATGAAACGTTTGTGTTTAACTGCCAGCGCTTCGGTTGCATTCGCAGCGTTTCCAATTCTTCAACGATTTCGCGTCGAAGCCGATTCAGTTCGCTTACAGGTACCATTGCCGCATCGGTTAAATGATTTTTGAAATCATTCAGGCGAAACGGCGTATTTCCTAATCGTTCAAACTGCGATCGTAATCGTTCTGTTGTAAGCGGGTGTGAATGCGCTTCGATTAACGGCATTGACGATTCAACGCGAACAATATGCCCGACTTCATCCCGAGCGATCGCGCTTAATAACTGACCGATTTCGCCCCAAACCTCGATCGCAATCGGACGCTGAAATTTCGGCTGATCGCCTGCGTAGGATTGGCGGAGTTGACGATCAAGGTCTGGATCGCTTGTTTTCCAAACGCGATCGCCAATCTGCAC
Organism: uncultured bacterium; assembly: GCA_964250455.1. Classification (GTDB taxonomy): domain Bacteria; phylum Cyanobacteriota; class Cyanobacteriia; order Leptolyngbyales; family Leptolyngbyaceae; genus CAXUFL01. Next base: position 24,745 of record CAXUFL010000006.1, read on the forward strand.
GGGCCGCCAATCGAATCCTTCGGAGTTGCGTTTTGCGCGAATCGCATCGCGCCCAAACGTCAAAACTGCATTTTGCCCGCGCCAATCTACTGCATAAATTCGTCCGCCTTGTTCTTTTGCTTCAGGATGTCCGTTATCGAAAACAACGCCATCGCCTGGTTTGATCGGCGCTTCAGCCCGAATCGTGACTTGCTCGTTGCGAATGCGCGTCACTTCACCGAGATAAACGCCGCGTTTTTTGCCAAACCGAGCGTGAACCAATTCTTGATTGTTAATTCCGTTAAACCAGCCTGTGTACAATCCTCGCGAAAACGCCATTTCAAGACTGTAGACGTCATTCTCGTTCGCGTTAAATTGAGCGGTACCAACAATTTGATCGATCGCTTGCCGATACACTCGCGTCACATTTGCAACGTATTCCGGTGCTTTTAATCGGCCTTCAATTTTAAGGCAACTCACACCTTGAGCCATCAAATCCGGCAAAACCGCCAAACCCGACAAATCTTGAGGACTGAGCAAATAGCGGCGATTGTCTAAATCGACCAATCGCTCATCCACAATCAAGTCATACGGCATTCGACACGCTTGAGCGCATTCACCGCGATTTGCCGATCGACCGCCCAACGATTCACTCGTCAAACACTGCCCGGAATACGCCACACACAGCGCCCCGTGGACAAACACTTCAAGCGGTAAGCTGAGACTTTCATTCTTTAACTGCTGCTGAATTTTGCCGATATCTTTAATCGAACATTCCCGCGCCAGCACCACAAGCTGACAGCCGAGCGATCGAGCAAATTCAACGCCCGCCGCGCTTGTAATCGTCATTTGCGTTGATGCATGAATCGGAAAATCCGGTGATAGCTGCCGAATCAAACGACAAATTCCAACATCTTGCACGATCGCCGCATCCACTCCGGCGGCAATAATCGATCGTAAATATTGCGCGGCATCGGTTAATTCGTTCTGAAAAATCAGCGTGTTCATCGTCACGTATCCTTTCACGCCGCGACGATGCAGAAACGCCATTAGTTGGGGCAAATCCGACTCGGTGAAATTCTCCGCCCGCATTCGGGCATTAAAGCGCTCTAGCCCAAAATAAATCGCATCGGCACCGTTCTCGATGGCGGCTTTGGCGCACTCCCAGTTTCCCGCAGGAGCCAGCAGTTCAGGACGAGAAGAATGATCAATCATACGAAAATTTTCGGGGTGCACTGGTGATCCTAGCAGTTTGATTACAAAATTGGCGCAAGCAATCGAGCCGTTCGAGCAGCAAACTTCAACCACAACGGCTGTTTTTTATATTCAGGCTGCGCGACCAATCGACACGACTTTAAATCTTTTTTCAACATCGCTTCGACTTCACCGACAAACGGCTGTCCGATCACAAAAATCGTTGCTTCAAAGTTAAGAAAAAACGATCGATTATCTAAATTCACTGTGCCAACTCCGGCGATCGCATCATCGATTAAAATCACTTTTTGATGCATAAATCCTGGCTGATAGCGATACAGCTTCACGCCTGCCGCCTGCATTTCGGTGTAGTAAGAAAACGCGCAAAAATACACCATAAAGTGATCCGCCCGATTAGGCAGCAACACTCGAACATCAACACCTCGAATAGCCGCCAGCTTGAGCGCCGTTAAAATCGAATCATCGGGCACAAAATACGGGCTTGCAATCCAAAGGCGATCGGTGGCTTGATTAATAGCATTGACAAAAAACAGCGTGCAGGCCGGTAAATTATCGGCCGGTCCAGTCGGAAACACCAGCACGGTTTGATCAAACGTGCGATCGAGTTTCACATCCCAACGCACGGTGGGAATATCGCGAGTCGCCCAATACCAATCGCCCAGAAAACTCCCCTGCAAGCACTGCACCGACGCGCCTTGTAATCTCAAATGCGTATCGCGCCACGGACTCAACGGCGGCTTGTGACCTAGATATTCATCAGCAATATTCAAGCCACCGACAAAGCCGATCGCACCGTCTACAATCACAATTTTGCGGTGATTGCGAAAATTAATTTGCCAGCGATTGCCGCGTCCTTTGGTGCTTTTGAAAACTTTAACCTGCACGCCTGCTTGACGCAGCGATCGCAAATACGATCGCGATAATCGGCGTGTGCCAATGCCGTCATACAGCAAATACACGCGAACACCTTGATGCGCCTTTTCGATTAATGCCCGACGAAATTCGTTGCCGATCGCGTCATCGCCTAACGTGTAGGTTTGCAGCAAAATATAATCCGTTGCGGCTGCTATTGCCGATAGCATTGACTTAAATGTGTCTTTACCGTCGATTAGCAATTCAACTTGATTGTGAGCAGTAAACGGAATTTCGGTTAGCGTATCGGCAAGTTTTTGTAATAGCTCAAACTGCGGTGACAATACAGCTTTGTGTTGTAAAACCTGTTCGTACACTTGTTGCGCCAGCGTGTTGTGTTCTACATACGCCGCGTGCAGAGCTTCAGCATATCCGTGAAATCGATTTCGACCCAGCACCCAATACAACGGAATCGCCAGCCAGGGAATCGTTAACAGCGAAATGCTCCAAGCCACCGCCCCGCGTGACGATCGTACCGTCATCACCGCATGAGCCGCATTGATCACACCGAGCAAATGCACCACCACAGCGAAAAGGCTGAGGAACCGAATAACGTCACCGCTCAGCATGATTTATTCATAAAACTCAACGAGCATCGGTTTATGATCCGATGAAGTAATGTCGTTTAACACCCGCGCTTGGAGATAATTTTGTTGCAGCCCGCGATAAAAAATGTGATCTAACGGCGGCGACAGCAAAAATCGCTTAAGGTTCTGCGCTTCGTGGGGTGGAAAATTGGCGCGAGTAAGCCCCAGTCGCTGAGTCATTTGCACAAGCATTGTCCACCGGGGGCGATTCCAGGTGTTGAAGTCGCCGGAAAAAATTACCGCACCGGAGTGAAGCGCGGTTCCTTCGGAGTTGCGCCATGCGCTAATCGCTTGCTCGATTTCGTGCAGTTGCGCCTTAAATTTCGCTAGTTCAACAAAATTAATTAAATGCGTATTAACCGTTAACAGCGTTTTGCGCGAATGCATTAGCGAATACTCTGTGATCAGCGATACTTTGGGCGTTTTGGTGACGGGTTCACCGTGCTGAGTCACGATCGCTTTTTGTTTCAAACAAGCCGATTTTGTCGCAGTCAACACTCCTGCATAGCTGTTATGAAACGCATCAATAAAATTCGGTGCAAAGCTCCAACCCCATTCTGCAAGCTCAACTCGTTTTACCGTTGCACACATGCGAACTTCTTGCAGAAAAATGAGGTGCGGCTGATAGCGGTTTAAAATGTGTTGAAAATCTTCGATCCAGGCGCGATCGTGATTATTTTTAGCAATATTCCAATTCAAAACTCGAATTGCCGACGTATCAAGCGAACTTAGATGATCGTGAGCACCATGCAGAATCGTTTCTTCGATACGAACGAATCGATAAGACGGTAGCAAATTTCTAAACGAGGCGGTTGGCACAGGCACCGTTGACCCAACCGCCGAATTGTTTTCTGTCATGTGCACGAACTAAGCAACGTTTGAAGAGTATTCTATTTCTTTCTTCTTGAATATAACCAGGAACACTCTGCTTAACTTAACCAGATTAGAATCCCAATCTGCCTAGCGCCTCCGATTAGCTGCGCACATTGTTTCCGGGTACACGACTGGTTCCTTCGGATTCGTGCCGCAACTCTAAGTCCGCGATCAGGTGAGAACTGCACCCAAAATTTGCCATGAAGGAACCCGTGGTTTGGTCTGTGTAGCCGCGCCTTGAGTCGCCAGGCTTAACCAAAACTGACGTTACTGAGTAATTTTCAGTTTGACCGAAGCAGATTGCTACAAATTCAAAAAGCTCCCTAAATTCCCTATAAAAGAGAACAGTCTTGATCTCAGAGTCCCTGAGATATGGAGATTTAGAAAGCACAACCCGCTCACAACGCAGCGAAAAAACCTGCTCAACGCACGTTATTGCACTTGCGCAATCCGAATCTCCGATCGTTCAACCCTAGATTGCCAAACCTCGTATCCTTGAGCGTTGAGGTGCAAGCCATCGGTGGTATAGTCGCTGCTCAATTCTCCGTTTTGATTCACAAATTGCGAAAACAAATCAAGATACTCTGCGCCTTCTTGCTGAGCGATCGTCGCCATTTGCTGATTAAGCTGCTCGATGCGTTTTGGCGTGACTCCGGGAAGTCGAGTCGGCAAAATCGATTGCAAAATGATTTTGGCGTGAGGATGCATCGATCGTAGTCGCCGCGCAATCTCTCGCAAATTCGACAACACTTCTACGTCTAGCGCTCCCAGCTTCAAATCATTAATGCCCGCCATCACATAAATTTGATCCGGGCGCGTATTCGCAAAAACGGATAACCGCGACAAAATATTCCAGGTCGTATCCCCAGAAATGCCTTGATTGAGCCAAAGCTGATGTTTCGGCAATCGCTCTGAAGGAAACCATAAGCTAATCGAATCCCCCAGCAGAACAGAAAGTCGTTGATTTCCTTGTCCGCTTGCCACCGCTTGCGCTTCCAGCGTCAGCAGCGATCGCCAGTCTTGCAGCGTAGGTTGCACCGATGCATACTGCCACCATTCTCGAAAACTATTTGCTGGCAAGCGGGTGTAAAGCTGTCCTGTTCTCAGTGCAGCAAGGCGCTGAACATAAAGCTGTCCCCCCGATCGCGGTACAGATGCAGCTTCTTCGGAGTGACGCAGCGCACCAACTGAATCGGTTTGTGAAACCGTTCGGGCGAATTCGGGTTGGCGGTGCAGTTCTGGAGTACCGAAGCGAAAATCAAACGAGGACAAAGCGATTTCTGACAAAAACTGCGGCTTTGCGCTGCGAACGATCGTCAAGTGGGGTTGAACAGAATCAAGCGAATTAGAACCGATGTCTTCGGAGTTGCACACCGTAGCGGATAGCGCCAACAAAGTAAGAGCAGCCATAGAAAGGATTAATGAAATATTATTTCTTTATCAGCGTTGGCGCTAACAATCAGGATGATTTTGACAAAGAAGTTTGTGCCACTTTTAAGACTGCACACAAAAACAAGCGGTGAAGCGATCTAAACTAAGATGCCGTTAAAGCGCCATGACTCGGTTCTAAGGGTTTGATTCTACGTTTAGACTGGCGGCTACTGCTTGACAATCACTAAACTGTCTTTTTACATTAATTACAGAAATTCCGAAAATTCTTCTAAACTAATTTTTCAGGGAGTGGAATCAATGCCTCAGTTCACGAAGCGCCTGTCGGGATTAGTCGTTGGAACAGCAACCGTATGGATTGGTACTGCCAGCTTGATGCCCGCGATCGCAACTGCACCGCTTCCGCCTAGTCTTGTTCCAGCAGTATTAGGAGGTAAACCCGCTTATATTTTGAACATGACTCGGAGTGGCGATCGGGTTGCAGTTCGTTGCTACCCTGGGTATCAGCCCAGAGTTAGCGGTGGTGTATTGACCTGTGGACAATAAATCTGAACTCGTTAAACAAAGGTTTAAAGCGGTTGCTGAACGTTACTCGTGATGCGAAGTAACCGCTTTGTGTGGTCAGGGTCTAGGTTCCAGGCTTAATGTAGTCGAACAAGCGATCGCCCGAATCTGCCCGCACCAATCCCACGGCAATATCTGGCAAAACGGATAAACTCGGAAACACTAAATAGCGCGGTTCCCAACGCGGGCGGAATTTTTCTTTGAAGTGATGCAAGCCTTTGAAGTTGTAGAACTGATTTAAATGCTCAAAAAAGTAGTGCAAACCTTTCTCGATTCGTTGCGCATCCGGTGCTTCTCCAACGCCTGCAAGCGGTGAAAGGCTGAAATTAAAGCTGTCGTAGCCTTCTTTTTGAAAGTGTTGCAGCATCATGGCGAATAGATAATCCATAATGCCTTTTTCCGCGTCGTTGCGATGGCGCATCAAGTCAACGGTGACTTCTTTGCGGTTGTAGCCGGACAGCAAATCTGAAAACGCAATCACTTTACCGTTGGCGTTATACACCACGGCAACATGATAATCGCGCAAATACTCCGGGTTAAACCAGCCGATCGAAAACTGTTTTTCTGATCCTTGCTTGTCTTTGAGCCATTCATCGCTCACGGGTTTAAGCTGTTGAAACAAAGCATCGTCGATCGGCGGCTCGTACACCTGAAAGCGATATCCCGCACGAGTCATTTTATTAATCGCGGTTCTAAAATCCTGATTTGCTTTTCCTTTGAGGTTGAACGTGTGCAAATCGATAATCGCTTCTTCCCCGATTTGCACCGATCGATATCCCAACGAGTGATAAAGTCCAAGCTGTTCGGGCAGCACTTCGTAAAACGCGGCAAACCAGTCATTCTGAGCGCAAAACTGTCCAAACGCGATCACCGCTTCGCGTCGATCGCTTTCCGCCCCGATCGGATCGCCCAGCACGATCGCGGCGCGTCCTTTCGACACATACGCAATCACCGTTTGCCCCGACGGACTGAAATAATAAGATTTATCCGACATCAACGCCAATCGCGCCAGCGACGTTTGACCGTACTGATCGATAACTTGACGCGCACGATGACGATCGTGCAGCGTTGCCGGATCACCGCGCAGCAATACCGGACGCAACAGCATTACCAACGCATACGTTAACGTGACTAAACCAACTGCATAAATCGAATTCAAGAAAAAATCAGCATAGCGGCGACGCGGTTCTAATCCGGCATTATCCGCCGTAAAAAAGAGTGCCAGCGTTTGCCAAATTGCTCCGCTCATATTGAAGTTAACAGGTTCGCCGTTAATGCGAAAATAGCCATCAAGAATGTAAAACCCGATCGTGCCATACGCCAGCGTAAATAGAATTGCCGCAATCAACACGCGAATGCCTTGCGCGATCGACGGACGATCCGATCGTGCCGTGTAAGCTTTGCGCAAAATGAACAACTGCACGAGCAGAATTGTTGCCAGCAAGCTTTCTTCGATGTCTAACCCTTTGACTAAATGAGACACGATCGACACGATCAGCAAGCTCACCGTAAGATACCACGCCACTCGTTTGCGTCTAAGCAGGTTTGCCGCCAGCGTCAGCAACACAAACCCCGCTAAGGCAGCAAACAAATGACCGCCCGCCCGCACGGAAAACGGGAAAAAATGCCGTAGCCAATCCACTCGGTCAGGAAAGCTTGGAGCAACAGCAGACCATAAATTCACAATCCCCATCACGCCAGTTAAAAACGCGGCTGACCAAACGCCAAGCTGCGTCTTAAAGTCGAGATTTGCAGGGCGATTTCGCAACCTGCGAAGTAATGGAAATTTCAGCTTTGGCATAAATGAAAAGGGACAACAAAATCAATGGTGCTTGTGTTTTTTCGCTTCTTGAGCCGCTTTATACTGACGTTCCACAAAACTTAACGAATCTTTAAGATGCTGCCGCCAATAGTTCCAACCGTTATTTTCTCCGACTGCGAGTTCGTGTCCACCGGGAAATTCATAAAATTCGTTATAAACGCTTAATTGATCGAGCGTGTCATGAAAATCTTTTGTGGCGTTAAAGAACTTCTGATCGTCTTTTCCAGCATCCAGATAAATGCGCAGCTTTTTAAGCTGATCGGGGGGCAGGGTTTGAATAAAGGTTTGCGGACTGTTTTCATCGCCGCTTTTATCGATGTAGTATCCGGTATGCCCGAAGATAATGTGAAATGCGTTAATGTGTCTTAATCCGATATTGAATGCACCCCACGCACCCGAAGAAAGACCCCCGATCGCCCAATAGCTCGGATCATTAATCGTGCGAAATTCCTTTTTCACTTCTTTCACCAGATCCGAGCCAATTAGCGTCGAAACTTTTCCGTTTGGGCCATCAAAATAGTCTGAATCCCAAAATGGGCTGGTGCCTCGATTGTCGTTGCCATCGGGCGTGATTACGATCGCAGAAGCAAGCCGTTTTTCTGAATACAACTCTTTCAAAATAGCCGTAATTCCGGCTTTCTTTTGGTAATCATTTTCGCTACCGTGGCCGCCATGCAGTAAAAAGATCACCGGATAGCGTCGAGTTGAATGATGCTCGTATCCAGGCGGCAAAATCACTCCGTAGCGTCGCTCTGCACCCATTGCCTCGCTGTAAAACGATTTAACCTGAAAATTAAGCCCCTGAACTTCTTCGATTGGCGGTGCGTCGAGCTGCGGCACGCCAGCCACAAATACATACCAGTAGCCAACCGATGCAATCAAGCTCAGCGCGATCGTGCTGCCAATTATCAGGCGCTTTTGGCGTTGCTTTTTCTTGTTTTTCGTAATAAAGGTAAGCGGCATGGTAGGCGCAATGGTTGACTTTCTAAGCTTAATTTTTCAGCTCGTGATTAGAACACAATTTTAGAGCGATTGTACGGAATTGCGCGTTAATCTTGCAATTTGGAGCCGCAACGGTGCAATTGTCTAACAAAGATTGTCTAACAAAGCGCTACAAGAACGCATAGCTCGATTCCGGTATTTTTGACACGAGAATTATAAAATTTCACTTTGATGATAGCGCCTTCGTGATCAGCACGCGACGAAAAAGCGTTAAAGAATCAAGAAAGGTGCGCTATAACACACGTTAGAAGTACCGAGAAATTTCTATGACTGTCGCCACTTACCAAGAACGAGCAACCGCAGGAATGGCAACGCTGCAAACGTTTTACAACGTTTCCACTGGATTGTGGAATACCACAGGCTGGTGGAATAGTGCGAATGTGTTGGAGACAACGATCGATTACTGTAACTACACCGATACGCTGACTTATCGAACTGATATTTTTAACACGTTTGAGAAGAATAAGGGAAACAATTTTATCAACGATTTTTACGACGATCAAGGATGGTGGGCGTTAACGTGGATTAAAGCATTTGATTTAATCGGTGAAGCCCGATATCTCAACACAGCAAAAATCATTTTCGATGACATGACCAAAGGTTGGGATAATACCTGCGGGGGTGGGATTTGGTGGAACAAAGAACACAAGTATAAGAACGCGATCGCGAATGAGTTATTTTTAACGATCGCGACTCGGCTTTACCTTAGAACTCGCGACCAGCGCTATCTCGATTGGGCAATGCGCGAATGGAACTGGTTCAAAAAAACGGGACTGATCAACAGCAGCAATTTGATCAACGATGGCTTGGATAGTGCGTGTCGAAATAATGGCCAGCCAACCTGGACATACAATCAAGGCGTGATTTTGAGCGGATTGACCGACTTGTACAAAATTACAAACGATACGTCGTATTTAGAGCAGGCGCAGGCGATCGCAGACGCCACCATTAAGCTTCTCGCACCTAACGGCGTTTTGCGCGAACCGTGTGAGCCAAATTGCGGCGTAGACGGCCCACAGTTCAAAGGAATTTTTGTGCGGACGCTGTGTGAACTGTATCGCACCGTGAATAAAGCGAGCTACCGGGAGTTTATTTTGCGCAATGCGGATTCGATTTGGCTGCAATGCCGCAATCAATCAAATCAATTCGGCTTGTGTTGGGCAGACAATTTCGATCGAGCCGATGCTGCCCGTCAAAGCGCTGCCGTGGATACGCTCAACGCTTCGATCGTGGCAAGTCGCGATCCGATCACGCTGCAAGCCGAAGATACGATCGTGCACAATCTCACGGTGGAATCGATTTACACCGGATTTGCCGGAGCCGGATACGTTGCAGGCTGGAATCAAGACGGTCAATGGGTTGATTTCAACGTCAAGATTGCGATCGGCGGACGCTACGATCTGACGCTGCGATACTCGGCGGCAGGCGGTAACGCGACTCGATTTATTTTCGTAAACGGACGATCAATCATCGATGCGCAACTGTTTCCAGGAACAGCAAACTGGTCAACCTGGAGCAACATCACCATTCCAAACGTGCCGCTCAAGCCCGGAGATAACACGATTTCAATTATCTTCAACCGTTCAAAAAACAGCCGCAACTGGTTAAATCTCGATCAGCTTGTAATTCGCTAATCTAAGGCTAATCATCGATAGAAGCGTAGAATGAAATTTTTCCGTCATCGGCGCTTGCCTCGCGTCAAAATTCAGGTTCGTAACGGACGCTTTGAAATTGTCGGCTTGAATGTTTGGTATTCGTATTGGCGCGATCCGTATCATTTGCTCTTGACGATTCCGTGGCAAGGATTTTTTGGGCTGGTGGTTGCAATCTATATGGGAACGAATGCGCTGTTTGCCTTGCTTTATCTAGCAGGCGGAGATTGCGTTGCCAACGCCGATCCGCGATCGTTTTGGGATCATTTCTTTTTCAGCGTGCAAACGTTTGGCTCGATCGGCTATGGCTCGATGTATCCCAAAACGTTCTACGCCAATTCGATTGTCACCGTTGAAGCAATGGTGCAACTCGTCGCGATCGCATTGCTGACTGGCATCTCATTTGCGCGATTTTCGCGTCCGACCGCACGAGTGATTTTTACCGATGCTGCGGTGATTGCTCCGTTTGAAGGCGTACCCAGCTTGATTTTTCGAGCGGCAAATAAGCGACGCAATCAAATTCTCGAAGCTCAAATGCGGGTATATTTGCTGCGCGATGAAGTCACAATCGAAGGACGCTACATTAGACGCATTCACGATCTCAGTTTAATTCGCTCGCAAACGCCCGGATTCGTCTTAACGTGGAGTGCGCTGCACCCGATCGACGAATCGAGTCCGCTTTACGGCATGACGCCCGAAATGATGATCGAAAAAAACTGCTTGGTCGTTGCAACCTTGAGCGGCATCGATGAAACCGTCGAGCAGGTGCTTCATGCTCGTCACGACTACGCCCCTCAAGATATTCATTGGAATCATCGATTAGTTGATGTGATTCATAAAACCAGTGCGGGCGATCGTTACATTGACTACACGCACTTTCACGACATTGAGCCGATCCAGCCAACCCAAACCGACAACCTAGATTACTCAGAATGAACAGGTCGCACCACGACTAATCCGTTTTCGATCGTGGTACAAAACTTTGGCGCTTTTCGCGGCGGTTTGGCAGCCAAAGCGGGACGCTGAGCAAGGTAACGCACTGTGCGATCGTGCTGCTGATTGACCACTACAACGCCACTGGTACAAGCAGAATTCGTAGGACACATAAAAGCCAGATGAACTCTGCTTTTATTATCGCTTGAATGGGAATCGATCGAGTCTTCCGTTTGATCAAGATTGCCGCCTGCTAACCGCCCATCCAATCGGTTTGCGGCGGTTGCGTTTTCGCCAAAAGTTTCCCTTGAGAAATCACAAACTGAACAGTTGCGCGACGCCGAATCGCATCGTATTGATCGATCGCATCCAACACCATCAAATTCGCAGGTTTGCCCACTTCGACGCCGTACTGATCTTCAACGTTCAGCGTTTTCGCACCGTTCCACGTCACCATGTTGTAGCAAGCATTAATTTCAGGAAGTCCGGTCATTTGGCAAACATGCACCGCCATTGACGCCACATCTAGCATGTTGCCCGTCCCTAGCGAGTACCACGGATCTTGCACGCAGTCATGACCCAAGCTCACGTTGAGTCCTTGTTGCCAAAGTTCTTTTACACGAGTGACGCCACGCCGTTTTGGATAGGTATCGGTACGACCTTGCAGCGTGATATTAATAAGCGGATTGGCAATAAAGTTAAGCTGCGTGCGCTGCAAAAATCCCAGTAGCTTTAATGCATAAGCGTTGTTGTACGAGCCGAATGCAGTTGTATGGCTGGCAGTTACTTTTGACCCCATTTCGCTGCGAATTGCGCACGCTGCCACTACTTCAAGAAATCTCGATTGGTCGTCGTCGATTTCATCGCAGTGCACATCGATTAAGCGATCGTACCGTTGTGCGAGTTCAAATATCCGGTGAATCGATCGCACACCGTCTTCGCGAGTCAATTCATAATGCGGAATGCCGCCGATCGCGTCGGCTCCCAGTTTCATTGCTTCTTCGATCAGGTCTTCGTTGCGCTTGCCGCCATAAATCCCGTCTTGCGGAAACGCGACAATCTGCACGGTGATCCAATCTTTCACCGCATCCCGCACTTCAAGCAACGCTTTAAGCGCCGTTAAGCTCGTTTCGCTCACGTCAGCATGAGAGCGCACAAACAAAACGCCCTGCATCGCTTGTCGTTTTAGCGTCTCGATCGCTCGATTTTTGACATCTTCCAGCGTCAAGTTTTGTTTACGATCGCGCCAAATCCCAATGCCTTCAAACAGCGTTCCGCTTTGATTAAATCGCGGCTGTCCGGCCGTCAGCGCAGAATCAAGATGGATATGAGATTCTACAAACGGCGGACTAACAAGCTGTTCGTTGACATCCAATTCGATTTGACCCGTCGCTTCGATCAGGGTGTCGGTTCCTTCAGAGTTATGAATCGCCGCAATTTTCCCGCCTTGAATCGCTACATCCACGATTTCAAACCGATCTGGCGTTTTCAACAGCTTACAGCGACGCAGCAGCAAATCATATTGAACCGTCATAGATTAAGCACCGACGCAGGTTTCATCAGCCCACTCTAACCGATCGCGAAGCAACTTGCGTTAGCGAATCGCGCCCTGCTAAGTCGTGCTTAATTCTGCAATTTGAAAATCCGTTACGGCTGGATGTCTGGCGAATGAAACCGCTACTATACAGCCACTTCTAAACACTAGTCCGCAACGGCAGACTTCGTTTGTGTCGCCGCCGCTCGTCACTTGCGAAGCTAACTTTATTTGCAAAGCAACTAGCGCAGCGATCCGCCTGGCGTTTCCCGCGATCGATTTAACACGCTTGATCCATCAATGGCTCAAGCCAGGGTTGAAACTGATCTCGTCGAAAGATTTGGGCGCGGCGACGATGATCAAACCGCATCAAGCTCGGCAACCCATATTTACGAATGCAATCTCGAATCCAAGAAGCGACGCCTTGACCTGCTTCAGGTGCCAGCTCGGTTTGAAAAGGGCCATACATCAAAACCAGTTGACTGTGCGTGAAGAGTGGCGCGTCTTGCTCGATGAGCGTCGTCAAACTAGTTTTTGGCGGGATAGAACGGTCTCGATCGAACTGCTGCGATTCCCGTTTCGGGGCGTCAGAAAACCGAGCAGCTTTAGCGGATTTTTCGCGAGGTTTACGGTGGGAATAGTTGTGAGGCATAAAACTCCTTACGACAGTATACAAAAAACGCCAATCGACTCCTTCCGGTTAGCGCTCCGGCGAGGGAAGGAGTCAGTTGGCTAATGGGTAGATGCAATTTAGTCAAGGTGTAAATCTTTCTATCTTGATAATATTGTCTTTTATAAAATTCTGCAAACGTTCATGGATTAATATGGGGGATTTGTAGTCTTCAGCACTAAAATGTGCTACCTTAAGCCGATTTTGGCATTGATTCTCGATAAAGACGATCGAGATTTACGATCAGGTCTGGTAGGTACACTACAAACCCTGTCAACGAATCTGGTAAGTTAAAATTTTGAATTCAATTAAGCCAACGGTGAACCCATGACGGTCGAATACAGGGCAGGTTTAGAAGGGATTCCTGCAACCCAATCGAGTATTAGCTTTGTAGACGGGCAGAAAGGAATCTTAGAGTATCGGGGTATCCCGATTCAGGAACTTGCCCTTAAAAGCACGTTTTTGGAAACGGCTTATCTGCTAATTTACGAAGAGCTACCGACTCAAACGGTGCTCGAAGAGTTTAAGCACGAGATTCAGTTTCATCGACGCTTAAAGTACCGCATTCGGGACATGATGAAATGTTTTCCAGAATCCGGTCATCCGATGGACGCTCTGCAAGCCTGTGCGGCAGCGTTGGGATTGTTTTACTCAAAACGCGCCCTTGATGATCCGACTTACATTCGAGAGGCGGTTGTGCGGATTTTGGCAAAAGTTCCCACAATGGTCGCTGCGTTTCAACTAATGCGCAAAGGAAACGATCCGGTTCAGCCGCGTGATGATCTCGGTTATGCCGCAAACTTTTTGTATATGTTGAGCGAACAAGAACCAGAACCGCTTGCCGCCCGAATTTTTGACATTAGTTTAACGCTGCACGCCGAACATACGATTAATGCGTCTACATTCTCAGCAATGGTAACCGCCTCGACGCTGACCGATCCGTATGCGGTGATCGCTTCGGCTGTCGGAACGTTGGCCGGCCCGCTTCACGGAGGAGCCAGCGAAGAAGTAATCGAAATGCTCGAAGAAATCGGATCGGTTGAAAATGTGCGTCCGTATCTCGACGATCGACTAGAGCGCAAGCAGCGCATTATGGGCTTTGGGCACCGCGTTTACAAAGTCAAAGACCCCAGAGCAATTATTCTGCAACAGTTAGCCGAGCAACTGTTTGAAAAGTTCGGACAAGACAAATACTACGATATCGCCGTTGAACTCGAAAAAGCCGTTGAAGAACGTTTAGGCGATCGCGGCATTTTCCCGAACGTCGATTTTTATTCCGGCTTGGTTTACAGCAAGCTTGGAATTCCGACTGACTTATTCACACCTGTGTTTGCGATTTCGCGAGCAGCAGGATGGCTGGCGCATTGGAAAGAGCAGCTTGCCGAAAATCGAATTTTTCGTCCGACTCAGATTTATACAGGGCTACACAACGCACCGTATGTGGCGATCGACGATCGGTAAAGATTTCGTAAATCACACTAGAGGGTGAAACCCCTCTTGCTTATTTAACGATCCCTTGTGACTATAGCTACGTGACGATTTTCAGGAACTCCAGCCCTCAGACATCTTGCTTCTGGGGGTTTCTTTATGAAACGGTTTTACGGGTATAGAGGATTGCTTAATTCTGACTCAAGAAGGATTCGATTCAGTCAATCCTATTCATTAGATAGTTCGATACCTCAAACCGCGATAAATTCAGCATTTCGCTACGTTTTGGTTGCAACCCGACCGCTATACTGATAGACGTTGAGACCGTCTCTAAATCTTCATGCTGAAGATGGACGCTCTCTTCGGATGCCTTCCTATGGATCGGGAACCATGAACCCAGGAATTGACCTTCAAGGAACCTTTATTGAATCCCTTAAAAGCTTAGGTGTTCCATCTGGAGCCGCAAAAGCAATTTGGATGCCGTTGCCGATGCTCGTCGTCCTTGTGGGCGCACTCGTCGGAATGCTTGTGAGTACATGGCTTGAGCGCAAAATTTCGGCTGCCGCTCAGCAACGCATTGGACCGGAATACATCGGCCCGCTTGGCGTGCTGGCACCCGTTGCCGATGGTCTCAAAATCCTCTTCAAAGAAGATGTGGTTCCCGCAAAGTCAGACCCGCTTTTATTCACGCTTGGGCCAGCGATCGTGCTGATTCCTGTGATTCTGTCGTTTCTGATCGTGCCGTTCGGACAGAACCTGGTGATCACAGACGTCACAATGGGAGTCTTCCTGTGGGTTGCGTTTTCGAGCATTGCGCCGATCGGTCTATTGATGTCGGGCTATTCTTCTAATAACAAGTACGCTTTGCTCGGTGGACTTCGAGCCGCCGCACAGTCGATTAGCTATGAACTGCCGTTGGCGCTCTCGGTTTTAGCCGTTGTGATGATGTCTAATTCACTCAGCACAGTTGATATTGTGCAGCAGCAAACGGGCTACGGGATTCTCGGCTGGAACATTTGGCGTCAGCCAGTTGGATTTATCATTTTCTGGATTGCCGCGCTGGCTGAGTGTGAGCGAATTCCGTTTGACTTGCCCGAAGCTGAAGAAGAACTCGTCGCAGGCTATCAAACCGAATACTCAGGCATGAAGTTTGCGCTCTTTTATCTCGGCTCTTACATGAATTTGGTGCTGTCGTCGCTGCTGTTTGCGGTTTTATATCTGGGCGGCTGGGAATTCCCGGTTCCGTTGGGAACGATCGCGAATTTAATCGGCGTGAGCGAAACGACTCCCTGGCTTCAAATCATCTTTGCAGGGCTAGGAATTGGTACAACAGTATTAAAGGCCTATTTCCTGTTGTTTTTGGCAATTTTGATGCGCTGGACGGTGCCCCGCGTGCGAATTGACCAGCTTCTCGACCTCGGCTGGAAATTCTTGCTTCCGGTGTCGCTGGTAAACCTGCTGCTTACGGCTGGGTTAAAGCTGGCTTTTCCGGTTGCCTTTGGCGGCTAGATGTAAGGGGTGATTTAGGCTCTATTGCTCTTCCCCTCATTCCTTTTGGAGAACACGATGCTGAAATTTCTGAAACAAGTCGGTGACTATACCAAAGAAGCGTTTCAAGCGGGTAAATATATTGGGCAAGGCTTAGCAGTGACGTTTGATCACATGCGTCGTCGCCCGATCACGGTGCAATATCCGTATGAAAAGCTGATTATGTCTGAGCGCTTTCGGGGACGAATCCACTTTGAATTCGATAAGTGTATTTCCTGCGAAGTCTGCGTTCGCGTGTGCCCGATCAACCTTCCTGTAGTTGATTGGGAATTCAACAAAGAAACCAAGAAAAAGCAGCTCAAGCATTACAGCATCGACTTTGGAGTTTGTATTTTCTGCGGCAACTGCGTGGAGTTCTGTCCCACAAACTGTTTGTCGATGACCGAAGAGTATGAAATGTCTACCTACGATCGACACGAACTCAACTACGACAACGTAGCGCTGGGTCGTCTGCCGTATAAAGTGACAAATGATTCGATGGTGACGCCTCTGCGCGAATTCGTTTATCTGCCAAAAGGGGTTACATCCCCGCACGATTTGCCGGCCGATGCGCGTCGAGTTGGCAAACTGCCTGAAGAAATTGCTCAATCTCAGTCATAGTGAACGGTGGCGGCTGGGATTGCTCGGCCGCTTTGGAGTTTAGGAGTTAGAACCGTGAATTTAGCGGAAGGTGTTCAAGTTGTTTCGTTTGGGATTCTAACAGTGATGCTGTTAGCGTCTGCGCTTGGCGTTGTGCTGCTCGAAAACATCGTGTATTCGGCATTTCTGCTCGGGGGTACTTTTATCAGCATCGCGGGTCTGTATTTTCTGCTCAATGCGGATTTTGTCGCTGCTGCACAAATCTTGATTTACGTCGGTGCGGTAAACGTGCTGATTTTGTTCGCGATCATGCTGGTAAACAAGCGGGAGAACTTTAAGCCCGTGCCCAAGTCGTGGATTCGTCGAAGTGCAACCGCGCTGGTGTGTTTTGGCATTTTTGCGCTGTTGAGCACGATGGTGGTTTCGACACCCTGGGCTTTGTCTAGTGCGACGCCTGCGGGAAATTCGTCGATCGTCGTGATCGGTCTGCATTTCTTTAGCGATTATTTATTACCGTTTGAACTCGCATCGGTTTTGTTGCTGATGGCGCTGGTCGGTGCCGTTGTGCTGGCTCGTCGCGAATTTATCCCCGAAGCGCCTGAGCAGATCGGAAAAGCGAAAACGCTGACGTTGCCAGAGCGTCCTCGCGATTTGATTGCGGCTGGTCAAAACAATCCAGACAAATAAGGTTGAAAACAAATGCAACTTCAATACTTTCTACTCATTGCGGCAGCGCTATTTTGCATTGGCGTGTATGGATTGGTCACAAGCCGAAATGCAGTTCGCGTGTTGATGTCGATCGAGCTAATGCTGAATGCAGTCAATCTAAATTTGATGGCGTTTTCTAACTACCTCGATCCGCAGCAGATTAAAGGACAGATTTTCACGATTTTTGTAATTACGATCGCGGCGGCGGAAGCGGCGGTCGGATTAGCGATCGTGCTGGCGATTTATCGAAATCGGGACACGATCGATATGGAGCAATTCAATTTGCTCAAGTGGTAAATCTAATTTCAAATTCAATCATTTCTGGGGTGCAACGAATTGTGCCCCAATTTTTTGCAAAATAAAAACTAGATCGCTTGTTCTATACTATGAGTAATCTTTTAGACCTTGCCGCAAGAAGACTTAAGCGGAGCCGACTTGATCCGAGCGCAATATGTTTGATAACGTCTGCAAATTTCTCACCGAAACTTTTCCAACAGATTTCGCCGCTTGGCTGCTCGGTGAACCCATTATCTTTACCCAACTCAGCCCTTCTGAATTATCATTGGAACCCATTCGAGCCGATGCCCTGATTTTGCTAGAGTCGGAAAACCTCGTTTTGCATCTCGAATTTCAAACGCAGCCCAAAGCACTCATTCCATTTCGGATGATCGACTATCGGCTTCGCACCCATCGCCGCTTTCCAGATAAGCAGATGAAACAAACAGTTGTTTACTTAAAACAGACAGGTTCAGAGTTGGTGATGCAAACCACGTTCACGCTTGAAAAAACGCATCACGAGTTTGAGGTGATTCGGCTTTGGGAGCAACCCACCTCAACGTTTCTAGAAAACCCAGGACTGTTGCCCTTTGCGGTTCTGACTCAGACCGACGACAAAACACAAACCCTGATTGCGGCGGCACGAGAGATCAAGAGAATCTCAAATTCACGCTTGCAAGGTGACGTGGCAGCGTCAGCAGCAATCTTGGCTGGATTAGTATTAAGTAGACAAGATATTCAACGAATTATCCGGAGCGACCTTATGCAAGAGTCAGTTATTTATCAAGACCTTTTAGCGCAAGGAGAAGCAAAAGGGAAAGCGGAGGCGTTGAGGCAAGTGGCGATAACCCTGCTAAATGAGGGAATGACGATCGACGCCATCGCTCGCGTGACGGGATTATCGATCGACACGGTGCAACAGTTGCAAAATGATCATCAGTCAACCTGATTTTGTAACGTGCAACTTAACCAAGTCATTATTGTGCACAAGTCCGGCGATCCGATCAGCAAACGCTGGGCAGAAAACTGCGCTCGTGTGCTCGAAAAGCGCGGTTGTCATGTTTTGCTTGGCCCAAGCGGGCCAAAGGATAATCCGTATCCGGTATTTTTAGCTTCAGCAACGCAGAAAATTGATTTAGCGATCGTGCTGGGTGGCGATGGCACTGCCTTATCTGCGGCTCGAAATTTAGCCGCCGACAACATTCCAATTCTGGCAGTCAATGTCGGTGGACATTTAGGCTTTCTCACCGAATCCCCAGAAGATTTTGATACCGAAACCGTTTGGGATCGAATCGTTGAAGATCGCTTTGCCGTACAGAAACGCATGATGCTGCAAGCAAGCGTGCTTGAAGGCAATCGCACAAATCTAGAAGCCGTGAGCGATCGCTTTCTCGCCTTGAATGAAATGTGCATTAAGCCTGCATCCGCCGATCGCATGATTACCTCAATTCTGGAAATGGAAATCGACGGCGAAGTGATCGATCAGTATCAAGGCGATGGATTAATTGTTGCAACACCAACCGGATCGACGTGCTACACGGTAGCGGCAAACGGCCCGATTATTCATCCCGGCATGGACGCAATCGCGATTACGCCAATCTGTCCGTTAAGTTTGTCAAGCCGACCGATTATTATTCCACCGGGATCAGTGGTGAGCATTTGGCCCTTAGCCGATTTAGATCTCACTACAAAGCTTTGGATGGATGGCGTTTTAGCAACCTCGATTTGGCCCGGTCAGCGTGTGGATATTCGCATGGCGAATCAAGATGCCCACTTTATCATTCTGCGAGAAGATTACTCTTACTACAAAACGCTGCGTGAGAAATTGCAGTGGGCAGGTGCACGCATTCGGTACAGCAACAATCACCGAAATTAAAGGCGATCGGTTAATTCAAAATAGGCAGAAGCGGCACGATCGACGCTAAATTGCTTCGCTTGCTGTTGAAGAATTTCGCGGCTGATCGGAGTGTGGATTGATTGCGCCATTGCATCACAAAGCGCGATCGGGTCGGCAATTGGAACTAGTTGCCCGACTGCACCACTGTCCAAAATTTCCCTAGCTCCGAACGGGCAGTCGGTTGCGACAAGCTGACAGCCGCACGCCATCGCTTCGATCAGCACCGTGGGCAAAGCTTCCCAGCGCGAGGATAAAACGAACGTAGACGCACCCCGCATATAAGCATAAGGATTCGACACGAATCCAGGCAGTTGAACTTCTGCTTCGATGCCCAATTCTTTGATTAGCGCTTCGAGTCGCCCGCGCAGCGTACCTTCACCGAGAATGATTAATCGAGCAGGCATTCGATCGCGCAGCAGGGCAAAGGCTCGAATCAGCGTCTCAAAATCCTTCTGATCGGCAAACCGCCCAACGCCTAGAAAAACAGGCGGTTGGTTCGGCTGTAGCCAGGCATGATCAAGCGCTGCTTGCGCCCGATGATACAACGCATCATCCACAACTGGGTTGTAAATCACGGTTAATTTGCGATCGAGGTGCAGCTCCGTTTGTAATTGCTTTGCCATTGCTGCGGAAACTGAGACGATCGCATCTGCCATCGGGTAAAACAAGCGCATCAATCGCAAAATAAATCGACTGTGCGGAGCATTAGAAGCGTTAGACGAAAGGGCTAAATGTTCGACTAAAATTAGCTTTACCGGGGAAAACGCCAGTCGCTTTGCGAGAACGACGATTGCATTGGTAAACACCAGATTCGAGACAAGAACGTTTGGTTTTTCGCGCTTCAAATATTGAATTAATCTCGGCAATAGTTTTAGAGCGCTCAGCGTGCGGGCTGTAATCGGAGACTGTAAATCGATCGTGCGAACCGATGCGGGAATACGATCGCTTGAAATCTTTGCAGCACTTGCAAGAATTAAATCAACCTTGAGATTTTTTTGAGCAAATTGCTCAACGAGATTGAGCACCACCCGAGTATCTCCACCCATAGGATGACTTGCGATTAAAAAAGCGATGCGATCGTTCGATTTAATCGTCATTTATCTTCAAAGAATTTTTGATTTGGCACTAGTTCTTGGCAAATTTCCATGAATTCATCAACTGCTTTTTCGAGCGAAAACTGTTTCTTGATGTATTGATTAGCCCGAAAACCTCGATCGAGCGCATCATTTGGATTGTTCAAACAAATTTTCATTTGTTCGATTAATTCTGCAACGTTTTCACGCTCGAAAAATAGATTTGCAGTGCCCGCCATTTCTGGCAATCCGCCAACATTTGCCACGATCGAACACGTTTGCACACTCGATGCTTCAAGCGCGACGTATCCGGCGGGTTCTTGCCAGCGAGACGGCACCACTAACGCCAGCGACGATCGCACTAACAAAGCAATTTCTTCACCGGATCGGCTTCCTTGAAAGTGAACGCGATCGTTGATTTCGAGGGCTGTTGCTAATGCTTTAAGCTGCGCTGCGTTTTGTCCATCTCCGATAATTGAGACTTGAAACTGATATTGCTGATTTTTGAGCGCATGAGCGGCACGCAACAGTAAATCAACGCCTTTATCAGCGCTAAGCCGACCGACATAAGCGAAGGTATACGGTTGAGTTAGATCGCGGATTGTTTTTTGAGCGTCGGTCGGTTTGATCGGGTAGTAAAGCGTATCAACTCGCCACGGAAAGCTGAGCGATTCGGCTAGAAATCGGCTACAAGCAGTATGTCGATCGACTACGATCGCCGTTGCAAATCGCACTGCAAATCGCGCCCATTTTACAATCGTATGCAGCTTCCACTTCAAAGGATAGTTGGCTTTTGGTAAGGTCTGAATAAATTCGCGTTTTAATCGTTGGCGAAATGACAGCTTTTCGTAATAAGAATGTGTCGAAAGATAAAACAAATAATGATATTTAATAATGATTTTTTTACCCAGAAGCTTACATAAAATCGCAAAGCCTAAATGATTAGAATTCATGTGAACGAGATCCGCCCACAGAATTGATTGCAACCATTTCAATATTGAAGCTGTTGAAGTTGAGATGATTTGAGTTTGCACTCTCTTTGCATTTAAACCAGGGTCGATCGCGTTGATGTAAGTGACAACGCCCGCAATTTCCCCTGGTTTATGCGTGTGCTGAATTAAAAGCTTCATAATGAAAGTTTTTGTCGCAAAAACCGCCCGCAAAAATAGAATGGACTGATCAAACTGCTGACTAACAACTGCATTTCACAAGCAACAGCTAAATCCGCTTTGTTGGCGTGCCTCATCGCATGTAGCGTCAGCTTTCTTAAATCATTTGCAAAATAAACAGGAATAATCAACGGTCGTTGCCAAACCGTCCACCGCGTCATGCGAATGTGATGTCTTGCCAAACCAACCCCTTTGATCAGTTTGAGCAGATACGATCGCTCCATCCGCCAGCGTGGAATCTGGTGATACAAATGCATTTCCGGGTTGTACCAAATTTCCCAACCCGCTTTCTGAATGTGCAAAATCGCTTCGATGTCTTCGCTTGCCAGCATCATCGCCGTCGTGCGACCGACTAACACGCTCTGAGTCGGAACGCAATCAAGCCACACTTGACGCTGCACGACTAACCCAGCACCGGGAGGCAGCACCCGATCAAAGCGATGCGCAGTTGATCCCCGCTCGACGATCGCTAAATAAGCCGCTACTTTTTTAAGTTCTGGCGGCGGTTGAACTTCGTAATCACCGTGAATCTGACCGCTAAACGCGCCTATATTCGGATGCTTCTGAGCAAAGCGGTACGCTTGAGCAACCCAATTTTCGCCAGGTATAGTATCGTCATCGAGAAAGGCAATCCATTGCCCCGATGCTTCTCGAACTGCCCGCGATCGCGCAAACGCCAATCCTTGTCGAGGTTCAGAAACTAGTTTTAGCGAAAATAGCTGATTCCAATTGCGCTGATAATAAGCGATCGTCGCATCTGTATTGTCGGTGCTGTTATTGTCAACAACCAAAATTTCCCAACAAAACGTATCGGTTCCGATTTGCGCGTGCAACCGCTCTAAAACTCGCCCGATTCGAGCTTGTCCGTTATGCGTACAAATCACAACGCTAAAGTCCACCATAAGCCGCAATCCACAAAGTCGGGCTTAGTGTGGACAATCAAAAAACGGATGCAACAGAACTAGTCCGCTACATCCGTTTATTGATTTAGCAAAGAATTAAAGAATGTACAGCAGCAAAAAGAGAATCACCCAAATTACATCAACAAAGTGCCAGTAAATTTCAGCCGCTTCAACGCCAAAATGGTGTTCGTCGCTGTAATGGTCGGCTTTGAGCGATCGCCATAACACTGCACCGATCAAAATCAAACCAAAACAAACGTGTAGCCCGTGAAATCCGGTCAGCACATAAAACGTACTTGCAAATAGATTTGTTTTTAAACCAAACTCTAAATGATAGTACTCGTAAAGCTGACCAAACAGAAACACAATGCCCATCAAAGCTGTCACGCCAAACCACAGCCTGAGTCCGCGCACGTCGTTTCGCTTGATTGCAGTATCAGCATTGTGAATCACAAAGCTACTAGAAATTAGAATCACCGTGTTAATGCCCGGAAGCAACAATTCTAGGCGCGGCGTACCTTCGGGCGGCCAACTCGGTGCGACCGATCGAAACGTCAAATACGCCATAAACAGCCCCAGAAAAATCATGCCTTCTGCCAGCAAAAAGATGATAATGCCGGAAATCCGAAAATCTGGATGTTCTACCCCGTGTGCAGCAACGGCAGAGTCACCGTCTGCGGCGTGATGATGATTGCGGGCTGTTTTTGCGGGATCGAGGGTTGTCATGATTTCACTAATCAAGAAAGGTGAGCAAAAAAGAGCCGGGGAGGCGAATCCCCGCTCAATTCTTAACGATTGTGGCTTCCGCCTTGTCGATCGCCAGGATTAACCGCGACCGCCGGATCAGCTTTCGCTCGCAGCGTCGAATTCGGGCCGGCCGCTAAAACGGGATTGCTTGGATCATCCAGCGCAACGTCTACGTCCTCGTCTCGATCGCCCATCCCATAATCATACGGGCCAGTCGCCAAAACCGGATCGGCTTCAAAGTTCTCAACCGGAGGCGGTGAAGTTGTCATCCACTCCAGCGTCAAACCACGCCAGGGATTGTCTCCTGCGGGTTCACCTTGTAGCCAACTCCAAGTCGCATTCACAATAAACGGAAGCGTGGAAACGGCAAGCAGATAAGCTCCGATCGTAGACAGCAAGTTCAGGGTGGCAAACTTCGGATCATATTCGGCGATGCGTCGGTTCATGCCTTCTAGCCCCAGCTTGTGCATCGGCATAAAGGCAAGATTAAAGCCAACGTAGCCCAACCAAAAGTGAACTTGACCCCAGGTTTCGTTTAGCTTGCGCCCGGTTATCTTAGGGAACCAGTGATAGAACCCAGCGTATAAGCCGAATACGCTTCCGCCAAACAGCACATAGTGTAAGTGCGCTACAACGAAATACGTGTCGTGAACGTGAATATCAAACGGAACCGCGCCCAACATGACGCCGCTAATGCCGCCAATCACGAACAGAGAAATAAATCCCATCGCGAAAAACAGCGCAGAACTCATATCGAGCTTTCCGCCCCAAAGCGTCGCCAACCAGCTAAAAATCTTGATCCCCGTAGGAACCGCGATCGTCATCGTGGTGATCATAAAGAACATCCGTAGCCAAGCCGGAGTTCCGCTCGTAAACATGTGGTGCGCCCACACGATCAAGCCCAGTCCGCAAATCGCGATACTCGAATACGCGATCGCTTTATAACCAAAAATCGGCTTGCGGGCGTGAACGGAAATAATTTCAGAAATCATTCCGAACACGGGCAAAATCATGATGTACACGGCGGGATGCGAGTAAAACCAGAACAAATGCTGGTATACGATCGGGTCGCCGCCCCCGGTTGGGTTAAAGAACGCCGTACCGACGAATATATCAAACGCCAGCAAAATCAGCGCTCCCGCGAGTACGGGCGTTGCAATCAGCGCCAAAATCGACGTTGCCATCATGGCCCAACAGAAAAGCGGCATTTGGTTCCAGCCCATGCCGGGAACGCGCATTTTCCAGATAGTGACGATAAAGTTAATGGCCGCCAAAATCGAAGACGTTCCAAGCAGCAGTACGCTAAGAATCCAAGCGGCTTCTCCGGCTTTGCCGCTAATAATGCTAAGCGGCGGATAGTTTGTCCAACCTGCACCAGGCGCACCCACTAAAAAGCTACTGATTAGCAGCAATCCAGCAGGCGGAATAATCCAGAACGCCAGCGCATTCAGACGCGGAAACGCCATATCTCGCGCCCCGATCATCAAGGGAACTAGATAGTTTCCAAATCCGCCTGTTCCCGCAGGCACAATCCACAAAAAGATCATGACCGTTGCGTGAACGGTGAACAAACTGTTATACATTTCGCGGCTGACAAAATCCGATTCCGGAGTTGCCAGTTCAGTGCGCACCAGCGACGCCAACACGCCGCCGATCAAATAAAACGCAAACGTTGTGACTAGATATTGAATCCCGATCACTTTGTGGTCAGTACTAAACGAAAAATAGCGCTTCCAGTCCCCCGGTTTAGTGGCGTGGGCGGGAAGATTCGCCTTTTCTTGAAGTTCGGCTGCTTGAGTCATAGCACATCAAAAATGGAGGAAAGACGCTCACCAGAGCGCCGGGATAAGAAAAAGTCGCACTAGCTCATGGAGTGTCCATGCAGTTGATGCAGCATCTCTGGTGTGACGCCTGTTTCCTGCGCGTAAGGCGCAAGATACTCAGAATCAGTCATTTGAGCCGGATTCACCGCTACGGTTTGCTCAGATGCGGCACTGGCAATCTGGCTTTGAATCCAGGTTTCGTAAGCTTCTTGGGATTCAACCACTACGTGCGATCGCATTGCTCCGTGATACGCCCCGCACAGCTCAGCACAGATTACCGGATAATCGCCTTCTTTGGTCGGCGTAAACCGAATCTCCGATTGCCGCCCCGGAACTGCGTCTTGCTTTAAGCGGAATTCTGGCACCCAGAATGCGTGAATCACATCGTTTGCCGAAATATTCATCAGCACTTCGCGACCGATCGGTAAATGCAATTCACCGGATACGACTTCGCTATCGGGGTACGTGAACAGCCAGGCGTACTGCATTCCGGTTGCGTTGACAACTAAATCCGGTGGTTTGCCTGCGTTCTCAGGCGTTGCGCCAACTCGCGGCGAAACGGTTCCCAGCGTTGGCGCATCTCGTCGCTGCGGAATATCTTCGCGCACGGCTTGGGTTGCCTTGTCTTGAATCGTGGCGGCTTCTTGCTGATTGGGATCAGCCTGAGCGATCAACGGTGCAGCAACGGCACTTCCAGGCATGTTGGCCATGCGCGAATCGTGCTTGCCGTGCATTGCCGCGTGATCCATTGGATTGAGACCGCCTTCGGCGTTGTAAATCGAAAAACTGTAAATCGAAATCACCAGCACGATGATCGATGGAATTGCCGTCCACAAAATTTCTAGCGGGATATTACCGTGGACAGGCGGACCATCGCTGAGATCTCCAGGCTGGCGTCGGAACCTGAAAGCAGAGTAAATCAGAATTGCCATCACCATCAGGAAGATCCCGGTTCCGATCGTCAGCATAAGATCAAAAAGCTGATCGACAAGCGGAGCTTCTTGCGCTGCCGCTACTGGCAGCAAATTGTGATTCTGACCGTACCAAAGGCTAACCAGGGTCAGAACGATGCCAGCGAGGAGGGTTGTAATTTGACTCGGAATATTCACGGCTCATCTCGCCTAAAAACAACTCAAGAAATCCTAGATTCAGGACGATTGTGGACTGTACCGCCATGTTAAAGGTCGCTCGATCGCGCAAGAGAGTGTCTTTAGATAGATACCTGAGCTTTTTGCGTGGTGAAAGGATTCGTCAGAACACTCAAGCGGGACAGTCTGTCGAGGCAAATTAATCGTCTAAACTCACCTTCTTCCACGGTAGGGCAGGATTCCCAAAAATGCCGCAATTCTGACAATATCCTTAACCCTTTCTTTGGGATCGCCTTTGAGGTGACAAAGACGACTCACCTCAAAATTTTCTAAATCCGAAGAATTCCCTAAAGCTCACCCAATTCCAAGATTGGCTCACTAAAGTAGAACTTAGAGCAGATGCTCGTCCGTTGGTGAACTTTTATTTTCTTGTAAGCAACGGGAATTAAACCTCGGAACTATGTCTGAATCTCTTTTTACCTCCTCAATCGTTTCTGCTCGCGACATCGGCACGGTTCGTCGTTGGATCACGCGCCTGGTGTACGGATTGGCGATCGCGACGTTGTTTCTAATGGCAGTCGGGAGCGCCACACGAGTCATGAATGCGGGCTTATCCTGCCCGGATTGGCCGTTGTGCTACGGTGAACTCGTGCCCCGCGATCAAATGAATCTGCAAGTTTTTCTAGAATGGTTTCATCGGCTGGTGGCAACGACGATCGGGTTGGGTGCGATCGCGCTTGCTGCCATTACCTGGTGGTTTCGTCGAGACTTGCCAAACTGGACACCCTGGGCGGCGTCATTTGCGCTCTTTCTCGTCGTGTTTCAAGGCATTTTGGGCGGCTTGACGGTAACAGAACTGCTGCGCTTTGATATTGTCACCGCTCACTTAGGGACAGGGTTACTGTTTTTTAGCACGCTGCTGATGATTGGTACGGGGCTTGTGTCGTATCAAGGCAACGGAACGGTTGGCAAACTGCGGTGGATTGGCGTTGCAGGCGCAGCGTTTGTTTATTTACAAAGCATTTTGGGTGGATTAGTTTCGTCGCAGTGGGCGCTGCATCAGTGCTTTGGGCAGTCGCAGTTGTGCTCGATTATGAATAGCCATATTGTCGGAATTGTGCCGCCGACGATCGCCGTTTTATCGCTGGTGTTTCTCGCGTGGCGCACGCCCGCCCTTCATCCCGCTCTCCGTCGATGGGCA
This sequence comes from uncultured bacterium, assembly GCA_964250455.1. Classification (GTDB taxonomy): domain Bacteria; phylum Cyanobacteriota; class Cyanobacteriia; order Leptolyngbyales; family Leptolyngbyaceae; genus CAXUFL01. The sequence goes on from CAXUFL010000006.1 coordinate 52,316, forward strand.
AATGTAGCAGGCTTGCTGCTGCTGCTACAAATTACGTTGGGCGTCGCAACATTCAAACTGCGCCTACAAATCGAACCGTTAACCGTTGCGCATCAAGCAACAGGTGCTGCTTTACTCGGAACGCTGATCGTGTTTAGCGTATTGGCGTTACGCGATGCAACCGCGCTACAGCAAGCAAAAGCGTAGCTGTGTCTTTACTACTCTCTTGGTTTATTAGCGCTTAACAAATGCAAAATTCAGCGATCGGCGTTATTCGCCACAATCAAAACTTTCTACAAGTCATTAAGAGCTATTACCAACTCACCAAGCCTCGGATTATTTTGCTGTTGCTGATTACAACGGCGGGCGGAATGTGGGTGGCGGCTCAAGGACAAGTTGATCCCGTTCTTTTAATCGTGACGCTTGTAAGCGGTGCTTTTGCGTCGGGATCAGCGAACACGATTAACTGTCTTTACGATCGAGACATCGATTACATTATGGAGCGCACCCGCGATCGACCGCTTCCGTCGGGTCGGGTGAGTCCTCGCGATGCGTTGATTTTTGCGACGACGTTGGCGATCGCGTCGTTTACATTGCTGACCGTTTTCGCGAATCTTTTGAGCGCGTGTTTAGCGATGTCTGGCATTTTCTTTTATGTTGCTGTTTACACGCACTGGCTGAAGCGCCACAGCACTCAGAATATTGTGATCGGTGGTGCTGCGGGCGCGATTCCGCCTTTGGTCGGTTGGGCTGCGGTAACAGGCGATCTTAGCTGGGCGGCTTGGGTGCTGTTTGCGATCGTCTTTCTCTGGACGCCGCCGCATTTCTGGGCATTGGCGATTATGATTCGCGACGATTACGCCAAAGTGGGCGTTCCGATGCTGCCCGTGGTTAATGGCAATGAACCCACAAGCCGCCAAATCTTTTACTACACGCTGTCGCTGATTCCGGTCACGTTGCTTTTGGTGTATCCGCTGCACGTTTTGGGCGTGGTTTATGCGGCGATCGCACTGCTACTAAACGGTATTTTTGTGCAGAAAGCTTGGGCGCTAATGCAGCAGCCATCAGATTTGAAAGTGGCTCGATCGACGTTTAAGTATTCGATTTTGTACATGATGGCGCTGTTTGCAGCGATGGCGATCGATGCGCTACCCGTTACTCACCAAGTGGTGGCTGCTCTAGGTCAGCAACTTCATACAGTTCTCGGTCTCTTCTAAACTCGAAGCATTTGGATGGAGTAGCAATTCCAAATGCTTCTTTTTTTGTGAAAAACTGTCAGGAATTGATCATCCACGCTCCATAGTTCTTACAATAGAAATATATCTTAAAGATTTGTAAAGGAGGAGCGATGACTCCTGCGGTATTAATTGAAAAATTACAAAAGCGCTACGGCTTGATCGAGGCGGTGAAAGACGTGTCGATCGAGGTTCAACCTGGCGAGATTTTTGGGCTTTTAGGGCCAAATGGTGCCGGAAAAACGACGACGCTGCGCTGTTTGTGTACGTTGACTGAGCCGGATGCAGGCAAAGTTGAAGTATCGGGAATTAGCGCGATCGACAATCCGCGTTTGGCTCGTCAACGGTTGGGATACGTTGCGCAAGAAGTCGCGATCGACAAAGTTCTCACCGGACGCGAATTACTGCAACTGCAAGCCGCCCTTTATCATTTGCCAAGACAAAGCGCGAGAACTCGCATCGCTGAAATTCTGACGCTGCTGGGGCTTGATCAGTGGGCAGACAAAAAAAGCGGTACGTATTCCGGCGGATTGAAAAAACGACTGGATTTAGCCGCAGGATTGCTGCATCAGCCGGATGTATTAGTGCTCGATGAGCCAACGGTCGGGTTGGATATCGAAAGCCGCGTTGCCGTTTGGAGTTTTTTGCGGCAACTGCGCGAACAAGGGACAACGGTTTTGATTACGAGTCACTACCTTGAAGAAATTGATGCGCTTGCCGATCGTGTGGCAATTATCGATCGTGGACAAGTGATCGCATCGGGAACACCGTCAGAACTCAAAGATCAGGTCGGGGGCGATCGCATCACGCTACGCATCCGAGAATTTTCACCCACAGACGAAGCTCAAAAAGCTAAATCTTTGCTCGAATCCTTGCCGATGGTTCAAGAAGTTATCATTAACGGTGCTCAAGGTAACTCTCTAAATCTGGTTGTTTCCCCAAACACCGAAGCGTTGATGACGGTTCAAAAAGCGCTACAGCAAGCAGGATTGCCAACTTTTGGAATTGCTCAATCTCGTCCGAGTTTAGATGATGTGTATCTGGCTGCAACCGGACGCACGCTAATGGATGCTGAATTAGCGGCGGCAGGAAGTCGAGATCTAAAAGCAGAACGAAAACAAAGTATGCGCTAGTTAAGGTGAACTGTTATGAGTCGTACGATTACTCCTCCAAAATCTGATTATCTCGCGAACCAAGCCGGACTGGATACTGATCGATCTTCAGCGATCGGCGAATTCGTTCAAGAAACCCTGGCAATGACGCGCCGCTTGTTTATTCAGCTTCAACGGCGTCCGTCTACGCTGATTGCGGGAATTATTCAGCCGTTGATGTGGTTAATTTTGTTTGGGGCGCTGTTTCAAAATGCACCGCAAGGATTGTTTGGCGATCGCGTCAACTATGGTCAATTTCTCGGCGCAGGGGTGATTGTCTTTACGGCGTTTAGCGGTGCGTTGAATGCTGGACTTCCGGTGATGTTTGATCGAGAGTTTGGTTTTCTCAATCGCTTGCTCGTGGCACCATTAGCGTCGAGATTTTCGATCGTGATGGCGTCGGCAATTTTTATTACGACGCTGAGCTTGATTCAAACGGCAGCGATCGTGACAATGAGCGCATTTCTCGGAACCGGATTACCAAATCCGCTTGGACTTGCATTTGTGGCGTTGATTGTTTTATTGCTGGTGGTTGCTGTGACGGCATTGAGTCTCGGACTCGCGTTTGCATTACCTGGACACATTGAATTACTCGCAGTTGTATTTGTAACTCAATTACCGCTTTTGTTTGCAAGTACAGCATTAGTTCCGTTGTCGTTTATGCCCAAGTGGTTGCAGATTGTGGCGACGCTGAATCCGTTGAGCTATGCGATCGAACCGATCCGCTATTTGTATCTGCATCCGAATTGGAGCTTTTCGAGCGTAGTTATGCAGGCACCGTATGGAGCGGTGACACTAGGCGGAGCGCTGTTGATTTTAGTCGGACTGTGCGCGATCGCGCTTGTCGCGGTGCAGCCATTAATGAAGCGTCGCTTAGCATAGAAACAAGCATAGAATTCCCCACATTCTAAATCTGCGTGGAGTGAATTCCGAATTAGAATAAGCAGTAGCACCATGAGGAGTTTTTGTATGGCTAGAAAAGGCTTTTTGGCACTGCTTGCGGGGGTAGGACTGACGATCGCCGTTGTGCAACCAACGCTGGCACAGCAAGCGCCAAGTGGCGCAAGCTTGCTTAAAGATCCGCAGTCGCAAGACCCGCTCAGCAATTTATTTAACAATCGCAGCGACAATGCAACTGGCGGATTATTTGAGTTAATGCAGCGTGTTTCTCAAGGCAACGTTGATCCCGAAGCATTTCGGCAGCAGCAGCGTGAAACGTTAGACGCAGAAACCGCAAAGTTTCTCGCTCAACAGCGTCGCTTGCTGCAAGCTCAGCCGCAAACTGCACCCGCCGCGAATCCGGTTGCTCGCTAATTATTTCGCGGTTTTTGCTTTAGAAACCTGCGGCGTATAAGGCTTAAATTCGTAGCCACCCGCTCGAGTCGCAGTCACGCTCATTAGCGCGATTGCAGTATCTCGATCGCCACCGGACGCAAATTTGATCGAGCCAACTGCCCCGATCGCGCTGAATTCAGGCGTTGATAACGCCGCTCGAACGCCGTTGCGAGTCGGCGCTTTTTGTAGAGCGGTAATAAACGCTTGCGTTGCGTCGTACCCTAAAGCAGAGCGCCATTCAACAGGTTTTCCCCAAACCGATTTGGCTTGCCGCTCAAACAGAGAATTTTCAAGCTGCGTTTGAATCGAAGGAACGGCGACCACCATTCCCGCAGCACGATCGCCGATTTCGTTTAATATTCTCGGCGTATACAGCGCATCGCCTGCCAAAATAGGGAGGCGTTTTTGATTGGCATTAATGACTAGTAGGGCACGATCGGAGAATTCGCTATTCGGAGCTAGAAAAATAACTTCTGCTCCTTTCTTCATCGCTTGGGTAAGACTGCTTGCCGCTTCAAACGACGGATCGTTAAAATCGATTTCGCTTACAACTTCGCCTTTATCGCCGTAGTAAAGCGCATCTTTGAAAGAATCTTTCAGCGATCGACTGTAGCGATTTGCTGAATTAAAGAAAATCACCGCTTTGCGTTTTTTAAGCTGCGTCACCATATGAGCGGCTAACTTTTTCGCGGGAAATTCATCGCTGGGCATCGTGCGAAACATAAATCGACTAAAGCCCGACAAATCTTTGGCAGAACTCACCGGAGAAATCGCAACTAACTCTCCGGTTTGATAAATTTCTCCAGCCGCGTAGGTTGTATCACTAGTGCCATGCCCGATGACGCCGAGAACAGTCGGATTATCCACAAGCTGTTGGGCAATTCGACGCGCTAAATCTGAATTAGCATTATCCGACGCGATCGCAACTTTTAGCTTGATGCCGTTGCCGCGATTGAGTTGATCTTGGGCTTGAGCAACGCCGCGCAACACTTCAAGCGACTGTGGCGGCTGCGTGCGAAGCGGAACGACAACGGCGATCGTATACGCCTGCGCCTGCCCGATGCGAGCATTATTCAGATAAATCAGCGTTTCAGGATCGCTTTTGTCAATGCGTCGCGCCAATTCTAGTAATCGAACTGCGGCTAGAAAATTTCCCGCTTTGATTTGGTCGATACCCGCTTGCTTTACAGGCGTCGATGGAATCGGACTAATCAACATCTCGCCTAAGCTTAGCGGCGACTCCGCCGCATTTGAAGACCCCATGGGCGTCGGCGGTTTCGCTGACTGATGCAACACTGCCCAAGCCGAAACACTCACAAGCGCGATCGCTCCGAGTCCTGCCGCAATCAGTTTGATTGGTTTTCTCGGTTTCAGTTGCGTTGGAGCAGCCCGAAAAACATCGACTTTAGAGCGCGGAGCCTGCGTGAAAATCGATGATTTCACCTGCGCCAAAGCGTCTGTGACTTGCTTTGCCGTTTGATAACGCTGGCTGAAGTGAAACTTGGTCATGGTATCCAGCACGATCGCGAGGTCATCGCTGACCGTCGCTTGTTTGCCTGCGATCGCTTCACTGCGCCAAGCTAATTCTCCGGTATTGGGATCATGATCAATCTGAGACGGACGAACGCCTGTAAGTGCTTGAATGGCAATCACACCTAGCGAATAAATATCGCTGTTAAATTTGGGTTTTCCTAAACATTGTTCGCTTGCTGCATAGCCAGACGTGTAAATCGGAACGCTAACTGGCTGAATCGGCTGGGTTTCAACGATCGAGGTTTCAATTGTTTTAACCGCCCCAAAATCGATTAAAACAAGCTTTTGATCGCGATCGCGGCGAATCAGATTTTCCGGCTTGAGATCGCGGTGAATTACGCCTTGCGCATGAACAAACTCTAAAATTTGCAGCACATCTTCGAGCAGCGTTATCACTTGCTCTTGGGACAGCTTTTGTCCGGCGACCAGTTCACTGCTGAGCGGATGCCCGTCAATAAATTCTTGAACTAAATAAAACTCTTCGTCGTTGATCACGAAATACGCCAGCAGTTGCGGAATGCGATCGTGGCGACCCAGCCGCTCAAGCGTCACCGCTTCGGCAAAAAACATTCGTCGGACTTGATCTAAAATAGCCGGATCGTGGCTGGAAAAATTGAGATGCTTTAACACGCACACCGGATTACCGGGACGCTTAGTGTCTTCTGCCAAATACGTTTGACCAAAGCCACCCGACCCCAGCACTCGAACTATGTGATACCGTCCATCGAGCAATCGTCCTAGCATTGCACCCGTCTAAAGTCATATATGGCATTGTAGGGCGATTCGCGAGAATGAAACGGTGTGCTAAAGGTTTCTTTGAAGGAGCGAATCGATGAAATTTGAACAGCGCCACGATTGGGTGCTTACCACCGAAGCCGCGATCGAGATTCAGCAGCAGCTACGGCAAGCGGTAATCGTTCGTGATGATTTTGGCACCGTGCAGTATGTAGCAGGCGTAGATGTCGGATTTGAAGATAATGGAGCCACTACGCGAGCGGCGATCGCGGTTTTGAAGTATCCAGAATTAACGCTGTATGAAACCTCGATCGCTCGTCGCCCGACCACGTTTCCTTATGTTCCGGGCTTTTTGTCGTTTCGCGAAGTGCCTGCGGTGCTCGATGCTTTAGAGCAGATTAAAACGGTTCCTGATTTGCTGCTGTGTGATGGTCAAGGATTAGCGCATCCCCGCAGGTTTGGGATTGCATGTCATTTAGGCGTGCTCACGAATCTACCCGCGATCGGCGTTGCGAAATCTTTGCTGGTGGGTAGGTTCGATGACGTTCCAGACGAGCGAGGCGCATCGGTTCCGCTTGTACACAAAGGAGAAACGATCGGGGCAGTTTTGCGAACTCGTGTTGGAACGAAGCCGCTTTTTATTTCGCTCGGTCATCGCATTAGTTTGGAAACCTCGATCGCTTATGTGATGGGCTGCACGACAAAATACCGACTGCCGGAAACTACACGGTTTGCACATAATCTAGCCAGCCATTAGCAGTACTGAACTTAACGTGAGTCTCCAACGAAGGTAAAACTTTGGAAAGGGCGAAAAAAACCGTTTGTTTCTGAGGAGTTCGGGTTGATGACCCTATACGCCTGGCGAATGATATTAGCTTCGCAAGAGCCTGCGGCAACGCGGCTACACAAACAAAGTCCACCTTCGTGGACTCGTCTTTGAAATTGACTTTTTAACCCGTGGGTGGTTTCGTCGGTGTAGCCGCGTAGCCGGAGCCGCTCGTCTCTTGCGAAGCTAATGGCAATGTGCGCAGCTAATATCAATCGCCAGGCACTTTCACACAAAATCTAGTTATTCAAGTCAAAATTTTTAATTTCAATTATCTGATCGAGTCCTTCTTCGCAACTCGGTGGCGCAGCGTATAATCGCCGCGCCATGCGTAATACGATCGCTTCAGGAACTTGGCGATTAGCACTTGGCGCAGCTAAGGAACCGCGTCTGGCATTGCGCTCTAAACAATCTGATAGCGGCACATTCAGCCAAAGTCCAATCACCTGCGTAAATCCAGTTTTACGAGCCAAGTCGATCGCTTGTCTGCGCTGTTTGCGAACGGCATTTGTTGCGTCGTAAATTGCAAAATCGATCGTTTCGGCTTGAATTTGCGCGATCGCATCCTGATACTGCCGCCGCACTTCCAGCCAAATTTTTAGCCACGATCCCTGAATTGCCTCGTTGCCAAAAAGCTGAGCGCGAATCGCATCGGTCGAAATCACCTTTGCTGCATTCGGCGGCGCACAAAGCAAAGCGGCCAGGGTTGATTTTCCGCTCCCTGGCAATCCGATCAGCAACACCAATAGAATCGGTTTAGATAATCGTTCCGTCGGGAATCACCGCTCCTTTTAATGTGACCACAATCCCGCTCCGAATATAAAAGCCTTGACTTTCTCGATCGGCTTCTTCGACGCGATCTTTGTTCACAATTTGCACATTGCTGCCGATTTGAGCATTTTTATCGATAATAGCTCGACGAATAATCGTGTCGCTTCCAATTCCAAGCGGAATTTCTGAACTCTGGTGATCAAGTCCCGACTGCCGTTCAGCTTGACCGTGATAAAAGTCAGCGCCCATAATCAGCGTGTCTTCGATTACCGATCCCGCTTCGATGCGCGATCGGACGCCTAAAACTGAATGATGCACGCGGCAGTTTTTTAGAATGCAGCCTTCGCCGATAATCGATTCGGTGATGTGCGAATCAAGGTACTTGCTCGGCGGCAAAAAGCGATGGCGCGTATAAATCGGAGCCGTTTCGTCGTAAAAGCTAAACGGCGGGCGCGGCTGTTGAGTTAGGGCCAGATTAGCATCGTAAAAAGCTTCGATCGTTCCAATATCTTCCCAATAATCATTGAACAAATACGCTTGTACGTTATACGATGCGGCGGATTGCGGAATGATTTCTTTGCCAAAGTCGGTTTGATGCGGTGCTTGTCTTAACAAATTCACCAACGCTTCTGTTTTGAACACGTAGATGCCCATTGAGGCAATGTACGGGTTTTGACGAGCGGCATCGGGATCGAGTCCGAGAACACTAGTATCGACCTGCATCGCCTTGAGCGCATCGCCTTTAGGCTTTTCGCTAAAGCTCGTTACGCGCCCGTTGCCGTCAATTTTCATCAAGCCAAAATCTGAAGCGCGTTTTTCGTCGATCGGCACCACCGAAAGCGTGATATCTGCCCCAGTTTCCCGATGACGGGCAACAAACTGCCGATAATCCATGCGATACAAATGATCGCCAGATAAAATCAAAATTTCTTCAGCGTCCCATTCTTGAAACAGCCAAATATATTGGCGCACCGCATCGGCGGTTCCTTGAAACCAGTTCGGATTTTCCGGCGTTTGCTGAGCGGCAAGCACTTCAACAAACCCATCGTTGAACCCGGAGAAATTGTAAGCGCGGGTAATGTGGCGATTGAGCGACGCTGAATTAAATTGAGTTAGAACGTAGATCTTAAAAATTTCTGAATTAATACAGTTGCTAACCGGAATATCAATCAGTCGATATTTCGCGCCTAACGGTACCGCAGGCTTGGCGCGTAGTTTGGTTAAAGGATAAAGACGGGTTCCCGCGCCGCCGCCTAAAATTATCGCCAATACTTTTTTCACAAGATTCCCCCGCAACTTTGCCGACTCCCATCCTTTAGTGTCGGTCGTTGGAGTACCGTTGGCAAGGGGTTTCGGGTAGAAGAATTAGATTTTGGGGATCGTGATTTGGAACACATGAGGGATTGATGAATTGCTCAAATTAACGATCGCTGGGTGCTACCTTTGTAAAAATAGGTTTTTAACCTGACCCTCAATCTATCAAAACGCTTGTGACTGAATCTTTGTTGCGCACTCCGTTGTATGACTTAGCGATCGAGCAAAACGCTCGCATGGTTGGTTTTTCCGGTTGGGAAATGCCTGTGCAGTTTAGCGGCATCACGCAAGAACATCATGCAGTCCGCACGTCAGCAGGAATGTTTGACATTTCCCACATGGGAAAGTTCACGCTGACTGGTAAAAACGTTTTAACCCAGCTTCAGCGCTTGGTGCCGTCGGATTTGAGCCGCCTTCAGCCCGGACAAGCCCAGTACACGGTGCTGCTCAATCCCGAAGGCGGAATTGTTGATGATTTGATTTTCTATTATCAAGGCACGACAACAAGCGGTGATGAGCGCTGGACGATCATTGTCAATGCGGCAACAACCGACAAAGATCGCGAATGGATGCTGAGTCATCTTGATACAAGCAATCTTAAGTTTGTAGATTTGTCTCGCGATCGCGCTTTGATTGCGGTTCAAGGCGTCAAAGCGATCGAGCATCTCCAAACCTGCATCGACGAAGATGTTTCTGCGATCAAACCGTTTGGACATCTCGAAACCACTGTGCTCGGTCAGCCAGCGTTTGTCGCTCGAACCGGATACACCGGAGAAGATGGCTTTGAAATTATGGGCGATCCCGAAACGATGATTAAGCTGTGGCGATCGCTGCTTGACTCTGGGGTGACGCCTTGCGGATTGGGAGCGCGAGACACGCTGAGACTTGAAGCAGCAATGGCGCTGTACGGGCAAGACATCAACGATTCAACCACGCCGTATGAAGCGGGATTAGGTTGGACCGTGCATCTTGACAAAGGCGATTTTATCGGTCGATCGATCCTAGAGCAGCAAAAGCAAAACGGCGTGAAAAAGCGGTTAGTCGGCTTGCAGATGCAGGGACGCAATATCGCTCGGCACGATTACCCGATTTTGCACAACGGCGAAGCGGTGGGTGTTGTGACAAGCGGCACATTAGCGCCTACGGTCGGGCAAGCGATCGCGCTTGGCTACATTCCCGTCGAGCTTGCCAAACCCGGACAGCAAGTCGACATTCAAATTCGCGGTAAAACTTATTCAGCCGTGGTGGTAAAGCGTCCGTTCTATCGCGCAACGAAGTAGGATATAAATCGATCGTTATCTGTTGCAACCCACGATGGCATTTGAATACCCCGAAAATCTGAAATACACCGACACGCACGAATACGCTCAGCTTGATGGCGAAACGGCGACGATCGGGATTACGGCATTCGCGATCGATCAGCTTGGCGATATTGTGTTTCTCGAACTGCCTGAAATCGGCGCAACGGTTGAAAAAGGCGCAACGTTCGGCACGGTTGAATCGGTCAAAGCGGTTGAAGATTTGAAGTCTCCAGTCACGGGAACCGTTGTTGATGCGAATACTCCAATGGTCGATGCGCCCGAAAATTTGGTTGATGATCCTTACAGCAACGGTTGGCTGATTAAAGTGCAAGTCAACGATCCAAGCGAGCTTGACGACGCAATGACCGCCGAGGATTATCGCAGCAAAGTAGAAGGTTAATTCTTCGGAAATTGCCGAAATCTACAACGCAACTTTATCAATCTTTCACACCCGCTAGTGTTACTGGCGGGTTAATTGTTGCAGAATATGAAGCAATCGGTTTTTTCGCTACTTTAGAGTTAAGCGGTTAAAATCTCAATTTCTCAGTAGTAAACACAGAAATCCACCCCCGATCGCTTTGCAGCTCCCCAAATGGGTCATCGATTCCTGTCTTGATGATGACGAAATTCGTTTTTATTGGTTGATACGCTTTTATCCTTGAACCCGATCGAGATCCTATGTCTGAACCCATTGTCCAATTTCCTGTCACCGAGTTTGAGCCTGCGAGTTTGAGCGATGAATCGAGCCAAGATTACCGATCAAACGGTTCGCGATCGACTCCAGTAAAATCACTGCCGTATACCGATCAGTTTGTGAATCGACATCTTGGCGTTCGCGCGGCTGATTTGGATGCGATGTTAAAGGTACTAGGCGTCGCGTCGCTTGACGAACTGATCGATCACACCGTGCCCGAAGCGATTCGATTGCGGCGATCGCTCGATATCGAAGTGGCAAAAAGCGAGTATGAAGCGCTAAACGACCTCAAGGCAATCGCTCAGAAAAATCAAGTGCTGCGATCGCTGATCGGCATGGGCTACTCGAACTGTATTACGCCGCCCATTATTCAGCGCAACATTCTAGAGAATCCAGGTTGGTACACGCAGTACACACCGTATCAGCCAGAAATCGCGCAGGGACGTTTAGAAGCGCTGCTGAATTTCCAAACGATGATCGTGGATTTGACCGGACTAGAAATCGCGAATGCCTCACTGCTCGATGAAGGCACCGCCGCCGCCGAAGCAATGGCGATGAGCTACGGCGTGACTAAAAACAAAGCGTCTGCTTTTTGGGTCTCTGAAGCGTGTCATCCACAAACGATCGAAGTCGTTCGTACTCGTGCAATTCCGCTTGGCATTCAAATCATCGTGGGCGACCACCGCACGTTTGAATGCGATACGCCGATTTTTGGAGCACTGCTGCAATATCCCGCAAGCGATGGCGCAATCTACGATTACTCCAGCTTTATCGATCGTGTTCATCAAACCGGAGCACTCGTAACCGTAGCGGCAGATTTGCTGAGTTTAACGCTGCTCAAACCGCCCGGAGAATTTGGAGCCGATATCGCGATCGGCAATACGCAGCGCTTTGGCGTTCCGCTTGGGTATGGCGGCCCGCACGCTGCTTACTTCGCTACCCGAGAAACCTACAAACGCCAACTGCCCGGACGATTAGTCGGCGTCTCGAAAGACCGAAGCGGTCATCCTGCTTTACGCCTGGCGCTGCAAACTCGCGAACAGCACATTCGACGCGACAAAGCAACGAGCAATATTTGCACTGCTCAAGTTTTGCTGGCGGTCATTGCGGGAATGTATGCGGTGTATCACGGAGCAAGCGGACTCAAGCAGATTGCCGATCGCGTTCATCAACTCACCGTTCAACTTGCCACAGGTTTACAGCAGCTTGGCTACACGCTTGGCAACGAGCCGTATTTTGATACGCTGCGCGTGAGCGCTCCGAATCGGGCCGATGAAATTCTAAATCGTGCTCTGAAGCGTCAAATCAACTTGCGCAAAATTGACGCAGATACGATCGGCATTTCGATCGACGAAACCACTTCGCAACCAGACTTGATCGATCTGCTTGAAATCTTTGCCGATCGGTCGGTTTCCCTTCCTGCGATTCCCGCTTCTAGGATTCCTGACGCTTTAAAGCGTACCTCATCGTATCTGACGCATCCGGTCTTTTATCGGTATCGATCGGAAACCGAGCTATTGCGCTATCTGTATCGCTTGCAGTCTAAAGATTTATCGCTCACAAACGCGATGATTCCGCTTGGATCTTGCACGATGAAACTCAATGCAACGGCGGAAATGGTGCCGATCACCTGGGCAGAATTCGGACAAATTCATCCGTTTGCCCCAGTCGATCAAACCCAGGGCTATCAAATTCTATTTCAGCAACTGCAAACCTGGCTGGCTGAAATCACTGGATTTGCGGGCATTTCGCTTCAGCCGAACGCGGGTTCGCAAGGCGAATACACCGGATTGCTCGTGATTCGGCAATATCATCAAAGTCGAGGAGATCACGATCGCAACGTCTGTTTAATCCCGCAATCGGCACACGGTACAAATCCCGCAAGCGCGGTGATGGCCGGAATGAAAGTCGTGGCGATCGCGTGTGACGACGAAGGCAATATTGACATCGCGGATCTCAAAGCCAAAGCCGAACAGCATCGCGATCGCTTGTCTGCGTTGATGGTGACGTATCCTTCAACGCACGGCGTGTTTGAAGAAGGCATTCAAGAAATTTGCGCAGTGGTGCATCAAAACGGTGGACAAGTGTACATGGACGGAGCCAACATGAACGCCCAGGTTGGCTTGTGTCGTCCCGGAGATTTTGGCGCGGATGTGTGCCACTTGAATTTGCACAAAACGTTTTGTATTCCGCACGGGGGCGGCGGGCCGGGAATGGGGCCGATCGGGGTTGCAGCGCATCTGGTTCCGTTTTTGCCCAATCACTCGGTGATTCCGGTAAGCGGCGATCGCGGCATCGGAGCCGTGTCGGCGGCTCCGTGGGGAAGCGCCAGCATTTTACCGATTTCCTGGATGTACATTGCGATGATGGGCGGCGAAGGACTCACCGACGCCACTAAGATTGCAATTTTGAATGCAAACTACATTGCTAAGCGGCTTGAAGGGCATTATTCCGTTTTGTACAAAGGCAAAAATGGACGGGTTGCTCACGAATGCATTTTGGATCTGCGCGAATTCAAAAAAAGCGCAGACATCGAAGTTGATGATATTGCGAAGCGATTAATCGATTATGGCTTTCACCCGCCAACGGTTTCTTGGCCAGTTGCGGGGACTGTAATGGTTGAACCGACCGAAAGCGAATCAAAAGCCGAACTCGATCGATTCTGCGATGCGATGATTGCAATTCGCGAAGAGATTCGCGAAATTGAGTCAGGCAGCGTCGATCGTGCTCACAATGTGCTAAAAAACGCGCCGCACACGGTTGCTGATTTAGTCGATGAGGCTTGGGATCGAAATTATTCGCGATCGAAAGCCATTTTTCCAACGGCTTGGACACGCGAAAATAAGTTTTATCCGGCGGTTGGGCGCATCGATAACGCTTATGGCGATCGCAATCTCATCTGTTCGTGCTTGCCGATGGACGCCTACGAAAGTTAAGTGGATGTTCTAATAAAGAATTGCTCCTTTATTTTGGTAAAGGAGCAATGGTTAACCTAAGTTCGGGTTAATCCATAAACGCGGGCGCGACTGATATTAGCTGCGCACATTGCCTACGGCTACGCGGCTACACAAACGAAGTCCCCCTGCGGGGACTGGTCTTTTCAATTCGCTCTTAACCCGATAAAGGCGGGTTTGGTCTGTGTAGCCGCGAATTCATTCGCTGGGCGTCTCAGGCAACGACCCGCCCATCAACGCATTCAGACTCCATTCAAGCAATTTGTTATCCCGAACTCACGCTAGTCACCAAGACGATCGGACTAAAGTTCAATACCGTTATTTCAACGAGTTCTTTTGCCGTGCTGTCTGCGTGTTACGTCCGTTCTGTCTAACTAAAATCATAATCGTCTCAAGCGGTACGAAAAAAATAGATTCCAATTATCCCGTCTTAGAAAGAATGCAATCTCTATCCGCAGCATGACAGGAACTGGACGGAAAAGAATCACTATTGAATGTAGTAGTGAAAACAGTATTTATAAATTCTTTTCTAGAGGGCAATCGTCGTGTTTACATCACGGGGACATCGAATTTTAGCAGTAGACGATGTAGCGGATAATCTGTTTCTGCTGCAAACTTTTTTAGAGTCAGAAGGGTTTGAGGTCGAAGTTGCAAGCAGTGGCGATCGAGCATTGACAATGCTAAAAGAATCGCTGCCGGATTTAGTGTTACTAGACGTGATGATGCCTGGAAAAAACGGGTTTGAAGTCACCGAAGAAATCCGATCGAACAATCGCACTCAAGATTTGCCGATTCTGCTTCTTTCTGCTCACGATGAAATTCGGATGCAGCGCGGTTTAGATGCAGGCGCAAATGATTTTATTCAAAAGCCGATCGATTTTGATCACCTTCTTTCACGCATTGCAGCGCTTACAGCGTAATGTCGCACATCGATTAAAAACCCCGCTTTTGCTCAAACAAAAGCGGGGTTTCGCATTGAAAAATCAAACTATTGAATTAACCCTGTTCTCAGCGCTCGTACCGCTACTTGAGTACGATCGTCAGCACACAGCTTGTTCAGGATATTGCGAACGTGCGTTTTAACCGTTCCGACCGTGATGTAAAGCTTCTCAGCGATTTGAGCATTGCTGCAACCGTCCACGATTAGCTTTAGCACTTCGAGTTCGCGCTCGGTTAACGGATACGCAGGAATAAAATCTTCATCGGACAGCCGATTAATGGCGATCGTCGCCGTTTCAGGAGATTGCTGATTAGAGGCGTAGGATTTCTGCGATTGTTGCAGCACCACACGCGCGATCGCTGGATCAATCCAAGCATTGCCTTCAGCCGTAACCTGAATGGCTTGAGCCAGTTTATCAATGCTGGCATCTTTCATGCAGTAGGAATCTGCACCCGCCGCAAACGCCGCCAAAATCGTGTCTTCGCTGTCTTGCAGCGTCATAATCAAAATTCGGGTGTGATTGTCGCCGTTGACTTCCTGCTTAAACTGCTGCGTCATTTCGATCCCGGTCATATCCGGCAAGCCAACATCGACGATCGCAATATCTGGTTGTGCACTCTTTAAAAGCTTTAATCCTGACTTGGCATCGCGGGCATCGCCAATCACTTCAAAACCTTCACGCTGTTGCAAAGCGGCACGAATCCCGACGCGGGTTAAGTCGTGATCCTCGATTAAGATGACTCGAATCGTACTCATTGCCAAGCCTCAACTTTATATCATGCAGAGATTTCAACGTTCGCAAAAAGAGTAATGGTACTCTTAATATTTTTCTATTTGATCTAGAATTTTAGGACGTTCTAAAGATAGAGGGATCTATCCATAGATGTCTCTACAAAGGCGTAGAGTCTACCTTTGGAAAGAGTTACTTTTGTTGCGACGTTGAGCGCCGTGCTTTACTGAAACTGAGCGATAGCAATTAAATCTCGGTTAAGAAGCTTTGCAAGCGCTCGTTCCGCTTCTAGACTATCGAATAAAGCTGCTTATCAGCTTAAATTGTCACAATTCAGAAGAATCGCGATATATAAGGAGTCCGTCGATCGTGATTACAACCCTCACCGAGTCGATCGTAGCACTACAAAATATTGGAAAGGCTTACCTTCAACCTAACGGTCAACAGATTAGTATTGTTGAAAACATTCATTTAGAGCTACGAGCAGGTGAAATTGTGGCGCTGCTTGGCCCGTCGGGGTCGGGTAAATCAACGCTGCTGCGGATGATTGCCGGATTGATTGCGCCGACAAGCGGCCAAGTGATGTATCACAATGCGCCTTTGACCGGACTCAATCCCGGCGTAGCGATCGTGTTTCAAAGTTTTGCGCTTTATCCGTGGCTGACGGTACTCGAAAACGTAGAGCTTGGACTCAAAGCAAAAGGCGTTCCGTCTGAAGTCAGACGACCCAAGGCAATTCAGATGATCGACGTGATCGGACTCGATGGCTTTGAAAATGCTTATCCAAAAGAGCTTTCAGGTGGAATGCGTCAGCGTGTCGGCTTTGCTCGCGCTTTGGCGGTTGAACCGGAACTCTTGTGTATGGATGAACCGTTCAGCGCATTAGACGTTCTGACGGCAGAAAACTTACGAATTGAACTGCTCGATTTGTGGCTTGATCGCCGCATTCCCACACAGTCGATTTTGATTGTGACGCATGGCATCGAAGAAGCCGTAACGCTGGCCGATCGCATTATCGTTTTAGGGCGCAATCCGGGACGCATTCGAGCAGATTTTCCCGTCACGATCAAGCATTACCGCGATCGCAAAAGTCCAGAATTTCAAGCCGTTGTCGATCAGGTTTATAAAATTCTCACCAACCCTGATTTTGAAGCGGTAGAGCCGCAAACAACGATTTCGACGCCGACGCCGATGGCGAATCAAAAATATCAATCGCTTCCGTCGATCCGGTTTGGCTCGGTTGCCGGACTGCTCGAACTGCTCGAAGACCGCGATTCAACGGATCTCTATCGCATCGGGCAAGAGTTGCAGTTAGAAGTCGATGAATTATTGCCGATCGTCGAAGCCGCACAGTTTATGGATTTTATCGAACTGCGCGACGGAGACATTCTGCTCAAACCCGTTGCGCATCAATTTGTGCAAGGCAACATCGACGAACGGAAGCGAATTTTCCGCGATCAGCTTTTAACGCACGTTCGCTTGGTGCAGCGAATCTATACGCTACTGCAAGCCAAACGCAACAAACGCCTTCCTGAAGAACTCGTGCTGTATCTGCTCGAAGGACATTTCAGCCCGCAAGAAGCCCGTCGTCAGCTTGATACGGCGATCCACTGGGGACGATACGCTGAGCTATACGGCTACGACGAACCCGCCGGAGAAATTTTCCTTGAAGATAGCACCGCAAAGGAGCAACCCGCATGACCCGTCCACTCACGCCGGAAAATCGCGCCCTTGTCCGGGTCGGAGGCGTTTGGCAAGAAGGATTTTTGATTTTGGTGATCGTGGCGCTGCTGTTTGCGATCGTTCGCACCGCCGCAAAATTTAGCGGTAGCTACAATCCGGATTTAACGATCGAAACTACGCTCAGCGTATTACCGAGCTATACGGCTCAAACGCTATTGCGCATGGTGTCTGCTTACTTTTTATCGTTAGGATTCAGCTTAGTTTATGCGTATGCTGCTTATCGATCGCACACGGCTGAAAAAATCCTGATTCCCCTATTAGACATTCTGCAATCGATTCCGGTTTTATCGTTTTTACCTGGCGTTGTTTTAGCGTTAATTACTTTGTTTCCCGGTCAGCGCATTGGCGTTGAGCTTGCGGCTGTGATTCTGATTTTCACGGGCATGACTTGGAACATGACGTTTAGCTTTTATCAATCATTGTGTAATATTCCCCGTGAACTGCTCGAAGCCGCGCAGGTTTATCGTCTTAGCGCTTGGCAACGGTTTATGACCGTTGAGCTTCCGTCTGGAGTAATTGGACTGGTTTGGAATAGCGTTATGTCAGTGGCAGGCGGTTGGTTTTTCTTAATCGCGATCGAGTCGTTTACCCTGGGAAAACGCAGCTTTCGTCTGCCCGGATTAGGCTCGTTTTTGGGCAAAGCCGCCGATCAAGGAAACTTCGGCGCGATCGGGTGGGGCTTGGTCGTTTTAATTGGTGTGATTGTTTTAATCGATTTCATTTTGTGGCGACCGCTAATCGCATGGGCAGAAAAATTTAAACTTGAAACCGTTGAAGCTGCCTCGACTCCGCAATCGAGCGTACTAGATTTTCTGCGCCGATCGCCGACGCTGCGATTGTTTACCGAGCGCATTTTAACGCCGATCGCGTCAGGATTCGATCGGCGTCTAGCGCGTGCTCATACGCGATCGCGCCGCTCTGGACGTTTTCAGTTCACACGCTGGATTAATTGGCTATTTCTAAGCGGCGTAGGTTTGATTGTGCTGTGGGGAACCTACGAAGCGGCATTGCTGCTTGCAGCGCTGAGTCCTACCGATTGGCAGCAAGTCATTTCTGGAGCCGCTTTAACTGCGCTACGAGTATTTGCCGCATTGGTTTTGTCGCTGCTGTGGACGGTTCCGGTTGGCGTCACGATCGGGCGGAATCCGCGTTTGGCGCAGCTATTGCAGCCGATCGTGCAAATTGCGGCATCGGTTCCGGCCACGGCATTATTTCCGGTTTTACTATTGGCGCTGGTGCAGCTTGGTGGCGGATTGCAGATTGGCTCGATCGCGCTGATGATGTTGGGCACCATGTGGTACATCTTATTCAACGTAATTGCAGGCGCACAATCGATTCCGTCAGAGTTGTTTGAAGCAGCAAAAGTATATAAACTGCCGTTAGTTCAACGCTGGCAAACCGTTATCTTACCAGGGATTTTTCCGTATTTAGTGACTGGCATTATTACAGCCGTGGGCGGCGCGTGGAACGCCAGTATTGTGAGCGAGTATGTACAGTTTCAAGGACAAACGTTAACGACATCGGGGTTAGGTGAAACGATTTCGCAAGCAACAGAAAGCGGAAATTTTTCGATGCTATTAGCAGCAACCGGAGTAATGTCGCTGCTAGTGGTGATTACAAACCGTTTAGTATGGCGGCGGCTCTACAAGCTTGCTCAAGACAAATATCAACTGCTTTAATGCTTAATGTAATCAATCTTTTAACTGAAACCTGAGCGGTGTGTCATCGAGTTTGCGCTAGTGTGACAATCCTAAAATTTCAGCATTACAGAATACAAACAATTGCAATTTGTATCATATTTTTTTATAGTGAGCGATGCGATCGCAATTTTAGAAGCTTAAGTATTGATAAAAAGTTTTGTTTTAGTTGTTAGCATCGGTTCAGATCCTGATAAAGTGACATTTGAAATATTTTTCGGCTTCAATGAGCAGTTCACAAGTTGAGTCCGGTACGAATCAAGCAAAATCTACGTCTACTTTTCAGCGTCGCTTTTTAGTGATTAATGGCGATGATTTTGGCTTTTCTTCAGGCGTGAATCAAGCGATCGTGACTGCTCATCAAAAAGGCGTTTTAACCAGCACAAGTTTAATGGTGACGGGTGAAGCATTCGAGGAAGCCGTTGCCCTTGCAAAAGCCAATCCAAGTTTAGCGGTTGGGCTACATTTAGTAGTTTGCTGTGGTCGATCGGTGCTGCCACCGAGCCAAATTCCGCACTTAGTAAATGAACACGGCTACTTTTTAGAAGATCCGACAAAAGCAGGGTTGCGCTATCAGTTTGATCAAGCTGCCGTGCGTGAACTGCAATTAGAAATTGCAGCACAGCTTGAGAAATTTCGCCAAACCGGACTGCCGCTTTCACACGTCGATGGTCATTTGCATTTACACGCTCATCCAGTCGTGTTGCGTCATTTGGTGTCAATTGCTTCAGAATACGGTGTCCGAATCATTCGTCTACCCTACGAAGAAGTGAGTTTTACACTCAAAATCGATAAAAGCAATTTCATCGGTAAGCAAATCGAGGCGTTTATTTTTGCCCAACTACGACGCAACGGAGAACGACTTTTGCGGGCCAATCAAATTCAGTTTGTCGATCGCGTGTACGGTCTTCTGCAAACGCAGCGCATAACCGAATCGTACCTGCTTCAACTCATTCCCCAAATTAAATCTAATTTTGTTGAAATCTACTCGCATCCGGCGATCGTGCGTCCGGGAGAACCAAGCAACAGCCCGATCGGACTCGGATTTTCTGAGCTTGAAGCGCTACTGAGCGATCGTGTGCGAGAAACCATTTTACAAAGCGGCTTTGAACTAACAAACTACGCCGAATTCTTTAATTCACCTGCACACTAACTCATTCAAAAACCAAAGTTGTTGGTGTGAGGTGTGTTAATTCTCAATTGATTATTCGAGGACATTCTAATATGGTTGGTTTAGAAACGAGTTGGTTTACGATCGTGCTTAGACAGATTCATTTATTTAATAATATTAGCTTCACATCAATTCCATTAGCATTACTGTGTTTATCATCCATTATTTATTATTGTTTTGCTATCTTTGCATCTCTGCGATTCTTTTCACAAGCGAGATTATCAAATCTATCTACTTATCCCCCGATTAGCATTCTTAAACCAATTTGCGGTGCTGATTCTCACACTTATGAAAATCTAGCGTCGTTTTGTTGCCAAGATTATCCAGATTATCAAATTATTTTTGGAGTTCGAGAGTTAGAAGATGCAAGCGTTCCGATCATTCGTCGATTGATGCAGGCATTTCCACAAATCGATATTCAGCTTGTGATTAGCGATCGCTCGATCGGGATCAATCCGAAGGTCAATCGTTTAGCCAACGCCGCGCAAAAAGCAAAACACGATATTTTGCTGCTGGCCGATAGTGATGTTCGCGTTGGCGTTGATTATCTCAAATCAGTGGTGCAGCCGTTTAGCGATGCAACGGTTGGCGTCGTGACGTGTTTGTATCGAAGTCGTGTGCAAGGCTGGATTGCGGCGTTTGAAGCATTGGGAACTTCGACAGATTTTATTCCAAGCGTGCTTGTGGCACGAGAGCTTGAAGGGGTAGCGTTTGCGCTCGGAGCAACAAGCGTCATTCGTCGATCGGTCTTAAATAAAATTGGCGGGTTTGGCGCGATCGCAGACTACATCGGAGATGATTTCATGCTCGGCAATTTGACTGCACAAAGCGGTTACAAAGTTGTGATCTCGGCGTATGTGGTTGAGCATGTTTTATCAGAAACAACTTTTTCAGACTGTGTACATCGCCAAATTCGATGGCTGCGCAACATTCGATTTACTCGGTTTTGGGGCTATTTAGGATTAATTTTCACGCAGGGAACGACAATGAGTTTGCTGCTGCTGCTAGTCACAGGCGGGTCAATGCTGGGGTGGTTGTTTTTGGCAACCGCCTGGATGATGCGGTGGATCATGGCATGGCTTGTAAGCGTGTACTGCCTGCGTGAAACCAGCACAAAACGCTGGCTATGGCTGATTCCGGTGCGCGATATGGTGAATTTTGGGCTATGGTGCTATGGCTTGTTTGGCGACACGGTGCGATGGCGCGATCGGTGTTTCAAGCTGACCGCAGGCGGAAAGCTCGTCACGCCGCGATTAAAGGAAGTGTTGGTATCGCGAGAACTTTAGCGTTTTGAGCGATCAATAGACGGTAATGAACGCGATCGAAATCTTAAATTATCTTGTTTTCTCAGAGTTTGATGCGGCAGTTGAACTCACTCGTGAGTTTGAGGCACTTCCTAATCGCCCCGGCATTTATGCGATTCGTCACGCTTCTGTTGGTGTTTTGTATATCGGAAAACCGAATAACCTCGCAACTCGCTTCAACGGCGGGCATAAAGCATTTACTGGGTCGTGGCTTGATTTATACCATCCAAGCACAGTTAGCTGGATAAGACAGAAGCCTCACACCAAATCAGAGATTATGGTGTGAGATGAATAGCGCATTAATTGCAGCGCGATACCCGAACTATGTTTGACGAGAGACGGTATCAGCGCTGCCATTAACAAACTCTCAGGTATCAAGACGGGGAGTTTTGTTCTTCGATGTACCGCTTCAAAGTCGAAACGGTAACACCTCCACAGGACGCAATGAAGTAAGAGCCGTTCCATAAAACATCTTTGTGATAAAACTCATCAACCCTGCTTTCAAATTCAGACCGTAGCCTACGACTGGTTACAGTTTTGATGTTATTGACAAGCTTGCTCAGTTCAACGCCCGGATGGTACTGAAACAGTAAATGAACGTGGTTTTCTTCACCGTTGAACTCAATTATTTTGCACTCCCACTTCTCTAGCAAGTCTTCAAAGATTTCGTGCATCCGGTCTAGCATCTCTTTGGTGAAAAGCTTTCTACGGTACTTTGTCGTTAAGACTAGATGCGCTTTCAAGTTAGAGACAGAGCGACCTCTAGAAACGAAATCATTTTTCATGCGGAATCTTTCATCTACTTGGCGTATGCTAAAATAGTAACACTAATTGAGTCCTTCTAGTGAGAACTGCTTACCAGTATCGTTTACGTCCCACTTCCGACCAAATCGCCTCAATGGGTGAATGGTTGGAATTGTGTCGTCGTCAGTACAACTATCGTTTGGGTGAGCGGTTCTCATGGTACGAACAGAATCGCTGTGATATCAATGCGTGTCCGCTAATCTGCCACTTGCCAGCACTCAGAGACAATCCTGATTTCTATTCTCAGAAGCGAGATTTGGTCAACTCGAAAGCGCTGTTCCCGGAGTACGCGGACATCCATTCTCAAGTGCTGCAAGACTGCATTGCAAGAGTAAAGAAGACGTTTGAGCGATGGCTAAACGGAGATTGCAACGGGAAGAAATCAGGGAAACCACGATTCAAGGCACAAGGGCGATATCGCTCATTCACGTTCCCTCAGATCAAACAGGACTGCGTTCAAGGCAAGTTCATCAATCTGCCTAAAATCGGTTTGGTGAAGCTGATTCAACACCGCCCTTGACCCGATGGATTCAAGATCAAGACTGCCACTATCAGCCATAAAGTTGACGGCTGGTATGTAGTGCTGAGTCTTGAAGATGCTTCTGTACCCGTTCTCACTCCTGACACTCCAGAGATGGAAAACACGACCGGGATTGACATGGGTTTGAAGTCGTTTTTCACCGATGATTCAGGCGAAGAGGTTGAAATTCCTCAACATTACCGCAAAGCACAGAAACGATTGAAGCGATTACAGCGTTCACTTTCTCGCAAGAAAAAAGGTTCTAATCGTCGCAAGAAAGCGATTAAACGAGTCGGTAAAGCTCACTTGAAAGTCTCGAATACTCGCAAAGACTTTCACTACAAAACTGCCAAAAAGCTTTTACAGCAAGCGAAGCACATCGCACATGAAAAGCTGAATATTAAAGGGCTTGCCAAATCGAGATTGGCAAAGTCGGTCAACGATGCTGGATGGGGTCAATTCCTGCAAATCCTCTCAATCAAGGCTGAAAGAGCCGGGTTGCTCACGATTGCGGTGAACCCAAACGGTCCATCTCAAGACTGCTCAAAGTGCGCTCACAAGGTCAACAAGCAACTTTCCGAGCGCTGGCACTCATGCCCGAATTGCGCATGTAGTCTTGACCGTGACCACAATGCAGCTATCAACATCAAACACAGAGCGGTAGGGCATTCCGTTCTTAAAGCTCAGGCTACGCCCGATGCAATAGCAGGGGTCACTGAGAAGCCTACACTGTCTGCCTCAGCATCAGTGTAGGAGTATGTCACGTTCAGATGGATATTGCGCCTGCCATGCCTGAACCCAAGCGTTCCAAACTTGCTTTAACTCGGCTTCATCGATCGAAGACGGTGCCGACAAATTAATCCACAAGCACCGCAAATCTCGAAGCGGGGCTTGTCCAAGAAACCAGGGCGTAAAACGCTGAGCGAGAATCGAAGGATGATTTTGAGTGCCACGCAACTGAGCGTTAGTAACGCTGGTTTGCTGAGTTGGCGTTAGACAAGCGGCAATGTGGCGGTTTTCGTTGGTTTGAAACTGCGCGTAAAATCCTGACGCCGATCGCTCAACCGTAAAGTCAACTCTGCGCGAAAAAATTGTTGCGTCTTTTAGAATTTCCGATACATCAGTGTAGTTATCGACGAAATAGCGCATTTCGATCGCAATTACCATTCCGTTACGCTGATATTCATACTGCTGCCCCGCCACGGTTAAATCATCAAGACTAGTGGCAAACGCAGGCCCACGAAGTTTAGCAACCGCGATCGGCGTTGCTTGTACAAATTGCCAATTCGCAATCGTCGGGGCTTGGGTTGGAAACGAGTAGGTAGGTAACGGCTGCGGCTTGATTGGAGCGAAGGTTGCTTTTCCGAGCACGATTAAGCTACAGCCTAAAGCCGCGAGTAGTAACTGATTGCGTGTTGCATCTTTCACGCTTCTACCTCGTCTTCGTCTGCATCGACGCGCTCTAAAACCACAAAGCACAACGCTCCAAATAAGCCAACGGCGATCATCGAGAAAATGACCGACCCGTTGCCCAAATGCCAGTAATCAAACGCATCGCGCTTGTCGTGAGAAAACAGAACCGCCATTAGCGCCACTCGAACGCCGTTGACGATAAACGCAATGATGACACCCGCGATCGTCACGAATATCGATCGCCACCAGCCGATCGAAAACAGCATCGAGAACAAAAACGACAGCGAGAAAATTTGCCAAATCGATTGCAGTCCAGAGCAGCCTGCATAAACTTCGACGCTTTTGGCGTTGGGCAGATTCAACATAACGCCATTTTGCGAAACGGGAAATCCAGAATACCAAAGCAGGGTGCCGCCAAACTCGGCGGTGAGCGGCGAAATGTCAATCTGTGACAGCAGCGTGGTGGTTGGAATCAGCAAAAACGCCAGCACAATCAGTTCGCGCCAGTATTGTTTGAGCGCAAATCCTGACGCCAATAAAGTGAGCGCAATGCCAGACGCGATCGGGGCGATCCGCAAAAACGAATCGTAGCTCGACAGCGATAAACTGCGCACCAAAATCCACGCGACGCACAGCAAGCCGATACCCGTTGCGATCGGAGTGCTGTGAAACGTCAGCCTGTGTCGTTTGCGCCAAATCATAAACCAAACGGTTGTCCAACACAGCAAACTCGTTTCTAAAAGCTGTCCTTGATCGCCGCTTTTTCCGACAAGCTGAAGATGAAGCGTCGTGAGCGTTGCGCCGATCGCAAGCAGTAAGTAGGGAGCGTTAACGACCGCTTTCATTCACCAAAGTCTGCCAAGCTAATGGATTGTGGGTCACTTTACTTGATTTTTGGCATCGTTTCTAGCGGTTAAGGTTAGATTTTATCGAAGCTCTTATTTTTTGACGGCAGTGCGCGGATTGAGTTTGACAAAGTTTGCGTCTACGGCATAGGGTTTTGTCGCGTGGGCTTTCAAGTGAATCGGTGCGCGATCGTGTTAGAAGGCTCTGTCACGTTAATCGAGGTCATTCTAAGCGAAATTGGTTTTGGTCGATTTTTGTACGGTCTTTATGAAACTTTATTATTTTGTAATCTTTTGATAGGATCAAGATAGATCGAGTCCCTTCACACAAAATCCTCGTTCATGATTCACTCTAGCCAAGTGCCAAATCCAGGGCAGTCTTCGTCAAGCTTCTACGAATCGGTGCGGCGGCGCGGCAAGCATAAAATCTTTATCGGCATGGCTCCGGGCGTGGGCAAAACCTACCGCATGTTAGAAGAAGCGCACCGACTGCGGCAAGAAGGCACCGACGTGATCATCGGGCTGCTCGAAACGCATGGACGCCAAGAAACGGCCGCAAAAGCTGAAGGATTAGAACTCGTGCCGCGCAAAACGGTCACTTGGTCAGGCGTGACGCTAACCGAAATGGACGCTCAAGCGGTGATCGATCGTCGTCCTCAACTCGCCCTTGTCGATGAACTCGCGCACACAAACGCGCCCGGATCAAAGTTTGAGAAGCGCTATCAAGACGTCGAAGAAATTCTGGCGGCAGGAATCGACGTGTTTTCGACGATGAACATTCAGCACCTCGAAAGCCTGAATGATACGGTAGCGCAGATTACAGGCGTTGTTGTGCGAGAACGAGTGCCCGATCGCTTACTCGATGAAGCCGATGAAGTCGTCGTGGTTGATGTAACGCCCGAAATGCTCGAAGAGCGCTTGATCGAAGGCAAAATCTACGCGCCTCAAAAAATCGAGCAAGCGCTGCAAAACTTTTTTACTCGACGCAATCTGATTGCATTACGCGAGCTTGCACTGCGCGAAATTGCCGATAACGTCGAAGAAAACGCGCTGCGCTTTGCCAATCAAGGCAGCGAGAAAAACGCCCAAACCCCCGCTTTGCCTTCGTACTGCAACATTCACGAGCGGGTTTTAGTGTGCGTGTCAACTTATCCGAACGCCGTACAGCTTATTCGACGCGGGGCGAGAATTGCGGGGTATGCCCACGCTCCGTTTTTTTGTGTTTTTGTAGATAATCCCGATCGATTTCTGACTCGCGAAGAAAGCTTGCACCTCGAAACCTGTGAGCGCTTGTGCAAAGAATTTGGCGGTACCTTTATTCGCAAAGGTTCTCAGAACGTAGCGCAGGCGATCGCGGATGTTGCGAAACAGTACCGCATTTCGCAAATTGTTATCGGTGAAAGTCAACATTCGCGATGGAAAATGCTTTTGCGCGGTTCGCTAACGCAGCAATTTCTGCGATTACTCAGAAATATTGACGTTCACATCATCGCGACTGAAAAAACCGATAACCCGAAAATCAAAGATAAAGAAGCCGTTTCTACTTTAAATTAACCGCAGTTCTACGCTCGTCTCTAAACCTCGTCGCCACCTAGACTCGACTCGATTACTTGGGTTTCGATGACCTTTGCTTCGTCGTCGATCGCCGTTTCTGCATCTTTAAACACGACGCGCAGCAACGGTGGCGCAAGAAACGTTGTGAAAATCACCATCACAATAATTGCTGCCTGCAACGAATCTGATAAAACGCCAGTCGTTGCTCCAAACGACGCAAACACTAACCCAACCTCGCCGCGTGGAATCATGCCAATCCCGATCGCCAATCGATTTAGTTGCGGCTGACCCAACAGAGTTAATGCGGTGATCACTTTACCGACGATCGCCACTACCACCAAAAACGTCGCCATAATCAAGCCTTCTCGATTGCTCGGATTAAACGGATTCAGCACGCTGACATCGGTTCGAGCACCCACCGCCACAAAAAAGATCGGAACGAGCATATCCGCGATCGGAATCACTTGTTCTTCAAGCTCAGTTCGTTTTTCTGTTTCCGCTAAAATCAACCCTGCTGCAAAGGCACCCAAAATCGCTTCAAGCTGAATCACAGCCGCAATGTCCGCCAGCACAAACGCAAAAATCAAGGCTGTGATCAGTAATTGACCCCGCGTTTTGAGTTCGTTCACAATGCCGACAAACACCGGATTAAGCAAGCGTCCTAGCCAAATGCTGCCGATGAGAAACACGGCTGCACTCACAATCAAATAAACGACGTTGCTGATTTGCACTTCTCCGGTTTTGGCCAGCCCCGCGACGACTGCCAGCACAATAATGCCCAACACATCATCGAGCACCGCCGCTCCGATAATGATTTGTCCTTCTTTGGTGTTGAGGCGTTGCAGTTCGGCAAGCACACGAGCGGTAATGCCAATGCTCGTTGCGGTTAAGGCAGCACCCGCAAAAATCGCAGGAATCGCAGCGATGTGAAAAATCACCATCAAGCCTGCTGTGCCGAGTGCAAACGGAGCCGCCACGCCCACGCACGCGACGATCGACGCCTGCACGCCCACGCGCAGCAGTTCTTTGAGATCCGACTCTAAGCCAATTTCAAACAGCAGAATAATTACGCCCACTTCTGCCAAAATCGATATCACTTCGCTCTGAGTTTCAAACACGTGATTGAGCGATTCTGGACTGAGATGCGCCGTCATTTGAAGCACCTGCATAATCAGCGATCGACTCGCATCAACTTCGGATGCGGGAAACACCAGCAAATGCAAGGCAGACACCCCAACAATCACGCCCGCTAATAGTTCCCCCAGCACTGGAGGTAAATCAATTCGAGCACAGATTTCACCCCCAATTTTGCTGGCGAGGTAAACGGTAATTAAGCTCAGCAAAACGCCAGTAAGCACCGCCGACCCGCTTTCTGCGTTTGCTGCGGCTACGATCGGAGAAATAATCGGGAGCAAACAATCTAATCCGGGAAAGATTTGGCTCATGTTATGGGAGCGTGATTCAGAAAGGATTCCTCCTAACATTAAACAAAATTAGCGTTAGCGAATCAGTATTGATTTTTCCGAGCATCCAACGGATGCAACACCGTTTATAAAAGCTAACTAGCAACGATGCTAGAGCGTGGTTTAAAGCTTTGTGCTGTAGCTCTAATTTGCGAGTGAGTGGGCAACGAAGTCTAGAAGTTTTAAAACAGTTTCTACGGGAGTTCTAGCAGCTCTGGTTGTTGCACAAATGAAATTGGCTCTTTGATCTGCCAGGATTGGTCTTGCGACAGTTGAAGCACAAGCTGATGATAATTGGCAAGCGACGATCGATGCCCGACGCTTAAAAACGTGGTTTCGATCGCTTGAAGCTGTTGATACAACTGCCGCTCGTTTTCAGAATCGAGTGCACTGGTCGCTTCGTCTAAAATCGTGTAGCTCGGTTTATTCAGGAGCACTCGCGCAAACGTCAGACGCTGTTGCTCACCGAGCGATAACACGTCTGACCAATCTTGAACCGCATCAAAGCCACCAAAGCGATCGGCAAGGTCGGCTAAATTAACTTGTTGAAGCACTTGAAGCAATTGATCGTCTTCTACTTCTAAATCGGTATTTGGGTAAAGCAATTGATCGCGCAATGTGCCCAACACCATGTAGGGGCGTTGCGGTAAGAAGAGAATTTGATCGGGATTCGGACGCACGATCGTTCCGGTTCCTGAATTCCACAAGCCCGCGATCGCTCTTAGTAGAGAGCTTTTGCCGCAGCCGCTTGCCCCCATGATCAGGAGTCCTTTTTGTGGCGGTAGCTCGATCGATAAATCTTTGATCAAGGTGCGTTGATGATTTGGCGTTTCGAGCGTGAGGTTTTGAATCGATAGCAAATCGCCTTTGATCGTTTGAATGGCTGGAGTTTCTGTTATTTGAGATTGTTCTAGAAATTCAGCAAAGCTGTACAGTCGGTTAATTCCTGCGCCAAACGTTGTGAGTGCTTGAAAGCGAGCAACGACTACATTCAGCGAGAAAAAGACTCGAATAAATGCGCCTTGCGCTTCGGTGAGTTTGCCTACTTCCATATCTCCCGCAAAAATCGCAGGAGCGACAACTAAGGCGGGCAAAATAAACGGAATAAACTCGTAAGCATTGGTTAAGACATTAAGATTTAATTCCCAAATCAGCAAACGCTTCACGGTTTCAAAAACGTCTGAAAAGCGGTCTTTTACTTGATTTGATTCGCGATCTTCGCCCCGGTAGAATGCGATCGCTTCGGCGTTTTCTCGCACGCGCACCAAGCTAAATCGAAAATCTGCTTCATTTTTAAGCTGCTGAAAATTCAGTCGAACTAACGGTCTACCAAATACAACCGTTGTCACTAAAGTACCAATTAAAGCATAAAGCACAAGAAAAAAGACAAGCGGCTTAGAAATGCCCCAAAGAACGCTGCTAAATGCAATAATCGATAATACAGATTCCACTAAAACTAATAAAAAAGTTAATGATTCTTGTGTAAAGCTGCGAACGTCCTCGGCAATTCGCTGATCGGGGTTGTCAATATCGGTAGATGCAGAATTGAGAGTGTAGTAAGCACGATTTTGGAAATAGTTATCGAGAAATCGAGCTGTGAGCCATTGACGCCACTGCAAGCTGAGTCGATCGCGCAAATATCGATATCCTGCCAACAATGGCGCGTACAGCACCAGCACAACCAGAAAGATGATCACGGTTTCCCAAAATCGGGATTCATCGTGAGCCGAAAGCGCAGAAATTAAAACGCCTCGCTTGTTGTTGAGAACCACGCTCAGTCCGGTGTAAGCCAGCAAAAATAGAACAACGCCAAGTAAGAATCCTCTCGCTTGCCATTTCTGATCGCCAAACCAGTAGGACTTCGCGATCGTCCAAAACTGCCCGAACACTTTGAAGCTCAATCGATCCATTGACTTATTTCCTTGCAGTGCACAAAGTTAAAGCGTAAATCTTATAACAACACCCTGAAAACCATCTAATAGACGATTGTGTTGATTGTTTCGCGTGTTTTAGAGTCACGGCGATTCGGTACGATGGATCTGCTTCATGGATTTAATCGGTTATGCCTTTCTGTTTGCAATGGCGATCGCTGCCGCTTGATCAACGCACTGGTTCAGAGGTGTTTGCTGCCTTGTTTCTGTCTGAATCGATTGCAACGCTTTTAGAAAGTCCAGCCGATTCGCCGCTTGCTCGCTTTTCGATTTGTGCGGGTGCGCCTCGATCGGGGCAACTGTGGACGCCTGCGATCGGGCAAGTTTTACCGTTTTTGCGCCAGTTGCTTAAAACGGTAGAAAATTCAGAATCATCGCCAGAATTGCCGTTTACCGGAGGCTGGCTTGGATGGTTGGGTTACGATTTGGCAGGGGAGATTGAACGATTACCGCTTTTAAAGGCAGAGACGCTGCCGTTTCCGATCGCGTTTTGGTATGAGCCTGAGTGCTTTGCTGTTTTAGATCACGTTCAACAAGTGCTTTGGTTAGCGGCAACCGATTCTAAGCAGCTCGATCGTTTAGAACGTAAACTGGCAACTAAGCCTGTTCAATCAACCGTTTTGAGTGCTCGATCGATTGCCGAATTTTGTATGACTCAGGCAGATTACGAAGCGATCGTGCTCAAAGCCAAGCAGCACATTCAAGCGGGCGATATTTTTCAAGCGAATTTGTCGCTGCGGTTTGCGGCGCAAACAAATGCTGATAGTTGGGCAATTTACCGATCGCTGTTCACGATTAATCCGTCCCCGTTTTCGAGCTATTGGAAAACGCCCTGGGGTGCAGTGATTAGCTGTTCTCCGGAGCGACTCGTCAAACTAGAAAATCGAACCGCGCAAACTCGCCCGATCGCAGGAACTCGCCCACGCGGAACCACGCTTGAGCACGATCGACAGCTTGAATCTGAATTATTGAGCAACACAAAAGAACAAGCGGAACACATTATGCTGGTAGATTTAGAGCGCAACGATTTAGGGCGAGTTTGCGAATGGGGAAGCGTACAAGTTGATGAACTACTCACGATCGAGCGGTACAGTCATGTGATGCATTTGGTGAGCAATGTAACCGGAACGCTGAAATCAAACGCGAATGCAATTGATTTAATTGAGGCGCTGTTTCCAGGCGGAACGATTACCGGATGTCCGAAAGTGCGCTGCATGGAAATTATCGAAGCGTTGGAACCTGTGCGACGCAGTTTATTCTATGGATCATGCGGGTACCTCGATCGACGCGGCAATCTCGATCTCAATATTCTGATTCGGACTTTGCTGTATGCTAATGCAACAGTTTGGGGTCAGGTTGGCGCAGGAATTGTTGCCGATAGCGATCCGGAGCGAGAATGGCACGAGTCTTTACACAAAGCCCAAGCGCAACTGATCGCATTAAAACAACTCGATTAATTTATGGCTGTTGATATTCTAATTCTGACGAATGCCCCCGGAGAACTGGCGACCTGGGTAAAACCGACAGTGCGAGAACTGCGCGATCGATTAGGCAACGATCGATCTGAAGTGCGGATTTCAGTTGTTTTATCTCCGTGCCCGAATGCAAGCGGTCAAGAAGCCGAAATCGCCCGCAGCTATCTTGAAGTCGATCGCGTGCAATCGGCTGAGCATTTTTTCTCGTTTCTGATTAGGGGTAAGACTGCGGAACATTGGGACTGGCACGATCGCGGCGTCGTTTTGTTTCTCGGCGGCGATCAATTCTTTGCGATCGTGATTGCGAAACGATTGGGATATCGCACTGTGATTTATGCCGAATGGGAAGCACGCTGGCATCGCTGGATCGATCGCTTTGGTGTGATGCGATCGGAGATCGTCGATCGCGCTCCTAAACCGTTTGCCCACAAACTGAGCGTAATTGGCGATTTAATGGCAGAAGTTCAAAGTTCGCACACTTCAACGTCAGCAGAAGCCGAACTGATCGGAATTTTGCCTGGATCGAAGCCTGCTAAACTCGCGCAAGGCGTGCCGTTTATGCTCGCGATCGCCGAACATCTTAAACGAAACCGTCCTTCCTTGCGCTTTGTGATTCCGGTTGCGCCCACGGTTGATCTGCCCACGCTTGCAAGCTATGCCGATCCGGTGCAAAATCCGATTTTACCGATCGTCAAAGGTGCTCAAGCCAAACTGATTGAATCTTCTGCGCCCCCGTATCTCGAAACCTCTACGGGTCTACAAGTTGAGCTTCGGACATCGGGATCTCAACGGGTTCCTGCTTATGAATTGTTATCGCAGTGTCGCTTGTGTTTAACGACGATCGGCGCAAACACCGCCGAATTAGGATCGCTGGCAGTGCCAATGGTTGTGGTGTTGCCCACGTATCAACTTGATGCAATGCGAGCTTGGGACGGTGTACCCGGACTACTCGTGAATTTACCCGGAGTTGGATCGAGCTTTGCCAAAGTCGTGAACTGGTACGCCTTGAAGCGGTTAGGACTGTTAGCGTGGCCGAATATTTGGGCGAAAGAAATGATTGTTCCAGAACTGATTGGGCGCTTAGAGCCGGAAAACGTGGCGAAATTTATGCTGGAGTATCTCGATCGACCCGAAAAGCTAGAGCAAATGCGCGATCGCTTGCGTCAGGTGCGCGGCGAACCCGGAGCCGCAAGGAAATTAGCGGCGATCGTGGCTGAAGAATTAGAAAAGGTACAAAGATAATTCAGTTTTCTGCACCGATTTGATTTTGGCGATCGCTAAAAGTGTTTTAGCGCAGAAACAAACGGCTAAGTATGGTTTGAATCAATGAAACGGGACACAATCTATTACCAACTGTTCAAACGGTTTCCTAGCTTGCTGTTTGAACTCGTAGAGCATCCACCAACCGAGCGACAACGCTATCGATTTCAATCCGTCGAGGTCAAGGAAACCGCTTTTCGGATCGATGGCGTATTCTTGCCACCCGAAGACGCTTCACCTAAAATCATCTTTTTTGCAGAAGTGCAATTCCAAAAAGATGAAGCGCTTTATCATCGTTTCTTCACCGAATCGCTGCTGTACCTCTATCGAAATCAAACTTCATACGATGACTGGTACGGCATAATCATTTTTCCCTCTCGCAATCTAGAACCAAGCGATACAAATACTCATCGCGCTTTGTTAGCGAGTGATCAAATACAGCGTATCTACCTGGATGAATTAGGCAATTCCGATTCGCAGTCGGTAGGGGTTAGTTTAATGCAGTTGACAATCTCTCCTGAAGCGGAAATGGCGCGGCAGGCAAGGCAGCTAATCGATCGAGTCAATCAAGAAGAAGCAGACACCCTGACTAGAAGAGAGATAATAGAAGTCATCGCGACGATCGCGGTGTACAAATTTTCTAATTTGAGTCGGGAGGAAGTAGAGGCTATGTTGGGTCTAAATTTAGAAGAAACTAGGGTGTATCAAGAAGCCGAGCTGCAAGGTAGACTAAAAGCAAAATTAGAAGCTGTTCCGCGCTTGCTTGATGCAGGACTTAGTATAGAAAAAATCGCAGAAGTCTTAGAGTTAAGCGTTGAAGAGGTTGAGCAAGCAACCGCAAATAAACCGTAGGCGATTCGAGCAGCATTGCTAACTCAGAATCTTCCTCAATTCACTACGCCGTTTTAAAGAACCGAATAATCTCGCGCACGTGTTCTAGAAATTGACCATCCGTTGTGAGTTGTGCAATTGCTTGTCGTGCTTCGCGTGAGAGTCGTTCATGCTCTGCCTGATTGATCGATCGCAAGTCTTCCTGTGCCGCCGCAAATCAAGTTAAATCTTGTCGCAAAGCATTGGTTTCTCGCTGTTGAGTTGCCGCCTAAGACGTGCGATCGTCGGGGTCAAGCTGGAATTCTAATCGTTGGGTGACGGCTTCTAGCTGGCTGACGCGATCGCGCAATTCTAAAACGTCTTGACGCGGATATTTGAACTGCTGACGCAGCATCGCAATTCGAGCGGCAAAGTAGCGGTAAGTGCGGACAGCCGGACGCAATGCCGTTAAAAGTAGCGCAGCACCTGAACCGATGTAGCCGATCGGTGTGATGTGCGCGATCGCCAACCCATACAAAACAGCCGCCGAACTCAAATGCAGAGCAATCACAATCCAGAGCGATCGCGACTGAACCTGCTTGATGTAATTAATCTGATCGGGATCAACCGGGATGTTTTGCGCGATCGACAATTCCGCTTCGCTTAGCGCTTCTTTTGCTTCAAAGTGAATGTTCCAGGGGACCGTGACGATCGCGATTAGCCATGCGAAAATCGCAACGCCGATAACCCAATCGAGAAAACTACCCGTAGGGATTTGCAGCCAGTGTAAGCCCGCGAAGCTCAGAAGTAAAAGCAACACGATCGAGGAACCAAAATAAGCTAACACAGCGACCAACCTTGTGACCTGTAGCTTGATTTTGGCTTGCTCCATCTTTGAGTGTTAGAAAAGCTGTGACAGCTTTAAAGCTGTATTCATTCAGACGATCGACCGTCTCGCCGTCCTAGTTCGTAAACCCCACAGCCCATACACGCTAAAATTCCAACGCTAATCGCCCAACTGCGACCTAACCCCATCTCAACGCCAAAGTTGCACAACGCGCCAACGCCAAGAAACGGAAGAATGCTTAGAATCGAGGCGTAAAAAGCGTTTTGCGATTCTCTTGCTTTGCGGGTGCGTTCGTACTCTTGAATCGAGGTGTACAACGATCGTTCTGCAAAATTTAACCAGCGATCGAGTTGTTCTGTGACCCATTCTCCCACGCCAGAAAAGCCGAGGTAAAGCGCCAACGACCACAAGCAACCCCCGGCAATCTGAGTGGGGTCAATTCGGAGCGCGAACAATCCTAGATCGATCGTCATGCGATTTCGTCGAACAACACTGTCAGCTATTGTATCGAAAAGCAAAATTTTGCGACATCGCGCAACAATCAAGGCGAAAGACGCTCAACAATCCAATTTTCTCCATCGCGGCGGTAGCGTAACCGATCGTGCAGTCGGCTCGATCGACCTTGCCAAAATTCGATTTCACGCGGCTTGACGCGAAAGCCGCCCCAATGCGGTGGACGGGGTACTTCTTGCCCGTCGTATTGAGTTTTAAGCGCATTCAGATTTTGTTCTAAAACGTCGCGATCGGGAATAATTTCGCTTTGATTCGATGCCCACGCACCGAAACGGCTTCCCGGTGGACGACTGTAAAAATATTGGTCGGATTCTTCCGCAGACGTTTTCTCAACGCTGCCGACAATGCGAACTTGGCGTTCGAGTTCTGTCCACAAAAAGACAAGCGCGGCTTGGGGATTGGCTTCGAGTGCTTTACCTTTGTCGCTGTTGTAGTTGGTAAAGAACACAAAGCCGCGATCGTCGAATCCTTTTAATAAAACAATTCGAGCGGCGGGAATGCCGTCTTTGCTGGCAGTCGCAACGGTCATGGCGTTCGGTTCGGGCAGTTCGGCGGCGACGGCTTGATCAAACCAGCGTTGGAACTGCACAAACGGATTCGGATCGATATCAGTCTCGGTGAGAGATTCGCGAGTGTAATCTTTTCGGAGATCCGCAATGCGAAGCGGTTCCCCTGAAGCAATCGTCGGGTGAGAAATCGAGCTAGTCATAACAAAAAGTGAAATCTGCCGTTGCAAAATTAGTTCTATTTGCATTCTATTTGCGACGTAGAGCAGATTACAAACGTTGAGTTTTTTTCTAAAGTGTGGAGGATTTGGAGGGTAAAACATGGCGACGCTGTTAGCGGGTGATATTGGCGGAACGAAAACGATCTTGCGCGTGGTGGACAGCGAGCAAAATGCAGAAGGCGCAAAGAATTCGCTTTATGAAGTGAAGTATTCAAGTCATGAATACCCGGATTTGGTGCCGATGGTGCAAACGTTTCTCAAAGCCGCCGAGCAGGAAACAAAAACCTCGATCGCGATCGAGAAAGCTTGTTTTGGCATTGCGGGGCCTGTTGTCAACAACACCAGCAAAATCACCAATCTCGGCTGGATGCTCGAAGCCGATCGACTTGCTCAACAGCTTTCAATTCCTAAAGTTGCGCTGATTAATGACTTTGCGGCGGTTGGCTATGGCGTATTAGGGTTGGAATCATCGGATCTGCTGACGCTGCAAACGGGAAAGCTTGATTCGACTGCCCCGATCGCCGTTATCGGTGCTGGAACCGGATTAGGTCAAGGCTTTTTGGTTCATGCCGCAGGACAGTATCAAGTGTTTAGCTGCGAAGGCGGACACGTGGATTTTGCGCCACGATCGCCGTTAGAGTTTGAACTTTCGCGCTATCTGCTCGACAAATACAACATCGAGCGCATTTCTGCCGAGCGAGTCGTTTCGGGTCAAGGCATTGTGGCGATTTATGCGTTTTTGCGCGATCGCAAATTTGCCCAAGAAACGCCAGAAATTGGACAGGTGGTTCGAGCGTGGGAGTCGCAAGCCGGACAAAGTGAAAGAACGGTTGATCCGGGTGCGGTGATTTCTCAGGCGGCTTTAGAAAATCGCGATCCGTTGTCTGAGAAAACGATGCAGATGTTTATCGAAGCGTATGGAGCCGAAGCGGGAAATTTAGCGCTGAAATTGCTGCCGTATGGCGGTTTATACATTGCGGGAGGCATTGCCGCGAAGAATCTTGACTTAATGCAAGACGGGTCGTTTCTTCATGCCTTTACGATGAAGGGAAGAATGCGATCGCTGATGGAACGCATTCCCGTTCATATCGTTTTGAATCCCCAGGTTGGATTAATCGGGGCGGCTGTATGCGCTGAGCGATTGTAGAAATGCACTAATACCAGTCACTAGGTGTTTCTATCCCAAACTCACATCTTTTATACAGGAGGCACGATCGGTAACGTTTGGTCTTGCTCAACGTTGCCCAAGTTGCTAACGCTAACCCGTCCACTGGTTAAAAACCGGAACGTTTCTTGATACAAACTTTGCCAAAATCGATTGCTCATGTTTTGGCTGACTTCGGTTGGATCGATCATCGGGTGCGGCACTAAATCGCTGGCTTTGTACAAATAAAAGCAGTTGCCGTTGTCTTCGCCGCCGATTTGCTGATAAAACGCTTTGTTGGTGTCGATATCGGCCGCGTCTTCGTTTTCCGTGAGCACCAGAAACGTCGGAATGTTGCAGAGCGATCGTACCGATTTTTCACTCAAGACAACGCTGCTACCGAAGCGATCGGCGGCGGTCAAACACCCGACCGGAAAGCGCAAATTTGCATCCCAACCGGATTCGCTAATATCCAACGGGCCGGCCAAATTGACGTATTGGCGGCGTTGTTTTCCGTAAATCTTCAGCAACGGCGCAAAGGCCACAGTGCCACGAACGCGATCGGGACGTGCGCCTGCGAGTCCGAGCGCCACCGCTCCTCCAACCGATAAGCCAACTGTGTAGATTGCTCCTGGCATTGCATCGAGTTCGGTTAGCCTTGCTTGGGCTTCGCTGAGGTAGCGATCGTGCGATGAAATAAAGTACTTGTCAAAATCCGGATCGTCGGATTCTTCGATCGACTTAACAATATCAAACAGTCGTGGCTCCAAAATCAACAACCGCGCCATTAACGCTGTTTGCTGAACGAATCCAGGACGAGCAGCGTCAGGATTGCTGGCAAAATTCTTGAGATAGTTTTGCAAAACGGGATCGCGGGCTACTTTTTCCTTAAGCGGAACCGCGTATTCGGGTTTGAGATCAACTTGACACCAATTTTTAGCCGGATTGATCAGCGTGTGACCTGCGATCGACGGTTGATACACATTGAATCCGTTGCGAAACAAGTAATCAGTCAATCTCCACATTTGATGCGGTTTGGCGCTAAATCCGTGGAACAGCATCACCGTTCCGCGAATCGGTTGTCCAGGATCGTGAAACAAGTAATACGGGTAAGCGCCTTCGCGCCGATCCGGATTTTGCGCGATCGTTTGGATGTAGGCCTCGATCGCGGCTTTGGTTGAGTTGATTTGGTCGATCGTTGGTGTGGTTTGGGCAGCAATATTCATCGGTTTTCCTTTGTTTGAATCTAAAGTTCCCTAAAACGATGATCCGGGCTGTTTTAAGAATTCCACTTCTTCAGGCGTTGAAGGTCGGTTGAGAATTTGATTGCGGTGCGGAAAGCGGCCGAATCGATCAATAACCGATCGATGCCGCAAGGCGTAATCGTAGGTATCGCTAAGCTGTGAATCCGCTTTGAACTGCTCAAATAATCTGACAGATTGATTTTGGTGCTCTAAATTCTCACTGTGCTCAAAGGGCAAATAAAAAAAGAAACGCTGAACCGGGGGAAGCTGTTGATCAAATTTTTGGGCAACGGCAATTTGTGCCACGCTTAACGCTTTTGCATCACTAGCAAACGATTCGGGCTGTCTGCGAAACATATTGCGAGGAAACTGATCGAGCACGATCACAAGCGCTAAGCATGATTCGGGGAATTCGATCCAAGCATCGAACTGACCGGATAAAGCTTGGGCGTGAACGGTGAGAAAGCGCGATCGTACTTCTGCATCAAACGCTTCGTTTTTGACGAACCAAACCTTGCGCGGTGCCTGCGTGTCATCAAACCAAAACGTCAAAACGTCTTGCGCGATTTTGTTCATTCTGCCTCACTCGGAACTCTCTAGAGACAACAAAAAGTTTCCCCGCAATTCCGAAGCGTTAAATCAATAAATCTCCAGAATCGGCGGGGAAGCCCGTTAATATTCAATTCGGTCAGGAATTTACGACATTGCCTGAATCAGGTAATCGAAATACGGAGCTGCTTCAGACCCGTCTGCATCGCTCAGCAAGCCCAACGACGCTTCTTTAAGACAGCGAATCGCTTCTGCCATTCCCGGAACAGGAACGCCGAGCGCGTTGTACATTTCTCGTGCGCCGATCACGCCAATTTTCTCGATCGGGTCAGTGGTGCCACTCAATACGCCATACGTTACCAAACGCAAATACCAGCCGTAATCGCGCAAACAAAGAGCGCGTTCGCGGTTTCCGTAAGCGTTGCCGCCAGGAGCGATAAAATCAGGGCGTTTTTTCCAAAGGTTACGGCTGGCTTCTTCGACAATTTTTTTCTCGTTTTCAGACAGCACACCCGCGATCCGCGTGCGCTGCACTCCAGTTTGAAAAAATTCTTTTATGCCATTGAGTTCGCCGCTCGTGGGGTAACGAAGTTCGTCGTCGGCTTGAAGGATAACTTGGCTAACTACGCTCATAATTATTGCGGTATCTCAGAATTCACTTTGTAGTGTAGCGACTTTCGGGCACCAAGCGAAAGGGGTATCTCTCATTTGTCTTGACAAATTGTTACAAATTCTGTGCTGATTGAGCGATTCATAGAAAGTTCGATCGCCCAAAAAACTGCTTGTTATTTCGTTGGTGCGGGTTGAGCAGGTCTTAATTGCTGAAAAATCGCCCGCATTTTGTTGGGATCGCGCAGAATTGCCGATCGCGCTTTGCGTTGGTCAAGCGTCAACACGTTGCGAACGGCTAATTGATGCTCAAACATCAAATTAGCAAATTGTTGTGACTGTTGAATTTGCTGACGATACAGTTGCCGGAGCTGATCATCTGACGCATCTCCATCCATTGCTTGCTGAAACGCTTTACTATTTGGCATCGCGCTTTGCATCAGTTGTTGAAACTCGGTTCCATATTTTTCGTTGATTGTCTGAATTTTTTGTTGCTGATCTGGCGTCAGATTGAGCTGCTCTAGAATTTTCGACTCAAACGGGTTGGTAAACGGATTCGGACGAGATGCAGGTTGTGGAGCGGTTTGCGCAATTGCTTGAGGCGGTATAGAAAGCGCGATTCCTTTGGAAGCTTGCAGGGCAATCGCGCCGCCGATCGATAGCGTGAAGAGTGCCACCGTAGGCATCAGTCGTTTAGTAAACTGCATAAACCGTTCTCCTTCTGATGGATTGGACAGCTAGACCGGATGAGTGGATCGAGTGTTCCCAAAAATTGATTTTCAATCTGAATTCTTGAGTGCCACACTAAAAGCAAGACCGCAACAATTTAGAGCTTGCCATGCAGGAAAACGCGATCGTTCACTCTGAAATTGATTCTCAAACGCCTCTTTATGACGCTGATTTTTATGC
Source organism: uncultured bacterium (assembly GCA_964250455.1). Lineage (GTDB taxonomy): Bacteria > Cyanobacteriota > Cyanobacteriia > Leptolyngbyales > Leptolyngbyaceae > CAXUFL01. Next base: position 92,346 of record CAXUFL010000006.1, read on the forward strand.
GTGGACTCAGGCGCAAGCGCAGCAGTTGCGCTTGCGTCAGTGGGACGCGCTTGATTTAGACAATGTGGAGGAGATTGAATCGTTGGGGAGACAGGAACGAAGAGAATTGGTGAAACGACTGGGCATTTTGCTGGGACATTTGCTGAAGTGGCAGTTTCAACCGAATCGGCGCGGGAATAGTTGGCGATCGACGATCCGAATTCAGCGACGTGAAGTGATCCAACGCTTAAAAGACAATCCAAGCTTAAAACCCTACCTTCTAGAAAGGCTGCAATCTGCTTACGAAGCTGGATTAGACTTAGCTGTGCAAGAAATAAATTTACCTTACGAAACGTTTCCTACGGATTGTCCGTACTCGTTCGAGCAAGCGATCGACGCTGATTTTTTTCCAATTGAAGGTTAGCGCTTTTTTCTAAATTTGGAGAATCGAATGGTCACGCTACAGTTTCGACAACTAAAAATTCCGCCTGGTCAGCGCGTGTTGCTAGAAGACGTTGAATGGCAAGAATTTGAGGCGATTTTAGAAGAATTAGGAGAGCATCGAAACACGCGCCTTGCCTACAGCAAAGGAACATTAGAAATCATGGCCCCTCTGCCCGAACACGAAATCAGTAAGGAAATCATCAGCGATATGGTGAAAATCTTGCTGGAGGAATTAGATGTTGACTGCGAGTGCTTTGGTTCAACAACGTTCAAACGGCAAGAAATGGCGCAAGGCATCGAGCCAGATAATTGTTTTTACATTCGGCACTCTGAACAAATGCGAGGACGATCGAGAATCGATTTAACCGTTGATCCGCCTCTAGATTTAGCGATCGAAATCGATGTTACGTCTAAAACTCAATTAGATGCTTATCAGGCGTTGGGCGTTTCTGAACTGTGGCGCTATGAAGACGGTCGATTGAGAATCGATTTGCTTGAAGCAGGTCGGTATATCAAATCGGAAACGAGTTCTATTTTTCCAGGTTTGCCAATTATTGAAGCGGTGACTCAGTTTGTAAAACAAAGCAAAACAGAAGGACGAAGCGCAGCACTCAAGGCTTTTCGCTTATGGGTCAAACTGCAACAAAATCAGTAAACCGATTTCTAAATTCAGACAGGTTGCAGAAAGACAAGCGACAATAGAAATAGGTTTACTGGGATTATTCTGTGACTTTACGATTAGATTCACTCGCAGCAAACGACGCTACAGGATCGTGGAAACAAGGCGAACTTGTCGAAGTGACGATCGACGCGCTGAGCGATAGCGGCGATGGAGTGGGGCGGTTTGAGAACCGCGTAGTGTTTGTGCCTGATACGGTGAGCGGCGATCGTGTTTTAGTTCGATTAATCCGCGTCAAGCCCCAGTATGCGATCGGCAAGCTGCACGACTTAATCGAAGCGTCTTTGCACCGAATTCGACCAAGCTGTATGGTCGCAGACAAATGCGGCGGCTGTCAGTGGCAGCACGTTGAATACTCGCATCAGCTTGAAGCGAAGCGCGATCAAGTCGTTCAAGCATTAACGCGAATTGGTGGATTTGAAGGCGTGGTCGTTGATCCGGTTTTGCATGTAACCGAGCCGTTAAGCTACCGCAATAAAGCAACGTATCCGTTGGCACGATCGCAATCCGGGCAAGTGCAAGCAGGCTACTACCAAAAAGGAACGCATCACATTGTAAATCTGAATCAATGCCCGATTCAGGATGCGCGATTGAATCCGATATTAAGTGAAATTAAACAAGATTTGTACGATCGAAACTGGGCGATCTACGACGAAAAACAGCATCGCGGGAAATTGCGCCATCTCAGTTTACGAATCGGGCGGCGCACTGGAGAAGTTTTACTGACCTTAGTTTCTAAAGAACCAAACCTTCCGGGAATCGAAGAACAAGCGCAAACCTGGTTAGATCGGTATCCGGATTTAGTGGGCGTTTCGATCAACGTGAACCGCGATCGTACCAATGCCATTTTTGGCGATGAAACTCGATTGGTTGCGGGTCGATCATTTCTCAACGAGCAATTTGCTGGATTAACGTTTCAAATCCGATCGGATACATTTTTTCAAGTTCATACCGAGCAAGCTGAAGCATTGTTACAAACGATTTTGGACGAATTAAAGCTGCAAGGCGATGAAACGGTTGTTGATGCGTATTGTGGCATTGGCACGATGACACTGCCGATCGCGCAACACGTGAAAACAGCGATCGGGCTAGACATTCAACCTAGCGCGATCGATCAAGCACAACAAAACGCCGAACTCAATCACATTCAAAACGTTCAGTTTCAAACCGGAGCCGTTGAGGAAGTTTTAGCAACGTTAAACGTTGATCCAGATATCGTACTGCTTGACCCGCCGCGCAAAGGCTGTGATGCGGGCGTGCTTGAAACTTTGCGACAATGGCACCCAAATCGAATTGTTTACGTCAGTTGTAATCCAGCGACGCTTGCGCGTGATTTGAAGGTATTGTGTGCAGAAGAAGCGTATCAACTGGTGCGCGTTCAGCCTGCGGACTTTTTCCCGCAAACCGCTCATGTCGAGTGTGCCGCATTTCTGACAAAGAACTTATGAGATTTAGCGATTTAGTTGAAAAATTAGGCGATGCCGTGATTGCCAGTCAGGGTTCAGGGGACATAACGCTCACCGGAGCCGCCGCGATCGACGCAGCGAACTCTAATACGATTACCTATGCTGAAAGCGACAAATTTACCGCTCAGCTAAAAGAAACCCAAGCGATCGCGGTTATTCTGCCACCCAACGAAGCGATGCAGGCGATCGCCACCGATCGCGGATTAGCCTGGATCGCGACGGCTAATCCGCGATTGGCGTTTGCTCGGACGATCGCGCTCTTTTACCAACCGTTTAAGCCGCTACCCTCGATTCATCCGACTGCTGTAATTGATGCGTCGGCTCAGATTGGTCAAGACGTTGCGATCGGTGCTTATGTCGTAATTCAAGCAGGCGCTAAGATTGGCGATCAAGTTTGCATTCATCCGAACGTTGTGGTTTATCCGGGTGTCAGCATTGGCGATCGTACTGTTTTACATGCAAACAGTACGATTCAAGAACGAACTCAAATCGGCTCCGACTGCGTGATTCATGCTGGGGCCGTGATCGGGTCTGAAGGATTTGGATTTGTGCCGACTCGCGAAGGCTGGTACAAAATGGAGCAATCTGGCTATACAGTGCTTGAGGATGGCGTTGAAGTCGGCTGTAATAGCTCGATCGATCGTCCTGCTGTTGGAGAAACGCGCATCGGACGCAACACCAAAATTGATAATCTCGTTCAAATCGGTCACGGCGTTAAAGTCGGAGAAGCTTGTGCGTTTGCGTCGGGGGTCGGGATTGCAGGCGGCGTTAAAATTGGCAATCGCGTGATTCTGGCGGGACAAGTCGGCGTTGCCAACGAAGCAACGATGGGCGATGGCGCGATCGCGTCGGCAAAAGCAGGCGTTCACAAAGATGTCCCTCCCGGTCAAGTGGTTTCGGGCTATCCTGCCGTCGATCACAAAATCTATCTCAAATCTTCCGCGATTTACAATCGGCTTTTTGAGATGTATCAAGCGATCAAACAAATTCAGAAGCAACTGAATCAGCGTTAGCTGCCGCAGCCTCCACAGCCGCCCCCGCAACCACCGCCGCAGCCTCCACCGCAACCACCGCCGCCCGCACTACATCCACCTCCGCCGCCACTGCTCGAAACTGGCTGTACGATTTGCTTTAACGTGGCAAACTCACTGCCAAGCGCACCAATCCCAAATAAACCAACCGCGATCGCCACGTCTGTTCCGATCAGCGTTTGGCTGGCTTTGAGGTTGGCGTACTGCTGTTTGAAACGAGCTAATACTTTTCTACCGTTACGATTGCAGTGTGCAGAATTGCTGACCCAAAAAGCGAAGCTTAAAAAAGCGGCAACACTGCACAAAACGATTAGAAAGCCGACGGGTTTACCGCGTGCGATGCCGATCGCGATTTTGCTCAGCCCCAACGCTAAAACAGGTAGAAGCAACAATGCTGGAATTAACTGGCTTGTTCGACGTTGATTCAAGTTTGGCGATAAGTTGAGTGCGATTAAGCGATCGCGGATTTGATCAAGCGGCTCGATCGCGCTTTTGTAAAGCTGCTCAAGCTTTACCGGGGATTTTGCCGCATTCAAGATTGATCGCTCTAGCGGCTGGCAATTAGGCAGTAGCAGCGTTTTTGCAACGAGCTTTTTTTCAACAGAATCAACGGCGAGGTAGTTTTGCTCGATCAGGGTAGCGATCGCCGCGTCTACAGTTCGATTCGGCTGGTTGTTGGCTAAATAAGCGATTTCGTAGGGATGCAACTGAATCGATTCGGTGTTTACAGGCGTTGCGCGATCGAGAATAGTCGATCGCGCAACGATTGCCAGCACGGTGACGACAATCAACACAACGATGTAAAACGTTAGAAATTCTCCGCCGCGCCAGTTAAGCGGATTGCTCGAACCCGCGATCGTGCAGCCGCTTAGCGTTAAGGCGCAACTGACACCAGCAAGCCCGAGTCGCGTCACTTTTGATTTAGCGTGCCGAAGGCGGGGCAGCCGTAGCTTGGGGATAATCCAGTAATCGGCACGATTGATGCGAACGGCTTGAAGGTCGTGCCCGAATCGCTGCTCTGAAGGCGACCAAATCTCAACAGGCGGTGCCCCAAACCACTTAGCGTAGCTTGACAGCGTATTTTCATACCAGTTGTAGTGCTTTTTTTGCTCTTGAACACCGCCTGCGGTCGGTCCGTGATGAAGCGGTTTCCCTAAAACGTTCGGACAAAATTCTTCCCAGTAAGAGCGGGTGTAAGTCAAATGTAAATGCCACGCTTGATCAACCTGCTCAGACGGTGTGACTGGATGACCCGCCACGATCGCTAAAAACGCAAATTTCTTGTATTCTTCGATCACTCGCTGAGCATAATCCAGCGTCCAGTTATTCTCACGAGCGAGTCTGTGGCTAAACGGTAAGCTTGCCGTGGCTCGATCGAGATTAAACGCCTGAATGCGTTGATAAAGTTCTGCTTCGGGTTTGAGCATTGCGGTTGTGTGCTGAATCGCAGAGTTTGACATTGATTTCAATTGCCAACGTCTTCATTCCTGCTATCGTGCGAATTCTGTTGCTAACGCAAAAGTAGTAATAATTTTTAATAAAACGAAGTAAAATCAGAACTCGCTAATGAGCAGACGCAATTCGATAAATCACCGTTTTGGTTTGGCCGAACTGATCTAACGGCTGCACAGTCTCGTCATCACTGCTCTAGAGCCGCTTCACTATCTGACGGCGACCACGATCGACCGCGAAACAAAATTTGCCCATCGACAATCCGAACGCCGGATAACTGCCGCGCCAAATCAAAAAATTCTTGTCGCTCGGTTTCGGTTAAATAATCATCGCCGCTCAACCCACTCCGCCGCCGCGTTTCTCCGGCGGCCTCAGCGTCTTTGCGCCGTTGCACACTGAGTTCAAACAGAAATTTCAAGCGATCGTAGCGATCGTCACTCAGATTGTTCATGCTGATTTCGGCTCAATTGACGTAATCTCACCATCGCGCTGAAGTATCGAAAACGACAACACCGGACTCAGCGTGTAAATATACCAAAGTCCGGTAGCGTTATCATAACGGCTATCGAGCACAATTCCTAATGTGTCTAGCGCATTGAGAATTAAGTATTGTAATTCGGTCGGTTCCACAAGCAGAGGGCAACATACGTTTCTCATCCCAAAGCGTAAATTCTCTTGGATGATCTGGCTACCCCAAAATGAAAACTGGGCGCGATCGAGGTTAACGTCAGTTCTGATTAAGCAGCAGAGCGTAAGTGTTGGCGTAACGTCAGTTGCGGTTAAGCCTGGCGAATAAATTCGCGGCTACACAGACGAAGTGCGCCTTCGCGCACTAACAGCCAATGCGATCGAGCAACCTGATAAGGTGGGTTTTGTCTCTCTAGCCGCGCCTTCGCCAAGCAAGTTGAAATTCTTATCCGAAACTCAGGTGAGATTAGTTTCGCGAAGGATTATTGATTTGCATTGTGCTGTGTGGTTTGAAAACTGGCGTTGCAAAAAATGGATGAGCTTCTAAGTTCCGGATCAGAATCCCGACCTGCGATATTCGCTGCACACATTGCCTGCGGCTACGCGGCTCATCGGCTTCTTCAGAGTTGTGCTTTGCGCGAATCCCAGTCCGCCTCACGCGAACTACTCTCAGAATTTTTCGCGACTGAACCCGATAAAGGCGGGTTTTGTTTGTGCGAGGCTAGGTACTGATCAATCTGTATCCTGTATACCGCGTTTTATGCTGAAGTATTATTAAGACTCATGATCCTACGTTCTGTATCTCAGAATACTAAGTTTTAGTTTTTCTCAGTAATCAGCATCAACGCGATCGAAGGTTTGATACAGTTTGAAGGATTGATGCCGTTGTGAGATTCAAAGCTGTTGAAATCCTATAGCGGGGGCATCTCCAGGTATGCGGTTTGAACCGTTGCGATCGCGCTCTGAAAATTCACCGACTTGATGATTCATACCGCTTTGCACGATTTAAGTTTGGTGCGAGCGAGCAATACCAAGATCTGAATTAATCAAAGCGAAATCACTTGATTATTTTGCGGACTTGAAAATTTCTACTGACTGAGGAATTCCTGGTGAGCTTTACTTTACGATCGTTACAGCGTGCCCAACTCCTACACGAGCGCACTTATCAAGCGTTGCGCTCGGCAATTCTGGCCGGTGAATTATCTACAGGCGCACGATTAATCGAAACTCATTTAGCCGAGCAGCTTCAAGTCAGCCGCACGCCGATTCGAGAAGCGCTGCGGCTTTTAGAGCGAGATCATTTGGTAGAAAGCGATTCGGATGGAGCGCTCAGAGTTGCTGTTTTGTCGATCGACGATGCGATTCAGCTTTACGATTGCCGCATGGCGCTAGAGCAGTTGTCGATCGTCACTGCCTGTGAAACGATAACCCAGGCGCAGCTTGATCAACTTGAATTCATGCTGCATCAAGCGGAAAGATCGGTAATTCAAGCTCCGAATTCGCTGACGAAGTATCAATTGCTGCATCTGGATTACCAATTTCACCGCTTGTTTGCAACAAGTTCGGGTAATGGGTGGCTGGTGCAAATTTTGGATCAAGTGTTTGACAAAATGGCGCTACTGCGGCTTAGAACGATCGAGCATAATCCGCATGTGTTAGAAATCTGCGACGAACATCGCCAAATTTTTGAAGCCGTGCGCGATCGAGACGCAGCAACCGCAGCACAAGCGATCGGACTTCATTTAGCGGCGAGCAAAGATCGAGTGGTGCAGGAAATTAAACAGCTTGAACAGAAATCGGGCTTTGAGATGCACGAGCCTTAACTTGGTATCCTTTATTCGTGCATAAGAGCGGGTTTCGACTCCGCTCAACCCTCGCCGCGATCGACGGCGGGAATGGAGCGAATTTCCTCGGTGTCGCAGCTTGGCACAACTGTTGAGGCGTCATACTTCTATCCAAATATTTCGATCGTGCCTTTAATCTAGGCGATTTTCAGTCCGGCTGTGATTGTTAAATTGCCGACGCAGTTTCGTTTCTAAGGTCGATCGCAGAATCATCTGTAGAGACGTTTTGGTGGAACGCTTTTACAGCGCAGCACTGAAACCAATCAACCCGTCACACAACTCGCAAATTCTTTGTCGCATCGAACAAAATGTGGCTTAGAGTAGATTTGTTCGCTTTGCTTGCAATGCTATGCCGCGATTTTTGCATTTGGCTGATATTCATTTGGGGTTCGATCGATACGACAGCAAAGAGCGCACCAAAGACTTTTTTCTGGCGTTTCAAGATGCGATCGCCAAGTATGCTATTGAGGCTCAAGTTGATTTTGTGGTGATTGCTGGAGATTTGTTTGAGCACCGCACAATCCAGCCGAACGTTCTCAATCAAGCCAAAATTTGTTTGCAGATGTTGAAAGAACATCACATTCCGGTCGTTGCGATCGAAGGCAATCACGATAATCGTCCTTATGGAACCGCAACTAATTGGCTGAAGTATTTAGCGAACGATGAATTGCTGATTTTGTTAGAGCCAGAAAAATCAGCCGATGGCGAAATCGTTTATGAAATGTGGGACGGCGAAACGGGCGGATACATCGATCTCGATTGCGGTGTGCGAGTTTTGGGATCAGCGTGGTATGGCGCGTCAGCACCGAGAGCGATCGTGACGCTTTCCGAAGCGATTCAAAAACTGCCTCCGAATCCAGGGCAAACGATTATGCTGTTTCATCACGGACTTGAAGGGCAAATTTCGCGGTATGAAGGCGCTTTGCGGTATAACGATTTGCTTCCGCTTAAAGAAGCAGGCGTGGATTATTTAGCGTTGGGGCACATTCACAAAAGCTATACCGAAGGCGGCTGGATTTTTAATCCCGGTTCAACCGAAGCAAATAACGTTGAAGAAGCAAACTACGATCGCGGCGTTTTATTGGTTGAGATTTCGTCGGATGGCATTCAAGCTGAGTTGAAGCAGGATTATTGTCAGCGATCAATTGTGCGGCTACGAACGACGGCACGCGGCCAAGAAAGCGCCGAACAAATCGAAGCCGACGCGATCGCTCAGGTGCAAACAGCAATGAAGTTAGGACACTTGAAGCCAGAAGATCAGCCGATGGTGGAGTTACGCATTGAAGGACAAGTGGGGTTCGATCGATTAGAACTCGATACAAAGAAACTGCAACACGACCTAAAACAGCTTAGCAATGCGCTAATTTTCCTTCTGAAATACAACGTAGATGCAGTTGATTTCGCTTCGCCGCTTTCTGATGATGCGACTCGAACTCAAATTGAACAAGAAGTTTTTACAGATTTGCTAACAGCAAATACACACTATAAGAATCGAGCGAGTGAACTGGCAAAAGGCTTAATCGATCTCAAAGATTTACAGCTAGAAGATCGTGCAGAAATCGAAATGTACGAATTTGTGCAATGCCTACTGCAACCGGAATCTTAATGTAACGTTAGCGCTAGATAAGCCTGGCGAATGCTATTAGCTGCGCACATTGCCTGCGGCAACGCGGCTACACAGACAAAACCCGCCTTCACGGGTTGCTCTGTCTTAATGGCTATTAGTGTACGAAGGCACACTTTGTCTGCGTAGCCGCGCCTTTAGTCGCCAGGCTTGAGCGGAACTGACATTAATGTAAATGAGTAGGCATTGTGTAATACAAAATTGCTAAAAATCGAATGGGTAATTGAATCAGCTTTTCTGGTCCGTGAGGAACTTCACCTCTAAACGTGAGCGAATCTCCCGGTTCTAACAAATATGTGCGCTGACCGTGGCGATACTCTAACTTTCCTTCGAGCATGTGAATAAATTCAATTCCGGGATGCTCAAACGTTGGAAACACTTCTGAAGCGTCATCCATTGTGATTAAAAACGGCTCAAATAGCTTGGTTGGGCTACGATTAGCGCTTTGCGCAACTCCGAAGGAATCGTAAGCTAACAAATGATAGGTGTGCCTGCACTTAGTTCCCCGCCGCACAACTTCCATTCCTTCCCCGTTTTTAACAAGCTGTGCGCCGCCTTCGGGCATGTTGTAGTTGCGAAACAGCGTAGACAAAGACACGCCTAATGCGCCTGCGAGTTTTCCGATCGTTTCCAAACTCGTCGCTGTTTGTGCATTTTCGATTTTTGATAACATGCCGCGAGAAATGCCTACTTGTTCGGCAACTTCTGCGATCGTTAATTCATGTTTCAGCCGGAGTTCACGAATCGTATTGCCCAGATAACGCTCTAAAGAATTTTCTAAATCGCTACCTCTGATAGGGGTTTCGGTCATTTTGATGTTTCCTTAAAACCCAGTCTTAATCATCATACCAGGAAACTTTGTTGACAAGGATGAAACATTGATGCATGATATTCAACAAGTTTTCATGGCCTAAACTATGCCGTTTCGGTTGCTGAAATTTGCGCTTTCTCGCAATCATCCTGAGCCGCGAATGTTTCGAGAGCACGATCAAGTGCGATCGCATTACGATGCGGTCATCATTGGCGGCGGCGGTCACGGATTAGCAGCCGCTTACTATCTTGCGCGCGATTATGATATGAAAAATATCGCGGTGTTAGAACGGGGATACATCGGCGGCGGCAATACTGGACGGAACACAACGATTATTCGATCGAACTATCTCACGCCTGAAGGGGTGAAATTCTACGATGAATCGGTTCGGTTATGGCAAGACTTATCGCAAGAGTTTGACTTAAATCTGTTTTATTCTAACCGGGGTCACTTCACGCTGGCACACACAGACGCATCGATTAGAACAATGCGATGGCGAGCAGAAGTCAACAAGCATTTTGGAATTGAAAGTGAATTAGTCGGTCCTGATGAAATTCAAAAAGCCTGTCCGCAACTGGATCTGACCTGCGGCGGACAGGCACCGATTTTAGGAGCGCTGTATCATGCACCGGGAAGCATTGCGCGGCATGATGCGGTGGCGTGGGGTTACGGGCGCGGCGCGGATTTGCGCGGGGTAGAAATTCATCAGCAAACCGAAGTGTTAGGAATTAACACGCAGTCGGGGCGCGTTGTCGGCGTTGAAACCTCGCGAGGTCAAATTTCAACGCCGCGTGTTTTGTGTGCGGTTGCCGGATTCACGCCGCGAATTTTGCAAATGGTGGGATTGCGATCGCCGCTTTATATCCATCCGCTTCAGGCAATGGTGAGCGAACCGATGAAACCCTGGCTTGATCCGATTATCGTATCGGGCAGTTTGCATGTTTATGTAAGTCAAACGGCGCGGGGGGAATTAGTCATGGGCGCATCGCTCGATCCGTATGAACTGCATTCCACGCGATCGACGTTCGATTTTGTGGAAAATTTAGCGGCTCATATGCTGGAGCTATTTCCATTTTTGTCGCACGTTAAAGTGGTGCGGCAATGGGCTGGCATGGCAGATATGACGCCGGATTTTGCGCCGATTATGGGCAAAACGGCGATCGACGGCTTTTACCTGGATTCGGGTTGGGGAACGTGGGGATTCAAGGCAACGCCCGTTTGTGGAAAAACAATGGCGTACACGGTGGCAAATGATCGCAATCATGAATTAATTAAAGATTTTTCGCTCGATCGATTTGCAAATTACGAATTAGTCGGTGAAAAAGGTGCAGCATCGGTGGGGCATTAACAATGAAAATCATGGTTTGTCCAATTAACGGAGCGCGATCGATTTCAGAATTTGTTTACGGTGGTGAAATGCGATCGATGCCTGATTCAGCAATGGTTGAAGATAAAGTTTGGGCAGACTACGTTTTCAATCATAACAATGCACCAGCAATTAAAAAAGAATGGTGGTGTCATGCTTCAAGCAATACTTGGTTTATTGCTGAACGCAACACTGCAAACGATGAGATTTTACGCACTTATTTATTCAGTGAGGACGTAGAATGAATTCGCGTAGACTACCCCCTATCACCGGAGAATGGATCGATCGTACAACCTCGATCGAGTTCACGTTTGAAGGATCGCGATTTACCGGATATGCAGGAGATACGATCGCATCGGCACTGTGGGCGAATAAACAACAAATTTTAGGACGCAGCTTTAAATATCATCGTCCACGCGGCATTCTTAGCCTTGCGAATCATGATACTAATGCGCTAATGCAGTCTGGACAAAAGCTGAATGTTCGGGCGGATGTTACTCAGATCGAGCCTGAAATGTCGATTAGTGCGGTCAATACGTTCGGGGGAGTGATGCACGATCGGGGTAGCGTGCTCGATTTATTCTCACCGTTTCTTCCGGTTGGCTTTTACTACAAAGCGTTCCACAATAAGCGGTTATTCCCGTTTTGGGAGCGCTTGATTCGCAGCATTGGTGGATTAGGTCAAGTTGACTTTTCGACTCCGCACATTCGCACGCCAAAGCGCTACGACTTTTGCGATGTTTTGATTGTTGGGGCAGGCGTAGCGGGGCTATCAGCCGCACTGAAGGCAGGCGATCGTGGCTGTGATGTCGTGATTGTGGATGAAAACGCAAACGCAGGCGGAAGCGGAGCTTATCAAATTGGCGGAAATGAATCGCGCATTAGTAAGACCAATGAATTAATAAATGCCGTCCAAAATCATTCTTCGATTCGGGTGTACACCGAAACGCAAGCAGCCGCATATTACGCTGATCATTGGGTTCCGCTCGTTAAGCGTGATTACTTAATTAAAATGCGAGCGAAAACGATTGTGATTGCAAGCGGAGCTTATGAGCAGCCTGCCGTTTTTCGCAATAATGATCTTCCCGGTGTTATGTTGGCAAGCGCGGCGCAACGCTTAATTTATCGCTATGCAATCAAACCGATGAATCGTGCGGTGATTTTCACGGCAAACGCTGACGGATATAGCGCGGCGATCGATTTGCTAAAGCATGGCGTAACGATTAGCGCGATCGTGGATCTGCGTCAAAATCCTACCGAGCCACCCGAAGCGCTACAAGGAATTCCGATTTTTTCCGGGTATTGCGTTTACGAAGCGAAACCAAATCCGGCTCGCGATGGTATTTCAGCCGTGCGGATTTGTCCGATCAATGCTGCTGGAGTGCCGCAAACGCAATCAATTCAAACGATCGAATGTGACGGCATTTTAATGAGTACCGGATGGGCACCGAGCGCGAATTTGCTGTATCAAGCGGGTGCAAAAATGCGCTTTGATAATCATCTACAGCAGTTCGTTCCAGCCAGCTTACCAACGGGAATCTTTGCTTGTGGCCGAGTGAACGGCGTGTTTGAGTTTGAGCAAAAACAGCGTGATGGAAAACGTGCCGGGAGCGAAGCTGCCGCGCATTTAGGACTTGGAGAACCTGACGCGATCGGCGTTGCACCCGAATTAGAATCCCCGTCGCACGACTGGGCGATCGTGCCGCATCCGAAAGGCAAAAACTTTGTCGATTTCGATGAAGATTTGCAGCTTAAGGATTTTGCAAACGCCGCCCAAGAAGGATTTGACAATATCGAACTGCTGAAGCGATTTACAACCGTGGGCATGGGGGCGAGTCAGGGTAAGCATTCCAACATGAACGCCTTGCGAATTTTGGCGCGAATCGTGGGCAAATCGCCGCAAGAAGTGGGAACGACTACGGCTCGACCGTTTTTTCATCCAGTTCCGTTGTCGCATTTGGCTGGGCGCGGTTTCACCCCTGAGCGTCGATCGCCGTTGCATTCACGCCATGCTGCATTAAACGCGCAGTTTATGCGATCCGGGCAGTGGCTACGTCCAGAATATTACGCGCAGTCGGGAAAGACGCGCTTGCAGTGCATTCAAGCTGAAGCCGAAGCGGTACGATCGCACGTTGGCATGATTGATGTCGGAACACTGGGTAAATTTGAGATTCGCGGATCAGATGCAGCTCAATTTCTAGAGCGCGTGTATACCGGACGCTACGCCAACATGAAGATTGGAACAACGCGCTATGCTTTGATGCTTGATGAATCTGGGGTAGCGATCGACGATGGCGTAATCGCTCGGTTAGGCGACGAGCATTTTTATTTCACCACAACCACGTCTGGCGCAACGAATATTTATCGTGAATTAACGCGATTGAACACAATGTGGCGATTGAATTGCGGAATTGTAAATTTAACGGGAGCACGATCGGCAATTAATCTAGCTGGAAAGTATTCGCGCACTGTTCTCGCTGGATTAACTGACGCTGATCTTTCTAGCGTTGCGTTTCCGTATCTGGGAGTGCGTCAATTGTCGATCGCTGGCATTGATGCTGTTGTGATGCGCGTTGGATTTGTCGGTGAATGGGGCTATGAAATTCACGTTGCTGCTCAATCTGCTTTAGCGTTGTGGGATACCGTGCAAAACGCTGGATCTCAGTATCATATTTCTGCGTTCGGCGTCGAAGCACAGCGATTACTGCGGCTTGAAAAAGGGCATTTAATTATCGGACAAGATACCGATGGGTTGACAACGCCGATCGAGGCAAATCTGCAATGGGCGGTCAAAATGGACAAGCCGTTTTTCATCGGACAGCGCAGCTTGCAGATTTTAATGAAGCGAGCCGTTAAGCAAAAACTAATCGGATTCGTGCTCGATGCGAATCAAACTGCACCGCAAGAATGTCACTTGATTATTCATCAAGAAGAAATTGCTGGACGAGTCACTAGTATTGGATTTAGTTCAACGCTTAACCAGTGGATCGGACTTGCCTTTGTCAAGCCAGAATTAAGCGCGATCGAGACGCCGCTTTCAATTCGATTATCCGATGGTGAACTGGTAACGGCTCGTGTTAGCTCAACGCCATTTTATGATGCTGACAACGCTCGTCAGCGAGAACAACGAGTTGAGGTGACAGTATGACCCCGATTAGAATCAGTCCGATTCACGATCAACTGCAAGCAGTCAATGGAACCTGGCGCGAGATTAACGGAATGCCAACCATGACCTCGATCGACAAAGCGAGCGATACGCTAGGTATGGCGGATTTATCGTTTTTGGATCGCTTTGGTGTGAAAGGGTCGGGCGCGGCGGCTTGGCTTGAGCAACAAAATGTGACGGTTCCCGATCGACCGAATTCGTGGCGATCGCTGGCGCAAGGCGGACTGATTGCGCGACTCGGATTAACAGAATTTTTGATCGAAGATAGCGTTAACAGCAGCGTTGTGCCTCGATTAACGCAAGCGTGTCAACACCCACCTGCAAACGTGTATCCTGTCCTGCGGCAAGATTTAGCGATCGCCCTTTGCGGGTCTGCAATTGAGGATTTACTGCTGCAAACCTGCGGCGTTAATTTTGGGGCATTATTGCTGGATCAATCTCCGGTGGTTTTAACGTCGATCGTGGGCGTGAGCGTTACGGTTATTCCGGGCGAATCGGTTTATCGAATTTGGTGTGATGGCACGTATGGCGCGTATTTGTGGGAAACGCTTTTGGCGATCGCAATAGAACTAGGCGGCGGAATAATCGGATGCGAGACTGTGATTCAATAAACCTAACGATGAGGAGAAATCAACATGACACCCACCGAAGCAACACAGTTTTTAGAGCAGCATCAAATTAAATTCGTTTTAGCGCAGTTTGTAGACATGCACGGAACGGCGAAAACCAAAGCGGTTCCGGCATCGCATTTTGCTGACATTTTGAATCCGGGTGCGGGCTTTGCGGGGTTTGCGATTTGGGGAATGGGAATGCAGCCGAACAGCCCGGATTTTATGGCGATCGGGGATTTATCAACGCTCTCGGTTGTGCCCTGGATGCCCGGATTTGCTCGAATTGTGTGCGTGGGTCATGTTCACGGGAAGCCGTATCCGTTCGATGCTCGATTTATCTTGCAGCAGCAAATCGATCGCTTAACTCAAAAAGGCTGGACGCTGAATACGGGCGTTGAACCGGAATTCGTGTTGTTACGCAAAGATGAACACGGCAAAATCCAACCCTGCGATCCAACCGATACGCTGGATAAACCGTGCTACGACTACAAGGGACTATCGCGCAGTTTAACGTTTATTGAAAAACTGGTGTCCTCGTTGCAGGCGGCTGATTTTGATGTTTATCAAATCGATCACGAAGACGCTAACGGACAGTTTGAAATCAACTACACGTATACGGATTGCTTAACGGCTGCCGATCGCTACATTTTCTTCAAAATGGCAGCGTCAGAAATCGCAAAGGAACTGGGGCTGATCTGCTCGTTTATGCCAAAGCCGTTTGCCAATCGCACCGGAACCGGAATGCACATGCATTTATCGATTTGGGACGGTGAGAAAAATATCTTTGCCGATGACGCTGATCCAAGACAGCTTGGGTTATCCAAACTTGCGTATCATTTTCTCGGCGGTTTACTAAGTCATGCTGCGGCACTCACGGCAATTTGTGCTCCGACAATCAATTCGTACAAGCGGCTTGTCGTGGGTCGATCGCTCTCGGGTGCAACTTGGGCACCCGCTTACATCAGCTATGGCGACAACAATCGATCGAGCATGGTTCGCGTTCCCGGTGGGCGCTTAGAACTACGTCTTGCCGATGGCTCGTGTAATCCGTATCTAGCAACGGCGGCGGTGATTGCAGCCGGACTCGACGGCATCGAAAAACAGCTTGATCCCGGTGAACCCTGGAACGTTAATTTATACGATTTCTCGGATGTAGAACTGCGCGAAAAAGGCATTGGAACGCTGCCGCAAAGTCTAAAAGAAGCGATCGACGCTCTTGATCGCGATGACGTGATCAAATCCGCATTAGGTGAACTCGCAGCCGAATTTATCAGCCTAAAAAATATGGAATGGGTTGAATATATGCGGCATGTTTCTGAATGGGAAGTACAACGCTATTTGGAATTCTTTTAACATCATGTGTGGAATTGTTGGATTATTAGTCAAAAAACCAGAACTGCGCGATCGCTTAGGCGAATTAATGGTGCCCATGCTGATCGGCATGAGCGATCGCGGGCCGGATTCTGCTGGTCTTGCGGTGTTTGGTGAACCCATTGCCTCAACGCACCGCAAATACAGCCTTTATGCGGGTGCTACCTTATTCGATTGGTCGGCATTTCTTCGATCGATGCAGTCTGAAATCGATGCGAATGCTGAGATTAATACAAAAAACAATCATGCGGTATTGATTTCGAGCGCGGATACTGAAACGATTAAGCAATGGATTAAACAACGCTATTCGCAACTTCATGTTTTATCAACGGGACACTCGATCGATTTGTACAAAGACACGGGAAAACCACAAGACGTTGCCGATCGCTATTCGTTTCAGTTCCTCAAAGGGTCGCATTTAGTCGGACACACGCGCATGGCAACCGAATCTGCGGTCACGCCCGCTCACGCTCACCCCTTCACAGCAGGCGAAGACTTCTGTTTAGTGCATAACGGCTCGTTGTCAAACCCTTACGAAATTCGCCGCAAACTTGAACCGCGTGGAATCCAGTTTGAAACCGATAACGACACCGAAGCCGCGTGCCGATTTCTCGAATGGCGACTGCGCGAAGGCGATGATTTAGAAACCGCACTGCAATCTGGATTTGAAGAACTCGATGGATTTTATACATTTTTGATGGGAACGGCGGACAAACTGGCTTTAGTGCGGGATGCGTTTGCCTGTAAGCCTGCTGTCGTCGCAGAAACCGATAATTATGTCGCGATCGCGTCGGAGTTCCGATCGCTGGCTCATTTACCCGATGTCAATCACGCTCACCTCTACGAACCCGCTCCGGAGGAACTGTACGTATGGACAGCATGACCTTCGATTTATCGCAAACGCCGTTACGAGACGTGAATCGCTTTCTACATCACAACGCTCACGGAAAAGCGATCAAAATTATCAATCCCAACGGAAGTCATAACGTTGCCGTTGGATTACACGACGCGATCGACGTGACGATCGAAGGTCACGTTGGTTATTACGCGGCGGGAATGAATCAACTCGCTAACGTGACGATTAACGGTAACGCAGGCACCGGAGTGGCAGAAAATATGGTGTCTGGACGAGTGCAGGTAAAAGGCTTTGCGTCAGTCTCAGCAGGCGCTTCAGCCCACGGCGGATTGTTAATTATCGAGGGTGATGCAAGTTTACGCTGTGGCATTTCGCTTAAAGGAGCCGATATCGTTGTCGGTGGAAATGTCGGAAGCTTTTCAGCCTTTATGGCGCAAGCCGGACGCATGGTGATTTGTGGCAACGCCGGAGACGCGCTGGGGGACTCGCTGTACGAAGCGATCGTCTACGTTCGCGGCACCGTTAAATCGCTCGGTGCTGATGCCCAGTTCGAGCCGATGACCGAAGTTGATTATCAAACGATTGAAGAACTACTCGCAAAAGCAAATCTCACGCACGATCCCAAAACCTTTAAACGCATCGCATCGGCGAAACAGCTTTATCACTGGAACGCTGACGCTAATCAGGAGTATTAACCATGACCTCACACGAAGAATCGGCAGGCTACGATCGACGCATTCTCAACTACATTCAAAACGCTGCGGCTCACGGCATTTATGAAATTCGCGGATTGGGTGCCAAACGCCGACTGCCGCATTTTGATGATTTAGTGTTTCTTGGGGCATCGCTCACGCGCTATCCGCTCGAAGGCTATCGCGAAAAATGCACAACCAAAACCCTTCTCGGAACGCGCTTTGCCAGCAAGCCGATCGAGCTTGAAATGCCGATTACGATCGCCGGAATGAGCTTTGGTTCATTATCTGCCAACGTCAAAGAAGCCCTCGGACGCGCCGCAACCGAAACCGGAACGTCAACTACAACAGGCGATGGCGGCATGACGCAAGAAGAACGGCAATCGTCTAAAACGCTCGTATATCAATGTTTGCCCTCGCGCTACGGATTTAACCCGGATGATGTGAGAAAAGCAGACGCGATCGAAATCGTGATCGGACAAGGCGCGAAACCTGGCGGCGGCGGAATGCTGCTCGGACAAAAAATCAATCCGCGTGTGGCAGCAATGCGCACACTGCCCGAAGGCGTGGATCAGCGATCGGCGTGCCGTCATCCCGATTGGACAGGGCCCGATGATTTAACGATCAAAATTCAAGAACTGCGCGAACTCACCGACTGGGAAAAACCGATTTATGTCAAAGTCGGGGCATCGCGCACGTTTAACGATGTCAAACTAGCAATTCATGCGGGTGCCGATGTTGTCGTCGTGGATGGAATGCAGGGAGGAACGGCAGCAACGCAAACCGTTTTTATCGAGCATGTGGGCATTCCCACGCTGGCGGCGGTGCGGCAGGCAGTCGATGCGATCGAAGATTCGGACATGAAAGGCAAAGTGCAACTGATCGTTTCGGGCGGCATTCGCACCGGAGCCGATGTTGCGAAAGCGTTGGCAATGGGCGCAGATGCGGTCTCGATCGGTCAAGCGATTCTGATGGCGTTAGGCTGCAACAGCGAAACGTATGTGCAAAAGGGAGCACACTGGTCAGCGATCGACGATTACGCCGCGTTGGGAACGGCTCCCGGTTATTGTCATCATTGCCATACGGGAAAATGTCCGGTTGGTGTGACGACGCAAGATGCCGAACTTGAACAACGATTAGAACCTGAAGTCGGAGCGTATCGGGTAAAAAACTACCTTAAAACGTTGAACATGGAATTAACCACGATCGCGCGTGCCTGCGGCAAGCAAAACGTGCATCACCTCGAACGCGAAGATTTAGTGGCGTTGACGATCGAAGCCGCAGCAATGGCAAAGCTTCCGTTAGCCGGGACAACTTGGATTCCGGGTGTGTAAAAAACCTGAGTCCGGGATCACCAATGGTCTGAACCTGGCTGTTTTAGCGGCAATTTCGTGGCTTGATTCGGAACGTAGAACAAACGACGATTTCCGAATCAATGAATCATGCTGATCATTCTCAACGCGCCCGCTCAAGCCTTTGCTGAAGCGTTCATGCAAGCTGAACCTCATAACAGATTTCGTACACTTGACAATGGGCGATACTGGACTCGAACCAGTGACCCCTTCCGTGTGAAGGAAGTGCGCTACCACTGTGCTAATCGCCCTCGGCTCTTAGAATAGCACAAATAGCCCACGATCGCGCTTGCGATTGACTTGAGAAAGTTCCACAAAACCTTCTCAGCTTGATGCCAGTCCGAATTAGAGCGATAAACGAAACGCCGAAAAATCGTTTTTATAAGTCGGCAAGTCTAAAAAGCTTTTTGCAGCGTTTTGAACTGCTCCCAAATCTGGAACCCGGATTAGATTGTCCGGGTAGGCTTGGGTCTGAATGGGCTTGGCGGCGGGATCTAAGTTGAATGTGATAAGGACTCTGTGCTGCTTTTGCCGTGAAGCATCATCAAAGCCGCTATAATGAATTTTGTATCGGCGGGTATAGTTTAGTGGTAAAACGAAAGCTTCCCAAGCTTTAGTTGCGGGTTCGATTCCCGCTACCCGCTTTTAAGACGCCGATCCATAAAACTGCTCATCGGTGAATTGAACGCGATCGAGATCAACTTTTAGCGGCAAAATTAGCAAAATCATACCGTCTAAAATGCACTAGCTTGATCATAATCGGTTCGGAATTCTGCACCCACGCGGACGGTCGCGATTCGTTAAAGTCGAAGAAAGTACGAGGCTTTGTCATGCCCCAAGTGTTACCGATCCTCTCGAATTCCGAGCCGCAACCTGAGCAACGCGGATCTGTACATTCTGTCTCAGATGATCAGTTGCTCGACGCTTATTCTCAAGCAGTCACTTCGGTTGCAGAAAAAGTTAGCCCGTCAGTTGTCAATATCGAAGTGTTTCAGCCTGCAAATCGTCGCCCCAATCCGAGAGCATCACAGGAAATGTCCGGTAATGGTTCTGGATTTGTGATCACGCCAGACGGTTACATTTTGACGAATAGCCATGTGGTGAATGGGGCATCTCGAATTGAAGTTAGTTTGTCAGATGGTCAGCGCACAAAAGCTGAGCTAATCGGGGATGATCCGGATACAGATTTAGCGGTGATTCGGATTAATGCCCCGAACTTAGTTCCGGTAGTGCTCGGCGATTCGCAAAAGGTGAAAGTGGGACAGTTAGCGATCGCCATCGGAAATCCTTACGGTTTTCAATGCACCGTAACCGCAGGCGTTGTGAGCGCATTGGGTCGATCGCTGCGATCAAAATCCGGTCGCTTGATCGATAGCGTGATTCAAACCGATGCCGCGCTGAATCCGGGTAATTCTGGCGGCCCGTTGGTCAACTCACGCGGTGAAGTGATTGGCGTGAATACGGCGGTGATTCTTCCGGCGCAAGGCATTTGTTTTGCAACGTCGATCGATACCGCAAAATTCGTGGCTGCCAGCTTGATCAAAAATGGCAAAATTCGCCGCGCTTACATTGGTGTCGTTGGGCAAACGATCACGCTGCATCGTCGTTTGGTGCGGTACTATAATTTGCCGATTGAACAAGGCGTTTTGATTGCCGCAACCGAGCCGGAAAGCCCTGCTCAACGCGCCGGACTGCGGCAAGGCGATGTGATCATTGGCATCGACGATCAGTTAGTTTCGGGAATTGATGAGTTGCACAAGCGGTTAAGCGAAGATCGCGTCGGAACTCGATCGCGCCTCAGCGTGATTCGGGGTGCAGACAAGATCTCGATCGACATCATTCCCGCAGAATCGAAGGCGGTTAAGCGTTAAGCTGCAAAAGTATAATTCTGTCACGCTTTGTATCAGACGCAGTAAAGCTGCTAGAACACAGATTTTGCTGCGTTTCCAGTCTGCCCGTGAATAAATTGCGGCTTATTGGTTCGCTCGCAATTCATTCACGGGCGGATCAGCTTTTACAGTCTCTAGTGTTTCAAGCATAGACTTAAGACAACGTGAATTCGGGTTAATCCATCAACGCGGGCGCGGTTATAACCGCGCCCGACACAAATAAAGTCCCCCTTCGGAGACTGGTCTCTGGGATTTACTCTTAACCCGCAAAGGCGGGTTTTGTCTGTGTAGCCGCGAATTCATTCGCGCCCGCTTAACCAACTGACGTTAATACACGCTGCAAGCGGTCATCGACCGTACCGGCCTACCTAGAGGAACAAGCTCAACTGCAAAATCCCAAAGGTGTCGAAAAATACAGAGCTTCCCTCCTTCCGGGGATGATGCCTACAAGAACCCACGCTTAACCTGAAGAGTTCCAAACTAGAAGGATAATGCTGTGGTTAAAGTTTTGATTGTGTATGCCAGCGATTATGGCAGTACGAAGAAAATGGCAGAAGCCGTTGCCGACGGTGCTCGATCGGTGCCAGATACCGAAGTTGTCGTGAAATTTGCGGATCAAGTTACGCAAGACGACGCAACATCCAGCGATGCTGTGATCGTTGGATCGCCTGTTCACATGGGCAGTATGGATTGGCGCGTGAAAAAATTTATTGATGACATTTGCGGCCCGCTTTGGGTGCACGATCGGATGGTCGGCAAAGTGGGTGCGGTGTTTGTCACAGGCGGCGGATTTGGCAGTGCGGGCGGCGGTAGCGAAGTCACAATGGTTGCTTTGCTCAACAACTTTGCTGAATTAGGAATGGTGCTTGTGCCGCTTCCTAAAAACACACCGGGATATGCCAACGGAGGATTGCAATGGGCACCGCAGGGACGCACTGCCGACAACGACGGAACGCCGATCGGACTGAGCGACGATCGTACCGAAGCCGCAAAGCATCATGGCGCGAATGTGGCCAGAGTTGCGACGGTATTGAAAGGAAAAAAGCTATTCGCTCAAGGATCAAAGGATAGCGCGGCTGGGTAAAGTGCTTAAAGTGCCCAGCGATTGCTAGGCACTTTAAGCACCCCGCACCCGTTCCTTCGATCAACATTTTGCATTCTGCCTTTTTTTCCTAGCAGAAGCGCGGGGAACAAGGGCGATCACAATTCATAAGCAAACTCTAACGCTGAAATCAATAAATCTTATCTTTAGGCTCAGTGAACTGCGATTTATGGAAAACTGCGTTCCAGATTGCACCGTATCCTTGAGTGCCACTGCAAATCGGACACTTTATCGCACGAAAAGCCGCTTGCAGATCGTCCTATAAGTATAAGTAGATTAAATCAGGTACATTTATTACGAATCCCGTTCACACAACACGCGAAACGCCGTTTTAACTTTTAGGTTTTCCCGTAGTATCAGAGTTGAACTGAACTTGAGCGCCCCACGATCGATTGGGAAAACTTAAGTTTCGCAATTCACAGGCGACTTTGCCGCTTCTACAAATAGAGAGGATCACTGCATGGCTAGTTTCAAAGTCACGCTTATTAACGAAGCTGAAGGACTAAACACGACGATCGAGGTTCCCGAAGACGAGTACATTCTAGATGCTGCTGAAGAGCAAGGTCTAGATTTGCCTTACTCGTGCCGCGCGGGTGCTTGCTCAACCTGCGCTGGCAAAATCACCGAAGGAAGCGTTGATCAATCCGATCAGTCGTTCCTCGATGATGATCAAATTCAAGCGGGATATGTGCTGACCTGTGTGGCTTACCCCACGTCAGACTGCACGATCATGACCCACCAAGAAGAGGAACTTTACTAAGTTCGTCTCGTTGTTCAAGACAGAAGAAATCCTCGCTTCTCACTCTGGATTTCTCTGTCTTGAAGCGCAGAAACTTAAACCTAAAAAATGCTCGATCGGCTTATTTCAGATTCCTTAAGATGGGGGTTTTTCTGCTTTCTTGAATCGTCTCTACTTCAAGTGGGGCAACCAGAATCGAACTAATATTCGAGATATTAGATTAAAAGAATCAAAGTAAATTAATTCAACGGGCACACTAGCGACGATGATTCAAGTTCGATCGCTATGTTGCAGGATGGTTCTCGTGGGATTTCTTCGGATTCGTTAACGCTGCCGCGCAGTTTGACCGCTTACGAAACTTGGGGATTTGGATTAACCGGACATGTGCTTTGGATTTCCTCGGTTCCAGCGATTCATGCTGCACTAAAAACTTCGGCAATTTGGGTTTGGCTGCCTGCGGTTGTGTTTGGCATGGTGCTCAATTACCAGGTAAAACGGCTGGGTCAAGCGTTTAGCACGGTTGCAGGTGGAACGCCAAATTACACAACTCACTTATTAAAGCGCTATCCGTTTGTAGCAAGCTACGCGGCGATCGGGTATTTTTTTGGCTGGATTACGGCGCTGCCGATTAACGCGATCGTGCTGACAGATTTAATCGAAGTTGATTTGCACGCCGTGGGCTTGCAGTGTCCCCCGTTGCTGCTGCGATCGGGCATTATTGTTTTAAGCTTTGCGTTGGCGTTTAGCGGCACTCGTGCCTTGAGTTTGCTGCACACGTTTTTGATTGTTCCAGCGTTCGGCTTGATTGCGCTGTTTGCAATCGTGGGGGTTGGCTGGCTGGCGACCGATCCAACCAGTCCGGGCTTGTTTTCAGCGCCGATTGATTTGCCGAATTTTCAAGCGTGGTCGAAGTGGTTTTTCTATGTCAGCTATGCGACTTATGCTTGTGAATCAGCATCAGCGTTTGTGGTTGATAGCCACCAGCCGCAAACCACCTTAAAAAGTCTTGGCGGTGCAGCCTGGCTCATGCCGATTCCGTTTCTGATGGGGTCGTGGGTTGTCGCTCAACTCGCAACCGATAACCCGCTCAAAAACGATGCTTTTTTAACGTTTGCTGCGGCCGCACAGCCGTTTTTAGGCGGGTCAACGGCGATCGTCGTAACCTTTTTGCTGGTAGCGGCGTGCTTGTTGAGCGTAGCAACGGCGGTTTCAAACACACCGCGAATCGTGTATCAATTGGCAATCGATGGATATCTTGCACCCGTTTTTGCGGCTGTGTCTCGACGGGGTGTGCTCGGCGCGGCGCTCGCGTTGGTGCTGATATTGAATTTGTTTTGCTTGCTGTGGGGCGATGTGCCGGAATTATTAGTTGTTGGCAACGTCGGCTACTTTATTGGCATTATGGCGACTCATGCGGGCGTGTGGCTGCAACGCAAAGACTCCTCGACATTGCTTCCAGAACTAGCGATCGGGCTGTTTGGACTCGAAGCGATCGTGCTGGTCGTCGGCGGTTTGTCGTGGAATCGGCAGGATTTTGCGATCGGCTTGATGATTCCGTTGGCGATTATGGGGATCGATTGGATCATTCGTCGAATACCGTTGGCAGCGTTTCAGCTAGAAACTTGGATGGCGGGGTATCAGCGTCAAACTCCGATGCTAATTGATTCGATCGGGCTGCAAGTTACGACGTTGATTGTTTTGCTGTGCGGTGCTGTAACGGCGGGCTGGTGGTTTGGCAGCCTGTCCACAACGGCGATCGTGCAGGCCCATAGCTTGCTGCTAGTGTTGCTGTTGAGTGTAGCGTTTATTGGAATTGCGATCGCGGGATGGACAACGCTGCCGCAAATGCTCGTTTTAACCGAAGCGCGGGAAACCGCAGAACAAAGCTTGCTCAAACAGCAACAAATCGAAGCCGATCTACGCAAATCTGAAACCGCTTTGCGTCAGCAAACGATCGAGCTAGAAGCTGCGTTGCTTTATGTTCAACAAACGCAGTCGAAGCTGGTTCAGAGCGAGAAAATGTCGAGCTTAGGACAGCTTGTAGCAGGCGTCGCGCACGAAATCAACAATCCGGTGAATTTTATTTATGGCAACCTAGAACACGCCGAAGCTTACCTGCAAGACTTGCTCAAATTAATCAATTTGTATCAAGAACAATACCCGCCGCATCCAGTCATCGCCGCGATCGTCGATGAGATTGAGTTGGATTTTGTAGCTGAAGATTTGCCAAAGCTAATGGATTCGATGCGAATCGGTGCCGATCGCATTCGAGAAATCGTGCAGTCGCTGCGAACGTTTTCGCGCTTAGACGAAGCGGTGTGTAAATCCGTAGATGTGCACGAAGGCATTGATAGTACCTTGATGATTTTGCAGCATCGTCTTAAAGCGACTCAGGCTCGCTGCGAAATCCGGGTGCAAAAACAGTATGCCGCGTTGCCGTTTGTAGAATGCTACGCGGGACAGCTTAATCAAGTGTTTATGAATATTTTGTCGAACGCGATCGACGCGATCGAGGATGCGATCGCGAACAATCATTTCTCAAAATCTGAAGTTCCAATGATTCGGATTCAAACCGAGTTGACGCCGAATCAAACTGTTCAAATTCGGATTGCAAACGATGGGTTAGAAATTCCAGAAGCGGTGCAGGCGCGATTATTTGAGCCATTTTTCACAACTAAACCTGTAGGCAAAGGAACCGGACTCGGATTGTCGATTAGCTATGAAGTGGTAACGGGACGCCATTGCGGTTCGCTGACGTGCCATTCTTCACCAGAGATCGGGGTGGAATTTGCGATCGAGATTCCAATTAAGCAAAATCAGCAGCAGGCTGAGTCTTAATTGATTTCTGGATCAGCATCCCAACCCGCCTAGCGACTCATATTAGCTGCGCACATTGCCTTTGACTACGCAGATAATCGGTTCCTTTAAAGTTGCGCTTTGCGCGAAGTCCAGGATCAGTCTCACTAAACCCAAAATTTATCGCGACTGAACCCGTGGGTGGTTTGGTCTGTGTAGCCGCGCCTTCGCGCCCGCTTAACCGCAACTGACGTTAATTTGTTTGATCAAAGAGATTGGCTGCACTGCCGCACCGTAGCGAGAAAATCATCAAACAGACGGAAATATCTACCGCACTTCGATCGACACCTTTTCTAGAATCTGCTGAATTTGCTCAACTTGATCGCCATACGTCCGATCGCTCATAACAGGTGTGGCACGATCGGCATCTACATCATCTGCAAGTTCAATCCACGATCGACATCCGCGATAATCTTCTGGATTAGAAATCAGATGCGGTTGCGCTAACGTTGAAACCCGAAGTAGTAGCACATAAAGCGGTGATCTCGGCTTCCAATTTAGACGCTCGTTGACGAAGCGATCGTTCCAAATGTGAAACGGTAATAACGCATTAACGGTTTCTGCATCGCTGAGTTGAAAAACGTGAGTGATATCTGCGATCGCGCCAACGCTAATCGTTTCAGGATGCCAACCCGATAAAACGGATTGAACCCGATTTGAGTACGGTGACTTCAGCAATTCAGGATTTTGATGCTCGTAGGTCGGATACAGCAGCGCTTGATCATACGGCACTGAAAATCGTTTGTTAGCTTCGCGAATGCCGCCTTTGCGCAACAGCAAAATCGTTTCCCCGTGTTTTAACGCTTCAATGGCGATCGACCATTCTTTCAACGCCTGCCGCATGGTGTCTTTTCCTTGTTTCAGAGTTTTAGAGTTGCAAAAAATTCTCCGCAGACCATCACAAACGGAAACAGAATTCCTGCTAAGCCAAGCCAACCGCCAAACTGAGCGATCAAAGTCTGGATTAATCGAGCGCGTTTTCTGCCTTTTTCCCCCAGAACTGCCATTGATCTCGAACTGGCTCCGATTAAAACCGCGCCGCCCACGCCCAACGGGACGCTAAGCAAAAACCATGCTCTCAGTCTAGCGCCGGAATCAACTAAACCGAGCATCGGAAACAAAACAAAGCTGACCGCTTCGATCGTCAGCCAAAGCCCTAAAGCCGTGAGCAGATCTTTACGTTGAAGCTCATCGAACGAGAAGTAATTCATAATCGGTCTGGCTAATGAAACACTAAGCTTAAGAGTTTCTCAATCCTGGGATGGAAAAGAACCGTGACGAGTTGAGTAGGATAGAGATGCATCGTCATTGCAGCTTCATCATGAATACCCACGATTTGCTAACCCTGATTTTGATGCTGATTCCCGGCATTTTGTTATCTGTCGCAATTATGGCAACCTTTGCGGCAGGTGGTTAAAAAAGTTACACAAGACCGATCTCTCTCAATCGCTGCTGGAGATATTCACCTGCCGTAATCGGCGGAAATTTAATCATTCCGCCTGTTTTAGCAACGCAGCGAGAAAGCGGTGTTAAATCTGTTTGCGGTCTCGGATGCACAAAAAACGGCATTGAAAAACGACGATCCTTAGTTTGGCTTTGCCGATCGCGCTGATTATCAGGATTTACAACGCGATGAGTCGTGCTTTTGAGCAGTCCGTTTGTAAGGTGTTGCAGCATATCGCCGCTATCGACAATGATTTGTCCGGGAAGGGCGGGAATTGATCGCCACTGTCCATCGCGCTGCAACAGTTCTAATCCGCTATCGGTCGCTTCACACAGCAGCGTAATCAAGTTGATATCTTCGTGCGGTGCCGATCGTAAACTGAATTGAGGCGCATCGTGCGGAATTGGCGGATAATGGATGACTCGCAGAATCGTATCGCCGTCGATCGCGCAATCGCTCAAAAACGTTTCTGGCTGTTCTAGATACAACGCACACGCTTTTAAGAGTTGTGCAGCGCAAGATTCAAGCTGGATGTAAAGCTGATTTGCGATCGCATAAAACTGAGGAACCTCGACCGGATTTAGGTTGGGTAAATGTGCCTCGCGCCCCACGTGCTAAAATTCCTTGAGATCGGGTACAGGGTGATTTTTGGCATGTTCTTTGCCAAATCGGGTAAATCCGCGCTGACCGTTGAGCGCAGGATTTTCATACCTGACTTTCACCGATTCGGGAAGCTGAAAAAATTGCTCAGCCGCTTGGTAAGCCGATCGAATCAACGCACGATCAACGCCATGATTGGTCAGGGCAAAAAAGCCGATATCTTTTAAAGCATCGCCGATCGTCGTCACAAAAGCCGATCGGCGAATCGGGGAATCTGAAAGAAAGTCTTGAAGGTCAGCGATCGGGATCGTTTGTTGCATTGCATTTCTCGACAAATCACCGTTGAATATTAGAACATCGCGCTGAAGTTTGGATATGAATACTGTCGCTTGGGCTTTACTGATTGGTCTTTACGCAATGATTGTGATCGTCGGTGGCATTGTTGGCTACACAAAAGCCCGTAGCAGAGTTTCGCTGATATCGGGTTTAGGAAGTGGCGTTGCATTGGCGATTGCCGCCTTGATGACGCTGCAAAATCCGATTAGTGGATTAACGCTGGCAACGGCGATCGCAGTCTTTTTGTTTATCGTGTTTTGCATTCGCTGGATCAACACTCGGGCTTTGATGCCTGCGGGCATGATGGCAGTTTTGAGTTTAATTGCGTCGATTTCGTTTGCCGTTGCGCTGTTTCGTTAAATGTGCGCTATTCAATTATTACAATCAAGATAGCGCGAAGGGTTAAGCCATGAATGTTTGTGATTTGGTGCAAAAAAAACGAACAGAGATTTTAGCGATCGCTGCTCATCACGGTGCGTCGAATGTTCGTGTTTTTGGTTCTGTTGCGCAAGAAACGAGCGCAGAGAATAATCTTGATTTCTTAGTTGAGCTAGAGCCAAATCGGAGCCTTCTCGATCGCATCGGATTAATGCAGGATTTAGAAGATCTGCTGGGACGAAAGGTTCATGTCGTGACTGAGCGGGGCTTAAAGGAACCATTTCGCGATTGTATTCTTCAAGCGGCGATGCCTGTGTGACTGAGGACTTCGCTTACCTGACGGATATTCTCGATCGAATTTGCCGAATCGAAGCTTATACACAGACTGGACAAGCAGAATTTTTTCAGTCTACGGTATTGCAAGGTGCGGTCATACGTTGCTTTGAAGTCATCGGTGAAGCCGTAAAACGACTTTCTCCAGAATTACGACAACGGTACCTTGATGTTCTGTGGCGACAAATCGCAGGATTTCGAGATGTGCTGATTCACGACTACCGCGAAATTGATTTAATTGAAGTTTGGAACACCGTGATCAATGACTTGCCAACACCTAAGCAGCAAATGACTCATGCGAGAAATCAACTTTAAGATTTCAGCTTTGTGCCGCAGTTAAAGCAAAAATGATCGTCCGGTTTGACTTTGGTGCCGCACTGCGAACAAAACTGAACGGATTGCGCTTGCGATCGATTCATGCTGAGATGCATTGTTCCCATTCGCATTTCCATTGGCTGCATTTCCATATTTCCCATTCGCATCGGCTGCATTTGAGGCATTTCAGACGCCGTGCTGACCTGCAACAGAACCGTTTCCGCTCCAACAAGCGGCGGACACTCACCGAGAAGACTCACACTATTGGCGTGAAGCCGCACCCACGATCGACGCCCCGCCGATTCGAGTTGCAAAATCAATCCGGTCGGCGTTTTAAACAACGTCGGCAGCGATGACCATTCTCCTAAAGCCACGCTCATTTGTTGACTTTGCTGCTGTCCCGCGCTGCGAGTCGCGATCGTAACCGTGGTTTGCGCTCCTTGATTGCTGATCGTTACACTTTGTCCTTGTCCTAATTCGGCTTGATACAGCATGAGCAATGCAAAACAACATTCCTTTCCAGATAACAATGATTACCAGAAAAGAAAAACGATCGTCACATTTCTTGATAGGACAATCACAAATTGCGTATTCAGCTTTACAGCTTAAAAGATCCAGACAATTCTATTAATCGAGTAGCTGTAGATTAGGCAAATTGCTGTGTTAGGGAACTACGATCCGGGAGACTTTTACGATGAACTGTTTGTGGCACCGGGAACCCCCCGCCCTGAAGTGATTCCGTTGTTCGATCGCATTAATTCACTTCCGCCCGAAGAAGTCGCCCGACGACAGCAAGCCGCTCAAATTGCGCTGTTCAAAATGGGCGTAACGTTCAACGTTTATAGCAACAATCAAGGAACTGAGCGAATTTTTCCGTTTGACATTCTGCCGCGCATTATTGCGATGCAGGAATGGAAAACGCTGGAGAAAGGCTTGAAGCAACGCATTTTTGCGCTGAATCAGTTTTTATCAGACATCTACGGAGATCAAAAAATCATTCGCGATAGCGTAATTCCGGCGGAGATTGTGTTTTCGTCGCAGGGATTTCTCAAGCCGTGTATGGGACTCAAGCCGCCGCAGGATATTTGGGCACATATTTCAGGAATGGACTTGGTGCGCGATCGCGATGGGCGCTGGTATGTGCTCGAAGATAATTTGCGCTGCCCGTCGGGTGTTTCCTACGTTTTGGAAAGTCGGCGCGTGATGAAAAGTACGCTGCCGTTGGTGTTCGATCGCTTAAAAGTTCAGCCCGTCGAAGAATATCCGAGTCATTTGCTCGAAACGCTGCTAAATCTTGCACCTGCGCATTTGTCTGATCCCACCGTGGTGCTGCTGACGCCTGGAATGTATAACTCAGCGTATTACGAGCATTCATTTCTAGCTCAGCAAATGGGCGTTGAACTCGTTGAGGGACGCGATTTAGTCGTGGAAGATGGCTATTTGCAGATGCGCACCACAAAAGGATTAAAGCGCGTCGATGTGATTTACCGCCGCATTGACGATGATTTTATCGATCCGCTTGTGTTTCGCCCGGATTCGCTGTTGGGCATTCCTGGCTTGATGGGCGTGTATCGATCGGGTCGTCTTGGACTCGCGAACGCGCTTGGAACGGGTGTTGCAGACGATAAAGTGATTTATTCCTACGTTCCTGCGATGATTCGGTACTATTTGGGCGAAGAACCGATTCTCTCGAACGTTCCAACTTATCTTTGCTGGGAGCCTGAGCAACAGCGTCACGTATTGGCCAATCTCGATAAGCTGGTGGTGAAATCTGCAAGTGAATCTGGCGGGTACGGAATGCTAATCGGTACGCAAGCGACTCCGCAAGAGCGAGAAGCGTTTGCTGAGAAGATTAAAGCGGTTCCGCGAAACTATATTGCTCAACCGACGCTGAACTTATCGAGAGCACCCGCGATCGTCGGTGACTGCATCGAAGGCTGTCACGTTGATTTGCGTCCGTATGTGCTGTACGGCAAAGACATTTATGTGAATCCGGGCGGCTTAACTCGCGTTGCCCTTAAAAAAGGGTCGCTGGTTGTCAATTCTTCTCAAGGAGGCGGTTACAAAGATACGTGGGTTGTGGAGACCGGATCTATGAAGCCATAAAAGCCGATGCATCGGGTTGTTGCGTTGGCTTTATAAGCACGATTTCAAATCATAAAACTTCAATTTCTAACTTATGCTGAGCCGCGTTGCAGATTCAATTTACTGGATGAATCGCTATGTAGAACGAGCCGAGAATATTGCTCGCTTCGTTGATGTGAATTTAACTTTGTTGCTCGATTCTCCGGTTGCTTTGCAGTTCCCCGGAGGAGTAAACGGTGTTTCGCAACAGTGGGAGCCGATTATTCTCACCACGGGCGATCGACCGCTTTTTCAACAACGCTACGGAGAAGCAACGGCGGAAAACGTGATTCAATTTCTCACGTTCGATCGCGCTTATCCGAATTCGATTATTTCTTGTCTTCATGCAGCGCGAGAAAATGCTCGATCGGTGCGTGAAATTATTTCTTCGGAAATGTGGCGACAAATTAACGCTTTTTATCACTTTGTCAGCGATGCAACTCCGCAAGACCCGTCTGAATTGTCGGAGTTTTTTCAAGCGGTGAAGCAGGAAAGCCATTTGTTTGCGGGTATTGAAAGCGCCACGATGACGCATAACGAAGGCTGGCATTTTGGCACGATCGGGCGGTTACTCGAACGAGCCGACAAAACAACTCGAATTCTAGACGTGAAATATTTCATTTTGCTGCCGTCGGTGGGGGATGTCGGCACAACGTTGGATCAACTGCAATGGATGGCGCTGCTAAAGTCAGCCAGTGCTTATGAAATGTATCGCAAGCGCGGCATTCACCGCATTACGCCAACGTCGGTCGCAGAATTTTTGATTTTTGAGCGAGAATTTCCACGATCGATTCGATTTTGCATTCAACGAGCCGAACGATCGCTGCACCGCATTACCGGAACTCCGGAAAACTCTTGGACAAGTCCGGTCGAGCGATCGTTTGGCAAACTGCGATCGGATCTCGATTACACGACGATCGAGGATGTCGTCGAAACGGGCTTACACGAATTCCTCGATGATCTCCAGCGTCAAATGAATGCCGTTGGCATTAAGATTTCTGAGACGTTTTTCGCAACGCAACCCGTTTGAAGTGCTTTACCAAATCTCCCATACAACGACCTACAGCTACAGTGATGCAGTGATTTTGCAGCCGCACACGATTCGCTTGTGTCCTCGATCGAGCAGTTGGCAATCGATCCAGATGTTTTCGCTGCAAGTCACCCCGACGCCAATTTCACGATCGGACATCGTTGATTTAGATGGGAATTCGATCGTTAAAGTGTGGTTTGAGCCAGCTTCTACGCGATCGCTCGACGTGCAGATTCTGGCGCAAATCGCCACGCTGCAATCAAATCCGTTTAATTACTTGTTAGAACCCTGGGCGGTACAGTTCCCGATCGATTACCCGACCTCGTTGTTTTACCAACTTCAACCTTACTTAAATGAAACCGATCCGGTTGCGCTTCAACTCGCTCAAGAAATTGCCGCCGACTCAAACGGGAATGTGCTCGATTTTCTCAACGAACTTAATCAGCGCATTTACCAAAGCTGCGATTATCTCATTCGGGAAACGGGGAATCCATTCCCGCCTGGAATCACTTGGACGCAGAAAAAAGGATCGTGTCGAGATTTAACGGTTTTATTTATGGCGGCGTGTCGATCGATGCAGCTTGCCGCTCGGTTTGTAAGCGGTTATCAAGAAGGCGATGCTGACCGTTCAGACCGACATTTGCACGCTTGGGCAGAAGTGTATCTTCCGGGTGCGGGATGGCGCGGCTACGATCCGACGCATGGGCTAGTGGTGAGCGATCGACACATTGCTTTAGCGGCAAGTGCGGTTCCGGGATATGCGGCTGCGATCGTGGGATCTGTGACTCGTTCCGGTGGTGTGCAATCAACGATGCGCTATGACCTACGAATTCAGAGATTAAGCGCTTTCTAAGCCTCACCGTAACCTTTACCTGTCGCACGCGCCTGTAAAGGATGCTTAATCCCATCCACAATTCAACCCGATCTACCGATTGAGGTTTTGATTACTCATAACAACTCAAACATTCAACGGAACAAGCTTGTTCTTCAGCCAAATGTTTTGTCGGGCGTGTAGATAAATTGGATCAGGCTCAAGATCGATCGCTCGATCGTAAGACTCGATCGCGTTACCATACGCCATCATTTCAACCAGCAATAATCCCCGATTAAACCAAGCTTGATGATAATCAGACCGCAGCGATACGGCTCGATCGTAAGCCACCAATGCTTCACAACAGCGACCCAAAGCCGATAACGCATTGCCGCGATGATTCCAGGCTTTTGCATCGTTCGGATTGATTGAAATCGCTTGATCGAATGCCGCGATCGCGTCTTGATAGTGTCCGCGTTCACAGAATAAACAACCTTCCAAAATCCAGTTCATAAAAGAATTTGCTCACATAACTTCTTTCTATTGTGCAAAAAAGATGCTTCTTCTGTCAGAACCACGATCGTTGCCAATTCTCTAGATTAGAAGCAGGATCGATCCGGAGGTTCTTGTGGAACAGTTTTTCACGCCCAACACGCTTATCGAAATTTTGCTGGCAATTAGCCTCAGTGCTGCGGCTGGCTTTCGCGTTTTCGTACCGCTTCTGACGCTTAGCGCGGCTTCAGTTTTCGGGCACATTGATTTACCGCCCAACTTTGATTGGATCGAAAATCCGCAAGCGCTCGCCCTCTTCAGCGTTGCGTCTGTTTTAGAAATCGTGGGCTATTCAATTCCCTGGTTTGATCACCTGCTCGATGTTTTGGCAACGCCTGCCGCGATCGCGGCAGGCACGATCGTTGCGGCTTCGGTTGCTCCAGAAATGGACCCGCTTGTAAAGTGGACGCTTGCACTCGTGGCAGGCGGCGGAACCGCAGGCATCACCAAAGGATTGATGAATATTTTACGCGGCACGTCAACGGCTGCATCCGG
The DNA here is from genome assembly GCA_964250455.1 of uncultured bacterium. Taxonomy (GTDB): domain Bacteria; phylum Cyanobacteriota; class Cyanobacteriia; order Leptolyngbyales; family Leptolyngbyaceae; genus CAXUFL01. The sequence continues at coordinate 126,562 of CAXUFL010000006.1, forward strand.
CGGGCTTGCAAATCCGTTGTTTGCCGCGTTTGAGCTGGCGATCGCCACACTTCTTTCAGTTCTTGCGATCACCGTTCCCGTTTTGGCGGGCGCATTAGTGATCGGCGTGCTCGGATTCGCAATCTACAGAATTTGGATGTTTGTTGATCGCTTTCAAAAACGGCGCACAACCAATCAAGCGCTGCAAAAATAACGCTCGGTCGGGTCGGTTTCAAGCCGACCTTTTTTATTCTGCGGTTCCGGTTTGTTCTCCATCAAACTTCACTTGCGGCAAACCGAGACTATAATTGGGGGCACGTCCGCCGAGGTTGTACGCAATCTCGCCTTTGTTGAGCAACGATCGCACCAAGTGTTCGAGATCCGAACCGATGCGCCGCAGGTTGTATTCGGTTAAATCTTGACCGCTATACGATTCGACCATTTCATCAAATTTGCGGTACACCTTTTGCAAAGCATCATCGTTCCAAACGAGTTCATTGTCAGGATCAATGTCCAACGTCAGAACGTTATCGCTTTCGACGAGTTCATTGTTTTGAACTTCAGCCGTAAAAATATGAATATGGCGGGTAGTGGATTTAACGACTGGCATAAATTGAACGGCGTCTCCGTAGCCTGCTTACTGTAGCTCATTGTAAAGAAACTTCTGTCATAAAATCCGATTTCGATCGCACTTTCAATCATCAATCTTCTCAATCGTCGCAATCGAACCGTTTCCATTGACCTAGCATTTCCCAGATCGTTCTATGTCTAAAGTTCTGAAACTGCTTTTTATCCGTCACGCTCAATCCGTGGGCAACGTTGAGAAACGAATGCAAGGTCATGGTGATTTTGAACTTTCAGCGATCGGACGACAGCAAGCCGATAAACTCGGAAAATATCTCGTTTCAGAATCTTGGAAACCGTCTTTTGTTTACAGTAGCCCGTTAAAGCGAGCCGCACAAACGGCAGAAATTTTGCTTTCGCATGTGCAATCATCGCGGTTGCCTGCGACGGTTAGCGATTTAATTGATTCCGAAGAAGCGCCGATCGAAGATGAACGCGAACAGAAAAAGATTTCGATCGAATACGCCGAAGAATTAAAAGAATTTCAGAACGGAATTTTTCAAGGATTAACCTGGGCTGAAGCGCAATCTCGCTATCCTGATTTATGTCGCAAGCTCGAATCTTCACCGGATTGGATTGCGATTCCCCAAGCCGAAACGCTCGACGATGCCCGCACGCGATCGCGTCAGTTTATCGATCGCATTGTAGCTCGCCACCGCAACGGCGAAAATCTCTGGATCGTCTCGCATAGCTGGATTTTGCAACACTTAATCGCTGAATTACTCGGTAGCAATCGATCGTGGCGACTCAGAGCGCACAACACCGCGTTGTTTGAATTTTGGATTGATCGATCGCGGTGGAATTTGCAAAATCAAAATCGTTTTAACACCGATTTATGGCAAATTCGCCGCTTTAATGATTCGCGTCATTTACATTAGAATTTGCGGGTTTTGAATAAAAAACTCACTTATTAGAAATTCTGAACATTAATTCAGCGATAATTCGGAGATTTTGAAGCATAAAGCGTGGTTTTCGTTACTGATTATGCGATCGTGTGCAAAACAAGCAGTATATTATCGAAGAGGTTTTGCGAAACCCTTTTTTCGTTGCTAGAACAATAAATCCATGATTGTGACCCCGGCAAACGATATTTTCAAACAGGCTCATCAGGGCAGCGTGGCAGCTATTATTCAAGTTTTGAATGATAAGTTAGCAGATTCTGGCGTTAGAACTCGCGCAATTTTTGCGAACGGCGTTTTGCAACTGCTGTGTGAAGCTGCAACTGCTGATCAGCTCGATCAAGCCCAACTCACAGAACGGATTCGCAAGGTATTAGAAACAATTTCTCCGCGAAATATTCGGCGCGTTAATATCAACAGTCGAATCGTTCGAGAACAACAACTGCTTTGGCTCGAAGAAATTCATCGCGATCCCAACGGTCAACTGCTGTGGGCGCAAGAAATTATTCTCAAACGCCCGAATTTTATTCGCGGCATGTTTGAAGATTGGCGTGAAACGTTTAGCGATCGCGATGATCTTCCTCGATCGCTGTCTCCGCAAGTCGTGCGCGAGAAACGTCAGTTCACAAAAGGTATTTTTGGCGGCGTTGCTTTAAGTGTGGGCGTGCTGATGGCCGCGTGGGGCGTTGCTGTGTGGAACAACGGAAGCTTATTTGCAAATCCAGATACCATCACGGCAAAATCTGTTCAGCCTCAGCCCGCGAAGAATTGGCAGCAAGCGGTGAATCGCGAAGGTGAATCGTTTACGGTTGCAGTGCGCCTTGCTGAGCGGGCAGCCCAAGCAGGCACTAAAGCGCAAAACGCATCTCAGTGGCGCGAAGTGGCCGATATGTGGGGCGAGGCATCTAGATTAATGAAATCGGTTCCCGCTTCGCATCCGCGCTATGACACGGCACAAGACCGCACCGAGAAGTATCGCCAAAATCAACAAACGGCGTTAGCCAACGTGAAGTAACGTGAGTTGAAGATTGAAATAGCTTAAAAATGCTCTAGCGATGAATTCGCGAATCGTTGCATGAGGTGCTTGGCGATTAAAATCGCGGCTACACAGACGAAACCACCCACGGGTTTAAGAGTGGGTTCCAAAGAGTAGTCTGCGGAGGCAGACTTTGTCTGTGTAGCCGCGTTGCCGCTCGTCACTTGCGAAGCTAACTTAATCGCCAGGCTTTCTAGGCGATCGACCCGACTTCCCTTTAGAGTAATGCCTCAATCAATGCTTCTGCCGCGCACGGTTTGCGATCGACGCGGCACCGCAACGGGCGCTTCTTCGATTCGGCGGCTCTCAACTCGATGCTTTTGAAAATGCTTTTGCCACAGTTCAGGCGCATCAAGCGTTTCTCCACCGTGCTGCGTCAAGCGCTTTCGGACTTTACACAGCACAGGTGTATTCACGCACGCACCAGAAATAATAATTTGCCCTTTGGTAAGGGCGGGCAGTTCTTTTAATAAATCACGTCCTGCCGCTTCAACCCCGTACTTCAAGCTTTCTTGGTCAACCGGATTGACAATACGCATCATAAACTGACTCATACACTGAGACAGCACATCTGCATCAAGCTTTCCCGGTCGCTGCGTGATCAATCCGACCCCGATCCCGAACTTCCGACCTTCGCTTAAAATCGTTCTCAAAACGGCTTTACAGCGTGATGGTTCGTGAGCGGGTGCGAATCGGTGCGCTTCTTCAAGCAAAATAAAAACCGGATACGGTAAATAGTTCGGATCTTGTTCTGAAATCAGTTCTTTCACGCTTTCCATACGAGCCGCGTTCGTCTGCCGCAGAATTGCAGCGCAAATTACCTGCTGTTCGTCTTGATCGATCTCGTTCATTTGTAAAACGGTGACTTGTCCAGGTTCAAATAGTTCTCTGGGACTCACCGTGTGTTCGACGCGATCGAAGTACTCTGATCGCTCAATTTTCTCTAATTTCCACTGCAACGCTTGCGCTGACGATCCAATCTTTTCGTTGCCATCATCATCGACCTGTGTATCGGCTTCTTCAACGGCGGTAATCAGTTCTTGAATGCCCCAACGATGATCCCCGTTTCGGTGCCGTTGCAGCGTTCGGTACGCTTTGCTGAGAATGGCTTTTTGTCGATCGCTCATTTCCGGCAGCAAAATCAACAAATCTGCGTAATCTAGCGACGAAATCCGAATCTTCACGTCGCTCGGAGCCATAATCTTAACGGTTGGAGAATAACCGTCTGCGGCTTCAAACTCCGGATGTCCGCGCATGTCGCTTAGGGTTCCATATTCTCCGTGCGGATCAAAAATCAATACGGCGGCTCGGTTGTGAGGAAGCAGCAATTCTTCGACTAAAACGCCTGCGGTGTAAGATTTTCCAGAACCCGTTCCTGCGAGAATTGCCATATGCGTGCTGACTAATTCTTTGACATCCAGCGCGATCGGAACCGCATTCGCTTCTCGCAGCAGCAGCGATCCAATGTGCGCGGCTCCAATTTCTTCGGGCTGGCGACGGTTTAAGACTTGCCTGAGCATTCCATCATCGGCAAGCATTACTTTTGCGCCGGGATCTGGGCATTTACGCGGATTCATAAAGCCTAACGACTTATCGAAATATCCGATCACGTCTACGCTAACTTCATAAATTTCTGGATTCGCGTAGGTAAACCCAACAAGGGCGGCGATCGCTTCTGGGCTAATTTCGGTATCCGCGAAAATACGATCCGGCAAATGATCGATCAAGCGTCGGTCGGCAATTTTGCCCAAAATTTTACGACTACTTCCGGCTTCTTGCACTTCGTAATAAACATATTCACCGATGCGAACATGGCGATTATCTGAAGTAATAAATACGTACTGATTCCCTGTTTCACCCGGCCCTTTTACCGTGCCGACAACGCTTGTGATACTTGAAAACGCAGGTAGGCTCATAGCAAAACAACGGGTAAAACAACAATAAAAACGTCAATTTTCGTTCAAGTGTACTATGTCTATTTGCAAAGCGATCGAAAAAACTTGGATTGCTTTATCTTTCCAAATCAAAAGTTTCGGTGTCGCTTTTGTTTTATTGAGCTATAAACCTTATCAATCGGGGGAAATTACGGATACTGTAACAATGCCTCAGACGCTAATCTGAAAAGCAAGAGTGCAGGATCTGAAGAGTGCGTAAAACTTTACCCATCTTCGCTTGTATACGGTGTTACGCTGCTAACTTTACTCTTAAACAGGAACTCTCCTGAAGTGACGCAACTACGGGTATGGGACAGGATGCAAACCAGGGTTTCGCGATTAGCGCAAAGCGCGACAGAGGCGATGTCGGAATCGCCAGACGTTTTAGGGCGGGTAATGGACGCTGCTAAACCCGAAGGCGTGTCGATCGACAAAAATTTTTCCTCACGCTCGGTTGAGTCTGGGTCTTCATGCTCTGCGCTGAATCAAGCGGTTCTCGAAGCGTTGCTCGGACGCCAAATTATTCAATCGCTCAGCACGTCCGCACCGCTCGAAACGGTTTTATTTGAGATTGCCGCAATTCTCGGTGACGCATACGGGGCTTCTGCGTGTTTGGTGTCGATTCAAACCGATTGCACTTCGCAAACGCTTGGATCGTGGTTTGCCTCGGCTCAGATTGCGATCGCTCAGCAAGCTGAAATTTTGTCGAACTATGCCAGCGTTAAAACCGCCACCTTGAAAAATCCAGGCGTTCTCAAAGTCTCTGATGCTGGCACTAGTGAGAATACGGGCTTGTGGCAAATTGCTTCGGTTCCGGCCGTTTTGAGCGTCACTACCGAATTTCAAGGTCAAGTGAACGGCATTATCACGTTGATGCGATCGCAGCCTCAATCGTGGAGCGATTTTGAAACCGACGTTTTAACGCGCATTTCAGACTACGTTGCGGTGTCAATTTCTCAGGTTTTATTGCAGCAGCGTGTAACCAAACAAGCTAGATACCAGGCGTTGCTGCGTCAGGTCACGCTGGCAATTCAAGACTCGATCGATCTTCCGCAAACGCTTCAGTTTGTCGTGAACGGAACCGCCGAAGCGCTTCAAGTGGAACGGGCGTTTTTGCTGCGAATCAAGTTTTGGGATCCGCGTCAAAGTATTCGATCAAGCGAGCGCACGCCAAAAGCGCGAGTCATGATCGACTGTGAGTGGCAGTCTGAGCGTCTCACATCTGCACCGGATGAAACAGCGTTAAGCCAGTCTTTCTGGGTGTCTGAGTGCGCGCTGTGCCAAACGGCACTGCGCAGTACGGCAAAGTCGCTGACGTTTTCTGAGAAGGGAGATTTTCCCCAAGCGATCGAAGGCGTTGGCATTGCACCGATTTTTGATCCCGATCAAATGCCAGCGTTGCTGCTGGTGCCGCTTGAAAGTAAAAATCGATTATTAGGATTTGTTGCGTTGCAGCAGCGAACGGGTCGATCGTGGCAGCCTGAAGACGCTGAGCTTGTTGAACTTGTGGGAGCGCAAATCAGCTCGGCAATTATTCAAACCGAAACGCTGCGTCAGGTTGAATCGTTGGTAGAAGAGCGCACCGCTCAGCTTCAGCAAAGTCTTGAACTGCAATCAAAGCTGTACGAAATTACCCGCAAGCAAATTGAAAAGCTGCGAGTGATGAATCAGCGCATGGACGAATTTCTCAGCACGTTAAGTCATGAGCTTCGCACGCCGCTCACTAGCATGATGTTGGCCATTCGCATGTTACGGCAGGTTAACTTGACCGCCGATCGACGTCAGCAGTATCTCAATATTTTGGAGCAGCAGTGCGCTCAAGAAACGAGTTTGATTAATGATTTGCTCGCTCTGCAAGAGCTTGAATCGAAGCAGGTGGCGCTGCAACTGCAACGAGTAGACTTGCATCGAGTGATCGACGATGTGTCGCAGTCGTTCGCTCAGCGCTGGTCAAGTAAAGGACTCCAGCTTGAACTCGATTTACCCAAGCGAGCGCCGATTTTTAACACCGATCTCGCGAGTCTAAATCGAATTCTGCTTGAACTGTTAACCAACGCTGGAAAATACGCCGATCCGAATAGCGTTGTTCGGCTGAAAGTCGCGCCGCAACCCGAACAGCAAATCCAACTCACGTTAACAAACGTCGGATCAGGCATTTCCGATGAAGAACTGCCGCATATTTTTGAAAAGTTCCGTCGTTGTCAAGGCATGACGCAAAACGCCGTACCGGGAACCGGACTTGGACTCGCGCTCGTCAAGAGTTTAGTGCAGCATCTCAACGGTACGATCGCGGCGACAAGCGGTGTGGTAGAAGCATCACAAGCGTATGAAACCTGTTTTACGCTGACGCTGCCGCTTAATCTCGAAATTGCGGGCAGTTAAACGGAATTGCACTTTAAGATTGAAGCGAACGGCTCGATCGAGCCGTTCAATAGAAATCATCAGACATACCCAGTGAAGTTGCCTTTTTTGGCGGGAACCCTGGGTATAATGGCTTGAAGTTATGTTACAAACTGCCCCCCCTAAACCTCTGCGCTGGCAACAGCAACTCAATTCTCCACTGGCTCGGCAAGTGGACATTTCGGTGTCGGCTGCAAAGTTTGCGGCATCGCTGTGGTGGGAACGTAGCGTTTCAAAGCTGTCACCGGAGCGCAAAAATCGACGTGCTCAATGGCTGGTTGGAACGCTGCTTGATTTAGGGCCAACCTTTGTCAAAATTGGACAAGCGCTGTCAACGCGGGCCGATTTGCTGCCGTTGGAGTATGTCAAAGCGCTTGGACAGCTTCAAGATCGCGTGCCGGGGTTTGATCCGAATCAAGCGATCGCCATTATCGAATCTGAACTGGGTCATTCATTAGAGACGCTGTATCGCGAATTTGAACGCACCCCGATCGCGGCGGCGAGTTTAGGTCAAGTGCATCGGGCGACTTTGCACACGGGCGAAGAAGTAGTCGTTAAAGTGCAGCGTCCCGGTCTAGAGCGCTTGTTTAGATTGGATTTTCGGATTTTGGGGCGACTGGTGCGCTGGGCGGATCGGATTTTTCCGGCGGCGAGACACTACAACTTAGAAGCGATTCACGAAGAATTCGCCGATATATTATTTCAAGAAATTGATTATGTGCAGGAAGCGATGAACGCCGATCGCTTTCGCCATAATTTTGCAGGTCATTCGCGCATTGTGGTGCCGCAGGTTTACCCGCGCTACACGACCAAGCGGGTTTTGACAATGGAGTATGTTCCGGGCATTAAGGTCAACGATCGCCAAAGTTTGATGGCGATCGGGATTGATCCGCGCGAAGTGAATCAGCTTGGAATTTGTGCGTATCTTAAACAGTTGCTGCAAGACGGCTTTTTTCAAGCTGATCCGCATCCGGGCAATATGGCAGTTAGCCTAGATGGAAAACTGATTTTCTATGATTTCGGCATGATGGCCCAAGTACAGCCGATCAACCGAAATCAAATGGTGCAAACGTTTTTTGCGGTTCTTAGAAAAGATACCGATCAAGTCGTGCACACGCTAATTGAAATGGGCTTGATCGAGCCAATGGCAGACTTGACGCCAGTAAAGCGGATTGTTGGGGTTTTAGTGGAGCGATTCGCCGATAAACCGATCGAGGTGCAGGCGTTGAAAAGTTTGCGCAACGAACTGTATGCGGTTTTTGAGCAACAGCCGTTTCGATTGCCAGCTAAAATGACGTTTATTATCAAAGCGCTGACCACGCTTGATGGTGTAGCGCGAGATTTAGACCCGAACTATAGCTTGTTAGCAGCCGCGAAGCCGTTTGTCAAAAGTTTGGCAACAACGCGATCGTCCGGAAGCGTGAGCGAACTTGCCCGGCAAGCCAGAATTTATTTGTCGTATCAATTGGCTAAGCCAAATTCAACGCAGCAAGCGATCGCACGGTTAGAAGAGCGTTTAGAGCAGGGTGAAATTCAAATTCGGGTAAGAGACGACGATCGCGATCGCAGCCTGAAAACGCTAACTTTATCGGTAAAAGCCTTGCTGTATGCGTGCATAACGGGATTTGCCTCGCTAACGGGCGCGATTTTGCTGGTTGGCGCTTATCAAGGTGGAGCAGTTGCGGCTTTTGTCATTGCGGCGGTTTCTGGGATTTTGCTATTGAAATCGATTCTGCGCTTAGCGCTGCGAGAGCGAATCGATCGGTAATTTCACCAAAAAACCGCTCTGAGGGTGTAGAAAGGATGAAGCACTTTCTGACATGCTCGGCTATGGCTTTATCTCGTATTAAAAGGTTTTGGCGATCGTGGATTGTGGCAGTGACCGTGATGGGGATTGCGATCGGCGGATTAACGGCGTGTAATCCGCAAGGCTTAAAATCTCAAGCTGCGCAAGTTCCGCAAATCGTAGACAGCACTTTGAGCGATCCGAAATCGTTTAACTATGCGCTGATCAACGAAGAGCCAAATCCTGGCTCATTGATGTATGTGGGATTAATCAATGAAAATGCAAAGACCGGAGCGCTAGAGCCAGAACTCGCCGAGAAATGGGAGCTTTCACCCGACAAAAAGCACGTTATATTCACTCTGCGCGACGGGTTAAAATGGTCGGATGGACAGCCTTTGACCGTTGATGATGTGGTTTTTACGTATCAGGGAATCTACCTGAACGAAAAGGTTCCAACAGACATTCAAGACATTCTGAGAATCGGCAAGCAAAAATTGCTGCCAAGCGTGCGTAAAGTAGACGATCGACGGGTCGAATTCATCACGCCTGAACCCTTTGCTCCGTTTTTGCGCACGACTGGCGGATTAGCCATTCTGCCTAAGCACGTGCTCGAAGAAACAATTACGAAAACAACGAGCGACGGGCAGCCTTTATTTTTATCAACGTGGGGAACGGACACCGATCCCCGAAAAATTATCTGTAACGGGCCTTACAGGCTTGACGGATATGCTGCCACGCAGCGCATTATTTTCAAACGCAACCCGTACTACTGGCGCAAAGATGCTCAAGGCAATCAGCAGCCTTACATCGAGCGGATTATCTGGAGCGTGATCGAGAACCAAAACACGATGCTGCTGCAATTCCGATCGGGCGGTTTAGATTTGTCAGAGCCGATTCGAGCCGAAGATTATCCAATTTTGAAAAAAGAAGAAAAGCGCGGTAAATTCACGACCTACATTGGTGGCGCACGTCCGATTACAACGTTTATGGCGTTTAACCTGAATCAAGGACGACGAAAAGGCGTTCCCGTCGTTGATCCGATCAAGTCAAAGTGGTTTAATAACGTCAAATTCCGCCAAGCCGTTGCGTATGCAATCGATCGCGAGAAAATGAACAGCCAAATTTTCCGAGGCTTGGGCGTTTTGATCAATTCGCAGATTTTGCCGATTAGCCCGTACTACCTCAAGCCCGAAGAAGGACTAAAAGCTTACAATTTCAACCAGGAAAAAGCGAAACAACTGCTAGAAGAAGGCGGATTTAAACTCAACGATCGCGCTCAATTAACCGATGCGGGTGGAAATCCGGTTCGCTTTACGCTGTCAACGAATGCGGGCAACACTTTCCGCGAAGCGATGATTGCTCAGATTAAACAAGACTTATCGCAAATTGGAATTCAGGTGGATACGAATCCGATTAACTTTGGCGTACTAATCGACAAATTAGACAACACGCAGCAGTGGGATGCGTATTTGCTGGCAATGGGCGGCGGTCGAGAACCGAATTCGGGTGCAAACGTGTGGTTGCCGGATAGTCGATCGCATAGCTTCAATCAAGCCGCACAGCCCGGAAAGCCACCGCTTGAGGGTCGCGTTGTTGCAGATTGGGAAGCCGAGATCGGGCGGCTTTATGTTGAAGGAGCGCAAGAGCTTGACGAAGCGAAACGCAAAAAAATCTACGGTGAAGTGCAGAAAATTTCGCAGGAATATTTGCCGTGGATTCCGCTTGTGAATGCTCGAATTATGGCGGTCGTGCGCGATCGAATTAAAGGCGTTGATTATCCGGATACTGGCGGCGCAATCTGGAACATTCAGGATCTTAGAGTCCAAGATTAATCGTCATTCAACCAGCGTTGAGATTCATCCTCTCAACGCTTATTCTTCTCAATTTTTAGTAATTTCTATGACGCTTCATTGGTTTCATGTTTCAGCTTCAAGACGTAAATTAGCATTATTATGCGGAGTCATTGCGCTTGTTTTTTCGATCGCTGTTTCTGGGTGCAGTCCACATCAATTTAGAACTGAAGCGGCCCAAGTTTCGCAATTAGTATTAACGAGTCCAACCGATCCCAAAACGTTTAACTATGCGAATAATCAATCATTTCCCAGTGTGTTTCCGTTCACGTATGAAGGACTCACAAAAGAGAATGGATTAACCGGAGAATATGAGCCAGCGTTAGCCGAATCGTGGAAGTTTTCACCTGATAAAAAGCGCGTTGTTTTCACGCTGCGCGAGAACCTTAAATGGTCAGATAATCAGCCGTTAACGGCCGATGATGTTGTTTTTACTTATCAAGATATTGTTTTTAATCCGTTGATTCCAACCGATGCGAAAGACAGTATTCAAATCGGTGAAAATAAGGTTTTTCCTAAGATTAGAAAGATTAACGATCGACAAGTCGAATTTATCTTACCCGAACCGTTCGCGCCGTTGCTTGCTGCAACCGCCGCTCCGGATGGCATCCTGATTATGCCTAAGCATGTGCTCGCTGAATCGTTACGCACAAAGCAGCCTGACGGAAATCCTAAATTTATTTCGACTTGGGGAACGGACACTAATCCAAAAGACATTATTACCAACGGTGCTTATGTTATTGACAGCTATGTTGCCGGACAGCGATTAGTTTTGCGACGAAACCCGAACTACTGGCGTAAAGATGCACAAGGAACTCAGCTTCCGTATGTTGATCGAATTATTTGGCAATTTATCGAGAATCAAGATACTCAGCTATTGAGATTTCGATCCGGCGAACTAGACGTAATCGGTGATACTCGTCCCTTACGAACCGAGTACTTTTCATTGTTAAAAAAAGAAGAAAAACGCGGCGGATTCAAGGTTTATAACGGCGGGCCCTGGTCAGGCGTCTTATTTATGACGTTTAATCTCAATACCGCTAAAGATCGTAACGGAAAACCAATCGTTGATCCGATTAAATCACGTTGGTTTAACACGTTAGCATTTCGGCAAGCCGTTGCGTATGCGATCGATCGAGAACGCATCAACACGAATTTGTTTCGCGGTTTAGGTGTGATTCAAGATTCACCGATCTCGGTTCAAAGTCCGTTTGCAGCGTCTCCTAAAGATGGATTAAAAGCGTACAGCTACAATCTAGAAAAAGCAAAAGAATTGCTCAAAAACGCAGGATTCAAATACAACAACGGACAGCTATTTGACTCAGACGGAAATCCAGTTCGATTTACGTTTCTAACGAATGTGAATAACTTAACTCGCGTCGCGATCGGGTCTCAAATCAAGCAAGATCTGGCCAAAATCGGGATGCAAGTAGACTACAACGCGATTAACTTTAATACGTTGGCTGACAAAATCACGAATACTCGCGATTGGGATGCTCATATGATTGGCTTTACTGGCGGCATCGAACCGCAAGGATTAGCGAATTTGTGGGTGAGCAGTGGCGGCTCTCATTATTTCAATTTGAAACAGCAACCCGGACAAAATCCGATTCAAGGCTGGGCGCAAAAACCCTGGGAAAAGGAAATTGATTCGCTTTTTATTCAGGGGGCGCGTGAACTTGATTTGGCAAAGCGCAAAAAGATTTATGTCCAATTCCAAAAACTCGTTCAAGAACAGCTTCCCGTCATTCACTTGGTAAATGACTCAGCACTCATGGCGGTCAGCGATCGCGTTAGCAATCTCAAATATTCAGGACTGCCAAGCTGGGGACTGTGGAATATCGAAGAACTTAAAATAAAAGAAGAACGATAATTCCATTACCCAATGACCCAACCCGAAGCCCTTAAAACGCTCCTTAATTCAGTTTCTCAAGGTCAAGTTAGCCCAGACGATGCGCTTGAAAAACTGAAATACTTAACTTATGAACCCGTCGGAGAATTTGCGAAAGTTGACCACCATCGATCGCTGCGAACCGGATTCCCGGAGGTTATTTGGGGGCCTGGAAAAACCCCGGAACAAATTGCCCAGATTATGGAAGCGCTGCGTGCTCGATCGTCGATCGTGATGGCAACCCGCATCGAAGCCGAAGTGTTTGACTGGATCAAAGCAATGGTGCCGGATGCGGTTTACTACCGGACGGCGCGAATTTGCGCAATCGGTCGTCCTGCAAACCCAATTCATCCAGGAACGATCGCCATTCTATCGGCGGGAACGGCTGATCTTCCCGTTGCTGAAGAAGCGGCGATTACGGCTGAACTGTGCGGTTTTCGAGTTCAGCGCCTCTGGGATGTCGGCGTTGCAGGCATTCATCGTTTGTTGAGCAACGTGCAGGTCTTAGCTGAGGCAAACGTGCTGATCGTCGTTGCAGGCATGGAAGGCGCATTGCCAAGCGTGGTAGCTGGATTAGCAGACTGCCCGATCGTCGCCGTTCCCACGAGTATCGGCTATGGAGCAAGCTTTAACGGCTTGTCTGCGCTCTTAACAATGCTCAACTCCTGCGCAACCGGGATCGGTGTGGTCAACATCGATAATGGATTTGGTGCAGCAATGTTAGCCGGACAAATTCTTAGAACCGCAGCGAAACTCAAAAATGCTTAGCCGGGAATCGTCCAATAATAAAGCGTCGTTTCTTCTTCGATATCGAGTTTGAGCGTTTGTTCGGGAAGCCAATTTCCCATATCAAAATCGATCGACACAATTCGCGTTCCTGGCTTGAGTTGGCGAAACAAAGCAGGTCGAAGCTTTAGATTGAGATGCGGCAGCAGATAAAGAATGACGATCGTTGCGGCTTCAAACTGGCTTTCAAACAAATCTTCATGGCGAAATTGAACCAAATCATCAACGCTGGCTCGCTTGGCGTTTGCCTGTGCCTGCTCGATTCGTATGGAATCAATATCAATGCCTACACCGCGCGATCGGACTCGCTGTGCGGCCGTAATTAAAATTTGACCATCGCCACAGCCTAGATCGTAAACAACATCCGAGGCGGTTATTTGTGCCAGGTTAAATAAGGCATCGATCGCGCCTTCAGGAGTCGGGATAAAGGCAATATCTGGCTTGCGCAACGGCATGATTTTGAGTAAGTCGCTACAGTTTTCTTATAATACTGAAGCAGCTTAGTCATTTAGTACACCGCTAAGTTTTACATTACTCTTGACTTCACCTGCAATATTTGTTTTAAAGTGCTTTTATCGTGAAGATAAGGCGATGGGGGAGTTGTGGAGTACTTAGAGGCTTCAGCGCAAGCAGAGCAAGTCAAAGCGATCGGCGCTCGATTGCTCGAAGAACGCCGAAAGCAAGGAATTTCGCTAGACGAAGTTGCTGCAAAAACGTATATTCCGCTCCGATTGCTTTCAGCGATCGAAGTCGGAAACATGAATTCGCTGCCCGAACCCGTTTTTATTCAAGGCTTTATTCGCCGCTATGCAGATGTGCTTGGACTCGACGGCACGGCGATTTCTAAAGAATTTCCCGTGAATTTGTCGCCCGTACCCGTTGCTATGACGTCTCAGCTTTTAACCGAAGCAACCCCGTCGCCTTCTAAAGCCACTGCCTCACCGGAGCCAAGCCGCCTTCAGACGGCTGCGATCGAAAACACTCAGCCCCGTCGCAATCGTGAGTTTAAGCTACCCTCGCTGCCCTGGATTCCGATTGCAGGTGCAGTTGGGCTAGGAGTGCTGGCGATCGTGGCAGCAACCGCCTTTAAACCTGGTTCGGAAAAAGCTAAAACCGTTGCTCCCGTTTCGAGCGTCGCGCCTGCTAAGCCACCAGCCAAAGCAAATTCAGCCCGAAAAGACGCCGTTAACGTCAAGATGAACGTAATCGACGATAGCTGGGTAGAAGTGGTCGTGGATGGACAATCGGTTTACGGTGGCACCTTAACGAAAGGAACGACGCGATCGTGGACGGGCAAAAAACAAGTGGCTGTGACCGCCGGAAATGCAAGCGGCGTGTCGCTGTCTTACAACGACGGTGCTATGAAAACGGTTGGCGCACCCGGTGAAGTTAAAACGATAACGTTCCCACAAAGTCGTAATTAATCGGCGGGTTGTAGACGCGGTTCCATTTTGCACGCTAACAAGACTCAAGCTACGCTCAGGAGGAGCAAAGAAAACAGTAAAATCAAATAAGCAAGAAGGTATTGCATCATGGGCAAAGAAGATCTTTTACTCGAATGCTGGCGTGAACTACCGCCAGAAGCTCAAGACCAAGTTCTTCAATTGGCGCGATCGTTAAAGCCTCAACCGGAAGTTGCACACTCTCAAGAAGCGAGTCCTTCTGTGGAGTTCGTTCCTCAAACACCCCTGGGTCGAAAGCTTTGGGAGATTCGGCAACGAGCGATCGCGGACGGCATGAAGCTACTAACCGAAGAGGAATTAGAACAGGAGATTGCAGAACGATGAGGCGGATATCGTGAGCCTTAAACTCACTTATCTCGACTCTGGTGTGCTAATCAATGCTTTTCAAGGGATTAACGAGGTTGGCACCCGTGCCCTTGCAGTTCTAGACGATTCGACACGACAATTTGCAGCAAGCGGATTTGTGCAGTTAGAAACTTCACCAAAAGCGGTTTATAACAAACGCCAAGCTGAAGCTGATTTTTACGAAAATTTTTTAGCTCCGTCACAGTTTGGGCAACGGAGCTAGAACAAATTGTTAAATCCGGAAATCAAATTGC
The DNA here is from genome assembly GCA_964250455.1 of uncultured bacterium. Taxonomy (GTDB): domain Bacteria; phylum Cyanobacteriota; class Cyanobacteriia; order Leptolyngbyales; family Leptolyngbyaceae; genus CAXUFL01. Next base: position 141,809 of record CAXUFL010000006.1, read on the forward strand.
TCGTACCTACGGTTTAGCTGGAATGGATGCGCTGCATATTGCGGCTGCTTTGTCGGTTGAAGCTGAAGAATTCATCACAACCGAGAAAACCAATGCATCGCGTGACTGAAATTGGGATAATCTCAATCGCCATTTCTTAACTTATCCCGCTAATACCGCCACACTCGGATTGCTTGCGACCATTGAAATTCGATGCTGTGCTGCCCAAACTCCTAGATCGGCAAAAGCTCGATCGCGATATTGTCCATAGCGTTCTTGCTTGTTGCGGATTTTTTGTGGCAGTTCAGGCAGAATCCCAAAGTTCGGCGGCATCGGTTGGAAATGCTTTGGAGAAGCTGAGCTAATGAAATCGAACAAAGCACCCATCATGGTGGTTGTGGGGATTTCGATCGTCGGAAGTCCGATCGCGAGTCGTGCTGCATTTGTTCCCGCTAACCAACCGCCCGCACAAGCGGCGGTATAGCCTTCAGTACCGCTTAGCTGTCCGGCTGCGAGGAGCGTTTCTCGTTTTTTAAACTGAAGCGTAGGTGACAGTAATTCGGGTGAATTGATAAACGTATTGCGGTGCATCACACCCATACGAACAAATTCAGCATGTTCCAAGCCGGGAATCATCCGAAACACGCGAGTTTGTTCACCCCAGCGTAAATTCGTTTGAAACCCGACCATATTCCAAAGCTGACCTGCTTTATCTTCTTGTCGCAGTTGCACAACGGCATAAGGTCGATTGGCTTTATTGACGGGATCGCGAAAATCGCCGTTGCGGGCGTCGAATAATCCTACAGGTTTAAGCGGGCCGTAGCGCATCGTATCTTCACCGCGCCGCGCCATTTCTTCGATCGGTAAACACGCCTCAAAAAACTTCGCCGTTTCTCGCT
>CAXUFL010000007.1:0-137907 GCA_964250455.1 uncultured bacterium
CTAGGGGTTGTGATCTGACTGCTTGTGAAAGCCCTCCCACCGGGGAGGGCTTTCTCGTATCTAGAGTGCTTACTGCTATAGTGTCTCGATGGTAGGTCAAGCAGATTGTTGTTTAATCTAAGTTCGTTTACTTTTGCATACTAATTTGTTTCAATGATTTAACTCTTCACGAATCACCTGAATCAAATCCGACAATCGAATGGGTTTAACTAAGTAGCGCCGAGCGCCCAAGCTTAATGCACGCTGCTGATCAGCAACAAACGCACAAGCAGATACAACAATAATTGGAATTTGTTGCCAGTGCGATCGCTGCTGCATTTGTTCGATGATCGTGTATCCATCTAAGTCGGGCAGTTTTAAATCGAGTAGTACAACTTGAGGCTTAAAGTCGTCAAGCACTGACGCAAACGTATTACCTCTAGCCAAAGCCAGCACTTGATAGCCAAGATAAACGAGGTAATCTTCCATTAAACGCCGATTCGGTTCATTGTCCTCGATTAATAAAATCCTAATTGGTAAATCACAATTATTTTCTTGAATAGTTGTCATCGCGTATGCACCCTTGTTGACTCTTATTCTCTGTCAACGTGTGAACTCGCGGGAGCGTATCACGAATCCAACCGCGCGAGATTTCGGCTGAATTTAGCGTTGCCGCCTATAGGTATCAAATTTCACACAGGTGCTTCAGCAAATCAAGATGATTCGCAAAGTTTTTTGAAAGATTCGGGTGGTTAAAATTGATGCTAGTGTGCTCAGGAGTGTTGAGGTGCAGCACTCGCCCGAACACGTGCGTCCGCGAAAACGGCGCGGGCAGTGCGGTGTGGTTCACCTAGCATGACGATCGAGCAGGTCACCTGCTGCGTAATTTGTGCCGTAATGCTACTTAGCACAAGCCCGCCTGCACTTGTTGGACGACGCGACGATCGCATCACAACCAAATCATAGGATTTTGAGGCTTCAACAACGGCGTGAGCAATATCATCATCGGGAACAATCTCGATTTTCGCGGCGCAGGTTGGGTTGAGTTTTTCAACTAAAACTGACAGTTGAGATTGGATCCAAGCGCGTTTGTTGTGTGACGTGGCGCGATCGCAAACGTGCAAAATTGTGATTTGGGCTTGATTTTCGGTCGCGATCGCTTGGGCAAACTGCACCGCCAAAATGGATCTTGCAGTCAGGTTTTCGATCGGAACTAGCAAATGCTGTAGCTTGCTTGGCGGTTTGAGCAAGCGCGTTACGGCAACCGGACAGTGAGCCGCCCACAGCACGTTATCAATAATGCTGCCAAACAGTCGCGCACTAAAGTTGCTGCGTTGTCCTGATCCCATAATGATTAAGTTGGCGTTTTGTTCACGACTGGCGCGGCAAATGGCTTGAGCGATGTTATCGTCAATGCGCAATAGCGGCGAAGCTTCCACGCCGATCGTGTGACTGAGTTCGACGGCGTTGAGCAAACGGGCTTCGCTGCGAAGAATGGCGTCTTGCAGCGTCGGCGTGTCCATTTGTCCGGTATCGACGGCGATCGCCATTGGAATTAACCGCCCTGATCGTGCCATTATCGCGCCTAGTTCGATCAGTGCAGATTCGGTATTTGGATTGTAGATGGGAACGACGACCGTAATCGATTCTTCAGCTTGATTGATCCAATCAGGCGTCGAAACGACTGGCTCGGTTTCAGCAATGGCGGTTTGCAGCCTAGATGCAAACCGAGCCGTTAGAATCGGCCCGATCGTAGACGTGACCAGCATTAACACAATTACGCTGTTGAGAATGTCTTCGCTGATTAACCCTGCTCGATATCCAACCAGCGTGGCGGCAAGTGTCGCCGCTACTTGAGGCAACGATAGCGCCCACATCGTAAGCGTTTCTTGCCAGTTGTATCGATAAACCAGCTTCGTTAGCAAAGCGGCAATGAATTTACTACTAATCGGGCCAAGCACGATCGCGGCAGTTAATCCTAGTTGTGCGGGTGTTGTTAAACTGTGAACAAACGCCGGAATCCGAATTAATAAGCCAACATTCACAAAGAAAATCGGAATAAAGAGTACGCTGCCGACGAAGACAATCTTTTCTTTGACTGGGCTGTTTCCCACAACGCGATTCACGGCTAAGCCTGATAAAAACGCTCCCACAATTTTCTCAACGCCGATTAGTTGTGCTCCGACCGATGCCAGGAAAACCGCTAATAAAATAAACAAAAATTGGTTGCCTTCTTCGTTGCCTGATCGACGAAAAAATTCTCGACCCGCTCGATCAAAGCCAAACAGCACGGCAATCGTATAAATCGCTAAAGAAATCAGCAGCGTTAGCAGCTTGACGATCGTGAAATTACCCGTATGAACGCCAATACAAATGGCTAACACTAAAAGCGAAGCAATATCGGTAAAAATCGTCGCTCCGATCGTTACCGTCACCGCTTCATTTGCGATTACGCCCATTCGACTCACGATCGGGTACGCCAACAACGTATGCGAGGCAAACAGCGACCCGATTAAAATCGAGGCAACCAATCCGAAGCCGAAAGTGTAGCTCACCGTTGCACCGATGATCAACGGTGCGATAAATCCAAATGTTCCATAAGTAATCGCTCGATTCCGAATTCGAGTGAACTGCTCGATATCAACTTCTAAGCCTGCGACAAACATCAAGTAAACTAAGCCGATGTCTGAGAGCAGCGTCATTGTTTCGGATTCGTGATGAAACACTTGCAGCCCGTTTGGGCCTAAAACCACGCCTGCCGCTAAAAGTCCAACCAGTCCGGGTAGTCGAAGGCGCTCGAAGACCAACGGCACCACAAGAATCACCGCGAGCAGAATCATAAAGGAGACGATCGGCTCTTGGCTCAAAGGAGTCAGCAGAAGCATGGCGGATTTGTAACAAAACAAACCCTACACATAACAACGATCGTTTTTGAACTCAATCTGCCTACAGGTGAATCTGACTTAGGATCACGCGCAGACGATCGTAATCATCTTTCAGCAACAAGCTCAACATTCGCCCCGCTTGAACCAGCCACGTGCGATCGGCTTTTCTCAATTGGTAGATTTCTCGAATTGAGGCCGCCGTCAGTGCATCAACCGGAGCACCTCCCACTTGAAGCAGCGTTCGTAAAAAATCGAGTCGATCGCTAAATTCAACGACTTCATCATCGTTGCAGGCGTAGATCGCTTGGTGGATCTGCGGCGGACGCGGGGGTAAATGCTGGTAAAGGGTGCCGCCAACGGCTCCGTTTCTTGGATTATCACCGGATCGGTAGCCTACAATCGCCGATCGAAACTCAGTTTTCAGCATGGCAAAAATTTGCGGCTGTTCTTCACGCAGTTCTTGCAGCGACATGCCCAATGCTCTGGCACGATGCACCGTATCGATCGGGCTTGTTGTGGCGTGATACACCACTGCGTAAATCAGATTACCGGATTCTTCGTCGATCGATTTGACCCAACTGCCAAACGGCGGCATGATCGGAAAGCTGAGGTCATCTGGCTCCAAGCACTGTGCCAAAAACTCAGTTGTTGCCGTTTCGATCACTTCTGCAATGTAGTTGGCAGGGCGGTTTTGAGAAGCAAATTGAGGCAGAGAAAGACGCATGGCGCGATCGTAAATTTGTACTTTAGATCAAAAAACTATCCTTTGAGTGTAACCAAATTACGATCGCTCAATCCTAAACTACTTTGCTTTCTTTTTGGTCACGGGTTCTTGAATTTCAAGCTCAGACATGCGGAACGTCACGAGTCTGTCTACAAGACCATCTTCAAACAAGACTGCAACTTTGCCATCGCTGATGCGTTGAACAAGTCCTTTATATCCGTAGTAAATTTCGTTGGGGTTCGTCACGCGAACCACTGAGCCTGGTAAAAACAGCATAAGGGTTTGAACAAGTAGACTTTCCTATCAGTTTACAGGCGGTTTTAACGGAATGAAAATCGAGAATAATCAATGCAGTTATTTCGCAAACCCAATTGCGTCTAAAACTTCGATCGCTGTCGAAAATTTGACACCGACTGCACAAGTCCGATCGCGAGAAAATTCATTAACAGCGCCGCGTTGCCATGACTCAGCCACGGAAGCGGAATACCTGTCACCGGAGATAAATTAATGGTCATGCCAATATTAATCGACACCTGAAACACAATCATCGAAAACACGCCGACTGCCAGCAGTGATCCAAAATCGTCTTTTGAGTTTTGCGCAATCACCAATAGGCGAAAGCAAATCAGCAAATACGCCAACAGCACCGCCGCCGCACCAATAAATCCTAATTCCTCCCCGATCGCCGTAAAAATAAAATCGGTGTGCTGCTCTGGAATAAATTCAAGCTGCGTTTGCGTTCCACGAAATAATCCGCGCCCCATTAATTCACCAGCCCCGATCGCAATCCGCGATTGAATCAAGTGATATCCACCCCCCAACGGGTCTTGATCCGGATCGGCAAACATAATAATTCGAGACTTTTGATAATCGTGCAGTACGAATTGCCACAAAACGCGCCCTAATCCACCTGCAATTAAGTTAATCACGATCGGAATTAGCGTACCGTATCGCTTCCACGGCAGGGTTTTCCAGGCCATTAAGCCAATGATTAAAATCCAAAGCGCGATCGCGCCAATTCCCCACGCTCCGTTTGTCAGTAGTAAGTTAAACAAAATTGCACTTACGATCGGCGACACGAGCAGCAAAAGCCATGCTGGATTAGCATTTCCCCAGTACAGCATCCCGACTGTAATTGCTCCAAACACAAGCGATGTGCCTAAATTCGGCTGCAAAAACACCAGAATCCAGGGAATGGCTGCAATGCTGAGCACTTTAATCATCATCGGGATTGTTGACGCCGATCGGTGATGCAGAACGGCGGCTAGAGTGATAATCGCCCCTAGTTTGGCAAACTCCGACGGCTGAATTCCAAATCCAAAAAATCCAAGCCAGCGCTGTGCGCCTTTTGCTTCGAGACCAATGGCCATCACTAGCAGTAACGAAGCGTTTGTGATGCCATAAATCCACCATTTCCAGTGCAGCAAAATGTCGTAGCGCCATCGCGCTAAAAGCAGCGCCAAAACGGTTCCGATGCCGCCGATCGCTAAGTGATAAAGCCAAGCGGTCTGCTCGGCGTCGTGAAGCTGCACGCTGTGAATCATCGTGCTTCCTAAAATCGTTAAGGCAACAACGGCACCGAGTAAAAGCCAGTCTGCGTTATGCCACGGCTGCAACCAAACTCTGATGCTTTGAGGCAAAAGGGGGGATTTTTTTCGGAACATAAACGCGCTTTAAATAAGGAACGAATCAGCGATTTTTTACGAAGCAAGAGCAGCAACTGACACTCTAGCAGCTATTTGCTGAGCGATCGCGATTAATGCCTTTGCCGAAGCGGAATCCGAATCGGCAACCACGATCGGAATACCGCGATCGCCTCCCTCTCGAAGCGGAATCTCCAACGGTACACAGCCCAAAAGTGGTACCTGCAATTCGGTAGCGGTTTTCTCGCCGCCTGCTGATCCAAAAATGTCGTACTGTCGATCGGGCAGGTCCGGCGGAATAAAGTAGCTCATGTTTTCCACAATTCCAAGCACGGGAACATTTAATTGCTGAAACATTTTTAGCCCGCGACGTGAATCCGACAAAGCGACCGATTGGGGCGTTGTCACAATTACAGCACCCGCCATTGGAACCGCTTGCGCAAGGGTAAGCTGTGCGTCTCCGGTTCCCGGTGGCATATCAACGATCAGGTAATCTAAATCGCCCCACTGCACCTGATACAGAAATTGACGAATTACACCGTTCAGCATCGGGCCGCGCCAAATTACAGGTTGATCTTTGTCGATTAAAAAGCCCATTGATACAAGCTTGACGCCGTGATTAAAAGCAGGCTCGATAATTTCGCCTTGAGGACTTTGACGAACGTTAATTCCTGATCCTTCAAGACCAAGCATCATTGGAGCATTTGGGCCATAAATATCTGCGTCGATTAATCCAACTTTCGCGCCCATTTGAGCTAGAGCAACGGCAACGTTGACCGCGATCGAGCTTTTCCCGACGCCCCCTTTGCCGCTTGAAACTGCAATAATATTCTTCACACCATCGATTCCGGTGCGATCGGGCAAAGATTTCTGCTGCGGCGTTTCTGCGGTGACTTCCACATCGATTTTGTTAACGCCCGGAAGCGTTTTGATTGCTCGTTCGCAGTCTTCCACAATAAATTGACGCAACGGACACGCAGGCGTCGTCAGCACGAGCGTAAAACTTACATTGCCGTTTTCAATCTTGACATTGCGAATCATGTTCAATTCCACCAAACTTTTTCTGAGTTCGGGATCTTGAACAGGTTTTAAGACTTCTAAAACGGATTCTTTATTGAGGGTTTCTAACATGGATCTGTCCAAACGGGGATGCGATCGATAAGGCACTGATCGATCTTACCGTTCTAAGCTACGAGTCAGAAGTCAAAGCAGCTTTGTTGAGTCGATTTTCTGGGCATCGGATCGATCGGTTGCTCGGCCGCATGAGCCAAATCTTCAGCAACTCGCGCCGCATACGGCTTAATAATTGACCAAATCAAAGGCGACAACCAACCTTGCAGCGTTACCGAATACGAAATCGACGTGCCACAAACGGTTGATTTCACAGCATAAGTAACGCGCTCTTCGATACCCGGAATCGCCAAAATTCTGACGCTTAATAATTCCTGTGGATTGACCCGCTCAACAAAAATCCGAATCGGAAACGGGCCCAGCCGCGTCACCGCTTCATAAATTAATCCGGGTTTTGCAACTTGTCCACGAGGTACATTTGTACTGGAAATCAACGGATGCCAAGACACATCCGCTAAATCAATGATTTTCTTCCACAAATCATCGACCGAAGCTGAACTGATCGTTTGATACGTCCGTGCCAGTGTAGACTCAACATGGCGACGCTTGCGGCGAATGAATTTTCGAGGCAACTTCAGCATGACGACTCTCCTGTAACGTGGACGTGCTTTCCGCGAGCGATAAGGTTGGGGTTCGATCCTACACAGGTCTTGAGGCTAATTGTCATCTTTCTTTAGGGTGCCTGAAGTAATTTTGCTTGATAATGTTCATACAGGTTTATAAACATTTACGATCGCGCTTTGTCCCATCGAATCAGCGTTTTTGGAGTGAATGCAAACCCTCAATGTCGCTGTGGTTCCCGTTTCGCGATAGTCTAGATGAATCGGTTAGTTTCCCGCAATCCCCACGCTGGTAGTCCTGCGGAAACTTCATTTTTCTTTGTTGTTTTTAGGCAATTCTTTCAGGAATCGAGAGTTATGACTGCTTTTTCCACCTCTAACCGCACTGACACAACTCAAGCATTGCCGCCATCTGATTCACGTGAGCGTGTCAGTCAATGGATGAAGGCGCTTCAAGACAAGATTTGTCAAAAATTAGAATCTATTGACGGAAAAAGCACATTTCGCGAAGATAGCTGGACTCGTCCTGAAGGTGGCGGCGGGCGATCGCGAGTCATGCGCGAAGGCAATGTATTTGAACAAGGCGGCGTTGGCTTCTCGGAAGTGTGGGGAAAAGATTTACCGCCGTCGATTTTGGTGCAGCGTCCCGAAGCGGCGGGTCATACCTGGTATGCAACTGGCACCTCGTTAGTTCTACATCCTCGAAATCCTTATATTCCGACGGTTCACTTAAACTACCGCTATTTTGAAGCGGGTTCGGTGTGGTGGTTTGGCGGCGGCATTGACTTAACGCCATTCTATCCGTTCGAGGAAGATGTAATTCATTTCCATCAAACCTTGAAGCAAGCGTGCGATCGACATCATGCCGAGTACTACCCCACGTTTAAGCTATGGTGCGATGAATATTTCTACCTAAAGCACCGCAAAGAAACCCGTGGCGTTGGCGGAATTTTCTTCGATTATCAAGACACGCAGGGAATTTTGTATCCGATTTCTTATCCGGGATCGCAAAGCGATACGCCTGCGGCACAGCATTCTCAAGCGGTTGGGACGGTACCGGGACGCACTTGGGAAGATTTATTCGCGTTTGTGCAGTCGTGCGGCGAGGCGTTTTTACCCGCTTACGTGCCGATCGTCGAGCGGCGCAAAGACACCGAATACGGCGATCGTGAGCGCGACTTTCAGCTTTACCGACGCGGGCGCTATGTGGAATTTAACTTAGTCTACGATCGCGGCACGATTTTTGGCTTGCAAACCAACGGACGCACCGAATCGATTTTGATGTCGCTGCCGCCAATGGTGCGTTGGGAATATGGCTTCGAGCCAGAACCCGGAAGCCCGGAAGCGCGGCTATACGACATCTTCTTGAAACCGCAGGATTGGGTAAACGGGTCGAATTCTAATCGTTAAGCACCGTTAAATTAGTCTTGTTGATAAAGGAAGCGTCGATCTGTTTTAGCAGATAGCTTTATGGGATTGATCGCTTCTTTTTTAATGCATAATTCTGCTTCTGCGTTAAAACAACAATTCCTGTGGGCATAACTGATCTTGTGGCAACCAAGCACGGCGCAGCACGAGGAGAGCAAATGGTTTATATGGAGCAGAAGTCGATGCCAATGGAGCAAAGAACCTACACGACCCCAGGCGGCACGCCTGCGATTATTCTTGAGCCGTCGGGTCGCTTAGACATTACGACCGCCTGGCAGTTTCGTCTCAAGCTACAAGACTGTATCGCCAAGCAAAGCCAACACGTGATTGTGAACTTGGGTCAAGTGAACTTTATTGATAGTTCTGGCTTGACTTCACTGGTGGCAGGAATGCGCGATGCCGATAAAGCCAGAGGTAGCTTTAGAATTTGCAATGTCCATCCCGAAGCCAAACTCGTGTTTGAAGTCACGATGATGGATTCAGTATTTGAGATTTATGAAACCGAAGCAGATGCGATTGCTTCGCAGCTCCATTTAGGGTGATCGCAGGCATAGCGCAGCGTTTTGCAACTTAACGCCTAAAATTGCTGTCGCTTGGTAAATTCATACGCGCCCATTAAGGCACCCCAAATCGGCTGTTCGGTTTCGGGATCAAGGCCTTTGTCGTAGCTGAGGAATCGATCAACGCTCGCTTCAAATCCTAGTGAAACTCGAATCGTGCTTCCTTCAACCGAAAAGCAGCATCGAGCATCCGGGGGCGGCGTTGCGATAAATTGATTGGTTTGAGTAATCACTTGAAGCGTACAGCCGGGTAAACGCTCAACGTCCGCCTCGCTAACTTGATTTAATAGCTCGGGTGTTTGTCCGGCTCCTTTGACGCTGAGCGAATTTTTGAACATATAATACTGCACTACGATCGTGTCATTGAGCGACGACAAGCGCAATAATCGCTGTCGGTAAGGCTGATCGAGCTTGAGAATATTCGCTTGTTCAGCAAAAATGGTAAAGCTATCGTCGGTGAAAAGATTTACCGGCCGATGCCACAAGCAGAGGTGAACAAACCAGACGGGATTCTCGATCGCTTGCTCCCGATTGTCGAATTCGCCTGCTAGGTATTGCGCCAGGGTAGAAAGAAGGGACATGAAAATGCAGTAAAAACTTCAACGATCGCTATCCCTCTGTAACTTCACTGGTTGGAAATTCAGCTCGGGTAGATGGCGAATCTTCCTTGATGCCATTCGCTGATGGAATGCGGGTTTCGGCAGGATAAATGAGTGCGGGAGTGGGCGATCGCAGCGCAACCAAAATACTTTTAATCACAACAGCCGTTGGAACCGCCACCACAACGCCGAGTAACCCCCCGACTCGTGCTCCAGTCAAAATCGAAATGAACACCCAAACAGGATTCAGTCCAGTAAAGCTACCCAAAATTCTTGGCATGATAAAGTTCTCGATGATTTGCTGCACGATTAGCGACGCAATCAACACCTCAACGCCCAATCCGATATCCCGCAAGGCAACAAGCAAACTCACAAGCGCAATTCCTACCGAGCCGCCAAACGGAATCAGCGCCATTGTGCCGATCGTTAATCCAAACAGCAACCCAAACGGCACCCGCAGCGACAGAAAAATAACCGTGAGCACAAATCCCATCGAAGTCGAGGAAATCAATTGCCCGAAAAAGAAATTTTGAAAACTCAGGCGCAGCGTTTCGGTAAACGAGTCGCGAATCTTGTCGGGCAGCCAATCTACTAAGCTTTGCCACAGTCGATCGCTGTGCTGCAACAAGTAAAACGTGAGCACGAGCGTTAATAAAACATCCAGCAAGCTGGTTACGGTAATAACAGCCAGACCTAGAATATCTCCAGCAAGCCGTTGCAGTTGCGCTTTAAGCGGTGCGGTGATTTGATCTGCCAGCACATCTAAGCTAATCGGAAATCCTGCTTTCTCGATTTGATCGTTAAGCAAAATCAACTGTCGCTGTCCAGAATCAATCCAATCGGGTAGCCGAAGCACTAACTGTTGCGCTTGTTGAATTGCAAGCGGAACCAGCGTTACGCCTACGCCTAATAAAACCGAGAGCGTAAAGAGAAACACGACGATCGCGGCTCTGCCACGAGTCGCCCCGTGCTGCTGCATATAGCTGACCGGATAATTCAGCAGAAACGTCAACAGCGACGCCGCCGTAACAATTACCAGCAGCGAATTAAAGTAATCAAAAATCGACGCGATCGCCCAAGCATTGAGCACGACCAACGGAGCAAAGAGTCCGACGACGAGCACTCGACCTACGGGAGCGAGCGAGTCCCACCAATTCCACAGCTTATTGCGATGAGGCATGATGCATCAATAACGACGACGATTCGAGCGACTTTCAGGACTGATTTGGGCAGTCTTTAGTTATTATTATCGCTCTTGGCTTTTCGGTACATCCTCCCTATTTCTGAGTTCTTTGGTTTATGTATGACTTCGATCGTCCCGAAGCCGATGAAATTCGGCATTTGCGACTCTTTTTGTACCTCATGCCGATTTTTGGATTTTTTCCCGCTCTTTGGACGTTGTATCGGCAAGCGGGCGGACGGCAAGAACGATCGCTGAGTCGGTTTGTGATCAAACTCGCGATCGGTTGGCTTTTGATGTACGGGCTTCTTGGCGCTGCCGCAACTTCAGAAACCGTTTCACAACTGCCGATTTTGCTGAGCGCGAGTTTTCTGACGTCTGGTTATTTTGTGGTCAACTTTTGGTTAATGGTGCGTTTGTGGCAACGTCGATCAATCGAACTGCCGTTAATCGGTCGAGTCGGTCGATTACTTTAGCTTGTGTAGAAACTCGATCGGCAATCCATCTGCATCAGCAATAAAAGCAACTTCATACACGCTCGTGCCGATCATTTGCTGCGTGGGTTCAAGCAGAATCTTTAACGCCTGCGACTGCTCAGACAATCGATTTTGCAACGCTTCGATCCAATCCGGGAGCGTTTCGGACTGATCGCTGACATCAAACGACAAATGATAGTACCCAACGTAATGCTCATCGTTAAAGGCATCCGGAGCGGACTTAGGTTCAGGAATTTGCAGCAGTTCAATTCGTCCGCCGAGTCCTTCCATCCAGCAGGCCAGCGTATAGCCCGTTTGAAACCGCTCGCTGACTGCAAAGCCAAGCTGCTCGTAGAACGCGATCGCTCGAAAAATATCGGCGGTGCGAATTGAAACGTGATGCATTATTCAAACAAGCGAAAGTATGGATAGCGAACGGGCGCACCGGGTTCTTTTTCGAGATCGAAATTGATCACGTTCCAGCACGGCTCGTCTTCTGGATCAGGACTGAATTCAACCGGAAGCCCGTAAAGTCTGGGTTTCGGAGAATCATTTTGACCCCGCCAGGGCGTCGATCGCTCTAGATACGTGCTGATTAATTCTTTGTAGCGCTGGGCGATAATGACTCGCGTGGCTCGATAGCCCTGCGTGTAGAGTCGATCGAGGGCTTCGTGAATTTCAAACCGAATCCCGTCGGGGTGCGTGTGTTGCCGATACCATTCGTCTTTCCACAGCCGCCAATGACGCCCGGATTGCAGATGAATCAGTTCGCTCGTTTTCGGGTTCGCTTCAAACGCGCCGTGACGAGGACACAAATAGGTATCAGTCAACGTGAGCGCCGGGATCGTCTGACGACAGTGCGGGCACTGGATCTCGGGACCAAAAATGGGATATTGAAAACTAGGGTTTATCATGAATGGCGAGCGCTTAAGTACTCTTTCCGTCAGCAATCGTGAAATCATTATAGCTGGCGAAGTTTATGCGTTTCTAGAATCATTCTCAGAATCATTGTGAAGATGTCTGATTTTTATTTTTCGGCTCCGTCTTATTGGACGCCTCCGGATTTGTCGAAAGCGGCGTTTGTCGCGCCGAATGCAACCGTGATCGGTTTGGTTGATGTGGCTGAAGGCGTGAGCATTTGGTATAACGCGATCGTGCGCGGCGACGTGGAGCGCATTTCAATCAACGCTCACACCAACATTCAAGACGGAGCGATCCTGCACGGTGATCCCGGAGCGCCGACAATTTTAGAGGCGTTTGTGACGATCGGACATCGCGCCGTGATTCACAGCGCTCATATCGAGCAAGGCTGTTTGATTGGCATTGGTGCGATCGTTCTAGATGGGGTGCGTGTCGGAGCGGGAAGTATTATCGGGGCGGGATCCGTTGTGACCAGAGATGTACCGCCGCGATCGCTAGTGGTTGGCGTGCCCGCGAAGCCGAGGCGAGCGCTAAGCGAGGCGGAGGTAGCGGATTTAATTCAACATGCGCAGAAATACGAAAAACTCGCGCGAGTTCATGCTGGAAAAGGAACGGATCTTGGTTTTGATGTACAAATGTAAATAAGCTGAGAAAACTACTTTGAAAGCTTCCCCAAATACGCTACAAATGTAAATATTAAGAACGTTGAAACGAGAGAGTACTATGGACTTTGATTATCGCGTAGTAATTGTTTTGTTCCCCGTTCTGCTGGCGGGCGGCTGGGCTGCTTTTAATATTGGCATTTACGCCTTGCAGCAAGCAAAAGGCTTTTTGTCTAAAAGCTAGGCTTGTTCAGCTTGTTTTTAGAACCGATCGTTCTCGTGCAGAAGGATCGGTTTCTTTTATGCTGAGATTTTACGATGCCATTGATTAAAATTCAGACTTCGATCGCGAATCCGCAATCGGATCAAGTGACGGATTTGCTCAAACAGCTTTCCGCAAGCCTTGCCAAACACACCGGAAAGCCAGAATCTTACGTTATGACGGCGTTTGAATCCGGCGTTCCGATGACGTTTGGCGGCACCGTCGATCCAACCTGCTACATCGAGATCAAAAGCGTCGGCTCGATGAGTTCAACGCAAACCAAAGCAATGAGCCAGGATTTTTGTCAGCAGATTAATCAATTTTTGTCGGTGCCTGCCGATCGCATTTACATTGAGTTCGCCGACGCGAAAGGTGCAATGTGGGGCTGGAACGGAACCACCTTTGGTTAACGAAAGAACGGCCCAAAGAAAAATGAATCTGGACCGCTTTCGTAGATGTTGAATCGTCCAAAGCCCAGAAATTGACCGTAGGCAGGTTCTCCGCTTCCTGGAAATGCCGTCACGCCGTATAAGTAAACGCCGCCCACGCTTGGATTTTGATACGGACGAAGCGCGATCGTCACTGTTTTTCCAGGTTGAATCGGCGGATTAAAGGCTACCGTTACTGCGCGGGATTTATCATCATACGTCACTGATTCGAGGGGAACTTTGGGACCCGATCGACCGCCCCCTTCAAACGCTTCGGTGCGTCGTAAATCGAATTGAACGTAGTCTGGGCTGGTTTGCTGCGCGATCGCCACTCTTTGTAAGGGTTCACCCGCATTTGGAGGAACTTCAAGCGTAAAAAAGTAAATTGCGCCCCAAGCGTAAATGAACTTTTGAGTAGACTCGCTACCGACTAGTCGGGGAGGAGACGCGAAGTAAGTTGTTCCCCGAAGTTGAACTGCCTGAGCTGGAGCATGAAACGCAACTGCACCGCCAAGCGACATTAGCGCAGTGGCAGCAAGCGAAACAAACTGATTTTTCATCGTAGAGTTTTAAGAAATGCTGCGGATATCTTTAGTGTAATCGATGCGGTTTTGGGTCGAGTTCGACTGAAGTTTAAGACATCGTTAACTTGTATTAACTTCGATGCTTAACTATTAAAGAACGATCCGCCTCAGCACGAGAGTGCTACTGTAAGAACAAGCACAGAAAGAGATATATCTCCTCAGTCTCTACTACCTGCTTCGAGAGCTGTGCTTCCGTCTTGAAGCCCCTGCAACTCAAGTTTCGACTACCGTTTGGTATGTGTCTTGTCTAGCTTGTACTGATACGAAAAAGGAGGAAGTTGCATCTCTTCATTGTGTAATTTTCATGGTTTGATCTTCGGTCTTTGAGTTGCAGGAAACGTCAACCTCACGATTCAATTTAGTTCCGATCGTTCGATAAACAGGGATCTAGCTCAAAGAACTAGATCCCTTGTTTTTAGAAAGTTCCTAATTGCTAAGTTTCTTATCTCGAATTCACCTTAGTAAAGGTGAATTTGCTAGTCTAAATTTAGATTCCATAAAGAATAGGTTGATCCAATGACTGCCGCTTCAAGAATTGATTCCAAATCAGTCATCTGGCATAAAGGTTTAGCGCTCATACTGACATTTTGGCTTAGCAGTAGTTTGCTGCTTGATTTTGTCGTAATGCCAAGCCTGTTTGCCGCCGGAATGATGACGCAGCCAGATTTTACGACTGCTGGGTATGGGCTGTTCTGGGTTTTTAATCGCGTAGAATTGCTTTGCGCTGCTTTTGTGTTAACGGGAATTTTGGCGCAGCAAAGATCCGAGCAAAAATCCTTTGCTTCGATCGTGCTAGGAGTAATTTTGCTGGCAACGTCGATCGTGTGCACGTATTTTTTAACGCCTCAGATGAGTGCACTCGGACTGAATCTTAATTTATTTGAACCCCTGCAAACGCCCGTTGGAATGAATCAGCTTCATATCAGCTATTGGACACTCGAAGCGTGTAAATTCGTAGCGGCAGGCTGGCTTCTTAAGCGCGAATTCTAAAAAGTTTAGATGCGGTGAACTCCACTTTTGCCTCCGATCGCATCGGGGGCATTTTATTGCGCGGTTTCAGAATCTTTAGCACCAAAGAACAAGAGCCGAATCGCTAAGACGGCAAAACCGATCGCGGCAATTAGCTTCGTCCACTTCGTTGGCAATAGCTGAGCGGTGCCTTCTCCAAGCAGAACGCCGATCAAGCTTGCCAAAATTAGCGCAGCAACGCTTCCAAGAAAAACGGCTTTTGCTGATTTATTGCCGTTGCTGCTAAGGGCGATCGCGGCAAGCTGACTTTTATCGCCTAGCTCCGCTAGAAATACCGTAATAAAGCTAATTCCAATCAGATGCCAATTCATGCTTTACATCCCCATCACATCGAGAATTAGCAGCACCGACACGAGCAGCAAAATACAGCCCGTTGCTTTTTCTAACGTTCCGGGTGACAGATTTTGACACAGCCACCGACCCACGAGCACGCCCACCAAGCTTGTCGCCACTAGCGCCGAAGCCGCACCTGCAAAGACTGTCCAGGGCGCGTGCGATTGAGCGCTCATCAGGAGCGTTGCAAGCTGCGTTTTATCACCGAGTTCAGCGAGAAAAATCGTGATGAACGTTGAGCCAAACACCTTGAGAAAGTTCTCTTTGATCGGTGTTTCAGGCTGAGTCTTTTCTAAAATAAGAACCTCAGCTTTGGGTTGGGTGAATGGCGTTGTGGTCATGAATCAAAGTTCTTTCATTTTGTTTTCATTATCTACAACTTTCTCTGTCTTGGCAATCATTCGATCGAACTAAAACTCGAAACGCCAATTTCGCGATCAAAGCGGATTAGCTCTAAGCTGCGATCGCCGTAAACGCCGCCGATTTGCTCGCGGCAGCACTCGATCGCGAAGTCGTTCATTTCTGTGGGTTCAACGCCGAACATGGTTTCAAAAGTTTCCGGCGTCACCCGACAAAAGCGTGGGCGATCGTCGTAGATGCGGCATTCGCGGTTAAAGCGATCAAAATGAATGCACCAGCCGTCTTCGCCAACCATGCTGAGATAAAGGCGCAGTTCTTCGGGGTTGAGATAGGTATCGAGGTCGGGTCGGTCGCGGGGGTCAAGTTGGCAGCACGCACCGCACTGCTTTACACAACGCCAGGTTGCCATAGCTTTTTCACCGATAGGATTTTATAGAGAGAAGCTTTTTTATCTTCCCTTTTTAGATTAAGGATTGCAACTTTGAGAAATTTATGGTTATACTAGACAAAGTGACGCGGGGTAGAGCAGTCTGGTAGCTCGTCGGGCTCATAACCCGAAGGTCCATGGTTCAAATCCATGCCCCGCCACCAAATTAAATATTGCTAAAGCCCTAATCTCACCAGGTTAGGGCTTTTTGCTTTAGTGGAAAAATCCGCACGATCGACGATTCGTTGATCCGTACTGTTGACTTTAACCACCCGTAGAACTTTGATTTATGCTGGAAGCAGTGGTCGGCATAGTGTGATGATAAGTATTTCGTGGCGGCAATCTTTGATCTACGGCGGCGTTGGGGCGACACTTTCGCTTTGGGTTCTAGATACTTTATCGCACTCGCTTGGCGATTGGCTGCCTGCGATCGTGCTCGGTAGCGGGATTGCTTGGGTCGCCCTTAAATTTCAGAAAGCCGAACCCGTCAAAACAAAGTCAGAGCCAATCACGATTAATCGAGTTCAAACCGCGCTTGCTGATGCGCAAAGCATGGTCGATCAGCTTGCAACCGAAGCTCAGGATTTATCGATCGACGGAAGTGCTCAGCAACTATCGGATCTGCGATCGCAAATTAATTTGATTTCAACCGAACTGCACCGTGACGAAATTCGCTTCGTGGTCATGGGCGGAAAATGGGTGGGAAAAACAACGCTGACAAATTTGCTTGCCGCAACATGGGCATCAGAACTGTCGCAAAACTTAACGCTACACGACACGCCTGAATTGTTTGCAGCAACCGAAGGCGGACTGATCGCTGAACGGGATGCTTGGAAAATGGCGCGATCGGCAGATGTCGTTTTATTTGTGACAAACGGCGATTTAACTGCGACCGAGTTGAGCGCGATCGAGCAAATCACTTCGCTAGGCAAACGATTGATTCTGATTTTGAACAAGCAGGATCAATATTTACCTGAACAGCAGCAATTACTTCTGAATCATCTGCGACAACGGCTGAAAGGCAGGATTGACGATCGAGATATTTTAGCGATCGCCACGAATCCAAAATCGCTCAAAATCCGGCAGCATCAATCTGATGGAACGGTAAAAGAATGGCTAGAAAAACCAGAGCCGCAGATTTTACCGTTAATCGATCGATTAAATCAGATTCTTTTAACCGAAGGACAGCAGCTTGTTTTAACAAGTTCGATGAGCAACGTTAAAGCGATTAAAGCGGAAGCAAAAACGGCGCTGAATCGAGTCCGACGCGAACAAGCAATGCCGCGAATCGATCAAGCTCAATGGATTGTGGCGGGAACAGCGTTTGCAAGTCCGTTTCCGGCGTTAGATTTACTGGCAACGGCGGCGATTAACGCTCAGATGGTGATGGAGTTGGGCAATTTGTATCAGCGAAAATTTTCGCTAGAGCAAGCGCGAACGATCGCGGCAAATATGGCAGGCGTGATGCTGAAACTTGGACTTGTGGAAGTTTCGACGAGCGCGATCGCTCAAATTCTCAAAACCAATGCCGTCACTTTTGTTGCGGGTGGATTAATGCAGGGCGTGAGTGCCGCATATCTTACGCGATTAGCGGGATTGACGCTCATTGAATACTTTGAAGGCGGAAACACGGAAATTAAGCCGGATCTCGTGCAGCAAATCATGCAGAAAGTTTTTGAGCAGAATCGAAGACTGCCGTTTTTGCAGACATTTGTGAAAAGCGCGATCGATAAACTCATTCCAGCAACGATTCCAGCAAAAGCAACGCCGCAAATTGTGCCCGATGCGCCAGAAGGATTGCCCGCTCCGCAGGAAGTGCCGATTCAACTAGAAGCAAAACTAGAGGATGATCAACCCCTTCAACCGCTTCAAATTGGCGAGAAAATTGCTGAAGAAGTGATTGTTTTAGATCGGTAAACACAAATACAACGCAGCTTCATTTCACTCGTTTTCGGTGTTTATCTTGTTCACCCTTCTATTTTAGAAACGATTAACTACAAAGGACTCGGAGCGAGATCATTTAATGCTGCACTCTCTATACCCATAACAGCCTTTTCTGTTTTCGGGATCGGTTTGTTTGGAGCCTGGATTATTGACCAAATCCCGTACTTGAAAAGAATAATATAAAGATACTAACGTCGATCGTTGCCATCTCAACGAATTGCGAAATCTAGATGACGAATTTTTCACATCGGCTCTGACCTGTCTTATCCTGGATCAGGCACAAAAATTTGCACCTTTCCATTAAAGGACAGTCATGGACGACAAGCTGATGTTGATGATTCCGGGGCCAACCCCCGTACCGGAACAGGTGTTGTTGGCGATGGCAAAGCATCCCATCGGACACCGGAGCGGGGATTTTAGCAAGCTGATTGCTGAAGTCAATCAAAATTTGAAATGGCTGCACCAAACTCAAAACGAGGTTTTGGTGCTGTCGGCAAGCGGCACGGGCGCAATGGAAGCTGGCATTATTAACTTCCTCAGCGCAGGCGATCGCGTGTTAGTTGGCTGTAACGGTAAGTTTGGCGATCGCTGGGCAGAAGTGTGTGACGCTTACGGACTGCAAACCGAGCGCATCACGGCAGAATGGGGAAAAGCGCTTGATCCCGAAGTGTTTCGCGAAAAGCTCGAAAGCGATGCCCAAAAGCAAATCAAAGCGGTGATTATTACCCACAGCGAAACTTCGACCGGGGTGATCAACGATTTAGAAGCGATTAACCGTTTTGTGAAAGCACACGGCGAAGCGTTGATTATGGTTGATACCGTGACGAGTCTTGGCGCAACTAGCGTTCCGATGGACGACTGGGGCTTAGATGTCGTCGCATCGGGATCGCAAAAAGCCTACATGATTCCGCCGGGATTGGGATTTGTGGCGGTAAGTCCGAAGGCTTGGGAAGCGTACAAAACCGCAAAACTACCGCGCTACTATCTGGATTTGGGCAAGTATCGCAAATCAGCCGCGAAAAACACCACGCCGTTTACACCTGCAATCAACCTGTACTATGCGCTTCACGCCGCGCTAAGAATGATGCAGGCAGAAGGACTGGAAAACATTTTTGCCCGTCATCATCGATTGCAGACGGCCACTCGCGCGGCGGTTAAAGCGCTAGGAATGCCGCTTTTTGCAGCAGATGAATCGGCCAGTCCCGCTATTACAGCCGTGATGCCATCGGGCGTTGATGCTGAACAAATTCGATCGATTATGCGCAAACGGTTTGATATTGCATTAGCGGGTGGACAAGATCACCTGAGCGGTCAAATCTTCCGCATCGGGCATTTAGGATTTGTCAGCGATCGAGATATCTTGAGCGCGATTGCGGCCCTCGAAGCGACGTTGCAGGAAGTCGGCTACGAAAACTTTACGCCCGGAGCGGGTGTTGCGGCCGCCGCCCGAATCTTCGCCAACGGTTAAGGTTCCTCTGCCCTTCTTTCCGGTGGGAAGAAGGGCAACTGAGACACGGGATTTTGCGCTTGCAGGTAATACACTCGTGCTGCAACCGCTAAACCCAGAAACGACCACAGCAGAATGCCAAACGGGCCGACCATCACGACGTTTAAGCTGATTTGAGCAAACATCGCCAGGGCGATCGCTCGACAAGCACTCACAAACGAATCAACTGCCGCTTCTCGCCCTTGCAAAATGCTCATCACAATCAGCATTAATCCAGACAGATACGGAATCGAACCCAGCCATCCGAGCGTCAGCAGCAGCGTTAAAATGCCGCTATCGTTGCCGCCGATGTTGGCATCGCGAATCACGTAGCCGATTCCCCGACCGCTCACTTCGGTTAGCGCTTCATCGAGCAAATTTGTGAACCCTTGAGAGCGATCGAGATAGCTAGTGTCTTGATTGCCAGAAAAAACCGACTGCACCCGCGAATTAATGACGGTTGAGAACGGTTCGATCGTGGTTAGCGGCAAAACCACCAGCATCATCAACATTAATGTCGTAATTAAGCGCATTTGCAGTTTGGGCTTGAGCGACGGCAAAAACACGACAATGCCGATAACCCAGCTTAGCCACGCCGATCGCGCCAACGATAGCAAAAGTGATAGGTATCCCGCCGCCGATGACACGATTTTGAGCGGACTGCGAACCGATAACAGCAACAAAACGCCTGCCATCATAAAGCACGCAAACGGCTGCGGCGAATGCATTGTGCTAAATACCCGAATTTGAAGCGGTTCGGGTTTGCCAAACGAGATCACGCCAAGCTGTGCAATCAGATTTTCTAGCCAAAAGCGATCCCATGCAGGCGCAACGAGAAATTGCACAACTCCATAGCCGCCCACAACCAAAATACCAATCAGAAAAACACGCTGCGTCACTTGTTTGAGTTCGGGAAAGCGTCGCCAATTCGCGAATAAATGGTAGCCAAACGCGATCGGGGCAAGCCAACCCAGCAACGCGACGATTACACTCGTTGCCGATCCAACGCTCAGCAGCCCAACTAAAAAGCCGTACCCGACGCCAACCATGCTTAAAACAAACGGTAAGCCGTTTCCGGTAATCGCTTTGGGAAGTTGGCGAAAAAAGGTGAGTAGGCTAATCAGCGTCACCAAAAACGGCGCAAGCAAAACCGGACTTGGATCAACCCAACCCGATTCAAAATCAACCAAGCGACGCACTAGAGGCGTTAAAAACCACATCCACCAAGCAAAGCCAATATATAAAATCGGATAGCGAAAAAATAGAAACCCGCCGACCAGAAAAGATGCTGCCGGAAATGCCAGCCGCAAAAAACCGCCGAGGTGCCCGACTGTGCCCACCAAAACCAGCAGCACTAAGCCAACAATGCCCACCCAAGCGTCGGCAGGCTGAAATAATTTAGGTGCGGATTGAGTGTGCATGAGTTTGGCAGCTAAATAACGATCGCGTTAAAAAGATCTTCTAAGGTTGAACTCTAAGCTGCTTTGCTTTTTCATAAAAGTTCAGATTAGTTTGGGCAATGTTTGACCAGCTAAAGCGTTGTGCCGATCGATAAGCGTTGCGACGAAGCCGATCGAGCTGTTCACGATCTAGAATCAACCGTTCGATCGCGTGTTCTAGTGCAGATTGATCGCGCACTGGCACAATTAATCCATCTTTTTGATCCTGTACGATTTCCATTGGGCCAGGTGCGGTTGTAGTGACGGGCGCTAATCCACACGCCATCGCTTCGATTAACGCAACGCCAAATCCTTCAGAAATCGTTGGAAGAATTTTAATGTGATGTCCTTTTAGCAAAGTGGTTAACGTGTTGTTGGCGTAATACGGAATCACTTTGACGCGATCGCGCACTTGAGGCGAAAAATCTGCATACACCTGATCTGCGGGAATTTCGGTACCCAGTAAGCTCACTTCAACCGTTGGATAACGCTCTAAAATTGCGTTTAGCGCAGGCGTTCCGTATTGAATTCCTTTTCTGACAATGTAGCTGCTGACTTGCGCAATCCGAATCGGTTCGTTCGGCGCGGGCGTCGGCTCAAACGGCAGATTCAGCATTGATTCAGGAATCCCGTTTGGCACAACATGAGCGCGATCGGGATGCACACCAAGTTTGTCAATCACGTAGGCGCGATCGCGCTGATTCAACAACAGCACTAAATCAGAATTGCGCATCGAGGTTGCTGCTTCCCACAGTCGAATGCTGCCGCGATAAAGCCAATACTTGCGATCAAGATGCAAATTTCCGCGATCGGCTTCTTCGAGGTATTCGAGATGCTCAATGTGCTCTAAACCGTGACAGCGAGCAATCAGCAACGGACGTTTACGGCGAAATCGCTGCAACACGCCCCACATCCAAGCGTCGGCCGTGGACGCATCGATTACATCGATCCAGCCGCGTTCGAGCGATCGCACAACATGGGCCGCCGTGAAGCCTGAAAACGAAACAAACTTTGCAAGCGGCGGCAATTGATCAGGCAAATCGCTCAGCGAATAACAGTCCGCTTCGTGTCCGAGTTTTTGATATTCTTCTGCAAGTCGCCACGTTACGCCTGCCGCACCCGCATTGCGATCGCTCGGATAGTGAAACGTGAATAAAGTTCTCATAGCGTTGCGATTAACGGGAGAATCGATTCGCAATTAAAATAAGCGATCGCGAACTGATGACAGCGTGTTGCGCACGAGCGTTAAAAGCAGGTAATCACTTCAGCAAAGTTTTAAGAGGCACTGTACAAGGAATTTCCAGGTGCATCAGAAAAACGACTGCTGGTGCTTTCTGCCTTTGCTTTAACATGCACCAAAGCCAGAAAGCACTCGTGGCACCGTTCTCAGCAGAATTTTAAAGTCACCAATTAATGACCAGTTGCGGAGGTACTCTAAATCGCGATCGTTCACCGTATCGAGATCTAACAGCGTTGATCGCGCTTCAACTTGCCATGCCCCGGTAATTCCGGGCAGCGCATTGAGCCGCGACTGCATTTCTGGACGAATTCGCACAGCATCGTACAGCGCCCAGGGACGCGGACCGACCAAGCTCATTTCGCCGCGCAGGACGTTAATCAACTGCGGAAGCTCATCTAGGCTGTAGCGACGTAGCCATTTGCCGATCGGAGTAATTCGCGGATCGTCTTCGCGCTTGTGTAAACACGATTTGTCTTGATTCGCCATGATGTGATGATGCTGCTGCTCGGCATTTGCCACCATTGTGCGAAACTTAAGCACTTTGAACAATCTGCCGCGCTGTCCGACGCGCCATTGCGCAAAGAAAATTTCACCCGGAGAAGATTGCGCGACCAAGATCGCGATCGCAATCATGGCAGGACTCAGCACGGTCAGCAGCGTTGCCGCAAGTCCCCAATCTAAAGCACGTTTGCACCACCACAAAACGCCCCGGCGCTTGTGCGGCAGATGCGCGGCGGTAGGCAATCGTAGATAAAGCGTTTTTTTGGCGCGATCGCACGCATCTGCCCACGCTTTGAGTTCTGTTTCGCCGAGTTGCGCATCGACCCGCACCAAGCGCACCGGAGAGCGCTTTAGGCACTCAGTCAGCCATTGTGGATTTGAAAGCGGGGGCAGGTCAGACTGACAATGAAGAGACGCCGTTTCAGACGAAGCCGCCTGCAAAACCAAAAGCTGATGTTGACGCCAATATAAGACGCTGCTAGACCGATTAACGATCGGTTTATCCCAGGTCTCAAGCTTGTTGTCTGGCGCGATTAAAGGATCAAATATTGTCATGGGTGGTTCGATGAATCGCTAGGGAGCTGATTGGGCAGAAAATCGAAAGAGCCAGAAAATCGGATCGATTACACCGAAGCTGCTTTAACAGTTTGAAAGTTTACTCAGAGTGGAAGTTAAGTAATTACTCTGACAATAAATTACTCATATCTTAGTGGATTTATCAGATAGAAAATCGGCTTCGAGTTAGATCCGTAAACATTTCTATCATTGCTGGAATAGGTTAATTCGGTATGCTTGGTGCGCGACGATTCTGCGTTGCTTAAAGTTCCACGCACGCTATCAAAATAATTTTATAAGTAACGATTGAAACCCTAGAAAGCTACGTAATGCTTGCAGAGAAATCGCTTTGAGAATGATTAGAAGCGTTGCGCACTCGACTAGAATTAGAACTGAATTCTTCTACTGGCGCTAGTTGGTAACAGAGCAAGTAAACTATGACCGTTGCTCGCGCACGCTGAAACAGGCCCTTTCTAGAAAGAAAAGCGTGATTATTTAATGTAAAAAATGTCACATAGAATAAACGGAAAACTGTGGTTTCCCTAGTACCTGCGCGTTGTCTACATCAGTGTCTAAAATCGTAGAATTAGAAATCTAGCACCATAGACATAGGTACAGGTATGTAAATCTACACATCTGTAGTGCGGCTTCTATTCGTTAAGCCATCGATAGATTTAGAGCAAGGCGAAGCAATCAACGAAATACCACCCTCGATCTCGCTCGCCAACTTCTCCCTTGACATTTAATTTAGTTGCAAAAAAGTGGTCAACACAACCGAAAAACTAAATTTTCATCAAGAGTTCACTAAAACTTAAAGAGTTTGGAGTTTAGTCCTAAGCTTGTATTCCGGTGTGAGCTTTCCTGCACACCGGATGAAGTCAGAAAGATCGGCAACGCGATCGATCTGGGCGAAATTAAAAACGTGAGTTCTCGACAAGCTTCGTGCATCGCTTATGAGGAACTCACGTTAAATTCAGACACTAACGACGGCGATCGTCTTAATAAGGTGCGGCTCGGTAGTAGTAGCTATTCGAGCTATTCGCACCGTTCGCGATCACTCCGACTAAATTTAAGCGATCGAGCATGTTCACCGCCTGCGTGACCTCATTTTTGTGCACATGTCCCATGCGTCCAACAAGCAGCGTTCCATCACAAAACGACGCCGCTAACAGCGCATCCACAATGCCTAACACCGGAGGCGCATCTAAAATTACCAAATCATAATGCTGCTCAAACACCGCCATCAAATCGCGCATTCGCTTGGAACTCAGCAGCTTCACTGAATCGGTTGGCGTCGCTCCTGCCGTTAATACCGAAATCGGCAAATCGCTATAAGTGCTCGCTGGCTGAATCGCCGCTTGCGTCACCGCTCGATCGCTCGTCAGCAGCGTTGAAAGTCCTTGATCGTTTGGAAGCTGTAACTGCTTGTGCAAACCCGGACGGCGCAAATCAGCATCGATAAGCAATACTCGTTGATGCAATCGGGCTGCACTAATCGCCAAGCCTAACGCCACAGTTGATTTACCTTCACCCGCTAAAGCCGATGTCACCACCAGCGATTTAAGCGGTTGACCATCGGTAAGCAGTTGCAGATTCTTGTAAATTAAATCCAGCGATTCACGGAACGGGGCCCAATGCAGCACTTGTAGCATCGTTGCATCATCGGGGCTTGATCGACCAAACGCATAGTTCACCGCAGGCATTAACTCGGTCACAGGCAGTTCGGGAACCATGCCCAAAAGCGGAATTGTAGTTTGCTTGGTCAAATCCTCGGTAGTACGAATCGAGTCGTCGCCGGATTCGCGCAAAAACGCCGCTAAGCAGCCGAGCACTAATCCCGCTCCTGCACCGATTAGCAGATTTCTCAACCAGCTTGGGCCGGTGCGCTGTCCAACTTTGGGTTGTTCAACCACTTGCCAATCAAAGCCGCCGCGTGCAATTTGCAATCCTAGCTCTTGCCGCGCTTTTTGCAGTTGATCCAACGTGTCGCGGTTCAGCTTCACCGTTGGCTGCAAACGATTGTATTCTGCCAGCAGCGAGGGAAAGCGCTGAAGCTGAGACCGAATTTGCTGCTCGTTGACGGCAAGTGTTTGATCCCGCGCCCGCGCTGACATGAAATCGACTTGAGCTTGGGCTAAGTCGCTGGCAAATTTCAAGTCGTTTTGTCCAAGCTGACCGATCGACACTAAGCCTTCTGGAGATTGCCCGATGCCTGCGGCGTCAACTCCGAGCACGTTTTGAACTTCTTGCATCAAGAGCGTTTGCTGACGATCGCGCTGATCGAGAAGCTGCTGCACCTGCGGCGTTTTTGCGGTAAACGTCGTTTGCTTTTGTGCAAGCTCAACGTTGGTTTTTTGCAGCTCGGTGAGCAAATTCTGATAGCGCGACGACTGGCTTAACCGCGCGGCGATCGTCGCTTGACGCGGCGATCGTCCAAGCTGCTGCTGCAAAGACGCAAACCGCGCTTGAGCACTGGCTAATTCTGCCCGATTTTGCTGCTGATCTTTTTGCAAATCTCTCAGCGAGTCCACGAGCGCTTTCGATTGCAGTTCGGGATCAATTAAATCTTGCGACCTGCGAAACTGCTCTAAAGCCGCTTCCGCTTTGTTGACTTTCGCTTCGACTTCAGGAATCTGTTTGTTAATAAACGCTAATCCTTTTGTCAGGCGCAATTGCTGCTGTTCCAGGTTGTATTGCTGATAAATTTCTTGCAGCGTTTGCAGCACGTCGCGAGTTTTAGCGCGATCGGTGTCGGTGTAGGTCACTTCAACAACGCGCGTCGTCACTTTCTCACTGCCGCGCTGTTCTTGAAGCTGTCCGATCGTCAAATTTTTTCTTAAACTATCGACGTCTAAATCGGTGTAGCGTGGCTTAAGCTGATCAACCGCTCGCTGCAAAAGCTGATTGCTGCGCATTAAGTTAAGCTGCGTTGCGCTGTCAACTTCCACATTAGAATCCGCAAACGTCGGCGTCGAATCGCTTCCGTTCCGGCGTTCTTGGTAATTCGACTCGATCAGCATTTGCATCGAGCTGCGAAATTTTGCGGGCATGATCAGCGTCACCACGCCAGCCAAAGTAACGGTTGCTGCGAGGACACCGAGAAACCAAACCCGTCGCCGCGACAAAACGCCTAGCAGTTGACCGTAACCCGGATCTGGCTCTTGCGTTTGTGCTGCCGTATTGTACAAGGTTAGATTGTTAAATCGATTAGGTGCCACGTTCAGTTACTCCGTTAAAAAATAATTGGGCGTCGATAACTAGCCAGTTCTACAAAGCGTGCTGCTTGCGTCGGCGCTACATAAAGCGTGAATCGTGCGATCGATCGATTGAAAAAACACGTCTTCAGAAAATCGACTTATAGCGTGCTGTCGAATATTTTGATAGTTCCACTGAATCGATCGCGCCTTGAGCAACGCTTGCTGCAACGCTTGCGGCGTTTGTGAATTAAAGAACAATCCGGTTTTCCCTGGAATTTGAGTATCGAGTACCCCCCCCGCACCGTAGGCAATCACTGGCGTTCCGCTTGCGTTTGCTTCGATCGGCACCAGTCCGTAATCTTCAAGCGCACTGATCACCACCGATCGCGATTTTGATAAAAGTTCTTTGCGCTCGGCGTCGCTTACGTGTCCGAGAAACTCGATGTTTTTCATCGCCCGCGATTCTAAAACCTGCCGTTCTGGCCCGTCTCCGGTAATAATTAGCTTCCAGCCTAGCCAGTTAAAGGCTTCGACGATCACATCCATGCGTTTGTAGCCGAGCAGCCGCGCCGACGCCAGATAAAAATCTTCTTTCTGGTCGGAAAACGTGAACTGCTGACTATCGATCGGGTAATGAATCACCGTGGCGGGTTTACCATAAATGCGTTGAATGCGTTGCGCAACAACCGTGGAATTGGCAATGTAGAGATCCGGCTCTTGCGAGTAAGTTAAATCCGCTTTTCGCATGATTTGAAAAACCTGCTCTAGCACTGGATAAAGCCAGCGATACGCCGAAAATTCTCTCAAATAAGTTTTAGTGTCCCACAAAAAGCGCGTGACGTTGTGACAAAGGCAAACGTGCTTGGCGTCTGGTCGCTTTCTAACGCTTTTGGCGAAGCTGGTTGAGCTACTAATAATCAAATCGTACTCGCGCAAGTCTAGGGATCGAAACGCCGAATAGTAAAAGGGCGCAAGCAAGCGAAAATAGCGAGACGCTTGCGGAATTTGCTGTAGATAGGTTGTTCCCACGGGTCGATCGCCAAGATTGATCGACGATCGTGGATTATACAGCGAGGTAAACACATCGGCGTCGGGGTAACGCTTGCACAGCAATTCAAAAACCCGCTCTGCACCACCTCGTTGCGTCAGATAGTCATGGACGAGAGCAACTTTCATGACAAAGGCAACTTACGATATCAACTTCATCCTGCTTGACAATCTCAACTCTGCAATCGGCAAGCGCGAATTTGAACTCTAAACAGCACTACCGAGATTAATGTCTCATCAAAAGAGAATTCGCACAAGCATGGATTGGCAGCACCATTTTGTAAACTAAGGGACTGGTAGCATCGGGTGTGAGGCTGTTGAACTCCACACAGCGTTAACTGTTTCGCCTGGGTTAAAGGCGTTCGATCAATCGTTCGCTATTCTGGCTCTGAATAGACGTTCAGGCCCAAACTCTAGTTCTACGCCCACCCAGGTATCATCTTTCCATTGATAGAGATTTAGCGATAGACGCCATGTTTCCTATGACATGGGCAAGCATCAATCAGCACATGACGTTCAGCGCTTTAGTCTTCGTTTAGTTCGTCGGCTCTAAGATCTCCGGGTTCATTGAGCATTTCTGGAGTTACGGCTGGATTTTCTACAATTTCACGCGGATCTCCGGTGTAGCCGCCGCGATAAACTAAATCCATCGGGTCAACGATCTTTTGCTTTTTAGGCGCATCGTCGTTGCTTTCGGGTGCAGGAAGGCGATCGGCAGGTTCAGGCATGATCAAGGTTTAAATACGAGTTACGGTGATAGCGTACCGAGGGCGATCGCTACACAACCCCTACCCAAAGAAAGAATCAAGCGTCTTGTCCGAATACACCCGGTTCAAGCCAACCCGGAACATAGTGACTCGATCGCCGCAGTTCTCGATCGAACGCTTTGTAGTTGGTTTCTTTTTCGTGCACTAATGCCCAAAAATTTGCAGAGTGATTTAGGTGAATGGTATGACAGAGTTCATGCACAAAAACATAGCGCACCAGTTCTGGCGGTAAAAACAATAGCTTGAAGTTGAGGCTGATGTTGTGCTGCTGCGAACAACTCGCCCACAGCGTTTTCTGTCCGCGAATCGACGCTTTGTTAAATGGAAGGTTTAATTCTTGACTAATCGACCACAGCCAGGGCACCAAGCGCTGATAAGCTTTGTGTGTCAGCCACTGCTGCAAAAGCGTTTTACACGCTTCTTCGTTGCGCACGCTGCCCCGCAAAATTAAACGCGACTTATCTTTTTCGGTGAGTGTGACCCGTGGCGAATGCGTAGCGCGATATTCCACCTGCCATAGTTGATTGATCGCTCTTAAATGGAGCTGATCGGGCAAGGCGTGGGAAACTTCCAGCGCAAGCTGTTGACGCTGTTCTTCGAGACGCTCGATCGTGCGTTCGATCCAACCGTGCTTGTTGTGCA
The DNA here is from genome assembly GCA_964250455.1 of uncultured bacterium. GTDB lineage: Bacteria > Cyanobacteriota > Cyanobacteriia > Leptolyngbyales > Leptolyngbyaceae > CAXUFL01. Next base: position 28,930 of record CAXUFL010000007.1, read on the forward strand.
AAATTTCAGGAATGCGGCTTTGATCAAATCCTCTTGGAACAATCACTTCTAGCCCGTCTTGCACAGACATTTTAAGGCTAACGTGTTTTGCTTTGGGACTTTCCCGAACCCTATATTGAGGGAGCGCCACAAGCTGACCACTGATCAGTCTTGACTCAACCATTTGTGTGCATAATGGCATTTCCTAACCAGTATTTAATAGTACCGGATTGTGCAATATCCAGATAGGCACAACGGCTTGATTTTGTGCTTCTTCAGACAGATTTTAGGTATCAAATCCGCGATTCGGGGCGGCAAGATTCAAAAATCGCGTAAATTGCGGCTCAAATAACAGCTTGATCGTGCCTGTAGGCCCGTTGCGATGTTTGGTAATGAGAATTTCAGCGATGCCGCGATCGGGCGTATTTTCGTTGTAATATTCATCGCGATAAAGCATCATCACCAGGTCTGCGTCTTGCTCAATTGAACCACTTTCGCGAAGATCTGACATCATCGGGCGTTTGTCCGATCGCGATTCCACGTTTCGACTCAGTTGAGACAGCGCAATCACCGGAACGCTCAATTCACGCGCTAAACCCTTCAGCGCTCGTGTAATGCGGGCGAGTTCTTGCACTCGATTTTCACTGCCTGATCCTTCCATTAGTTGTAGGTAATCGATCAGAATCATACCCAACACGCCGCCTTGCTCGGCTTGAAGCTTGCGGGCCCGCGATCGCATTTCTGTGACGCTAATATTCGGCGTATCGTCGATGAAAATTCTTAGTTCTGAAAGTCGGCTGATGGCTTGTCCGAGCGGTTCCCAATCTTGCTGCGCCAAGCGTCCCGATCGTAATCGTCCACTTTCGATTCGCGCTTCACTCGCCAGCATTCGCTGAACGATTTGTTCTTTTGACATTTCCAAGCTGAAAATTGCCACAGGCAGCTTGTACTGCGCGGTAATATTTCGAGCAAAGTTCATGCAGATGGCAGTGTTATGAACGCAGATATCGTTTGCCACAAAGTTATGCGTTTCTGGAATCGTGAGATCGTAAACTTGCTGGTTGCCAACCGATTCGATCGAAACAATTTCATCCCAGTACACATCGCTTGCGGCGAGATTTTGAAGAAATTGATCGTCTAAAGCCGTTGCCAATTGTTGGAGGCGAGCACGAGTTGGAGCACGCCGACTCACATGAATATTACTAGAGCTAATAATTCCGGCCCGATCGGCAACGCTCTTCCAAGATTCAGCGCCACGAGACCGATTTAGTTGTTGCCAAACCTCGATCGGGATCAAGTCTCGGTTGGTTTGGTAATTCCGCATTGAAAGTGCTGCTTCAACTTGCGCCAAAGCGTCTTCTTTGCCAAAAATGCCAATTTCTGAAATAAACGTTTGGATTGATAAGGCGTCTGTAATGTCTAATTGCCAAGCAGGGCGACGAGTTTCTTGGTACTTAACCGATCGAGACTTTAAACGAGCAATAATGCCAAATCGCAGCAGTAAATGTTGAATTTGTCGTACCAGTTTTTCGCTAACGCTGGCATAACCAAGCTGAGACTGTCCACTCGCTAAAACGGTTGCCCATCCGTCAGTTGAGAACAACCGATTTAAGAACAACGCAAGCTGTGATTTCTCAAGCTGAAAGACGATCAACGGAATCGTTTTCTCGTGGGCGGATTTGCCCATTAAATTGAGCGATCGTAACCAAGCTGTCAGCTCGTTTTTGTGCTCGATCGCGCTAAAAACGTCTTGACTTTCTGGAAAAATCTGCTTTAGTTTCTCGGCTATCTCAAAACTTGGTGCACAAATTCCTTGCTTCCAAAATCCAATCATCCCCGCACTGATTTCAAGCTGCTGCGCGAGGTGACTATCTTTGATCGAGTGGTGCTGCATCAACGTTTGAAGCGATGCCCCAAACTTTTGTCGTTGAGTCGCAAAAAACGATCGATCCGCCGCAACATAAAAGCTCGGTGTTCGCTGACCATTAAAATCTGTGCGAACTTTGAGATGCCCAAATTGATCAACTGCCTCGGTGAAGTCGGTTTGAATTCGAGGATTGCCGTTTGTAAATTCAGGATTTCCTTTGGTCAGGCAGCCATCACCGATAAGATAAGCAAGCAGTTTAACCGCGCTCGATCGCAGAGATTGAGTTCCAAAAATAGCGATTCGACGGGGGACAGCAACGCGATCGCCCACCCGCAGCATCGAAAGCGGTTGCCATCCGTCGATCGTAAGATAAGGATGCGTTAGCGTCGTTTCGATCGTGCGCCCCAATCGAGTTGCCACTCGAAATACTGGCTTAATTCCATCATCGACAAAGGCAGACGGTTGAGCGATGCGGAATTTCCAGTTATTTCCTAGGGTCAGAAGATTGGCTTGACGACGCTGGTAAATTTCTTTGATCGTCGCGATCGAGCCATCGCTTAATACAATTTCAGAATCCTCAGCGAGACACTTTCCCATTGACGGCCGACCCGCCACGATAATCAAATCTGATCGCTGAAATCCCTGAGTTTTCGCATCGAGATCATAAAAGCCCGTCGCTAATCCGGGTAGCGCCATTCCGACCGATCGTTCTTCGATTTCCGAAAACGTTTTAGTCAAAATGTCGGCGGTTGGAACTAACCCTGCACTCGGGCGCACTTGAGTTAATCCAAATATTTTTTGTTCTGCTTCATCTAAAACTGATTCGAGGTCTCGCGCTGTTTCGTGTCCGAGCTGAGAGATTTGATTTCCGGTGCTGATCAGTTTGCGGCGCAGATACTTATCCATCACCAAAATTGCATACTGATCAATATTGACCGCGCTAACGGTGCGATCGACTAGTTGCACCAGCTTGCTTTGTCCGCCCACTTTATCAATCAAGCCGCGATCGACCAGCCACGTCACCACGCTCATTAAATCAGTCGGTGCGCCTTGATGGTGAAGTGCCATGCAGCAGCGATAGATTTCTTGGTGAGCGCTAATGTAAAACGCTTCCGGTCGTAGAATATCCAAAACTCGCGTAATGGCTTCTGGATCAAGCAAAATTCCGCCTAAAATCGCTTCTTCAGCTTCGAGATTTTGCGGGGGAATGCGATCGTGAATCGGTTGAAAATTAAAGTCTTGAACCATGACCGGGGGCACGAGTGAAGAGGCTAAAACGCATCGAGGAGACTGAGCTATCGTCTCAATCTCCTCAATATACAGGTATTTGTGATTCTAGCAAGTTTGGTAACTTTGTACTAAGAAGGAACAACTCGAATCACGATCGTTGAAGTCACTTCCGGATGCAGTTTGATTTGCGCTCGGTATTCGCCCACTTTATGAATATCGGGAATGGTAATCGTGCGGCGATCGACGTCGCGGTTTGTCTTAGCACGAATAACATCTGCAACGTCTTGGTTGGTAACGGTACCAAAAATCGCGTCGTTTTCACCGACTTGCTTCGCGATATCAAATCCGCCGACGGTTTCGATTTCTGCGGCAATTTGCACCGCTTCGACGCGCAGCTCTTCGAGGCGTTGGCGCTCTAGCTCACGGCGACGCTCTACCTGCTTGAGAATTCCCGGCGTTACACCTGAAGCTTTGCCCTGCGGCAAGAGATAATTTCGGGCATATCCGGGAGCGACTTCAACTAAATCGCCCGATCGACCCAGTTTACTTACGTCCTGAGTCAGGACTAACTGTACACGTTTCGCCATAATTCGTTCTCGATTGTCAACGGTTTTCGCACGCACAAACCATCTATACTACCGGAAATTGGGCGCGATCGCGCGGATTTAAACCGCGATTACCCTAATCGATACTTCAGCCAAAATGCCAGCATCGGCAACGCGATTTGGTAGCCTAGCTCGGCACCGTAAACTAATCCTTTTTGTTCAAGACTCGCAAGGGCACCTTGTAAACCGCCGCCACGAGACAAATTGTGCTTTTGAATGTATTCGCGAGAATGAGGGCTGTCGGTTGGATCTAATGCCAAACTTTCAAGGACGCGAATCTGGCTACTGGGCAGCAGCAAAATCAGCGATTCAAACGTAACCGATAAATCTTCAACCAGTGCTAACGCGCTGCGATAAACATGGTGTGGCTCGATTAAACGGCTAGAGGCGAAGTCTGAATTTTTGCTGCATTGGCTTCTAAGTTCGAGCCAAATGCGTCGAGCCAGCGTAATTGCATCGCCAAAGTGACCTTGCACATAGCTCAGAAATAACGCTTGGCTATCTGGCTCAAATTTCAATCGCTCTGATTCTAATGCAGACACAATCCAAGCCGCCATTGCTTCGTCTGCGATCGGGCTAAGCGACACCACTTGCAAATCGCTTTGATTCGTCCATTGTTCAGCAACGGTCGCAATCAGCGCATAGCTAACTCGACTTTGGCGCTGAATTTCTTCGCGCAGATAGCTTTCCCATTTGCCGCCGCGATCGAACGATCGGATATGCGGAAAATTCTGAAACACAATCACCACGCGACAATCAAGCCATTCTGCTAAAGCTTGCGGCAGCGTCAACAACGCTTCAAACAGCGTCCATTCTTTCCCGATCGAGCGATGCCACACCAGCGTCGATCGTCCTTGATTGGTTTGGAGAATAAACGGCTGCGCTTTGCTCCAGCGATCGATCAGTCCTAATTCGTCATCGAACGTCAATAAAATTGCTTCTGCTAACAAATTGAGAAATCGTTGATAATCCGTTGCTCTAAGACAATCGATTTCGATCACTTTCGCTCGGCATCGTTTTGCTGCCGCTCGAATCAAGGTTCGTCGTCCAATGCCGGGAACGCCTGCCAACAGCACATCGCCATCGTCAGCCAAAATTTGACCGACTTGACGCAGTTCCCTCGATCGTCCAATCAACTGAGGTGGAATAAACGGATGACTCACCATCTTAGGGTAGACTTCACAACGACATTTATAGAAAGGGATGCACTAACCCAAACCGTTCACAGTTTGAAATCTATTATTGTAATTAACAAATCAGTACTAATTAATAGTGCCACATTTTCCAGATAAGCACTATTATTAAGTACTGTAGCCATTCATTCCCTAACTCTATAGCGTTATGTCAGGTCATACTCTGCACACGCCCAATGCGGCATGGCACACCTTAGAGGTGCCTAAAGCACTTTCCACGTTAGAAAGCAATCGCACTTCCGGCTTGAGCGAACAGCAAGCACGGGAACGGCTCGATCGCTACGGTCTCAACGAGCTAGAAGAATCGGGTGGACGGAGCGCGTGGGAAATCTTAATCGATCAGTTCAAAAACGTGATGCTGCTGCTGCTAATCGGGGTGGCGCTCATTTCCGGCATTCTCGATGTGGTTGCTTTGATGCAAGGCAACGTCAAGCCTGGAGAAGTCCCATTCAAAGATACGATCGCGATTTTGGCGATCGTCGTTCTTAACGGCGTGCTGGGCTATGTTCAAGAAAGTCGGGCAGAACAAGCGTTAGCCGCGCTTAAACAAATGGCATCGCCGAAAGTGCGCGTGTTGCGCGATAGCAGAGTCAGCGAAGTTGATTCTAAATATCTGGTGCCCGGAGATTTGATGCTGCTCGAAGCAGGCGTCCAAATTTCAGCAGACGGGCGACTGGTTGAAGCGGTGAATTTGCAAGTGCGAGAATCGGCGCTCACCGGAGAAGCCAACGCCGTTAATAAAAGCGCCGATCCGAAACTGCCCGAAGATACATCGCTAGGCGATCGCATCAATTCGGTGTATCAAGGAACCGAAGTAGTGCAAGGTCGCGGCACCGTGCTTGTGACCGGAACGGGAATGCGAACCGAACTTGGCAAAATTGCAGAAATGCTGCAAGGCGTGGAGTCAGAGCCGACGCCGCTTCAGCAACGCATGGATCAATTAAGCAAAGTGCTCGTAACAGGCGCGTTGGTTTTGGTCGCGATCGTCGTCATCGGCGGTATCGTTGCATCTCGCAATCCCGGTATGTTTCAAGAACTGCTGCAAACGGCGCTTTCTATGGCGGTCGCCGTCGTGCCTGAAGGATTGCCTGCGGTCATCACGGTGACGTTAGCGATCGGGACTCAGCGCATGGTGCAGCGAAGCGCCTTGATTCGCAAACTGCCTGCCGTGGAAACCCTCGGATCAGTGACGACGATTTGTTCAGATAAAACCGGAACGCTAACGCAAAATAAAATGGTCGTGCAGTCGCTACACACGATTAGCGCAAGTCCGAAAGTGACCGGAGAAGGTTACGTTCCGCAAGGTGAATTTCTACTCAACGGAACCGACAAAATTACACCGAGTGAATCGCCAGAAATTCGGGCATTATTGCTGGCCTGCACGATTTGTAACGATTCGATTTTGCAGCAAGAAAACGGACAATGGATTATTATCGGTGATCCGACCGAAGGCGCATTGCTGGTGGTTGCAGCGAAAGGCGGCTTAGAGCGCGATCAGTGGAATAGTAAACTACCGCGTGTGGCAGAGTTTCCGTTTTCGTCAGAACGCAAGCGTATGAGCGTTATGGTTGAAGACGTTGCAGGCTTGCTGCAATCGGAAACCGACTTTTTAGCAAAACCGTACTTAATGTTCACCAAAGGATCGCCGGAACTCGTTTTAGAGCGATGCCAGCAGATTCAACTCGGCGATCGCGCGGTGCCGATTACTCAAGCTCAGCGCAGTCAGATTCTAGAGCAAAACGATCAGCTCGCTCGCAACGGTTTGCGCGTGTTGGGGTTTGCCTACAAACCGTTAAGTGCGCTGCCTTCAGAAGGCAGCGACGAGCAAAGCGAAACCGATTTGGTGTGGTTGGGCTTGGTCGATATGTTTGATGCGCCGCGCCCGGAAGTGCGCGATGCGGTGAAACGCTGCCGCACGGCGGGCATTCGTCCGATTATGATCACCGGAGATCACCAACTAACCGCAAGCGCGATCGCGCAAGATTTGGGAATTGCAAAACTTGGTGACGAAGTGATTACCGGACGCGAACTCGAAAAAATGAGCTTACCGGAGCTTGAAGACGTTGTGCAGCGAGTCAGCGTGTATGCACGGGTTGCACCCGAACACAAACTTCGCATTGTGCAAGCGCTGCAAAAGCAAGGCAAAATCGTAGCGATGACCGGAGACGGCGTAAACGATGCGCCCGCCCTCAAGCAAGCTGATATCGGAATTGCAATGGGCATTACCGGAACCGACGTCAGCAAAGAAGCGAGCGATATGGTGCTGCTCGATGATAACTTTGCCACGATCGTAGCTGCGACCGAAGAAGGGCGCACCGTTTACACCAACATTCGTCGATTTATCAAATACATTCTTGGATCAAACATCGGGGAAGTGTTAACGATCGCCGCTTCTCCGATTATTGTGGGCACAAGCGGCGTGCCGCTTTCGCCGTTGCAAATTTTGTGGATGAACTTAGTGACCGATGGTTTACCCGCGTTGGCGTTGGCGGTTGAACCCGCAGAACCGAACGTGATGAATCGTCCGCCCAACAATCCGGGTGAAAGCATTTTTGCGCGAGGTTTAGGGTCGTATATGGTGCGAATCGGGATCGTACTAGCGATTATCTCGATCGCGCTGATGGCTGGTGCGTATCAATACACAACGAAGAACTTCACGCCTGGCGTTCTCGATCCTGATCGTTGGAAAACAATGGTGTTTACCACACTGTGTTTAGCGCAAATGGGGCACGCGATTTCGATTCGATCAAATAACCGATTGACGATCGAACTCAATCCGTTTACGAATCCTTACGTGTGGGCAGCCGTGATTTTGACATCGATTCTACAATTGCTGTTGGTATACGCTCCACCGTTGCGCGACTTTTTTGGAACTCATTACTTAACGTTTAACGAACTGATGGTTTGTGTGGGTGTGAGTTCGCTGCTGTTTGTGTGGATTGAACTCGAAAAACTCTTCTTCCGGTTCTATTTTAAAAAGCAACGCTAGTTTGTCGCTTAAATTGCGGTTAGCCATCAACTTAATTGTTGGTGGCTTTTTTGGTTAAATTGAAGACGGCCTCACTTTGTGATTTCATGTATCTCAAGTCCTTGCATTTGCGCGAGTTTCGGAATTATTTGGATCAGCCTGTCGAGTTTACGGCGGCGAAAACGATTCTGCTTGGCCATAATGCACAAGGAAAATCAAACTTGCTCGAAGCGGTTGAGTTATTGTCGTCGCTACGATCGCACCGCACGTCTCGCGATCGTGATTTAATCCGCGATAGTCAATCGAGTGCGCAAATTGTTGGACAGCTAGAGCGCGAAACCGGAACCGTCGAACTGTCGCTGACGCTGCGCGAATCTGGCCGCCGCACAGTTGCCCAAAACGGGGTTTCGCTGCGTCGGCAACTTGATTTTCTCGGCACGCTGAACATGGTGCAGTTTTCGAGCTTGGATTTAGACTTAGTGCGCGGTGGCCCGGATCAGCGTCGTCATTGGATTGACGGATTGCTTGTGCAGCTTGAACCGATTTATGCGTATGTGCTTCAGCAATACAATCAAGTGTTGCGGCAACGAAACGCACTGCTCAAAGCCAGTTTAAAAGCGGCGGCAAACGGCGAGAGTTTGCATTCGGCGGCAGAGCTTGGACTGTGGGATGCACAACTGGCGATCGCCGGATCGCGAGTGATCCGGCGTCGGTCGCGAGTGCTCGATCGCTTAGCTCCGTTTGCGCAAGCGTGGCATCAAGCGATTAGCGGCAGCGCTGAGCGGTTAGAGATTCGCTATGCGGCAAATGTGACGGCCGAGGAAAATACGCCGGAAGCGCTACAAAAAGCGTTTTTAGAAAAGATTCAGACAAGAGCGATCGCAGAACAGCATCAAGGAACAACGCTAGTCGGCCCGCATCGTGACGAAGTAGAATTTACAATCAATCAAACCCCCGCTCGCCAATACGGTTCTCAAGGTCAACAACGGACATTAGTGTTAGCGTTGAAGTTAGCAGAACTCAAACTAATCGAAGATGTGATCGGTGAACCGCCGTTATTACTATTAGATGATGTATTAGCAGAATTAGATTTAAACCGACAGAATCAATTACTAGATGCAATTCAAGATCGATTTCAAACTCTGATTACAACCACGCATTTAGGATCATTCGATGCGCAGTGGATTAATTCGGCTCAGATTCTTGAAGTCAAAGCTGGACAACTTATTGAGCAATCAGCACCGTGAGTAGAAAGTTAAGTTCGATGATTTTCTCGCTGTGTTGCGATCGGGTTAATGTCCCCTAAATCCCGCTTTTGCAACGAGCATCGAGAATGCATTGTTGAGTAAGTTAACGCTGATATTAAACCGATCGCTGTTTAATCCACTAAGGCGCGATCGTCACGCGATCGCGTCCTTCTTGCTTAGATTTGTAAAGCGCTTGATCGGCTCTTGCAATTAAATCCGCCATCGCCAACTCTGCTCGATCGCTAATTTGACATTTAGATAAACCTGCAACGCCGCAGCTAATAGTGACCTGATCGCTGACTAAAGACTTCTGATGCGGCAGTTGTAAGTCTCTGACGCGATCGAGAATTCGCTGAGCCACGATTTTTGCGGTTTCGACGTTAGTATTGGGCAGCACGATCGCAAACTCTTCTCCGCCATATCGCGCCACTAAATCAGTTTCGCGAACGGCACGGTGCAGCGTTAAGGCAATTTGCCGCAAACAAATATCTCCGGCAGGATGTCCGTAAGCATCGTTGTAGTTCTTAAAGTAATCTACATCGCACAAAATCAGCGTTAGATGCCCTTTTTGAATTCGCCTGATCAGGTATTGATTGAAAAACCGACGATTTGCCACCTGAGTGAGATCGTCATAAAACGCCATCTGCTGAAGTTTTTGCCCATACACGGTTAAGCACGCGATCGAAGAAGCGGTCATTGCCAACACAGGCGCGATGGTCGGCAACCACCAGCTTGCTAAGAATAAAAAATAGCTAACGCTCACTAGTCCCAGTCCTAACGTGAGCACGCCGAGCACAGCGCGATTATAAAAGCTCAGCTTGTCAAACCAAGTTGATTTGAGTCCGCGCCAGCTCATTAAAACCCCAATTCCTGACCAAATCCCAATCCAAATCCATTCGGCAAAATCTGGTAGCGTTTGCAAAAGCGGCCTTTGATCGATCGCCGCACTCAAAATCTGGCTGGTCACATTGGCATGAATAAACACGCCCGACATTCGAGTGGCGATCGCGCCGTTGCTGTCACTAAACGGCGTTAGAAACGAATCATTGCTGCTCTCGGCAATCGAGCCAATTAAAACAACACGATCGCGCACCAACTCGTCCGGAATTTGATTTGCCAGAACCTCACTCAGCGTTAGCGTCTCGAATCGATCGTGCCGACCCCGATAATTTAGCAACATTTGATAACCGTTATCATCTGCTCTGACGTAGCCACCGTCATTTTCTTGAAAGGCTTTGAATGTTGCTCGACCTAAACGATACTGCTCTGGCGAATCTTTAACGGCTTCTAATTCGATTTTGTTGTGCCGCAAATAGTTCAGCGCTGCCTGTGCCCCCAAGCTGAGGTAAACCTGACCGCTTTCTTCGCTTGACAGCAGACTTCGCCGCACTTTGCCGTCTGAATCTTCCACTAAGTCTACGATCGCTACTTGGCCAAGCTGAGCCAAAACTGGCGGCGGCGGTACGCGGCGAGTCCCAAATCGCTTTTGCACGCCAATCAAATTGGGCGTGGAGCGAAACACCTTTACCAGCGACGCATACCCCGGCTCAACGGGTAGATCTCGATACAAATCTAAGCCAATTACACGCGGAGATCGAGCGCTTAAATTGCGCAAAACGATTGCTAAAGTTTGATCGGGAATCGGATAGGCCCCGATCGCAGAAATGTCTGCATCGCTAATTGTCACTACTAAAATGCGTGAATCTACAGGTTCGATCGGACGCAACCGGAAGAACGCATCGAGCATCATCCATTCTGGCAGTTGTAGCCATCCGAGCAAGCTGATCAAAACAACGAAGGTTGCAGAACTTAGCGCAACCGAAAGCAGTTTCCATTTTAAAGAGCGCTTTCGGCTAGGCGTTAACCGTTTTCTCGTTGTTTTTTTTTCTACATTCATTCTTAGGGCACAACGGCAGAAAGCTTTTCCCGTGCTCAGAGTACCCAGGAAAAGAAATCAGCGCTCGCTACTTTTGTGTAATCGGTTCTGCTGCGATCGTGTCCAATCCAACCGTTTGCAACAAACTGTCCCAGTTTGAAGTCAATTGCCGATTTGTGGGCTGTTGACTTTTCAAGCGAATCAGCGTTTCTACGGTGTCATACCAAATGCCGTGCGTGCTGTACAAAGCGGCTTGGTCGATCGCGGTTGCCGTCTTAAGCTGACGTATTAAATTTTGACTTGGCTCAACTCGCTGAATCCAGGCGTTTACAAACGGGCTATCCGGGCGCAGTCGATTCGCACATAGAATTGCAATTCCCCACTGATACGGCTTTCCAAGCGCGATCGACGGCAACGATGGCGGTAGATCGACCCGAACCACGCCGCCAGTTTTAGGAATGGCAATCAGGGTTTGGTAATACACGTTGCCAGCAGCGTCATTCAAGCTGAAAAAAGCTTTTGGCGCGGAGGTTGGCGGAATGTAGGCAAAAAACGTCGGATGCCCTGCAACGGTTAATCCAAAGTTAGAATTTGCAGGCGTTAGTAGCGTTAAGCGCTTTGCCGAATTCGAGGCAGATTGAGTACAAGTTCCATTTCCTCGTGACGATCCACCTCGCGTATCACGAGGTGCGCCACCTTTCGGGGGATTAAACTGAATGCGTGAATCAGCCTGCGCAATCGATTCTGGAATAACGCCGATCGTCATAGCGCTAAGGCACGATATCAAGCTAAGCTGACGCCTGAGTTTGCGCAGAATGGTCATAAAAGTAACTCAATAGATTAGTTTTGGCAGATAAAAGCAACCGTCGCTCAACGGTTAATCGTCTAGAAATGAGCGCTGCTTAGGCTCAACCAGTTCGCTTAATTAAGAAGGTTTGAGCAATTTGATTGAGCTGCGATCGTGATTTCTCAATGAGGAATCAACACGCCAACAAACCCTGGGGGCGGAGCTTGGTAACCGCTTTGTAAAGCTGACGCCGTTAGAAAAAGGCGCTTGCCGTCAACAAGTTTCTTCTGAAGCTGCATAAGGCAATTGCGCTTCATTTCTGAATCCTTTTTGCTAGACGTACAGCCAAAAAGCGTGATTTCCCCCTTATCCTACCCAAGTTCGTAAATGATTTTCTTCTTAAAATATAAAGTCTTCATTTATGTGAAGAACGCGGAAAAAAGCAACCCTTCGCCTTGCCATAGCGGAAGCTTTAAAGATCGAGCTAGACGCAATTAACTTCAGAAATTAGTAACCCCGAATTTGCGGGTCTTGCGGAGTCGTATTTTGTGCCAATTGCGGCTTTTCTGACGTTAGATTAGCTTGAGCAGGCGGCAACGGTGCCGAATTATGACCCGTAAGAATTTGATTTTTCATTGCCGCAAGCTCTGCGTCAATGTCATCTGCTTGACCGAGCGCTTCAAACCGCTTTTCTAAATCATTGCTGCCAAGTTCAGCCATTGCTTCCGATCGCGCTTCAAGCTGCAATACCTTTTCTTCCATTTTCTCAAAGGCATTAATCGCGCTTCCCGTCCCGACGCGATTCAGCATTTCGTTAAGCTGCTCAGAAGCTTTTGCCGATCGCGCCCGCGCAACATACATATCTTTTTTCGTTTTCGCTTCGGCAATCTTGCCTTCAAGCTTCATCATATTCTGCTTAAGCTGCGTCACAACCGAAGCTTGTTGACCTAGCTGCGCTTCCATTGCCGTTGCGGTTTCTGTGTAGGACTTGCGGCGGGTCAAAGCTTCGCGAGCGAGATGCTCATCGCCTTTTTGCAGCGCAAGCTGAGCGCGGCTGTACCACTCGTTAGACATCGATCGTGCTTGAGACGCTTGACGTTCGGTGCGTTTTTGCGTGGCGATCGCTTGTGCTACCGCTTGCCGCAGCTTAATCAAATCGTCCTGCATGTCGATCACGGTTTGCTCCAGAATTTTTTCTGGATCTTCCATTTTGCCGACGAAATCGTTGATGTTTGCACGAATGGCACGCCAAATTCGGTCAAAAAGTCCCATGTCTTCAGATCTCCATCGGTTTCGACAAAGCAGGTACGCGGTTCTTTTCAATCCTACCGCACGATACCCGTTTGCTTTTTCCTACCGTTGGTGGACTTCTGCGGCAATGCCTTGTTCGCGCAATGACTGAACTTTCTGCTGAGCTTCTGCTTGCGACCTTACCGCACTTAGCTGAATTTTGCCATCCGGACGCAAAAACGCATCCGGAACTATTTGTTTTGCGGCTTCAAGCGATCGATCGCCCGTGAACGGAACTTCAACTCGATAAACAGGGTCGTTTGCTGGTGCAGGTGAATTGGCGGGTGTGCTGCGAGGCGTAGGCACAACCGTTCTCGGTACGCGAATCGGCGGTAGAGAATTAGATTGAACTGGCTGAGGTGCTGAGCTTACCGAGCGCGGTTGGCTTGGCGGTTGAATAGGTGCGCTAATTGCAGCCGCACCAGATGACATCGGTGCAGGCGAAACCGATGGACTCGGAGACCCAGAAGCGACAACTGGAGCGGCTGGGGTTGTTCTTAAAATCGAGAAATTGCCAAATCCGAGGTCTTGAAACTCCTGAGCGTCGATCGGCGGCGAATTGGGAATGGCTGCCTCGCTCGGAGTCGGATTTGCAGTTGTGACGGTTTCTTGATTGCGTCGAGAAAAAGCGTCTCGAATGCTGGCAAGAATGGTTGGATTCATAATCGTGTACCCAAACATTGCGCTTGAAACAAGCAGCAACAGCATTGAGCCAACGCCGATCGGCGTTACCAAACTTTGTAGAATGCTGCGTTCAACCTGCACCTTTGCTTCTTCGTGCGCCAAACTTTGTAGCAGTTGTTCTGAGGATTCCAGGTAATCGCTTGGGGGCGTGGTTTCGTTTAAGGTTTTGCCGTCTGCCATTTCAAGCAAAACATCGCCCGCCGCTTTTGAGCTGTAGGGAATCATCGCGGCTTCAGACGATTCTGCGTCGATCGAAACTGCTTTTGGCGTTAAGTTGGCAGTTGCTTGAGTGGCAACCCCAAACGCTGCGAGATCCGGCTGTTTTTTCTGTTTGGGTTTGGGGCGTATCACAAGCGGCGATACACTCAGCCCTGCTTTTTGGCGGCGATAGCGAATCAGTTCATCTTCAAGGCGAATGTCTAAACAACTCATCGCCTTTTGTAATGACGAATCCATTTCTTGGAGTTGTTCGGCGCGAGTGTCGGTATCGGTTACGGTAGCCAGGGATGAACTAATTTGCATAGGTAGAGTCTCTGAAGGTGCGCGTTAAGCGATCGAGCACGATGAACAATCACACAGGAAATCTGATTTAGTTTAGTCGAGAGTTTTAACAATGGCGCAGGAATTTCTTAAATCCTGCCAACAAAGCGCCACAATGGAGATCGAATCGTTGCCCGTTTTTATGTCGTTTCAGTCGCTGCACCACGTTCTTGGAATCGTCGAACCGCAATATCAATCGATCGAGCGTCAACAGCTCCAGCAAATTCTTGACGTTTGGGCAGTGGTTGTAGGCGAAAAGATTGCGGCTCAAACTCGCCCGATCGCGCTTCAGCGCTCAGTTCTGCAAGTGGCAACCGCAAGCCCAGTTTGGACACAAACGCTCGTGTTTGAGCGGCCAGCGATTCTGAAAAAGATTTGCGATCGCACCCACATTTCGATCAGTGATATTCGTTTTTCAACGGCTCAATGGCACCGTGCGGAAATTCAATCGATCGATCCGCCCGATGTAGATTTGTGGCAGTCACATCCTAGCCGTTTGCCCGAAAGCACTACTGAAACGCAGTTAATCTTGATTAGCGATCCGCAAACCGCGTTTAAGCAATGGGCGACCCGAATTCAGCAACGGAGTCAGAATCTACCGATTTGCCCGGAGTGTGGATGCGGAACGCCACCGGGAGAACTCGATCGCTGGTTAATTTGTGCGCTCTGTGTTTCTCAGAAGTCAAACTTTGATAGTTGAATCCTTTGCTTGAATTTAGAGCGCGGTTTAAGGAAGGACGCTACGGCAACGCCGTTTGTAATCATACTTATTTCTCGGCGATTGTATTTTGATGTTGTATGAAGTTCGATCGCAAAGAGATCTTTCAGCCGATCAAACCTTTCATTCCTTTTCGGAATCAGTAATTTTTCTCGTGAATTTACTGACACTACAGACAGATTTCAAAATTAGTATGTCTCTAGTAGGAGATGGGAGTTTTCTTGTTTCCTTTATTCTTAAAGTGTTGAGTTATTAAACAAGGATTGAAGTCTCCTATTTCCGTTGATCCCCATGCCGTTTTTATTAAAATCACGTTTGTTCTATCGAATTTTAGGAAAAAGGTCTTTCAAAATTTCAAATGATCCCCGAAATCTAAAGACAATCTGAAAAGCCTTTTTCAAGTTCAACCGTTGAAACCAGGATGGCTTCTGGGTTTCTAATTTTTTCATCGAATCTTGACATCAAAACGAAGGTACACAATACAAAAGTGGAAACAGCGTCATTCCGCAATTGTCTCACTCAGGTCACGTAGCGTTGAGCTACGTTAAATAACTTCATCAATTGAATTATTAAAGCCAGAGCCTAGCTTTCAAAAGATGAATCACTGCTTTAACAAAGACGCTTTTTCTAACACCCTAATAAACAAATTGCCCGCGCTATGAAAAGTTCTGATTTCTGCACCTCGATGTGTCGGCACTGTCGTTTTTATCAACCACAAGGACGTCGGGGTGGTCACTGTAGCCAACTTAATGTAGAAGTTCAAAGCAGTTGGAAAGCCTGCTCGCTGGCGACTCCAGTTTTTCAACCGACCTGGGATTTTCAAGTAATTCCCGTTTGGAAACAGCCAGAATCTATTCCTAGTCGAGCAGACACCGCATTGTCAGAAATTGAAACAACCGTTGCTTCGGTTTAGATGAATTATTAAAAACTGATCGCACTTCCAAAACAGAAGCGCGATCAGTTTTTTTTGTTGAAATACAGCAATTCGCTTTTGCAAAAAAACCGCTTCATTGAAAAACTTAAGCTCAGGCGGTTTTAATTGCCAGGCACCTAAAATCAACTTACTTTCATTGCCTGAGCATAAATCGAAGTTTACTGTGGAGTCTGGGTTGCAGGCGGTTCCGAGTCGCCCCAAACCACAACTTTTTGATTTGGCTCCGATCGATTCGTTTGCTCTTGCACGATCGTTTTGGTTTGGTGCGGATCAAAATATCGACTAAATTCTGCTTTTAATCGATCAACGCGAACCGATGCTGCATCGACTTCGGTATGAATTTCTTTGAGCTTTGTTTGCTGCGACAAGCTGTAGGGAAGAAGCTGAACTAAAGCCGCGATCGCAGCGCTGGAAATAACCCCGTTCACGCCAATTTTGATCGCGGCTTCAGCAGCAAGCACACGCTGGCGGGGGTGAGCGGTTCGATTAGATTTAGCTCGACGGGATCGGCTTGGATCAGGCGGTTGTGGAAGACGAAGTGCATTCATGGGTTCAAACGGCGCAACAGCATAGTTAAAAAACTCAAGTCCAGAAAGCGTTCACTCAAGTTGAGACGACGTGCGACAAGCAATTTTGGAGCCTGATGAAGCGGCTTCACTGCTTGCTAGTGAAGACATCCAACGCATCGATCAATCGAAATCGATTTTATCTATCAGTAGAGCTAATCCAAAATGACAAATCTGGAACCCAAAATCAAGAAGTACGGGTGAACTAAAGTACTTTCCGAACTAACCTATCAGCGTGCGAAACCCGCTCAAACCGACAGGAAACGTGCTTTGACAGTTTACTCGGTGAATTTAAAAAACGATCACTAAAAACTTAGCAATGTTTCAAATCAACGAATCCGACAAAATCGTTTCCTGTCTGTTAGTCGGAACTTACTTGTACAGCTCCGTGGCTAACCGAAACGCAAGCACTCCCGGAATGAGAGCGACGAGTAAGGCAGCCAGTACTTGAACATCGGATAAAGACATTGTGTGAAAACTCCTTATCTCACGGTTATAGTTCCTCAATGTGAACGAAAACGCACACTCAGAAAAGGGTTTGTAACAAGATGCAACAGAAGAATCCAGGAAATTGCAGTTTGACGGGCTTGGAGTAACTTCCGTACCTTTTGGCTACTCCACAACCTGGCACTTGACGGTAGGCTGAAGAGTAGATAGTAAAATGCCTACTGTTTGTCTCGATCGTTGTTACTTGTTGAAACTCCTCGAATGCTAGACCAAGTGCTGAATTTTCCCGACCAGTTTAGTTTGCAAGCGCTGTTGCTACTGCCCGTCTTGGTAGCGCTAGAGTGCGTGCTGTCAGCAGACAACGCGATCGCGCTTGCGGCATTAACACAGGGACTTCAAGATCCAGATCTCGAAAAGCGTGCGCTCAACATCGGCTTGGTGTTTGCTTATGTTTTGCGCATGTCGCTGATTTTGACCGCAACTTGGATTATCGGCTATTGGCAGTTTGAACTCGCTGGAGCGCTGTATTTGCTGTGGCTGGTGTTTCAGTACTTCACCTCCGAATCTGAAAACGGCGAGGCGCATCACGGACCGAGATTTGATTCGCTTTGGCAAGCAATTCCGTTGCTTGCCTTAACCGATTTAGCGTTCTCGCTTGACAGTGTAACAACGGCGATCGCCGTCACACCGGATACGTGGGTGATTTTGCTGGGGGGAACGATCGGCATTGTGGCACTGCGATTTATGGCGGGCTTATTTATTCGCTGGTTGACTGAGTTCGAGCATTTAGAAGATGCAGGCTATTTGACGGTAGCTTTAGTGGGAATACGGCTTTTGATGCGGGTGATTAACGATACCCTTGTACCACCGGAATGGTTGATGATTAGCTTAATTGCGCTGTTGTTCGCTTGGGGATTTTCACAGCGTAAAGAGCCGGAGTTCAGCGTTTTAAGCGCTTCTGAAACGTCTGAAGTCGAGCCGATGCCCCCCCGTGCGGAAAAGGTTTCTGAGAAAGATAGCGTCTAGAGTGTGCTGCCGCATTTTGACTTGAGACTTTTGATCGCCTGTTGATCGTTTAACAGATTGATGCACCTTGATTTCGCCGCAAACATTTCTACAGTGTTTTGCGGTTCTTACTTCTTTGAGATAGAGATGAGGTTGTGGATCGCGTAGTACGATGCAAAAGTAGCATCTTGAAACAGTACTGTGAGTAGCGATCGACAAGACTTAGTAAACCGCGAGTATCAATCTGGTAAAAGCGCGTTTGAGCGCGGCGATTATCGATCGTCGGTGCAGTTTTTAGAGCGAGCGAGTGCACTAGTTGAACCCGGATCGCGCTTGGGGGGCGAAATTCAAATTTGGCTAGTAACTGCTTACGAAGCTGCCGGACAGCGCACCGAAGCGATTTCCCTGGGTCGTAAACTGACTCAGCATCCGGATCTCAAAACGCGCAAACAAGGCAAGCGGCTACTGTACATTCTCGAAGCGCCAAAGCTCAAAACTCGTCCAGAATGGCTAACAGAAATTCCAGATTTAAGCAAAATTGCCGAGAATGAATCTGATCTTGATTTTGGTCGATCGAAGTTTGCGCCTGCAACGCCGCCTAAACCGCTTGAGAAAAAGCGTTCGGTCGTGCCTGATCCGGTTGATCCAACTCAGGTGAATACGCAGGACAATTTATTTGTGTGGGTCGCGTTGGGCGCAACAGTGGCGATCGTGGCGGGATTAGTGTGGCTGAGTTAAATCGATCGCGAATCGTGTTAGATCATAAAGGACACTCGTGGGTCGCGTTGTATGCTGTCTAAACTTTCCTCGATTCTGGTTTCGCGTTGGCACAAAGTCGTAATTCTGCTCGTGATCGCGCTGATGACATCGGGCTGTGTAAATTACGAGGTCGGTGTCAACTTTGATAGCCCAAATCGAGGAGCGATCGTGCAGAATATTCGGCTTAACGATCGCTTAATGAGTTTTAGTAGCGGTGCAGCGCAAACTTGGTTGACGAGTATCGAAGCGCGAGTGCGACGACTACAAGGTAAAACGCGCCGCCTTTCTAATCAAGAAATTTTAGTGACGATTCCGTTTAACAACGGACAAGATTTACAAAAGAAGTTTAACGTCTTTTTTAGCTCAGAGCCAGATAAAAAATCACAAAGTAAGAAAACAGTAGAACTGCCAAACTTCACCTCGAAACTCAGTCTTCGACAAGCCAACTTTCTATTACTTGAACGTACAAAGTTTTCTTATGATGTGGATTTGCGATCGCTTGGTTTAACCGCATCTGACGGCAGCGTTTTAGTCGATCCGAGTTCGATTATTAATTTAGAATTTAAGCTCAATACGCCCTGGGGCGCTCGCAGCATAGCAAAGAAATCGATTCCAGCGCGGCGTGAAGGACATCAGCTTGTTTGGACACTGCAACCCGGCCAAAACAATCATTTAGAAGCTGCATTTTGGATGCCGAATTCATTAGGAATTGCAACATTATTTGTGATTGCGATCGTAGGCGTTGGCGTTTATCTCAAAAATCAGCAATCTCCAATCATTTCATCGGCTAGTCGTTAATGTTCGTTTTAGTCGGAATTTTGTCTTATGGCTCGTCGATCGAATAACGATTTGCAGCGATGGTTGGTGATTGGTTTAACTGGTCCGATCGTTGCGCTCAACGTTTGGCTATTAAGCCTGGTGTTGACGTATTTTGAGCATTTATTTACCGTGCTGATTGTTGCGGCAATTTTGGCGTTTTTGCTTAATTATCCGGTGAAATTTTTCGAGCGGGCCAGAATTCGTCGATCGGGCGCGATCGTCTTGGTGTTACTGATCGCCGTCACGATTTTCTCGATTTTGACCATTACGTTGATGCCGATTTTAACCAGTCAAACAACGCAGCTTCTTGGAAAACTTCCGGGGTGGCTTGAAGCGAGCCGATTAAATTTGGATCTACTCGATAGTTGGGCAAAAGGCAGAAGTTTACCGATCGACTTAAAAGGATTCGGTTCACGCTTGAGCGGTCAAATTGAAAATCAAATTCAAGATTTTGCACCACAAGCGCTTGGATTTGCATTGGGAACTTTATCGGGATTTATTGACACCATTATTGTGATCGTATTGGCGTTTTATATGTTGCTGTACGGTGAACAAGTTTGGTATGGCTTATTACACTTTGTTCCGTCGAAATATAGTGACCCTTTTAGTGAAGCACTGCGGAAAAATTTTCATAATTTCTTTTTAAGTCAAATTGTTTTAGCGCTGTTAATGGCGTTAGCATTGATTCCTATTTTTGTGGTGCTCAAAGTTCCATTCACGCTGGTGTTTGTGCTAATGATTGGAATTGCAGAGCTGATTCCTTTTATTGGCGCAACGCTGGGTATTGGGCTTGTTACGCTACTCGTTGCTCTGCAAGATGTGGGACTCGCGTTTTGGGTGGCAGTGTTTGCCATTCTGCTGCAACAGGTTCGAGATAACATTATTGCACCAAAAATTATGGGCGACTTTACAGGTTTAAATCCAATTTGGATTTTTATCGCATTGTTGATCGGGCTACAAATTGCCGGATTGCTGGGGGTTATTTTGGCAGTGCCGATCGCAGGCACAATCAAGGGAACGATCGATGCGATCCGCCCGATTCAGAAACCGCTTGCTGTTCCTCGCACCGGAAAAGATTTACCGCCGCCGATCGACTAACGCTTGGTTTTTCTTTGTCTCGATTTTTCTTAATTCCTGATACAGGCGTGATTCGGAGACCCGGCGATCGCGAATCCGACAGTTAGACGATTCCCTTTGAGATTTCCGCAAAGCAGATTGAAAAATTTACCGAATTTATTCTGGATCTTTTAGCAAAAAATGTCGATCGAGTGGACAAACCCGCACAGTTTTTGGAGTCTAGCGGTACCATTGTTTCTATTCGCGCTGATTATGCTGGCGGCAGTGTATTTTGTGCGGATCAGTGATCGGTAATGGGTATCGCCTTTTTCTATGGCTGTTTCTCTTGCTCAAGATGCCATTTCACTCTTGATTGATTTAGCCGAGCGCGGCGAAATTGATCCCTGGGATGTCAACGTGATTGATGTAATCGATCGCTTTCTCAGCGAACTGGCTCCGGCCACCGGACGCGAACTGTACGAAGCGAATTTGTCGCAGTCGGGACAGGCGTTTTTGTATGCGTCGATGCTGCTGTTGCTTAAGGCAAACACGCTGGCGCAGGTTGACTCGCCTGAAACGCCCGAATTTCTAGAAGAAGACGAATTTCTCGAAGACGGCGCGATCGCTCAAACAATGCTGCCGCTTCATTTAGAGCGACAACTGCGGCGGCGGGCAGTAGCGCAACCTCCGCAACGGCGGCGCGTCACGCTCACTGAACTGATTGAGCAACTGCAAATTATTGCGACTGCGCTGGATGATACAGAACCGCGCAAACGCATCAAGCGATCGAAGATTCCGCGTGCGCAGGCGGTCAAAGCGATCGCGGAGCTTGCACACCAAGAAAATCTTTCAGAAATGGCGGTGGCGATCGAAGCGTTTTTCGCCACTCATTGGACGAACGTTTCTAACGGGCAAGAATGGATTGATTTTGAACTTGTTTTAGAGTTTTGGGTGGCTTTGAAAGAGCAAAGTCAGTCTGTTGATGACGATCCGCACGCACATTCAGAAAATCACGAGCGAGTCGGTGTGTTTTGGGCACTGCTGCTGCTTTCAGCGCAATCTAAAGTAGAACTTGCTCAAGACGAGTTTTATCAAGAACTCAAGGTAAAGTCTTTGGTCGGATTGCCTGTTGAGCTTGCTCAAAGCGTTTTACCAGATTAAGGAAATTGTCTCGGTTAAGCTTGACGCAGGCGCGGCTAGACTGCCGCGCACTAACCGTTCATCAGATACGTTGAAGAACGTTCTTGATACAATTCTTTTGTACTGTTCGATTCTGAATTGAATGCCTGTTACTTATGCGGATATTTTAGCGGCAGCCGATCGCTTGTTGGGTGTGGCGCATCAAACGCCCGTGATCACTTCGACAACCGTGAACAAACGCACCCGAAGTCAAGTCTTTTTTAAGTGCGAAAATTTCCAGCGATCGGGGTCGTTTAAATTCCGAGGCGCTTACAATGCCTTATCGCAGCTATCGTCTCAGCAGCGCAATCGCGGCGTAGTAGCGTTCTCATCGGGAAATCACGCTCAAGCATTAGCGCTCTCCGGAGAACTCTTAAACATTCCCGTGACGATCGTGATGCCCCACGATGCGCCTGCGGTTAAGCAAGCTGCAACACAAAGCTACGGAGCCGAAATCATTCTTTATAACCGACTGCTGCAAAAACGCGAAGAAGTAGCGCAAAGCATTGCCGACGATCGGGGGTTGACGCTGATTCCGCCGTTTGATGCTGCCTCGGTGATCGCAGGACAAGGAACGGCGGCAAAAGAACTGATTCAAGAAGTCGGAGAACTCGACGTTTTATTAGTGTGCTGTGGAGGCGGTGGATTAATTTCGGGCAGCGCGATCGCGGCAGATTTTCTCGTGCCAAATTGTCAAATTATCGGAGTAGAACCCAGACGCGCAGACGATGCAACGCGATCGTTCTATAGCAAAACGCTTCAAACCGTAGACAATCCAAATACGATCGCCGATGGTGCCCGAACTCAATCACTCGGAACGCTCACATTTCCGCTCGTTCTAGAATACGTTGATGAAATGGTCACGGTTTCCGAAGCGGCTATCTTGCGGACGATGTTCTTTCTTTGGGAACGGCTCAAGATTGTCGTCGAACCAACAGGCGCACTAGCCGCGAGCGCGTTGCTTGAAGGGATTGTTTCGTTTCCCGATGCGAAGATCGGGGTAATTTTAAGCGGTGGAAACGTTGATCTTAAAGAAGCCGGAAAGCTATTTGCGAAAGCAACCGCTCGTGAAAAAGCCGCTCCGCGCCGTCCGCTTGCTCAAGAACTAAGTTAATTTATGCAGCCATTTGTGACTTATTTGCGCGTTCGTCATTATGAAATGGACACGCTCGGACACGTAAACAATGCGGTTTATCAGCATTATCTAGAGCAAGCCGCGATCGAACATTCTGAAGCGATCGGCTTTGGGTTGAATCGGTACGGCGAGCTAGGCGGTGTCTTTGTGATTCGACGATTAGAAATCGATTACTTAAGTCCCGCCGTTGCTGGAGATATGCTTGAAATTACGACGTGGGCGGAAGCAATGCGCGGTTCGCGGGCGGTGCGGCAATATGAGATTCGCAAGCAAGGCGAAGAGAAATTACTCGTAGCGGCCCAAGCGGTTTGGGTTTGGATTGATGCGCGATCGATGCGTCCTAAGCCAATCCCCAACGAATTATTAATTGGCTTTGGTCACGCGCCTCGTGAGTCGCTTCTAAAGGATCAATCTGGTGCCCATTAATGCAACCTGAGTTCGGGTTAATTCATAAACGCCTGGCAAATTCATTCGCCAGGCTTAACCGGAACTGACGCTAAATTGTGGAATTGGCTCTTGCGCAGCTAATATCCGTTGCCTGGCGTCTGTAACAACGACCTGCCAATCTAACCCATTCAAACCTCATTCGAGCAATTTGTTATCCGAACTCATATTAACCAAAGATTTTTGGTTCAATCATTAAACCCAAGCTGTTTGATTAAAGCTAAATGCGCTTTAACTGGCGCGATCGTATTCGCTGCGATCATGCCGCTTGCTGCAACGGCGGGTAGTCCAATTCCTGGAAACGTTGAATCGCCACAGCACAACAGTCCTGCGATCGGCGTTGTTCCCCCTGGAAATAAACTATCGTCTGCACGAATCGCTGGGCCATAAGAACCGCGATAGCGTCGTAAATACCGCTCGTGGGTGAGCGGCGTTCCAACTAGCGATAATTCAGTGCGCGATCGAACATCTGGAATCACTTTTTCTAGCGCAGACCACATAATCTCTGAACGTTGCTGCTTTTGGTGTTCGTAGCGATCGCGCTTCTGTTTCCCAGAATGATAGTCTAGTTCTTCCCAAAGTTCGTAGGGTTCATTTCCCGGTGTGTAAACGTGGATATTGTGTTTTCCAGAAGGAGCCAGCGACGCATCTAGAATCGAGGGAATTGAAACAACAACGACGTTTTGCGGAGCGGTGATGCCTTGATCCCAATCGTTTACAACAATGTGATGACACGCAAGATCATCGAGTCCAGCAGCATCAATTCCTAAATGCAAATGCATAAAGCTATCGCAAGGCGGTGTTACTTCTCGCGCTTGCAGCGACTTTGGAACCTCAGATTTTGGCAACAGCTTTAACGTATCCCAAATCGATGCGTTTGATACCACCCATTGCGATCGAATGGTTTGATTGTTACGCAGTCGAACACCGGATGCGCGTCGGTTTTCAATCAAAACTTGTTCGACATGGGCGTTGAGCATTAATTCACCCCCGTATTTTTCTAAACCGCGCACTAGCGCATCAACGATCGCGCCGCTTCCTCCAACCGGATAATCAAGCTGCACATCCGGACGGTACCAATCTGCAAACATAAACGCCATTTCTGCGGCATTCGTTCCGTTTGCAGGCAAGCCAGATAATAGAAAACACAGCAGATTTAGCCAATTCTGAATAAACGGATCAGTAACCACGCCATCGATCACTTGTGAAAATGCCCCGGTGAGTTTTAGAGCATTCGCTGCGTGCTTGAGCATTGAAGGCGCAAATCGTCCCACGGTGAGAACTGAGCCGACATCATAGCGCACCGAGATCGGCGGAATGGCGATCGCAGCTTCTCCGAGCGGTTTCATAATCTTCTGCAACCGCCGCCACTGATCAACCGCTTCGGCTCCGCGCAGCCGCTCTAAAACCTCGCAAAACTGATCGGCTCCAACCGTGGTATCAAACGTGCCTTCAGGAAGACAACAGCCCCAAGTTTTGTAGTGTCGCCACGTTACATCTTCGTCGATCGCATCCATCACCTGCCGAAGCGGGTTTGGCGACGGACGATAAGACATGCCTGAATACAGCGAAGGGCCAGAATCAAACGTGTAGCCGTTGCGCTCAAATCCGTGAGCGGCACCCCCGGCGATCGAGTGACTTTCACAAACCGCCACGCTAAATCCGTATCGCGCCAGCATTGCTGCACAACTCAAGCCGCCAATTCCGCTACCGATCACAACAACGTCTACAGCTTCAATCACAGACCCAATCATCGAGCAACAACTGTTATGTTAACAAACAAGCTATCGCATCGGTTGACCCACAGCCATAGTGCACTTTTCCGATGCCGATTTGATCGATTAAATGGCTCAAGCGAAACCGTCTGGAAACAGCTACATTGGTAAGCTGGTTTCATTGGCGCAGGCAGCCTCAAAATTCGCCAAGTTCAAAGTTAGAAAAGCCAGAATCGAAATTTGCGCAACTGACTTGGGAAACCGATCGTCACTTTTTCCATCCGGGTGTTTTAATCTGTCTGAGATTCGCGATCGCTAAAAGCGCCAACCGGAAATTGCACCGCCAGCAACCGCATTGAAATTGTTACTGTTAAAAAGATCTTGAACATTCGGTCAGGCTTTGACAAAGGAGCCGTCATGAGTTTACGACCAGTGGTTGTTTTTGGCAGCATCAACATGGATTTAGTGGCACAAGTCCCGCGACTTCCAAAACCCGGAGAAACGCTGCTCGGATCTCGCTTTTCAACGGTTCCAGGCGGTAAAGGTGCAAATCAAGCGGTGGGTGTGGCGCGGTTGAATACGCCCACACAAATGATTGCTCGCGTGGGCGATGATGAGTTTGGGCAGGAATTGATCGCGCAGTTGCAGGCGGCAGGCGTAGACATTGCAGGAGTGAGCATTGATCGAACCACTGCTTCAGGCGTGGCGATGATTGCAGTTGACGAAGAAAGCGAAAATCACATCATCGTCGTTCCCGGTGCTAATGGAACGGTTGGAATCCGCGAACTCGATCGACTGCGTTCCACCTTACCCTTAGCATCCGCGCTTTTATTACAGCTTGAAATTCCGATCAATGCCGTACAAGCTGCGGCAGAAGTTGCTCATGCAGCCGGAGTTCTCGTAATTCTTGATCCAGCCCCCGCACACTCTGATTTACCCGATGCGCTTTTTGCGGCGGTCGATATTTTGACGCCGAATGCAACCGAAGCTGCGCAGCTTGTCAAGCGATCGGTTAAGTCTCGATCGGACGCTGAACAAGCTGCGCAAACGCTTCAGCAACGAGGCGCAAAAACCGTCATCGTTAAGCTAGGGGCAGAAGGTGCCGTTTGTGCTACCGATCAAGACTGCTTTTTTGTGCCTGCTTTTTCGGTTAACGCGATCGATACCGTTGCGGCGGGTGATGCGTTTAATGCTGGATTAGCGGTGGCGCTCGTCGAAGGCAAATCGATTCGAGAGGCGGTTCGGTGGGCAGCGGCGGCGGGCGCGTTGGCAGCCACAAAATCAGGCGCACAAGCTTCACTCAGCGATCGGGCTACCTTTGATGCGTTTTTAACGTGAGTCTCCAACGAAGTTGAAACTTTGGAAAGGGCAAAAGAAACTGCTTGTTTCTCAGAAGTGAACACCAAAATTTAATGCCTACACCGAGGCTTGCTGACGCTGATACAGCGACCAATACAAGCCTTTCATTCGCAACAATTCTTCGTGCGTTCCTTTCTCAGCAATCATGCCTTTTTCCATCACGAGAATTAAATCTGCGCGTCGGAGCGGCGCGAAGCGGTGAGCAATCAGAAACACAGTGCGATTTTTAGCGATCGACTGCAAATTCTGCAAAACCTGCTGCTCAGTTTCGCTATCTAACGCGCTCGTTGCTTCATCTAACACCAACATCGGCGCGTTTGATAAAAACAACCGCGCTAAAGCGACTCGTTGACGCTGACCGCCAGATAACGCTGTCCCGCGTTCGCCCACGTTCGTTTCATAGCCGTGCGCCAGTTCGCTCACAAAATCATGGGCGGCAGCAAGGCGAGCTGCTTCGACTACTTGTTCGGCGCTGACGTCCGATCGACCCAAGCTGATGTTCTCAATAATGTTGCCGTTAAACAAAAAGTCTTCTTGCAGCACAACGCCCATTTGCGTGCGCAGCGAATGCAGATCGGCACTTTTAATATCAAAGCCGTCTACTAAAATGCGCCCAGCTTCCGGGAGATACAATCGTTGCAGCAGTTTAGACAGCGTACTTTTACCCGATCCACTCCGGCCCACAACGCCAACCAGCATTCCCGGTTCGACGCTAAAGGAAATCCCTTTGAGCACGGGTTCTTGCTGCGGACTGTAGCGAAAAAACACTTGATCAAACGTCACTTGTCCGCGAACCGGAGGCAGCACTAATCCTGATCCGGGTTCGGCTTCCGGCGCAACGTTGAGAATATCGCCGATGCGATCGACCGACAGCAACACTTGCTGCAAGTTCTGCCACAGTTGAACTAATCGCAACAACGGCCCCGTCACCCGACCCGATAGCATTTGAAACGCGACTAACTGACCGACCGTCAGTTCTTGTTTGATCACCAAATGCGCCCCGACCCACAAAATCAGCAGGTACGAAAAATTAGTGAGAAAGTCGCCCAAGTTGTTGCTGATGTTCGATGTAGTAGAGGCTTTGAAACTGGTGCGAATGTAGCGAGCAAACAATCCTTCCCAGCGATCGCGCGATGCTTTTTCTGCGGTGTGGGCTTTGACCGAATGAATCCCGGTCACGGTTTCCACTAAAAACGATTGACTATCGGCACTGCGGTTAAATGTTTCATTCAGCCAGTTGCGCAAAATTGGCGTAGTGGTCAGCGTCAGCGCAGCGTAAAGCGGCAATACAGCCAGCGCCACCCCGGTTAAAGGCACGCTGTAAAAAAACATCAACGCCAAATACACCACGGCAAAAACTGAATCCAAAATCACCGTTAAGGCGGTACCCGTGAGGAATTGACGAATATTTTCTAGTTCTTGCACTCGCGCGACCGTATCGCCAACCCGCCGCGATTCAAAATACGCTAACGGCAAGCGCATCAAATGCCGAAAAAGCTGCGCTGAAAGGCTTAAATCTAATCGTCGAGCGGTATGCGTAAAAATAAACAATCGCAAAATACCCAACCCTGCCTCAAACAGCGCCACGGCTAAAAGCGCGATCGCCATAACATCCAGCGTCGGAATGCTGCCTTGCACCATGACGCGATCGATCACAACCTGCGTGATCAAAGGCGTTGCTAATCCCAAAAATTGCAGCGTTAGCGAAGCGAGTAACACTTCACCGAGCAAAACGCGGTATTTCCAAACTGCGGGTAAAAACCAGCTTAAGTTAAATCGTTCTTGGGTTTGAACGGTTTCAACTTGCCACAGTTCACGATTCCACACGGGTTCAACAACCGATCGCGGCACTGCCTGAGCGCTCATTGTCGGCTCAAGCGGATCAGCGATAACTAAGCGATCGCCACGCACCGCATACACCACAACCCAATGCAAATCCTGCACGTCGCCCCACAGCATCAAAGCGGGGAAGTTCAGCAGGCGTAGATTCTGCCAGTTGGTTTCAATGCGTCGAAGCTGTAAACCCAGCTTTTCAGCAGCATCAACCACATGAGTCGGGCGTTGTCCGCGCAGTTGACGCTGTACCCACTCAAGCTGAGCCGCATTTTGTAGATGGTTTGCCACCATTGTTAAGCAGGCTGCGGCCGTATTCACGCCTGCCACAAACGGAAATCCGCCTACAGGCTGCGGCGATTGGTCGGTTTGGGGAAGATACCGACTGCGCTGAATGCTCCAAAATCGATCGACTTCTGAAGACGCGATCGCCGACCAAGCCTCGACACTCCACAACACAATTTGAACGTCATTGCTGGCGGCTCTGGCTTTCCATCCGGGTAGCTCTAACAAATCGCCGACCCATTCACCGGGTTGCAGCAGTCGAGACGTGCCGTCTTCAGCGACTAGACGCACTTTTCCAGCCAGCACAATTAATTGAACTCCTGCCGTTTCTTCTGACCACAGCAAGTCCCCGAGCCGATGGCGGCGAATTTCAGCTTTGGTTTTGAATTGCACCTGCTGTTCAGGATTGAGATAACACAGGGGCGGCGCTTCCCAGGGCAAATTAGCAGCAATATCGTTTGTCAGCATAGCGAGAATTGAGTAGGGGGCAGGCGAGGATAACCAACAATCGATTATTCGGTCACTTGTAGCTTGACGGTCATTTTCTGAATTTTTTCAGCAATCCAGCGATCGAACAATTCGGTTTGCAGCAGTTGCCGCAGTTGCGGACTGTCAAGCGTTGCGGGTATTAGTTGCTCAACGCGAAACAGCGCCCAGTGATTCTCAAGCTCAATTGGGCCGATAATGTCACCGGGCTGGGCAGAATCGATCGCGGCTCTGACTTCATCGGGCATTGTACCCCGACTCACCGGGCCCATCATGCCATTTGCGATACGATCATCTGCTACTGAATGCTCTCGCGCTAACGTCTCAAAGCGGGTGCCTTCTTTGATTTGAAGCTTGATTTCGTCGGCGAGTTCTTGATCGTCAACTACGATGCGTGATAGCACCACGCGATCAAGAAAGACTTTACGTTCGATAAAATACTCTTGCAGCTTTGGTTCGGTGACGACTGATTTAAGCTTTTCAACCTTGAAGTTTAATGAAATCTGATCGTGAAACGTGGTGTAATCTAATCCGTTGCGCGTGAGCCAGTCTTGAAACTGCTTTGGGTCGGTTAATTGCTGCTGAAGTCGAAAATCCACGACGGCTTGCTCGACTATCGCCGGATTAATGCTCAAATCTTCGCGGGTTTTGGTTTCATAATCTAGAACATACTGTTTCAAAATGTCGCCTAAAAAACCTTGTAATTTACCCGACGTTTGTAGATAGCGAAGCGCATCTCTGAGGCTGAGCGAGTTTTCGTCGATCGTCAAAAAAGCGTTGGTGTCCATGAATCCGGTTTCTCTGCTGTGCTTAAGTCGATATTAGCGTGCCTAAAACCTCGGAGGAATTTCCGTATGTTTCAGATTTATCCGCGTTTTAACGTAGATCATTGTGATTAAACAGGAAATTCTTAATATTGCGACTCCGCAATTTCAACCAATTCTGAGGTTGAGCAATTTGTTAAACCAGCCTTCAAAGCAATTTCACTCAATTTTCTAGCGAAACGTTTAAATCTTTTTTGCGCTTACTCAAGCCTGACACCTTCCGGTACAATCATTAAATAGGTCGAAACTCCGACCGGAAAACCGGAGTTTATGGCATGATCAATCAGTAACTATCTTGCGATCGACAGGAAACAAGAAAATATGGCTCTCCGACTTGGTGACACCGTTCCCAACTTTACCCAAGATTCGTCTCAGGGAACGATCGATTTTTACAATTGGGCTGGCGATAGCTGGGTGGTGCTGTTTTCGCACCCTGCTGATTTTACGCCAGTTTGCACCACTGAACTCGGCACGGTTGCAAAAATTAAGCCCGAATTTGACAAGCGTAACGCAAAAGTAATCGCGCTGAGCGTAGACAATGCAGAATCCCATCGCGGCTGGATTGGCGACATCAACGAGACTCAAAGCACAACGGTGAACTATCCGATTTTGGCGGATGGCGATCGTAAAGTGTCTGATTTGTATGACATGATTCACCCGAATGCAAATAATACGCTGACGGTGCGATCGGTGTTTATTATTGACCCAAACAAAAAGCTGCGCTTGACGTTGACGTATCCGGCCAGCACCGGACGCAACTTTGATGAAATTTTGCGCGTGCTGGATTCGCTACAGCTTACCGATGGCTACAGCGTTGCAACTCCGGCAAACTGGCAAGATGGCGGTGATGTCGTTGTGGTGCCCTCGATTCCGACTGAGCAAGCGCGTGAAAAATTCCCGAAAGGCGTGACCGAAGTAAAACCGTATCTGCGTACCACGCCGCAACCGAATAAGTAATTTTGATGAACTGCGATTTTAACGCTGGGTAGATTTTTCTACCCAGTTTTTTGTGTGGCCGGAAGCAGAATCGGGTTAACGTCAGTTCCGGTTAAGCCAAGCGAAAGGCGGATTGGGATTCTGATCCGGAACTCAGGCTAGGTTATTGCTGCCCACTGGTATCGGCTTGTGGCGTTGGCGTGGCAGTCGGTGAAGCGTTAGCAGAACTCGATTGAGTCGGAACTGAGGGACTTGGTTCAGGATTATCTGGCGGATTGATAGAACTGGGATCAACTGTTGGAGACTGAGTTGGCGTTGGGGGAGGGGTGCGATCGACGGATTTCTTTTCTGGCTGATAAGGCCGAGGAATCAGCAGTTGCGGTTGATTGACCGAAGGAGCGGGCGGCTCGATCGTAGATGAGGTATCTTCGCTAAACCGTTGAACGCCAGACGGCCGACCAACGATCGGTTGACCCACAGGATTTTGATTAAAACGCGACTCTTCGGAAGTGCCTTTGATAGTAATCACGCTAGTAATTTGTTCGGCAACCGGAACTTGCTGATTCTGATTTGAGAAAAGCCGCAGCTTAAATCGGTATTCTCCAGGTTTTGGTACCGGAACCGGAATGGCTTTGCACTCAATTAAAGATGCAGGAGCTTCAGCCTGCAACGATGAAAACCACGGAATCGGCGGTAAAGAAAGCTGCCAAAACGCAACTGATCGATTAGCCGGAATCGGTTTTAAGACGCATCCTGATCCCGGTTTCGCTTTGAGTCGAGCCGGAATCGAGGTTTTGAAATCGTAGTCGGTGCGATTGGTTTCGGCTCCGTCTTCGATGCGGGCAAGCACAACGCGATCGAGGCTCTTAGACGGTTGCAGCTTCCAATTCAATCGAATAACGTTACCGTCTTCGTACACGGTCTTCGTGGGGCTAAACTCGGCGATCGCAGGCGCAACAAACGGCCGACGGTTAAAGCGATACAGCACAAACAAGCCCGCAAAAATCGCCCCGACGCCCAGCAGCAGCAGACTTTTTCGCACCCAGCTTGGATGCGATCGCCAAATCAAGTAAGCCTGTCGCACCGTTGGCGTTGAATCGGTTTCATCGGCGTTGCGCTCTGCGCTAACCGGGGTTAAGCTCACTTCTAAAGGAAACAGCGTCGG
Source organism: uncultured bacterium (assembly GCA_964250455.1). Taxonomy (GTDB): domain Bacteria; phylum Cyanobacteriota; class Cyanobacteriia; order Leptolyngbyales; family Leptolyngbyaceae; genus CAXUFL01. The sequence goes on from CAXUFL010000007.1 coordinate 60,861, forward strand.
CTTGCCCCAAACCGGACGCTGCCACCGATAGCGAGGCTTTGCTGAAAGCACAATCGAGGTTTCTGATGCAGGAGCCAGCGTGATCGGATTGTTTGGAGTGTCGATCGCAACCATTAACCGGGGTGAGTGCCGCGTCTCGACGTTGAAGCTACGAGGCAGATTTCCCCGGTTTTTCAAATCCAGCACTAGTTTTCCATCGTGTTGTGGAATTACCTGAGTTTCCGGCGTCAGGGTGATGTCAAGTCGATCGTCTGGCAAAACCCGGATGTAAAGTTCTTCAACAATGCCGCAATCGGGCTGACCCATTGAAACAAGCTGTACGGCAATGCGGTAAACGCCGATCGGCGCGTCAAACGGCGGATGCAGCGTTAGAATGATTTCGCCGCACTCTTTAGCGTTAAGGTAGAGTCCTTTGGGCGGTTGAACCACGCCGCCAGATTTAACTCCGTAATCGAGATACTTCACCGTAAACCAATCCGGTGGAATCTCCGGGCAGGCAAGGTAAAACCGATCGGCACTGCGGGATCGATTTTCAACCGTGATGTTGAACGTTAAGCGAGTTCCCGGTTGCAGTAAGCAAGGCAGTTCTGCGGTGGTTGGCGGATCGATCGTGAAGCTAGGAATCGATTTAACTAGAGCTTCCAACGGAACTGGGTCGTGATGCAACTGAAGCGGACATCGAATCGTTGTTTCTAGCGCTTGCTCAGATTTCGCCGCGATCGCATAGCTATAGTGGCCGAGTTCTGCCCCAAACGGCACTTCAAAGCAAACGGTCGCAAGTTGAGTTTCTTTGATCGCCAAAGCAATCCGAGTCGGAGTCGTGAACCAATACCACTCCAGCAAGGAAAGCGAGTTTAAATCAACGACTTCTAACCAAAAATAAACTTCGGTGTTTCTCGAACGATTAATCAGCGAAAAATCTTGGTAATAAAGCGTTCCTTTCTCGGTTTGCTGTTTTCTGACGTTCGGTGATGCTTGGATCTCAAACAAGGGTTCTACCATAACAAAGAGTTTTGTTGGTAACGAAAGCAAAACGCCATGCAGCCACAATTACTGCATCCCTGACTTTAACGGATTCAAATGAGGTAGTGCCGCTTTTCAATCACGTTAGCGCATTTCAGTTGGCGGTGGCAAATTTGTGATGAATCCACCGCAGTACGCTAAAGCTTCCTTGCGAATGGTCACGGCGTTCGCTCGGCTAAAAGGCTGTCTAATCGATCGGCGTATCCGGTTAATTCAACGTAGCCGCTTCCGCGCAACGGCTGTTCTTTCACACTGCCTTCAAACTGCACCGCGCCTTCCCAATAAGTTGCGGTAGACGTATTCAGCTCTTGATCTGCAAGCATCGATTTTCCCTGCACGGTCAAATCTAGCTTAGGAATTTCAATCCGCCATTTTGACGGGTAGACTGCCTTACTTTTTGGGCTTTTCCAGGTATCCAACCTGTTTACTGTCCAATCTTGAGCGTTTAGCGGCTGCGAGGTTCCATCGGCTGCAATAAACGTTCCCGCCGAGGTTGATTCGAGCGTTCCATCTTCACGGCGCAGCAGATACAGCATCAACGCGGTTCCATTATCAAACTGCATTGAAAACCAATCCCATCCCACCGTTCCCGGCGTTAATGCACTAGTTGAATACTCGTGATCTTTCCAAGTGATTCCGTTTACGGTGTAGGATTTTTTATTGACCGTTAGCGTTCCTGTTGTCGGTTGCTGCACCAGAGAATAATAATACGAAGCATTTCCAGGCTCGTATCCTTTGACACTTAAGCCACGATCGCCCTGCAAAATCGGCGGCAACGTTTGACTCACGACTAAATCTAGGGCGGCGTCTGCTGCTTTTGCTTGCAGTCGCACTTTATTCGGTTCGAGTTCGGTGGCTGACCAGTTCTCAAGCCAAACGTGATACGGCGTACTTTCTGCTCCAGCAAGATGAATGTTGCCTCGGCTAAATCGCTCATACGGGTAGAAGTGTCGTTTACCCCCCGGGAACTGCTCCGCACCGCGAATATCACTCACCGTAAAGTGGGCGGAATAAATTTGATTGCTGCGCAAATCTGAAGGTGTAATTTCTGGATTTGACGTTAAAGCTTGCCGAAAAAAGGTAAGTTGAAACCCAAACGGACGACCTTCTTCGGTTTCTAAGTTTCCGGTGTAGTACCACCACTCGGTTTGATAATCCAGGTGAGGGCCGAAATCTTTGGGAAAATGCCAGTCTTGCGGTGATAACGCTTTGCGAAAGTGATTAGAATCCGTTGGAAAATCTAACCACACAAGTTGAGTATTACCCGCCCAAACTGGCTGATTTACAAATAAAGAAACGCAAAGAACCAATAGAATTAGCAGAATTTTCATCGTGTTTTTTACCTAACTCGCAGGAAATGCCGCTAACAGTACACTGGGCGGCAGGATTAAAGGCAGCGACTTCTTCAGTGCAAAAACGAAGTTGCAGGGAACACCTTCGGCTAGAGTTTTGCACTGAGGTCATGAAAATCGGTCAAACTCTGGTCGTCCTCACCTACTAATCCTAGTCTGCATTACGTTGCAGTCGCGAAGCCTCATTATCAAATTCGTAGCAACCAAGCGCAATTTCTAATCGCGCTCAGGTTCTAGACAATCGATAGCAATGTCGATCGTGCCCACACGCTGAGCAATGAACCGCAATTCCGAACTCGCGTTAAGCTAAAAGAGTACTCGGTATGTGATGTCTCATCGCTGCTGCCTCAGTCCCCCGACTTGCTGTGCAATTTCTGTGGTTTCTGCTCGGACTTGCGATCGGGCTTGTATTGCTAGTTTGGCGTCAATCTCAAATGCGGTCTCGGCTCAAAGTGCTGACGCAAACGTTGCAGGTCGAGACTGTGGGCTTGCGATCGTCGCTCGAAGCGCAAATGGGCGCTGCCATCACTTATCATCAAGACGCTCAGCAAGCGCTCAAACATCAAATCAACGTTTGGCAACGCATTATCGAGGCAGCCCCGATCGGATACGTGCAGGTCGATGAAGAAAATCAGCTTCTTTGGTGTAATCAAACGGCGCGAGACTTATTCGGCATCGAACCCCAAAGCTATCATCCCCCGCGCTTGCTGCTTGAACTGGTGCGATCGTACGAACTCGATTCGCTGATTGAAAAAACGCGCAACCGGGATCAGCCGTGTCAACGTGAATGGACATTTTATCCCGCGTCCGCCGATGCTGATAACTTATCTCAAACGCGATCGACGCCAATCCGGGGATCAGCCTTTCCGCTTGTTGATGGCGAAATTGGCGTGTTTCTTCAAGATCGATCCGAAGCGATCGCATTGTCGCAACAGCGCGATCGTTGGACTTCAGACGTCGCGCACGAACTCAAAACGCCGCTAACCTCGATTCGATTAGTAGCAGAAACGCTGCAAATGCGTGTTGAATCCCCGATCCGGAATTGGGTTGATCGCTTGCTCAATGAAACCATTCGTCTCAGTATGCTGGTTCAAGAACTTTTAGATCTCAGCCAGCTTGATCTCAATCCATCGCAGCGACTCCGACTAAAATCGGTGGATTTGGTCAAGGTGCTGTATGCAGTGTGGCAAAGTTTAGAACCGCTATCCAGTGAAAAGCAACTGAAACTCAGCTACGAAGGACTCGAAACCGCGATCGTTCGCGCGGATGAAACTCGAATGCATCGCTTGTTTCTTAATTTGTTCGACAACAGCATCAAATACAGTCCGCCGCACGCTACGATTCATGTGCATTTAATTCGTCAACCCGATCATCCCGCTCGCATTCAAATCGACGTAATCGATCAAGGAAGCGGATTTCCGCAAGAAGCATTGCCGCACGTTTTCGATCGCTTTTACCGCGCTGATCCATCGCGAGTGCGGCTTGATTCTTACACAGAAACAGGATCAGCAATGCCACTGAGTAGCGGAAGCGGATTAGGACTTGCGATCGTGCGACAAATCGTAGAAGCGCATCATGGCGTTGTGCAAGCTCAAAATCATCCTGAAATGCAGGGAGCTTGGTTGCAAATTATATTACCGATTGATCGGCATTCATGATTTCTGATGCATTCAACGCACGCAATAACAATTTCCGAATTCGTCGGTTACTTCAGCCATTTAGCGGAATTCAACGTAAAGTTATACTTGTACATACTAGTGTTTATACGCTGCTAAATTTGTGCGGCAAGCGATTGCTTGCCATCACTAGACTTTAAAACTGCGCTTGATATGTCAGAGAGAGTTCAAAAAATCTTATCTCAGTGGGGCATTGCGTCTCGACGTGGGGCAGAGCAACTGATCCTAGACAAACGTGTAACGCTAAATGGAGACGTTGTTTGTTTAGGACAAAAAGCCGATCCAGAGCGCGATCGGGTTGAAGTTGACGGAAAGCAAGTCCAGCCGCAAAACCGTCCTGAGCTGATTTATCTATTAATTAATAAACCCGTTGGCGTCGTTTCAACCTGTCACGACCCGCAAAATCGTTCGACCGTGCTTGATCTTTTACCAAACGATTTGCGTCACGGTAAAGGGCTTCACCCTGTGGGTCGCTTAGATGTAGAATCAACCGGGGCACTGTTGCTGATCAACGATGGTGAACTCACGCATCAGCTTACGCACCCGCGCTATCACATTGCAAAAACCTACGAAGTGTGGGTCGAAGGAGAAGTGTCCTATGCGGTCTTGCATCAATGGCGCGAAGGCGTTATGTTAGACGGTCGAAAAACCCTGCCTGCATCGGTGAATGTGATACGGCGTGCCAGGTCTAGCACCCAGCTAAAAATCATTCTCCGAGAAGGGCGTAACCGTCAAATCCGGCGCGTTGCTGAGCAGTTAGGTCATCGGGTGATTCAGCTTCATCGCGTTGCTATCGGTTCGATCGACCTCCAAAAGTCTGGAACCCCGATCGCGATCGGTCACTATCGCGCTTTAACTTCGGCTGAAATTGATTCCTTAAAGCACCCAAGCTATGTACTACCCGGCACGCCCGCACAGATGAAGGAGCAGAACGTATGAGCAAGCAAGTCCTCCCAGTCCATCGAGAACAAGCTGAGTGTTTAGCCGATCTCGGATCTCAGTTGCGAGAACTGCGTCAGGCACAAGGCGTCCCGCTTGAGCAGGTAGCTGGAAAAACCCGCATTCAATCGAGATTGCTTAAAGCGATCGAGCAAGGCAGACTCGAAGATTTGCCCGAATCTGTGTACGTTCACAGCTTTATCCGGCAGTACGCCGACGCGCTGGGGTTAAACGGGGTGCAGTTTGCCAGCAAGTTTCCCAGGGTTGAAATGTCGCTGCCCAAAATTAGACCGTCTTGGCGATCGCTGCCGATCGCGCAGTTGCGACCGATGCACTTGTACTTACTTTATATGGTGCTCATCGTTGGGGCGGTAAATGGACTATCGTATCTTTTGAATCGATCGGTGCAGTCGTCGATCGCATCCATGGAAATGCCGAAGCCTCCGACTGCTCCGCCAGCAATGGGGCCGGCAAATCCAGCTCGATCGGGGGCAACAAAGAAATCATCACCGCAGAATCAAAAGCCAGTTCGCGTTGGCATGACGCTTACCGCTCAATCGTGGGTGCATGTGATGACCGACGGAAAGTTAGAGTTTGAGGGCGTTTTGCCGGAAGGAACGCAGCGCACTTGGAATGCTGACAAGCAGGTTGTCATCCGGGCAGGCAACGCGGGCGGTGTGATGGTTGCTTACAATGACAGTCAGCCAAAGCCGTTAGGAACTAACGGCGAAGTTGAAGAAAAAGCGTTTCCGCCTGAAGCGCGAATGGCAACGGCGATCAATGGAGTTTCGCCGTAAGGCTGGCGCGATCGTCGTTGCCGCTTCGGGGACTAGTCTTGATAATTGGACCTTAACCCTATAGGCAAGTTAATCGATGCAATTTGTGAGTGTGCCTTCGCATCAGCACAGAACCAAAACGGTACAGCTTGGAGGAACAAATTGGGCTGCGATTTCGGATTGAACCCAATAATATTTTAATGCACCCCTTTCCGCCTCTGCTTTGTCTCGGTTATCTCCGGTTCTAATGCGATGACACACTTCTTCTGCGTAGCCTGCGAATTTATTCGCCAGGACGATCAAGGGATGATACCAACCCGCTAGTCATTACTTTCGCTAGTATGAAATCCATCCTACTCCGCACCCGGAGAAACCCGCTCCTTAAATCCTTTTCCGGCTGCAAACACGGGAACCCGCGTTGCTGGAATTTGGATCGCTGCTCCGGTTGCCGGATTGCGTCCTTCGCGAGCTTGACGCTCTCGCGCTTCAAAACTGCCAAATCCGACGATCGTAACTTTATCACCGCTTGCTACGGTGTCGAGAATCGTATCGACCATTGCGCTTAAAATCGCATCGGCTTCTTTTTTGGTGACATTCGCTTTTTGAGCGATCGCATCCACTAATTCACCTTTGTTCATTGTGTGTCCTCAAACTGTCCGATGAATTGTAATCTAAGACGTTTCAAGGTTCAATCGTACTAAGAAAATTTATTTTTGCAACCGTTGATTACAGAATTTCACTTTGCGAGTGTCGATTGATTCACGGTAGCATTGCTCGAAGAATCGAGAATCTAAAACCGTTTATGATCGCATCGGGGATTTGTCAGTCAGGCATTGCGGCTGCAATGGCTTCACTTCAATTGTTTTACAATTCATCTACAGGATTATGGGATACGGCTAACTGGTGGAATGCAGCAAACGCGCTTGAAACAACGATCGAGTATTCCCGCCTCACGGATACTTTGACGTATCGCGGCAATGTTTTTAATACGTTTTATCAAAAGCCGCGCTATGCAAATTTTCTCAATCCCTGGTTTCGCGATGACGATGGCTGGTGGGCGTTAGCCTGGATTAAAGCGTATGATTTAACTGGCAATCCGCGCTATCTGACTCAAGCCAAAAGTATTTTCTGGGATATGACACGCGGCTGGGATCGCGTTTGCGGGGGCGGCTTGTATTGGCATAAGCGCGAATTAAATTACAAAAATGCAATTACGAATGCGCTTTTTTTATCGGTTGCAGCGAAATTGAGTTTGCGATCGCCCTTTGACGCCCGCTATCGCGACTGGGCAGAACGATCGTGGCAATGGTTCAATCAATCCGGCATGATCAACGGCGAAAACTTAGTCAACGATGGTTTGAATCGTCAATGTCGCAACAATCATCAAACGACTTGGACCTACAATCAAGGCGTTTTAATCGGTGGATTAGTAGATTTATACCGTTTGACAAATGATCCAAAGCTATTGAGCCAAGCAGAAGCGATCGCAGATGCGGCGATCGTCGAACTTGCGCCAAACGGAATTCTACGTGAACCGTGTGAATCAAAAGGCGATTGCGGCGACGATGCGCCTCAATTTAAAGGCGTGATGATGCGAAATCTAGCTGAACTTTTTGCGGTGAGTCCAAAGCCAACATATCGCGACTTTATCAACCGCAATGCTACCTCGATTTGGAGCAATCGCAACGCGGTTAATCAATTTGGATTGCAGTGGTCAACCGAGATCGATAAAGCTGACCCTAAACGGCAAAGTTCCGCGATCGATGCGCTCAATGCGTTCCTTGCGATTAATACTCAAGGCACATATTCAGCAAATGCATTGTCTGATCAGTTGATTAATTTTCGTGTGGCTGTTGCGTGTTCAGGAAATTACGATCTAGCGTTTCGCTATGCGTCTCGCGATGATGCGGCTCGTTATGTTCATGTGAATCATCGAATTGTGGTCGATCGTCAACTTTTTCCCAATACTCACGATCAATTGCAGTCTGTTCATCTCAATCGTATTTGGCTAAATGCAGGCGAGAATACTGTTTCAGTGATTTTTGACCCAACAAAAGGCAGTATGAATTCGTTGTCGATTCAGGCATTATCGATCGAACCATCTCGCACGCTGAAGTAAGATGACGAGTACGATCGGAATGCAATAGATTCAAAGTTCAATTTTATGACCTACGGGGACTTCAAAACGCTGAATCAAGTGCTGAAAGCCTTTGACCTTCAGCTTGAGAATAAATCTGGATTGTTTATCAACACAAGCCGGATCGAACCCTCAGTCTTTTTACTTCAACTGCTCGATCGACAATTAGATTTAGCGCTGGCAATTGAAACCGAAAAAGCAAAGTCAGAATTAATTGTCACGCCGATTCTGCTCGAAATTCGAGATCAAGCCCCGAAACCGATTAGCTACTTTAGCGGCGTGAATCTTAATATTGATTCTGATAAAGGATTGAATGGTGAGTGCGATTTTATTTTAAGTGCGGCAGATAATCAGTTTGAAGTGACGGCTCCGGTGCTAGTTTTAGTCGAAAAAAACGGCGAAATTCGATCGGGCTTAGGTCAGTGTGCGGCTCAAATGGTCGGTTCTGCTTTGCTCAATCAATCTGAAGATTTGCAGACTCCAGTTTATGGCGCCGTAACCAATGGAGTTAGTTGGAGATTTCTACGTCTTGCTGCTCAAACTTTAGAAATTGATTTGACCGAATACGTTATCCCGCCTCAGCTTAGTTTAGTACTCGGAATTTTAGCCCAGCCCTTTCTACAAAATGCTTTAATATGATTGCTAACGCTGCTAAACGTTGGATTAATCAAATTCGATCGACGCTGCAATTTAGACAGTACGATGCTGATTTTATTCGGCAATGCATGAGCGATTGGGCACAGCTTCAAAAATATCGCCAAGCAAATCTTCGCGTTCTTGAATCGAAATTATATTATCCGGTGGTTTTTTTCGGAGATTCAATTACTGAACAATGGGATTTAACTGAGTATTTTCCAGGTAAACCGTATCTTAATCGCGGCATTTGTGGACAAACAACCCCGCAACTATTGATTCGATTTCGACCCGATGTGATTGCATTTCAGCCTAAACTCGTCGTGATTTTGGCAGGCACAAATGATTTAGCAGGAAATTTAGGCGCAACTGAGCTAGAGCAAATTCAAGATAACTACGCCTCGATCGCTGAACTCGCCCAAGTCCATCAAATTCGCGTTATGTTTTCCTCGGTTTTACCTGTTCACGATGCAAGTGAAATTAAACGAACCGATCGACGATCGCCCGAAAAAATCCAATCGCTCAACGCTTGGATCAAACAATACTGTCTCGAAAACAATCATGATTATCTCGATTACTACAGCCGTGTGATCGACGATCGAGGTTTACTTCAATCCGCTTTGTCTTACGATGGACTCCACCCCAACGAAGCCGGATATCGAATTATGTCTTCGCTGGCTGCCTCTGCTATTGCAAAAGTATTCACAACGCTATGACACAACCTGCTTGGATCGAGCTAAGCTTTGACACAACTCGCGAAGCGATCGACTGGATCAGAACCTTACTTGCAACCGTTGATTACACCGATACGCTCAGCATTACAAAAAGTTCTAATCCTAATTGGGCGTTTTCCGTTTGCTTTTATGTGCCGTATGATGCTTCCACGCACGCCAACATTAATCGCATTGTTCAAACGCTCACGCCACTTCACCGCACCGGATTAACTACAGAACTCGAAACGTCGATCGTATCTTCAAAACCGTCAAATCCCGACGCCGTTCTTCATCGAGTTGCATCGCGCTTTGTCGTTCTTGCTCCCGATTCTGAGTACTCCGCTCAACCGCACGAAATCCCAATCAAGCTTAATCCGTCGCTTGCGTTTGGAAGCGGACTCCATCCGGCCACGCAGCTTAGTTTGACGTTGCTCGATCGATTCATTAAGCCATCGATGCAAACGCTTGATCTCGGCTCTGGTTCTGGAATTCTCAGCGTCGCAATGGCAAAACTCGGAGCTACTGTACTTGCGATCGATAACGATGCGATCGCCGCTCAAGCCACTCAAAACGCCGTTGATCTTAATGCCGTCAATGACCAAGTCCGCGTTTTGAAAGCCAGTCTAGGACAAGGCAGCCAGCTTGGTCATTGGATAAACGGAACGCTTCAAACCGTGCAGTCTGTGAATGCGCCAGAACAGTTTGACTTGGTGATGAGTAACATTCTGGCGCGAGTGCATATCGCGCTTGCTTGGGATGTGCGCCGATCGCTGCGTCCCAACGGATTGCTAATCGCGGCGGGATTCACGACTGACTACGAACCTGAAGTCACGACCGCCTTGATTGATGTGGGATTTAAAGCGATCGATTCTGAACGCCTTGACGAGTGGGTTGCTTTAACGTATCAGTTGCGCTAAAACTCGATCCCCGGCTGCGCTTTAACGTTCTGCTCTCGAAATGGATGCTTGATCAGCGTCATTTCCGTCACTAAATCGGCGCGATCGATTAATTCCGCAGGTGCGTTGCGCCCCGTCAATATCACGTGCGAATCGCTCGGTTTTTCGTCAAGCCCCGCTAAAACCGTCTCGATTTTGAGATAGCCCATTTTCAAGGCAATATTAACTTCATCAAGCAAAACAAGCTTGTAGTCGGGATTGCGAATAAACGACAGCGCTTTTTCCCACGCTTCGGTAGCTTTGAGAACGTCACGATCGCGATCCTGCGTGTCCCACGTGAAGCCTTCACCGAGCGCATGAAACTCAATTTGATCTTTCCAGGGTGAAAACGCCGCTTTTTCTGCGGGTTCCCATGCGCCTTTGATAAACTGCACGATCGCCACTTTATACCCGTGACCGAGCGATCGCAGCACCATTCCCAACGCCGCCGTTGTTTTGCCTTTGCCGTTTCCCGTATTAACAATAATCAATCCTTTCTCGACGGTGCGATCGGCAATGCGCTGATCTTGCACTTCTTTTCGACGCTGCATTTTCAGACGATGCTGCTCAGCACTCAACGCTTCTGACGACATATGCACAACTCCACGAAAGCCTTCTTAGCCTACCAAATTTAGCGATCTCCGTCTTTCTAACGATCACCATCTTGCTTAAGGATGCTAGGATAAAAACGTTTGTGCCGTTACGGGTTGTAAAGAAGCCTTGAAACGTTTCTCTTTTACTGAATATCCCTGGCGTCCCCTGTGGTATTTGGAAATGAAATTAAAGCGTCGGCGGCAGTGTGACCCAGCTCTATCTGTGGTTGATGGCTGTGAACCGCCCAGTATGAACTGACCGATCGGTAACTCAAGGTTCGCGTGGGGTTGTCCTTACACTCTATTCCTGCGAACTAGATCGGTCATGTTCTCTGCTATTAGAGAATTTTTGATTCTGAATACTCACTCGACTGAAGCTATCCGTCACGATCGCGCTTGGTTCGAGTTGTGCAACTTTGAGCTGCCTGTGAAGGCTGGCTGAAGACGCTTTTCGCGTTAAATTTCAGCGCTTTCTTTTGCGGCATTCAGTTCTTGTGAGAACTGGTTTTTACTGATCATCCCTTACTTTATGCGGTCTGTTGTTCTTGGAGTCTTTCAATGTCCAAACTTCTCAGTCAGAAAATTACACCCGCCCCCATGCCGTCAGAAATTAGCGTGGTGGATTTGATCGACGGGTATTTCACTGCCTACAACTCGGCTCGACTACGCGAAGCGTGTCATTTACTTAGCCGCGAAGTGATGCGCGAAGGCGTTACGGTCGGACTTAGCTTATCAGGTGCAATGACGCCTGCGGGATTCGGAACGTCGGTACTTGCGCCATTGATGCGCAACGGCTTTATCGATTGGATTATCAGCACGGGCGCAAACCTATATCACGATATGCACTACGGCTTGGGACTCGATCTCTATGCGAGCAATCCGTTTGTGGATGATGTCAAACTGCGTCAAGAAGGTCGCATTCGGATTTACGACATCATTTTCGATTACGATGTGCTGCTCGGTACCGATGCCTTTATCCGCAAAATTATTCAAGCGGAACCGTTTCAAAAGCGCATGAGCACCGCCGAGTTTCATTACCTATTGGGCAAATACGTGCATGAAGTTGAGCGTCAACTGGGCGTAAAGCATTCATCGCTGCTGGCAACCGCTTATGAATGTGGCGTTCCAATTTACACGTCATCGCCCGGAGATAGCTCGATCGGCATGAACCTTGCAGCAATGGCGCTCGAAGGCTCGAAACTCCAAATCGATCCGCTTTTAGACGTGAATGAAACGGCGGCGATCGCGTACACTGCCCGCGATTCTGGCATTCCCGATGTCGAAGGCAAAAGCGCTGCTTTAATTATTGGAGGCGGCAGTCCGAAGAATTTCCTACTGCAAACGCAACCGCAACTGCACGAAGTTTTAGGACTCGAAGAGCGTGGTCACGATTACTTTATTCAAGTCACCGATGCGCGTCCTGATACGGGTGGCTTATCTGGAGCAACGCCAACCGAAGCGGTAAGCTGGGGCAAAATTGATCCGAACGAATTGCCGAGCACGATCGTATGCTACACCGACAGCACGATCGCGCTTCCAATTATGACAGCGTATGTGATCAATCAATGCCCGCCGCGTCCCTTGAAGCGGTTGTTCGATCGACGCGAAGAAATGTTGACAACGCTCAAAGCCGACTACGAAGCTGCCAAGCAAAAAGCAGATCATCGCGTGTTTGAGCCTGTCCTAGTGTCCGATGAACTTGAGCGCAAACCTGTCGCAACCTATCCTTGCGGAACCCCAATTCGGAACGGGCGACACTAATCGATCAGTTCCGACAACTTTGTAGAGACGGGTCACTCACCCGTCTCTACCTGTTTTTATAGTCACTATTGGGGGGATTGGGGCGCGATCGGCGCGTTTCCTGAGTTTGGTACTGTTTGCGGAGCGGTTCCCGGTGCTTGTGGAATAACAGGCTGAACTGGCGTTGAAGGCACTAAATTCGGATTGGTGGGAAGCGTGTTTGTCGGTGAAGTCGGAATTACATTTGGTGCGGGCGTCGTGGGGATTTGCCCGGGTTGCTGAGTCGCTTGACTCGGCTGCTCGCCCGGAGCCGTCGAAAGCGCAACGCGATCGGGAGCCACCGATCGCATAATGTCCAACGCTTGAATCACATCGTTATAAAACGCTGTTTGCGCCGCCTGCAAAACGAGCAGTCCATCGGGCTGTTGTTGGTGATAAGCCTGCACAACTTGCAGCAGTTGTGATTTATCAACAAGTTGCTTTTGTCCGCGATCGTCGATGTAAGTTTGACCCGACGAATCAATTCCCACAATCAACATTTCGCGCATCAGAACGCTACTTGTTCCGGCTTTCGGCAATTCTAAGTTAATGCCTTGCTGTCGCGTAAGCTGCAACGCTGCCAAAATAAAAAAGGTCAGAATGCAGAAAATCACGTCGATCAACGGAATAATCTGAATTTGTGCTTCGTCGGTTGGAGAATCAAGGTTGAGTTTCATAGCGCGAAATAAGGAAACTACAAATCGTCTTTTGAAAACGGCTTATGGTGAATCAGTTGCCATTTTTGGCGATATAACATTTCGAGTTCGTTGCCAATCCGACGAAAAACTTTCGCTTGATTGAAGACTAAGCCTTGAAACAATCGATAAAATGCGAGGCTGAAAATTGCCACCACGAGTCCAGTCGCCGTACTAATCAACGCTTCCCCGATCCCCGTCGTTACGCCTGCGGTCGATGCCGTTCCGATGTCGCCGATGCGAATCGCTTTGAGCGACAAAATCAATCCGATTACCGTTCCCAACAGTCCGAGCAACGGGGCTAATGCGATCACGGCTTCGAGAATTTTGTCACCGCGTCGCATGTTGGCAATTTCCTCATCGGCTGACGTTTCAAGCGCCAAGCGAAACAGTTCGGGGTCTGGATTTTGCAGCCGCATCGGAGCATACAAAAAGCGTCCGATCGGTTGATCAAACGATTGACGCGCAATTTCAACCGAGCTATCCCAATCCCGGCGCGACGTGTCCAAAATCCGATTCGCGACTTCTTTCTCTTTATTGAGAACGTTAAACCAAAACCACGATCGTTCGATAATGGCACCGAGGGACAGGATTGAGAGGAAAAAAAGCGGGAGCATCGTTACGCCGCCTTTATGAAACAGGTCTACGATATTCATCGATCTCCTTCCTTTCGAGTGCCGTGCGAATTTTTTACAGCGTTTAAAGATTCCATCAAATCTTACTGTGTGATTGCACGATTTCAGCCCAAATTGCGTAAAGAAAAAACTCCCCAACGAGAAATCGCTGCGGAGCTATTACATAAGTTAGATTTCGTACTCTAATAGTTCCCAAGCTACGAAACTAATCTAACGCTTTGTGTAAAAAGAAATAGCAAGTTGCTTACTAACTTCCACGATCGCCGACGATCCGATCGCGCCACACTCAGACGCAACCGAATCGTTGCTAATTCCTTTAAACCTCGACCCAAACAAAAGTGCCTGAAAGAGCGCTCTTTCAGGCACTTTGCTACTTGGCTAAGCTTTATTTCATTATCCCTAAAAGCTCGTGGCTCGGTGCAATCACTCTAGGAGCAACTGACACTTGAGGAAGTTGACTCGCCATTTGAGCCGCAATCACGGGAACTGCATTGCGAACGTGTGCTGCAACCTGAACGGTTTTCACATCATAGGTTTGCGTTGCCAGCTTCGGATATAAGCCAATTCCAATAATCGGAATCAACAGCGACGCCGCGATAAACATTTCTCGCGGCTTCATATCCAGCAGAACTTCACCGGATACCGCTTTGCCTTCTTTGCCGTAGAACATTTCGCGCAGCATCGAGAGCAAGTAAATCGGGGTGACGATTAATCCAACCGCAGACAGCAAAACTACAACTGCTTTGAAGGTTGAAGTGTAGGCGTCGCTAGTAGTGAAACCGAGGAATACCGCTAATTCGCCTACAAAGCCACTCATCCCTGGAAGCGCCAGCGATGCCATCGAACAAACCGTGAATAAGGCAAACGTGCTCGGCATTTTCTTTGCCAAACCGCCCATTTCATCCATGTCCAGGGTGTGAGTCCGATCGTAAGTCACACCCGCTAAGAAAAAGAGCGCTGCGGCAATCAATCCGTGAGACACCATTTGCAAAACCGCGCCGCTCATGCCCAAATCGGTAAACGAAGCAATTCCCAACAGCACAAAGCCCATGTGAGAAATCGACGAGTACGCCATCCGACGCTTAAGGTTGCGCTGCGCAAACGAAGCCAATGCACCGTAGATGATATTGACAATTCCTAGAATCGCGAGCACGGGCGCGAAGTACACGTGAGCGTGAGGCAGCATTTCCATGTTCATGCGGATCAACGCATAGCCGCCCATTTTCAGCAACACGCCTGCGAGGATCATCGAAACCGGAGCAGACGCTTCACCGTGGGCATCCGGCAGCCAAGTGTGAAGCGGGAAGATCGGCAGCTTCACGCCGTAAGCGATTAAGAAACCTGCATAAGCTAAGAGTTCGAGCGGCAGTGAATATTCTTTTAGCCCTAACTCTTGCATGTTGAACGTGAAATGATCCCCTGAAAATGCCAGTGCGAGCGCGGATACCAGAATGAAAACAGAGCCGATCGCCGTATAAAGAATGAATTTTGTCGCGGCATAAAGACGCTTCGGGCCGCCCCAAATCGCGATCAAAATGTACACGGGTACCAGTTCCACTTCCCACAGCAAGAAGAACTGAATCATGTCTTGCGCACAAAACACGCCAATCTGAGCGCTGTACATCACCAGCATCAAGAAGTAAAACAAGCGGGGCTTGTTGGTGACTTTCCAGCCTGCCAGCATCGAGAGCGTCGTCACAAGACCTGCTAAAACCACAAGCGGCATCGAAATTCCATCAACGGCAAGCGACCAATTCACGCCAATTTGAGGAATCCAAGCGTAGCTCTCGGTGAGTTGGAAATTCGGGTTTTGGAAATCGTAGTGCTTTGAAAAGGCGTAGATTGCCAGAACGAAATCGATTAAGCCAACGCTGAGACCGTACCAGCGTACCGTTTTGCCTTGCTTATCGGGAAGGATGGGAATCAGCAAGGATGCTGCAAGGGGCAGCAGAATCAGGGTTGTTAGCCAGGGAAATGAAGGACTCACCATGAGAACAATAACCAGGTTGTAGGGACAAGAGGAAGTAGCGGTTCGATGTGAAGCACCAGAGACTTAAATCCAAAAAGACGCGGATTGATTCAACAGAGACTGGAGAAAAGTTGAATCAGAGCGGCGGGAGTCGTGTCGGCGTCGGAAAGTCTCAAGGCGGCTGTCACAAGTCCCACGGTTCTTATCGGATCAAGCTGTGAGAGCAGGTTCGTTAACCCAGTGAGGATTTGTACCTACTGAACGTAATCTTACTCTAGTTTCGTTAAGTAAAGTGAAGCTAGACAACGGAATGTGATGGTTTTTGAATTGAACTATCACCAGGTGAAAGATAGAGAACTCCTATTCCATGAAATTTGTAAAGGTTGGCAGCGATTTTTCTCTATGAAATGATGAGGTAGATGGTTAGAAGTATTCGCTCTCGCCAATGCTTTACATTCGTTCACAATTATAAAAGGACTCGATCGATTGTGAGGAAAAACTTAACAATTGGCTGAAATACAAGCGTGAGGCTAGTTTGGAAAGCAGAAAAAAACAAGAACGCTATTTTTCACATCCTTCTTTTTAGTTTTTGTAACAAACAACTGTGTTCTGTTGGGTTGCAACGCTCAATCACGGTGGTGGCAAAATGGTTCTGCGATTCGCGCAAAGCACGGCTTTAAAGAAATTAATTTAGGAGCTGCTTTGGCATCGCTGCTGCTCCGTCCGTAAACGAATAGCGGGCAAACTCGAAACGCCGCGAAACGGTTTAAAACAGACCCTATGCTTTTGAAGATAAAAAACCCTGCAAGGCTTTAATCAAGTAGCCAACTTGACCGTAGCTGTACACGACATTCTCAAAACATTGAGCGGGATCAGCAGCGAACTTGCAGGATTTATAAACTCCTCGCATCAACCGTTCTCCGCCTCTACGAAACTGCCCGATTCCAGCTTCCCCAGCAATCTGCTCTCGGTAGCACTCGCTGATGCCTTGCCACCAGCCTCGACTCAGAAACCATCGGCGGTTGACTCGTTCTGGAGCAACGTGATGCGCCACGCACGCCGTAGGCAAATAAGCAACCTGCCAACCGCAGCGCAGCGCCAGATTCGTGGTGTGTAACTCTTCGTTTGACAATAAGTTTTTGCCCACGCGACCGAGATTCGGATCAAAGCCGCCGATTTGATTGAGAAACGTTTTGCGAATTGAGTAGTTTAAGCCACGCGGCGTGAGTCCGGGACGATCGACATACACGATCGCTTCACCCAAATCGTAAGCTCCTAAATTTCCTGCTAATCCTTCAGAAAGCCAAACCGGAGCGGTGATCCCCTTACTCCAAAGCAGTGTCACTTTTCCGCCTGCGATCGCTAACTTGTCATTTTGACAATAAGCGGTGTACAAAACTTTAAGCCACTGAGGACTGGCAACCGCATCATCATCGAGATACGCCAAAATCTCACCGTTAGCGATTTTTGCACCTGTGTTGCGGGCGATCGACAATCCGATCGAGGGTTCATAAATATAGCGCAACCGGGGATCGCGGAGCCGTGCTTCAACCACTTTGCAAGTTCGATCGCTCGATGCATTATCGACCACGATCACTTCAAACGCCTCGAAGTCTTGGATTAGAAGGCTATCGATCGCGGCTCCTAAATATTGATCTCGATTGTGCGTGCAAATAATTGCGGAGATGTGCGGAGTCATGGGAAACGTTGCTAGGGAGTTCAAACCCCAGAGTTCCCACGCTTACGAGTTTTTTAAGCGACCGTGCATCACGACTAACGTTTCAGCAAGTTGACCGAGGCGCGTTTCTAAATCTTGTTTGCGATCGAGCAGTTGACGCAGCTTGTGAAAGCGAGCGATCGCAAGGCTGAGACTTGGAACTTGATCCGGTGGGCACGGATACGACCAAAGCTGTCCATCAGGATTTAGCCCACAAAGCCGATATCCAGCGCAACGATTGGGATCGCCGGGAATCGGCGCGGCGCAAATTTTT
The DNA here is from genome assembly GCA_964250455.1 of uncultured bacterium. Classification (GTDB taxonomy): domain Bacteria; phylum Cyanobacteriota; class Cyanobacteriia; order Leptolyngbyales; family Leptolyngbyaceae; genus CAXUFL01. The sequence continues at coordinate 78,707 of CAXUFL010000007.1, forward strand.
TCGATGTAGTCCATTAAGCGATCGACTTCGGCATGACGCAAGGTAGAAACATCTCCGAGCGGTTCACCCGTGTGTGATTCGAGCCAACCGTCTACGATCGGGCCTTCAAGATAAAGGTCTTGAATTTGACGCAGCACTTGAGCGAGTTCAGTTTGCCAGCTTTCGACGATTGTTAACAGATCTTGCAGCAGGTTTGCAGCAAGAGACGGATTAGCGGCATTTCGATGGCTGCTAAAACTGGGGGTTTTAAGGCGAGGAAGGTTAAGTGGTTTGGGTTCAGCCGTTGCGGGAGCGTGGCGTACAGGAATTGGCTCAACCGATACCTCAGTCGAAATTGCTTTCGGCGGTTTCGTATGTAAATCAAACGAAACGGCTTGATGGGGCGTTTCAGGTTGCTCGATCGAAGTTGATAAAGATGGCACCTTCTTATTAAGTTGAAGAAGCGTTTCTTCGATTCGTCGCAAATCTTTTTTCATGACTGCTTCAAGGGTCTCCTTTCAAATTCAGCGCGTGCAATGCAGATTTCACTTTGAATCGCGTTAGAAATGCCAATATCACAAGCCTGATGACAACCGCAATAGGGTATCCGTCATTTTAACCGTGAAACCCGTTTCCAGCACAGCTTTTGTTAAGATTCGTCTTGAGGCAGAAATAATGCAGCAGATTATTTTAGTTACCGGGCCAGCCCGATCGGGCAAAAGCGAATGGGCAGAACAGTTAGCGATTGAGTCAGGTAAAAGCGTTTGCTACATCGCAACGGCTCAGGAAAATCCTGACGATCGCGAATGGCAAACTCGAATTGAGCAGCATCGATCGCGCCGTCCTGACACTTGGCAAACAATAACAGTTGAGATCGAGCTTGCTGCTGCGATCGAGTCTGCAACTCAATTCGAGTGTTTGTTAATTGATTCGCTTGGAACCTGGCTTGCAAATCTTTTAGAGCAAGACGAAACGCAGTGGACTCAAACGCTCGATCAAGTTTTGCAAAGCTTGGGAAATGCTTCTAGTCAAGTGATTTTGGTTGCAGAAGAAACGGGTTGGGGTGTCGTTCCGGCGTATCTGATCGGGCGAACGTTTCGCGATCGATTGGGATCACTAACGCGACGTGTGGGTGCGATCGCAAGCACCGTTTATCTAGTCACAGGCGGTCATGTGTTAAATCTCAGCCAATTAGGAACACCGTTAAAAACCGATTAGAATTTCTAACGTGTTTCTATAGATTTTGTTCAGATTTCGATCGTGATTTTGCACGGTAGCATAGAGCTAGAAGCCCTTCTAACAAAGCGAAATCTATCTAACGATCGTGCTGATTGTTAAAAACACGTCATACAGAAGATAAAGACTTCTAAGTTCTTAATCAGGTTGCTCCTGTGTCTAATTCTGATTCTAGGTATCTTATGGCATCCGAACATCAAGTCAGACAATACCTCGCTTACTGGTTTCAGTTAGGCAAGCGGGTTTTGATTCAGAACGGTCAGCAAGCGGTGAAGGTTCAACCCGTTATTGCAGGCGATCGCTATAGCGACGAATTTGAAGCGTGCTGGAAGCAAGTGCGTGATCCTAAATCGGGTGCGTGTTATCTCGAAGGCACTGAGCAAACGATCAACGAACTTTTATCTTCTGATTGGGAAATTAGCGCTTGTGCGCGATGTGCAATGCCCGTTCCAATGCGGATAATCGGAATGCCGCCCGACAATTGCCCGTGTTTTGACTTACCGAATTGGCCCGATAATCAAATGCCGCAGCCGCGATCGCCGATTAGCACGCAGGATTCTTTATCGAAACTGCGCGATCGGCTTCAAACGCGACAAATTTGAGAGGTTCTACAACCTTCGGCAACGCGGCTAGACAGACCCCGCCCTTATCGGGTTCCTTTACGGAAATTTTGGGGGTTAATCTGCTCGATCGCGGACTTCGATTGGCGCAAAGCGCAACTCCGAAGGAACCGATGAACCGCGTAACCAAAGGCAATGTGCACAGCTAATCTAAGTCGCCAGGTGGATTGAGATTGCTATCCGGAACTTAGGTTACGTTAATAAAAGAGCGATCAATTTCGATCGCTCTCTAGAAATTGCCAATCGATTCTGCTTAATCTTCAACGCGCAAAAGCTTGCGGTAAAAGGATTGCGAAAAATCTGCTAATCGGCTGCGCTTGAACGTGAAAATCACGTCGATTAAGAAATCCACAAATTCAAAATTTGCCATCATGATTTCATAGCTTAGCTCTGCGTTGTTGTCGAACTGAATGCGGCAGCGACACAAATCGGCCGGCAGCGTTGAGACATTCCAACTTGCGATAAAGGGAATACTGGCAGCGCCTTCGATTTTGCGCTCGCCTTCGAGTGAGCCTTTCTGATACAAACTAATGGCATACGGCAAAATCTGCTTTTTGCTCGCTTGCGGATAATAGGGGGTGTACATTCCGACTTGCTGAGTCGGCACGGGCTGGAGTTTGTCGATCGACATGCTGAAGCTTCCTGTTTCGTCACACAAAAGAGCGATCGTGTTTAGAATGCCCAATTTACAAAGATGGCGTTTCAGTCGATTGATTCAAATAGTGCTGAAAGCTTGATGCAAGCTGCTCGTTTGATAAATTCTGCGTCCAGTACTCGATCAAAGCGTGCCCGAATGCCCAAGCGTTTCGATCCGGCGTTGCAGCGTTTTCAATCAGCAAGCTCCAAAGCGCCAATACATCAAGCGAGGCGTTGGGACGGATTAAATTGAACAAATCAACCGCCATTTGCAGCTTCCCGATCGTCAACGGCAACTGCTCGATCGGGATTTTCTCAGATAGCAGTAGCGCCAATGTGGGTGAACCCGTGGCAAGCGTTGAAAGAAATCGCAGAATTGGACTTTTAAGAAACGCGGCGAGTCCTTGCGTTGTCGTCATTTGAAACGCATAGCGATCGATGATCTTTGCTGCTGCAACGGTTCGGGCATCGAGATTTTTCAGAAATCTAGCTAAGCGAAACTGTTTTGCAGGTGCGATCGCGTCAAGCAGCGCGATCGATAGCGCTTCAACGCCCCACGCTGGACGATTCGCACCCCTGGTTACAAGCGGGTAAGCTGATTCTAAAACTTGAGTCCGGTAAGAAACCGCTTCTCGAATCGCAATTTCCTTTGGGCGGGTTCCGGTTTGCCAATCGTAGGGCGGCGACCAGTCTCGAATCGGGCGCAATCGATCAACCTGAGTCACGATGACGATCGTCGGTAAATCCGCAGTTGCTTGCAATGCTTTGAGAAAATCGACATCCATTTGCAGCGCAGGATCGAGCGCAGGCGTGACCAATAAAACTAAGTCAGCTTGAGCCGCTTGACCCAGCACTTGACGACGCAGATCTTCGCGATCGACCTGTTCATATCCGGGCGTATCCCAAAGCGTTAACGTTTCTCCGGTCTCGGTTTTCCACTGATACGCCCCGACTTGATCGGTCGAAGGCAACGCATCAACCTCCGCATTGGCTTCAACGAAAAGCGTGTTAATCAAGCTACTTTTTCCGGCTCCAGTTCGACCGACTAGCAGCAGATTTACAGGCTTTTGCTCGATCGTTTCCGGGGGCGATGCTTGAACGATCAAACCTCGCACCGATTCAACTTGAGGATTGGCAGGAGCAGGTACCTCCAGCACTAAATCTTGAGCTTTACCGCTATAAAGCTCGATCGCTTGACGCGCTAAATTCCTTAACACCGCTTCACGCAGCATTTGACTCAGGTTAGCTAACAGTTCTTGCGTCGCTCGATTGCTCGATCGAGCCGTCACACTCCGCGCAACCGCAGCAGCAGGATTAAGCGCCCATTGCGCCCAACTCCATACGCCCCAGATCTTACGGGCAGACGGCTCGATTTTCTGATACACCTCGTAAGCTTGATACGCTTGCCCGAGCGTCACTTGATTGAGTACTGGCGTTAATCGCTGCATCCATTGATCCAAATCGTCAACCGTTCCCCGCAGCAACGCATACGCTTGAGGAATGTAGATGTTTAGAAGCGGCTTTTGAGTTTGCGGATAGTAAACTTGAGCGATCGAGCGAATCAAACTCAGGCAGCGCTGCCAGAAAATGTTCCAGTCTTCCCACATCGGCGGATCAGCTTGTGCCTGGTCGAGAATTTTCTGAACTTCGATTTGCACTTTGCGCGTGGTGTCGCTTGCTGGAGCAGACGTTAGCGCTTGGTCAGCTTCTTCTGAGAGTTCCGCAACAACGGCTTCGACTTGCCGTACCGCAGGCTGTGTCCATCGCACTAAAAGCCAGCGCCACCCGACAAAGAGCACGCCGACGATCGCCCAGATCCAGTTAATTCCCCAAGCGTGAATTTGCAGTCCTGCCGCAATCAGGAGAAATCCGACGACCAGCACGATCGGCAATCCGAGGACGATCCACTGCCAGGGCTGAAGTCTTACCATAGCGCCGCTCCAACACGTTCACTTCTACCGAACTTACGTACTTTTATGCTAAGCGCTTCAGGTCGAGCTAGGCGATCGAACACACTTGACATTGTTTTATTGATCAACGACTATACGCCCGCTCTCCTGAGTACTGTACCGAGTCTTCAGCTTGCTCGAGCTGCTTGAGCGAATTAAGCGCAAGAAATCCAAAACCAACTTTAGCTGCAACATCTAAAATCGTATAAAAAGCGGTTTCAGTAGTGCTGTTGATCACGCTAAAACCAGTACTGGCCAAAATCCAAACAATCGGATACGCAGTCCAAATGACTAAATGCACCGTTAATAATTTACGAAAGACTTTTTTCGCATTTGGATAATTCTGCTCAGATTGCTGACGATACTGTTTTAATAACAAATACGCTAATCCTAAATAAAATCCACAGCTCACCAGATACCAAACGTTCGTAAGCGGCTTTGGTGAAATCGCGGCTACAAATCCGGTTGCGATCATTAATACATCAGCGCCGATCATACTGGCAACGATCGAAACACGAACCCGTCCTAAATAACCGAGTAATATCAGCGTCAACGGCGTTGAAAACGTCCAGGTTGCATATCTCACCCAAAACGAAGGACGATCGTAAATTATGCTAAATCCTTGTCGCTGCGTCATTGCTAGATAAAGCACCGCCGCGATCGCGCAAATAAAAAAGTTCAACGTGTAAACCGACTGCCAGCGTTGTTTTTTGGCATGATCGGCACCGAATCCAAAAAAAATTGCGCCAAGCGTCATCGAAATACAGCCAAGCCAAAGCCAAAACTGCGTCATATTCAAGCTTCTCCAATCCAGATTTTATTCTCAATGTAGAGCGTTGATCCCGTGAAAACGTCCGACTAGCGGTAGGTGTAAGGGCGAAGCCTTCAAAATCTGGATTTGAATGCAGAGATTTAGTTGCGCGGGCTACACGGTGACAAGCAAGCGTCGATCGCTCACCAACAACGACTGCATCTCTTCAGGAGAAACTGGCGGACTGTACAAATAGCCTTGCATCGCATGACAGCCGCGATCGCGGAAAAACGCAAGCTGCAATTCGGTTTCAATGCCTTCTGCCACTATTTGCAAATTTAACCCTTTTGCCATCTCGATAATTGCGCTGGCGATCGTGGTTGACCCTTCACTGGCTTGTTGAACAAACGATCGATCAATTTTTAGCGCATCGATCGGCAATTGGTTCAGGTAGTTCAGCGAAGAATATCCGGTGCCAAAATCGTCGATCGAAATTTCGATGCCAAGCTGTTTGAGGCGATGCAGCGTCCGAACCGTCGCACTGACATCCTGCATCAAGCAACTTTCAGTCAGTTCGAGCACAAGCCGCGTGGGTTCTAAACCCGTTTCAGCAAGAATACGCGACACGCGATCGAGCAGGTCTTCACGCTGAAACTGACGCATCGACAAATTCACCGACACCCGCAACGGCTTTGAACTCAATATCTCCCAGCATTTGGCATGGTGACAAGCCGTTCGTAGCACCCATTCTCCTAACGGCACAATCAAACCCAGTTCTTCGGCGATCGGAATAAAGGTATGCGGCGAAATAGCACCGCGCATCGGATGCATCCAGCGCAGCAGCGCTTCCATTCCGATAATTCGCCCTGTGGCAAGTTCAATTTGCGGCTGGTAATGCACCTGAAATTCTGCTCGATCGATCGCGTTGCTCAAATCCATTTCGATTAAGCGGCGTTCTACTTCAAGCGCGTCCACCTTCGCACTATAAAACTGGTAGCCGTTCATGCTGCGCTGCTGACTCCAGTGCTGAGCAGTTTCCGCTTGAGTGATCAAGGTTTGCGGTGCACAAGTCGGATTGCTTACACAAGTCATGCCAATATTAGCTTGCAAACGAAGGTCGTGACCGTTTACAAGGTAGGGCATCGCGATCGTATCGAGAATCGTTTGAGCAAGCGTGCAGAGCGCAGATTCTGTTGTGTCGCAGAGCACAATACCAAACTGATCGCCGTTGAGCCGCGCTAACAATCCGCGTGTGGCGGAGGTTTTGGCTTGCGCCTGCATAATCTTGTTGAGTCGGCGAGCCACAAGCTGAAGCACAATATCCCCGATCGTATGTCCGAAACTGGCGTTAATCGTATGAAAGCGCTGTAGATTAATACACAAAACCGCAATCGTGCTGGTTTTACTGCTGTGCTTTAAGAGCGACTGCAACCGTTGATGCATCGCGTTGCGCGTAGGCAAATGCGTCAACGGGTCAAGAAACGCTTCTTGTTTGATCGCTTCGACGGTTTGGCGCTGCTGATGCGCGTAGAGTTGAGTCAGCACCGAGTGTTTTTTCAAGCGCGACGTAATCGCGGCGAGCAGTTCGGCAACCGAGCACGGCTTGATCAAATAATCGTCAGCGCCTAAATTCATGCCGCGCCGCATTTCCTGCGGTTCACTTTTGGCGGTGAGAAAAATGAGCGGAATCGTTGCCGTTTGAGGATGCGATCGCAACGCGCTCAAAACGCCGTATCCGTCGAGTTCGGGCATACAAACATCGCACAAAATCAAGTCGGGCAAAAACGCTTTCGCTTTGCTGACGCCGAGTTGACCTTGTTCGGCACCGATGCCACGAAATCCTTCTAGCTCCAATATTTCTAGTAAATTGTTCCGAATCGTTTCATCGTCTTCGATGATTAGAATGGTTTTCATCAGGGTTAACACATCGGGATGCAGACTTGACTCTGACAGAAGTATTTCAAGATAACAGTGGATGCTCAAAACCGCAATTTCAGCAGCAAATCATTTTTAAGCAACGGGCTGCTAACTCATTGAAGGGGTTTGAGAATTGCAGGTAGCATAAATCTAGTCGGGTGACGATCGACAAGGAGTGAAACCCCGCAGTCCGATTCGGAGTCTGCGGTACGATCGCAGGTAAAGCTCGATAAACGTTTCTGTTTGGGCTTTGGCGAAAACAACTTGCCCTGAGTATTGACTTTTTGTCGTCGTTTGTTGCTCACAGTTTACACACCCTTGTCGATCAAATCGATGCACTAAGCTTAATCAACCTTTACTTGGTTTCATTTGCTTAAGCTTAGTGTAGCTATATACACACAAACTGAATCAGTTAAACAATGAATACAGAAGCGCTGTTCATTCCTTTACTACTCGCTAATTTTGCCTGTGAACATTATTTTAATTGAATTAAGTATAAAAAATTAAGCTGATTTGCTACACAGCATACAGTGTTTTTCCTATTTACACAGAGTTTTTTCCTCAAACCATAGAAAATTTTTGCACTTACAAAACGCTTTATCAGTCGGTTGAGGCAGATCAGCCGTTACTAAAAGCGTTGATCAACCATAAGAAGTAAACTTAGTTTGTTAATTAGACAACAGTAAAACAATACAAACTTGAGCCGCTAATAACGCAATGCTAAAGCGATCGTAAACAGCAACGTAGAGGATGTCCCTTCGCGCTTAAAACCAGAAAACAAAACGCTTAGCTCTTTAATCTCAGGGGTTTGAAGCAAACCTAAGATTTACAACTCAAATAGAAATACTGAGTACTTCAGCTCGATATAGAAGATACAGCAAGCGGGGCTTGAAGCGTTCGAGATAAACAGCGATTAACGATCTTTTTCTAGCAAAGATATAGTTTGGCGGACTCTAAGATGCTAAACTACTTCATCTAAAGAAATAATGTCGATCTAGCGCTTTGCAAAGATTGTCGTGTTCTATTCCCTTGATTATCCGTGTTGCATCTTATGACTTTTCGGCAGCCTGTCAAACGAAAACGAGGCATCATTTTGAGTGCAAAAGGTTGGCAGCGATTGCAGGCAGCCGAGCAACGATCAACCTATCAACACAACTTTGGCAAATCTTACACGCTGCAAGAACTCAGCGATCGCACCGGACTCAGCCCGAACACATTAGCGCGGGTTCGCAGCCGCAAAATTCCGGTTGATCAGCAAACGCTTGAAACCTACTTTCGATCGTTTGATTTAACGCTGAGTTCCGACGACTACAGCGATTCTGAAGCCCCCTCAGTTACAGGTCGTCAAACCATTTTGCTGAGCGGTCAGCTTCCCGTTGATTCGCCGCTTTATGTTTATCGACCGCCGATCGAAACGCTGTGCTACGAAGCGCTGCTGCAACCGAGTGCGTTAGTTCGATTAAAAGCGCCGCGCCAAGTGGGGAAAACATCGCTGATTGTGCGGGTGCTGTCTCAAATTCGCACTCAATCGATCACCACAACGATTTTAAGTTTGCGGTTAGCCGATGCCTCGGTGCTAAGCGATTTGAAACGGTTTTTGCGCTGGTTTTGCGCGATCGTAGCGCAAGATCTCGGTCTACCCAATCAGCTTGATCAAAATTGGGACGATTTGTTTGGCAATAGCTACAACTGCACGCACTATTTTGAAAAACATATTTTGAGTCAGATCAATGACCCGATCGTGCTGGTGATCGATGAAGTGGATGTAGTGTTTGATTATTCGGAAATTGCGATCGATTTTTTCAGTATGCTGCGAGCTTGGTACGAAAAAGCCCGCTACGGCGATAGCAAAAGCGAACTGTGGCAGAAATTGCGCATTGTTTTAGTGTATTCAACCGAAGTGTATGTGCCGTTGAATGTGCATCAATCACCGTTTAATGCAGGACTGGTGATTGATTTACCTGCATTTAATAAAGAACAAGTGCAGGATTTAGCGCAACGCTACGGCGTTGATGATCCTGAAGAAAGTGCAGCCGCATTAGTTGAGCTAACCGGAGGAAATCCGTATCTAACTCAGCTTGGGCTACATCATCTGAGTCTTCAAACCGTGATGCTCGATGAGTTAAAGCAAGTTGCGTCGGTGGTTGAAAGCGTGTATGGCGACCATTTGCGCAATCTGCTCTGGGAGCTGCAAGAGTATCCGGATTTAATCAGTGCGCTCAAGCGAGTGGTTTTGTCGCCAACTCCGGTTGAGCTTGAACCATTACAGGCGTTCAAGCTACAAAGCAAAGGGTTGATTCAGATCAAAAATAAAGTTGCGGTTGCAAGCTGTCAGCTTTACCAAAAGTATTTTCAGCAAGCATTCTCGAATACCGGATCTTAAGATCGATCGCACTACAGCACGATCAGCTTAATTCATGATTGAAAATTGCTACCCAAACGTGAGTTTTGGAACTGTTCGTCTCACTCTAGAAAAACCCACAGAATAATCCGTAAAATTCTCACCTCGTTTGTAGATTTTGAAAACAACCGATCGAAACCGTTGTAGTTATGGCATAACTATCACGGGTTTCCATTGCTACATTGCGAGGTGCTTCTATGTCTAATTCGGTCTGGTCTGCCCCCACTCGTCGAACTCAGCCGATCGTTTTAGTTCGAGGTTTTGGCGGATTAGATTCTGCACAAGAACGACAAATGACGTATCAAGGCTTCAACGATGGCAGCGTGTACCCGCAAAAGCGCGGCGAGAACTACATTTACGAAGGCATGATTCTGCGCTTTATGAAGTCAGACTGGCGCTTTAACGATGCCACCAATGTCGTTGGCTATTATCCGAACGACATGACGCAACCGCCGCTTGTGCCCGATGAGCTAAAAGCTTTTGATCCAAGCTTTTTTCAAGGTCGCATTATTATTGATCCGGCAATGGCGCTGCATTTTCTCAAGTCTGGCGATCCGTGCTCTAGCTTGTGGGTGTTTCGGTATTATGACTTGTGCGATCGTACCTTTCCGATTTACGGCGAAGCGTTGGTGCGGTTGATTGAATTTATTCGAGCGTTGAGCGCGATCAAAAATAACACCAAACCAAAGGTAAACATTATTGCGCATTCGATGGGCGGCTTGATTGTGCGTGAAGCAATTCAGCGCACCTATCCGCAACAAAGCCCGACCGCCGCCGATGAAGCGATTAATAAGATTGTCACGCTGGGAACGCCGCATAAAGGCATTTCGTTTCAGGTGCTAAAAGAATTACGCTGGTTGCCGATTAGCGCAGCCGATGAGCTAGAACACTTCAATCCAGACAATCAAGCGGATCCGATGAATCCAACGGCTGCCGTGAATTTTGCTCAGCATTTTCCGCTCGATCGATTGCTGTGTGTCGTCGGCACCAACTACCGCGCTTACAGCATTCAAATGGCGGCTTTGATGAATCGACTCGCCCCGATCGCTGGAGAAGGTTTGACCTACAATCGCAGCGATGGACTCGTGAAGCAATCTTGCGCCCAGATTGACGGTGCGCCGCGAACATTCGTGAACAAGCCACATGGGGGATTTGATTCGATCGTAACGTCGCGAGAGTCGTTTGAAATCGCCACTCGCTTTTTCTTTGGCGATGTCCGAACTCGACTGCGGCAAGTAAGAGCACAGGTCAAACGCGGATTTGATTGGTTTGGCAAAAGCGAATTCTTTCTCGGTGTGTCGGTGAAGCCGCGTCGCGTCGATTTCGAGCTGTTTCATCAAAGCAAAGACGCAGAAAACTGCTACGGCCCGTTTCGGTCTGGCGATTTTAGCGATACAGATTTGGCGTTTGGGTGGGCAGACCCCGATCGACTGATTTGGGAAGGCTACCTCAATAGTGCATTGAGCACATCACAAGATCTGGTGTTAAGACTGGAATTTTCGGTTAGCGAACGCGATGTTTTTGGCATTGGCTTTTCTGATAACGTCGTGTTTCTCAAGCAGTATTACGTGCGTGCCGTGATGCAACCGTTGCTGCAATTGTATTTGTACACAGGTGAGGATTTTGTAAACGATGATTCGTTGCAAAATGGTCAACTGATGCGACAAGTTCCCGGAGGTTGGGAATTTGACATTATAGGGACTGGATTTGTGGGAACGTATCGAATTGAGTTCGATCGCATTCCCGAAACCGGGGAGCCAATGCCGTTTTGAGAGCCGATCGAAACCTACTTTTACGTGAGTTGCGGTTAAGCAGCAGAGCGTAAGTTGTCGTTGATAATGTAACGTCAGTTGCGGTTAAGCGGGCGCGACTGAAGGCGCGGCTCGACAGACGAAGTGCGCCTTCGCGCACTAACAGCCAATGCGATTGAGCAACCCACGATTAGGCGGGTTTTGTCTGTGTAGCCGCGCCTTCGCCAGGCGAGTTGAGATTCTCATCCGCAACTCAGGTTGCTTTTGTGATATTGGTTATGGACTTGATGCAAACGGTAACAGAACACTTCTTTACGATCGAGAAATCAAGATAAAAGGAGTTGAGGGACAGCTTTGAGCCAAAAGAGTTGCTTGATCGATCAAGAAGTTGTGCTGTTGAATCAGCGTTTCTCATCGCTAATCTTGACCGACTCGCTAACTTTCCTCGCCCGCATGATAAGAACTGCGAACCAAAGGAGCCGATCGAACATGCGAGAATCCCATTTCACGAGCGATCGTCCCTAACCGCTCAAATTCGTCAGGATGCCAATATTTCTGAACGGGAAGATGTTCTAGCGATGGACGCATATATTGCCCGATCGTCAATCGATCGCACCCTACTATTCTTAAATCTGCCAGCGTTTCAATCACTTCCGCTTCGGTTTCTCCGTGTCCGAGCATTAAGCCAGATTTTGTCGGAATGCTTGGATCGAATTCTTTAACAAGCTGCAACACGCGGAGAGTCCGATCGTACTTTGCCCCGCGACGAACGGGTGCTTGCAAACGTTTCACGGTTTCGATGTTGTGGTTATAGCACGCAGGTTTCGCTCTTACGATCGTCGCAATTCGCTGAGCCTGTAACGCTTCTAGCGTTAATCCTGCTTGTCGTCCTCCCCAAAAGTCCGGGGTTAATACTTCGATTTGCGTTTGCGGGTTAACCAATCGGATTTGATTCATGGTTTCAACAAACCAACCTGCACCTTGATCCGGCAAATCATCTCGCGCAACCGACGTGAGGACTACATAACGCAAACCGAGTAAGCGCACCGATTCTGCAACTTTTTGCGGCTCATTCGCATCAAGCGGCATCGGTGAATGCCCTTTATCCACTTGGCAGAAGGCACACGATCGCGTACAGGTTGGCCCCATAAGCAGAAACGTTGCGGTTTTTTGGGCGTAGCATTCGCCACGATTCGGGCAGCGTCCTTCTTCGCAGATCGTGTGAATCTGACGCTGCTTGATAATTTGCTGCACCGTTGAAATCTCGCTGGCTTTGCCAATCGATCGACGCAACCAATCCGGCATCGCCTCGATCGCGGTTTTGCGTTCAGAAATTTTTGGCGTGAGATTCGTTTCTGCTGACATAGACGTGGGAATGCTAGGGGGTAGTTCAGTAATGATTTTTGCAGGTTGGATGGTAGAAACCGTGAGACAAAGCAAATCTATTGTTAATGATAAAACACCGCTCGATCTGCTTCAGCAGATATCCCTACGTGACCGCATTGAATGGCTCACAGATTCAGAAAGAAGGAGTCTAGCTCATCCTCACCGAGTATGAATCAATTTAACAAGTAACCTTTAGTACACACATTGAGTCTTTCTACCATTTCACAAATCAACCTGTCTTGTTGGCGGTCAGAGTTTTCTTCATTTTAGGAGTTCAGTTGTGGCAAGTCACAAAGTTGTAGTCATCGATGACAGCGCAGTGATCCGAAACATGGTGCGCGATATGTTGCCAAAAGGCAATTTTGAAGTTTTAGAAGCCAAAGATGGCGTTCAAGGCATTAATTTAATTCGCCAAGAGCGTCCGAATTTGATTATGCTTGATTTTCTTTTACCGCGCATGAGCGGATGGGAAGTGTTTCAGCAAATCCAAACTCAGGCAGAACTGCAAACGATTCCGCTTGTGTTGATGTCCGGGCGCAAAGAAGAAGTTGCAGAAAAGCTGCAAGAACCGTTTGAGTATTTTGAGTTTGTGCAAAAGCCATTCGACCAGAAAGGACTAGTCGAAGCGATCAAAGCGGCCATGACCAAAGCGAAACGACGTCCGGCTCCGATGCCTGCACCGTTGCGCAACGAGCAAAGCGTAGTTCCGGCGGCAACGAATTCCTCGGACGCGAGCGAAATTCAGGCGCTGAATGAAAAGATCGTCAAAATGCAAGCTGAAATCGATGGTTTGAAAAAGCAAATGGGTCAAATTCTGGCGTTTGTGAAGCAGAAATTAAAGTAATGCAATTACTCAAGCGACGGCGCTGTAAGTAGGTGACAATCACCCGATCGCAGTTGCAAAACTAAGTCACACAGGATTTTTCCGATCCATAAATTAAAAGCAGGACTCTCTGAAAATGAGATCCTGCTTTTTTGACTGTGAGTTTCAAACAGATTGCCGTTTGAGCTAAGCCCGATTCGGTGCGCCTTCGCTGCGGCTCAGCACCGAGTCCGTTGGCAAACATAGCAGGTTGTCGCCTTGAGTGCGAATCATGCCTTTTTGACGCAGTTTACCCATTAGGCGCGTGACCGTGACGCGAGTCGAGCCGATCGCGCTGCCAATTTGAGCGTGAGTCAACGGGAACGGTAAACAATAGCCTTCGTCGGTTGGCTCACCGTATTCTTCGATCAGCAACGTTAAAAAGCCGAGCAAGCGATCGATCGTGCGGCGCTGACCTAACGTGCTGAGCCATAGCAGTTTGCGTTGATGCTGATAACGGAACGCATCCAACACTTCGCGGCGGAAATGGGGCCAATTATCTAAGTCGTGCCAGTACATCCACACGACTGACGTTTGATCTACGTGGGCGTAAGCTTGCAGCGTAAACGGCGACTGCGCCACAATTTCAAACGGCTGACCTGTTCCAACAAATCCGAGAAACGCTTCTTCGGGGCTAATTCTTGCCAACCGGGAAGCATTGCCGCTTGTCGCATTCACCTGTGCGGTTCCGACTAAGCGAACTGCACCTTTCTGCACCAGGTATAACAAGCCCGGACGAGTTGGAACTCGTTCATCTTTGCTGAAGTTGCGGACGCGATAGTGTTCCTGTGCCCAATCGATGATGCGCTGCCACGTCAGAAACGGGCGGGCAGCGTCGGAATTTTGTTGAGATACTGAGTACATAAATTTAGAGGCTGTTGGAGAACAAGGGAGCACTTTGACAAGCACTGAGTCACAGCGCGAGAAAGACCAATTCAAGTCTCAAGGCACCCGAAGGTTAAGCGCTGATTTGCTGTTCTAGTCTTCTATACCGAAATGATTTGAGCAATCCTACGGATGGAAGAAGTTTTTCCAGTATGATCACGGTCAATTTTACAAAACCAAGCTTAAACTCCGATGAAACTGTAAAAATTCTAACCGAAAGCAAATTTCATCCCAAAGCATCAACCGTAATTACAATGAATTGTAACCTAACGAAGATTACTTATTCTACGTTCCGACTATTGTTGCTGCTGAAAATCCATGAGGCAATCTCTCCTAAGGGGGATGTTGAGGTAGCAAAACGCTCATCCGAGGCTTCTATAATAGCTGCTTATTCTAGAAAACTCAAAGGTTTGCAGTCAAAAGCTATTTTAAGCCGTGTTAAAAAATCTACTTCGGTTGCTGCTTATCAATCGGCGATCGCGCTCCAAATCGCGGCTCAAGTTCGACAAAATCCAACCGCGATCGCGCTCGAAATTGTGAAATTCTGTGGTCGATCCCGACCTCAATCACTCGTTGATTCAAGCTTTGTTCAAGCGAGTCTCAGTGATCTTACGGTCAGTATTACGGAGACGGGATTTATTGAGTTTGAATTTGGCGATCGTGCGGTTAAAGCTTGGCTGCGATCGTGGTTGAGCGGTGAATTCTCTCGATTAATAGGCGATCGCGCCACAGAACCGTTCCGTTTAAACGCTGATGTCTTAAATCCGGATCAAGTCTTTTTCTGTCAATACGCCTACGCCCGTTGTGAGTCGCTGCTGCGCGTTGCAGAATCGCTTGGACTTGAGCCGATGATTTCAGACGAGTTTGAGCCAAATTTGGCAGAACCAAGTGAGCGAGCGCTGCTGTTTGAGCTGGTGTCGGTAAGCGATGACGGGTTCGATGCAACGGCTCAAGCTTGCGCAAAAAGCGCGATCGTTCTTGCTCAAGCGTTTGAAGCGTTCGATCGAAACTGTCGGATTTTTGGTAGACACCCGATCACACAACCTCACCTTGCGCAACGTCGATTAGCTTTAGTAATGATTACTCAGTTGCTATTAAGCGAAATTCTAGAGCAGAAGTTGGGCGTGGACTTGCCGGATTCGCTTTAAGCGTGGGTTGTTTCAAATTCGGCAACGCTATCACTTTGTCATTTCAACGCCATTAAAATGTCATAACGGATTTTTATCGCTGAAAGAGTGACAAACCAATACAACCCAGATATAGTATCAATGTGTGAGGAGCGAACCAGCAAGAGCACCGAGACGAAACACGGCCAGTCGTCGGTGCTCTTTCTGACTTTAAACGCTTACAGCAGAAATTCTTCGATCGCAGCCGCCGCACCCTCTTGTTCAACCGATGGCGCAACCCAATCCGCCTTGAGTTGAACGTCTTCGGGCGCGTTTCCCATTGCTACCCCGACTCCAGCGTATTGAATCATTTCGACATCGTTAAAGTTATCGCCGATCGTCATTACGTTTTCGGGTTGCAGTCCTAGCAGATCTTCAGCGAGATAGCGAACTGCTGATCCTTTATTGGCGCTAGGATGCGTTGCCTCAAAAAAGGTTGCCACGGATTTTGTCAGATACAGCTCGGCAGGCGTGTACTGTTTTTGCAACGATCCGAGCAGCGAACCGATGAGGTCGGTATCATCGCTAAGCGCCAAAACTTTAGTTGGCTCGGTGTCTAGAGTGGTGCGCAAATCTCCCACAGCGATCGGCACAATTCCCGATCGCTCGGTGTAGGCTTGCGTTTCCGGCGTGATTTGGCGCACGTAAAGCTGATCGTTAATGTAGAAATGCACCGACAAAAGCGATCGCAAACTCGGTTGCTCAAAATAATCCAGCAGTTTTAAGACTTGCTGCTTGGGCACTGACCATTGACGCAGAATTTTTTGCGTGATTGGATCTTGAATCCACGCGCCTTGATACGCAATAAGCGGCAGCGTTGAATGAACGATTTGATAAAAGCGCAGCGCAGAGCGGTACATCCGTCCTGTGGCGATCGCGATTTGAACGCCGTTTTTTTGAGCCTGGGCGATCGCTTGCAATACAGGTTCACGGATATTATTAGATTTGCCTGCGATCGTGCCATCAATGTCTAAAACTAATAATCGGATGTTAGATTGCCGCATAATAGCTCTGAAGGAAAAGTAAGCCTCCCTTCTTTTTACCGTTTAATTGTTTAGCAATTGCCGAATCTTATGGCTGAAGTCAAAAATCCTAAAGCGGTGAGCCGTCAGATCTTATTAATGACGCTGTGGTTAACGCTGCTGATTTTGGCGGTCAAAGTAGGAGCAGGCTGGGCAACGCGATCGCTGGCGCTGTTGGCGGAATCGCTGCATACCGTAATCGATGGCTTTAGCACGGTATTAAGTTTGATTGCGCTTTCTTCGCCGCATCGCCCAACGGGACGTGAAGTTTGGGGGCACGGGCGGCTAGAAACTACGCTGGCACTGCTGCTGGTGGCGCTATTAGGATTTGCGTGTCTCAGTTTATCGGGAATTGCCGTTCAGCAGCTTGTTGAAAATCCCACGCTAACCGCCGTTTCAACGGTGAAAGTGCGATTGTCGCTGATTGGGCTACTGACGATCGCGCTGATTGCCAGTGTGGGGTTAGCAACGGTTGAACGAAAACTGGCGCGATCGCTCGATAGCTCGCTGTTAAAGCTCAATGCTCGTCAAATTCTTCAAGACGCTTGGATTACGATCGTGCTGATTGTCGGATTGATCGGCGTGTGGCGGGGGTATGTGTGGCTTGATCCCATTTTGACGCTGATCATGGTGACAACGGCGACGTTTAGCTGTTGGCGCGTCTTGAATTGGCAGCTTCCCTTGATGGTGCGGCAAATGGCGATCGCACCGGAATCGATCAGTCAAATTGTGCGGCAGGTGCAAGGCGTGACGCATTGTTATGATGTGCGATCGCGGGGGATTGTGGGAAGGCAGGTTTTTGTTGAACTGCGGTTGGTGCTGCATCCTGAATTTTTAGGCATGAGCGGCTGGATTATCGAGCAGATTGAAGCTACGATTCGCGATCATTACGGGGCGGTGCAAGTGATGATCCAGCTTGAAGAATCACCAGACGATCCGCAGCATCCGCTTGATTCGATGCGATCGGATCATTCCAACCGCGAATTCGATTGGAATTAACTGAATCAACCTCGTGCAGCGATCGAGAATTTACACGCGAGGTTGATTTTTTAATTTAGCTCGATCAAAGAATCGATCGTCCTTGTACCGTTGATGCGGGTTCAACGTTCAACAACTTCAAAATCGTAGGCGCAATGTCGATGTTGCGAACTTGATCAACCGTGCCTTGCTCAATATCAGGACCTGCGGCAAAGAAAATTGCGCTCATATTTGGCAAGGTCGGATCGTAGCCGTGAGCACCGTAGAAATTCGGAACCGAGAAGACCGGATTCGTTGCAGTTGGATCGCCTAGACGATTCACCACGGGCGTTTGTAATCCATCGAAGTTGTAGCCTTCTTTGAGTAAAGCAAACACATCTCCGGTATCCTGACCGATAAAATCACTGGTGCCAAGTCCAAACGTTGGATCGCTCAAATCGTTAGGCGTTGGGCGCGTGTAGATTTTGTCGAAAACGGGAAGCGCTTCAGATGTGTAATTCGGATTCGCATCGGTTAATGCTTTGAGAGCATCAGCGACTTGATGTTCTAATGTCAAGTACTCTTCGCGGCTCACGGTTCCGTTTGCTTCTCGTCCTTGAAGGTTGATGTAAACGTTTGCGGCAGGACCCGACGTAATGGCTCGGACTTTAGTGGAATCAAAGCCTTGACGCTTGAGGTAAGAATTGATGTCAACAGTGGTGTAGAACGGATCAAAACCGTGGTCAGACACCACGATAATATTGCTGTTCGGTTTACCTTGATCATCGGTGCCAACCGCATCAATAATCCGTTGCACCGCTTGATCTGCCGCTTGATAAGCAAATTTCACGTAGTTTTGATACCGTGCAATTTTCGCTTGGTCTTGCCCAGCGCCGATCGAGCTTGGATTTGTGGGATCGGTGGCTTGACGCGGATCGGTGATTAAAAACTGATGTTCTGATCCGTCCGGCTGCTCGATGTAAAACATCGCTAAATCTGCATCGGGATTTTTTTGAAGTGCTCTTAAAGCGACGCGAGTTTGGTAATCCACAAAGCCGCGCACTTGATCTTCGTAAATCGCTTCGAGTTCAGCGTCTGAAAACTTTTCAAAGCCAGGACTGAGCCGCTCGGTGATGCGAAAATCGGATTGCGGTGCCCAAAAACCGACATTATGATTGACGTCATCCACATCTGCTAAAACCGCAGCATTCCGAGGAATATAGTTCGCAGAATAGCGAGCGATGTTAATTTTTGAAAGATTCGGTTCAAGCGTACTAACATAAAATCCGGTTCCTGCTTTTGTGGAACTGCCTTCTAGGTAGAACGGGCTAGATTTTTGATCGCTTGCTTTGACAAAAGCCGCGCCAGTTGATGGGGTGATAAACGGACCCGCTTGAATGCCTTGCGTTTGATCGAAAAACACGAGCGTATCGTAATCTAATGCGCCATTGTCGGTTGTATCGAGTGCAGCGACTTCGATCGAGTAGTTCACGCCGCCGACGGTGAATTGATCGATCGGCTTTTTGGTTTCAAGAATCGGACTAAATCCTGATTTTCCGATCGCTTTAAGCTGATCTTGAACGCTTTGCGGTGCTACATCAAAATCCGAGGCGTTTAAGCTAAATCCTTTGGCTGCCGCTCCTGCAAATGCGCCAAACGGCACCGTGTAGTCCACGGTACGCTCGTCTGCCGACTGAACGATCGGGCTATTGGGTAAACCGGGAACGGTGATGTTAGCTCCGTCTGCACCAGGGAACGTTGCCGCGATTACTTTTTTGCCGTTGGCGCGGGCAGCTAACCAAAGCGGGTTTGCGGTCGGGTCGGCGCTTTCTGAAACGCGATCAATCCCGATCGAGTATCCGCCGATTGGGGCATTGAATCCGCTAACCGTTTGATTAAACGGGCTGGCAACGAGCTGAAACGTATTCGCATTGATATCGTTGTTTGCCGCCGTCGATCCGGTCGCGATCGCAATGTGTCCGGGTGCGGTTAGCGAAGGCGTGATGGTAAGATTTTGCTCGGCGCTTAAGCCTTGATTCATCAGCAATCCTAAGCCACGATTCGGGCTAAGCGTTCCGTCTGCAAGATACTGCTGTACTAATCGAGGTGTGGCACCGTCTAAAGAAATGAGAATAACTTTTGGCGTTTTTTGGGTTGAGTCTGCGGCTTGAGAACTGCCCGTTAGAAGACTCGGTTGCGCAATCTGCGTCGTTAAATCCGATTGAACCGAGTTGAATGCTGAATCTAATTCTGGAATGCCGATCGCGTTTGTTGAAACGCTTGTTGAAAAGGTGTCACTCATTATGGGTTGCGTGGGTGAATGAAAGTGTGGAAGTGTACGTTCGATAATCTTTGGAACAAAAGTCGTCAGGCAAATCAAACAAGCAAGAATGATATAGCTTGTTTTCATTCAGAAGTAACAATCCTTTACAGCCATAAGCTGCAATGCTGTTGGAAATACCGAGCTAATGCTATAAACAATGAACAAAACAAACGAAAGAAAAGCTTAAGAAATAGCAGCAATCATGTGGAAGAAAACGATACCCTAAGCGGACAACTGAACAATAGTTTTTAGAGTTAATGAAAACGCTAATGTGAGGTTAAGCGCAAGCTAAAATGTCGATTACAAATGCTGTATTAATAAAAATTAATCGATCGCCTGACTTCAAAACTCTCAGACAGATTCAGTTCAAAAAGCTGCAAATCTACGTCCAAAGCATCAAGATCTTCGCCAGTTTTAACTTAGAATTCTGAATGCTGCTTTGTTGACTCAATGGATATTTTCATTTTCATTCTTAAAGTTTTGTTAGCTTCGTTGTTGATCTCGATCGTCATCAAATACCTTGCGCCGTTTCTTGATTTTGTGCCGACTTCCAGCACGGCAATTATTGCAGTATTATCACCGTCGATCGTGATCGCGATCGTATTGCTCAGCCGCATGAAACGGTTTACTCTGTAATGGATTATGGTGAGCTATCAGTTTCCAGCCGGATTTCAATGGGGCACTGCGACTTCTGCATATCAAATCGAAGGCGCAACCACGATCGAGGGACGTAAACCGAGCGTCTGGGACACCTTTAGCAAAACGCGAGGGCGAACGTTTAAGGGACAAACTGGCGATCAGGCGTGCGATCATTATCATCGCTATCAAGATGACATTAAATTAATGGCAGCGCTGGGCGTTAAGAATTATCGCTTTAGTATTTCTTGGTGTCGCATCGTTCCCGATGGGCGCGGCGCGGTAAACGAAGCAGGCGTTGACTTTTACCGACGATTGGTGGATTGCTTGGTAGAACACGGCATTACCCCGTATGCAACGCTATTTCATTGGGATAGTCCACAAGCGTTAGAAGATCGGTATGGGTCGTGGCGCAGTCGGGAAATGGCAAGCGATTTTGCGGATTATACGAGCGCGATCGTGTCTAGATTGGGCGATCGCATCACGCATTGGACCACGCTCAACGAAATTTCGTGTTTTACTCAAATGGGGTACTGCGTAATCGGTACGCCGCAGCACGCACCGGGAACGCGAGTTCGAGCGGTTAAAGAAGTTTGGCAAACCACGCATCACGCGCTTTTAGCTCACGGGTTAGGAGCGCAAGCGATTCGAGCGGCGTCACCGCGATCGTGCTCGGTGTCGATCGTGGATAACTTTGGCGTTACGGTGCCATTGACCGAATCGCCTGAAGATATTGACGCGGCGAAAACAGCATTTCAGTATCACTGTGGCAATGGTGGAATCGTTTATCCGATTGTGACTGGATCATACAATCAGGCATTTCTGGATCAGTTGGGTAGCGATGCTCCTGATATTCAAACTGGCGATCTCGAAACTATTCATCAACCGTTAGATTTTCTAGGACTCAACATTTACACAGGAACTTACATTCGGGCAGCAGACAATTGGCAAGGCTGTGAATGGATCGATTTTCCCAAAGGATATCCAGCATTGCATATGCCGTGGCTACAGCTTGTTCCAGAAAGCTTGTATTGGGGAATTCGTCACGTTAGCGAAACGCTAAACCGTCCAGAATTACCGATTTTTATTACTGAAAACGGCTGTGCGGCTCAAGACGAAGTGAACCGGGGCGAAATTTTGGATCTCGATCGCATTCTTTATTTGCGTCAACATCTAATCGGCGTGCAGCGAGCGGCAACCGAAGGCTACCCGATTTTAGGCTACTTTGTCTGGAGCTTTATGGACAATTTTGAATGGTCGTGGGGGTACGATCGACGATTCGGCATCACCTACGTTGATTACCGCACCCAAGAGCGGATTCCGAAATCGAGTTATCACTGGTACGCTGAATGTGTTCGTCAAAACCGCGTTGTCTAAACCGTTATGCTTTTGACTAAACGGCTTCCCTGGCTCTCGATGCTGCTGCTGCTGGCTGCTTACATTATTTTTGGCAAGTTTGTGATGGCAACGCGACATTCGGTCATTGCCTTTGCGCTGGCAATGGTTTGGAGCGTGATCGTTGCGGTTTTGCTGAAAAATCCGTTTAAAGGCATTCGGAAGATCTTAGTCAAATGGTTTAAATCGGATACGGTGGCGTTTTGCTCGATTCTGATGTTTGCCGCCTTTGCCTCGATTTTTCTCAACTGGCTCAAAGTGTCTTTGCCCGTGTTTATGATTTTATTTGCTGAACTTTTAGTCCGGCTCGATTTACAAACCGCCGAATTTAATCAATCGCAATCGCTGACGATTTTGATCGCCATCGCGTGGATTGGCTTAGGACTCGGCTGGGCACTCTCACAAATCGTTTAACGACCGTAAAACAATCGAGCATCAAGCCGCACTCGATCGCGCAGATATTGCACTGCTTGTTCGCCGTCGCGCTGATCGGAAAATGGGCCTACCGCGAGATGAGTTCCCAGGGGTCGATCGCGCAGTTGAATTAATTGTCGAGGCACCCCAGACTGAATCGCTCGATACTGATACTCGCGCACCGACTGACGGCTTCCCGGCACAACCGCGTAATAGCCGCGTGTAGCGCTACCGCTAGAGCCATCGCCACCAACGATTTGCGCATTAATGCCTTGAGCCGAAAGCAGCGTTGCTTGTTGACGAGCATTAACCGAATCGCTGTACACCCCAACTTGAATCACGCGCCGTCCGCCTAAATTCTGGAAAAACGCATCGGGTCGAACGCGCCGCACCTGCTGCAAAACCGTTGGACTTCCGCTATCAACAATCACTCGATATTGTCCAACGTTGCTTGTATAACCTGCGGGACTCGGAGCCGTAAAAACGCGCTCTCCCGGAGCAGGGGTCGGATAAATCGGCGTCGATCGACTCGGCGGCGGCGTGCTCGGAACCGGAACCGTTATGGGCGGTGGCGGTGGAAGCTGTGCGCTGGCAGTTTGATTTACCGTTAGCTCGATCGAAAACGGCAAAGCAACCCCCGCAAAAATTACACCTGTTATCAATCCGCGTTTCATAACCCTTTACCGCAATCTCATCCTCTGCAAGATGAATTGCTCGTCAGTGTATCACGGGAGTTTGCACGGTTTGCATTTTTCTCTACGGCGCTGATCGGTAAGTGTTAGCCTATAAAAGATGAGATACGCGGTGTCCATGAACAAAGTTGTGGTTGGACTCTCTGGGGGAGTCGATAGTTCTGTTGCTGCTGCTACGCTGCACGATCAAGGCTATGACGTGGTGGGATTAACCCTTTGGCTAATGAAAGGCAAGGGTCAATGCTGCTCAGAAGGCATGGTCGATGCGGCAAAACTGTGTGAGTTTTTGGGCATTCCGCATCACATCGTGGATAGCCGCGAGGTATTTCAGGAAAATATTATTGATTATTTGGTGTCGGGCTATAGCGATGGCATTACGCCGCTTCCGTGTTCGCAGTGCAATAAAGCGGTGAAGTTTAGCCCGATGCTGAAGTATGCCCAAGAAACGTTGGGCATCGATCGCATCGCGACAGGTCACTATGCCCGCACCCGCTTTAACGATCGCACCAGTCGGTATGAATTGCTGCGGGCGATCGATCGATCGAAAGATCAATCCTATTTTCTGTACGATTTGAGTCAAGAGATTCTGGCTCAAGTCGTGTTTCCATTGGGTGAAAAGCACAAAATTGAAACGCGCCAAATCGCTGCTCAATTTGGTTTACACACGGCTGACAAGCCCGAAAGCCAAGATCTTTGTTTAGTCGAAGCGAACGGATCGATGCAGGCGTTTTTAGATCAATACATCGCGCCGCAAAAAGGCGAAATTGTTGATCAATCCGGCAAAGTGCTCGGTCAGCACGAAGGCGTACATCACTATACGATCGGTCAGCGCAAAGGTTTAGGAATTGCGCATTCTGAACCGCTTTACGTGATCGGACTCGATGCCGCTCGCAATCGCGTGATCGTGGGCGAACGCACCGAAGCGCTGAATCTAGACTGCACGGTGGGACGAATCAACTGGGTGTCGATCGCGCCTCCGACCACGCCGATCAAAGCCGATGTGCAAATTCGCTATCGATCGCCTGCGACTCCTGCCACAATCGTTCCAATTGAAGAGGGTCGTGTCCGAATTGTGTTTGATGATCCGCAGTTTAGCGTGACGCCCGGACAAGCGGCAGTTTGGTATGACGGCGAAGTGCTGCTTGGGGGCGGCGTGATCGATCGGAGTCAAAATTCATGAATCAGCGTGTTGCAGATATGACCCCAGACGAATTAAAAGCGTTTGTGTACCAATGCGTGGATGAACGGTTGCAGCGTTGGAAGCCGAGCGCTCAAGGCAAGCGATCGGTGCAGGAAATTCTAGCGTCGATCGAGCAGCATCGATGGACACAACCCACAGGCGCACCGACGCCAAGCGAAATGGTAATCGAAGAACGTGAGAAATGGCGATGCGGTATGTAGTTGATGCCAGTGTTCTGAGTCACTACTTTACCGCCGATGCATACTCAGTTACGCTGATGCGTTTGCTTTCTAGAATCAATTTGGAGTATCAGATTCATATTCCAGAATTCTGTCTGGTTGAATGCACGAATGTTCTTTGGAAAGAAGCTCGATTCAGAGGATTGCCTCAACCTGATGCAGAACGGTTTCTAGAAGATCTTTTAGGATTGCCATTTGAAGTTGTGCCAATTGGCGATCTGTTACCTCAAGCATTGCAAATTGGATTGCATCATCAGTTAGCAGCTTATGATTCACTCTACATTGCACTTGCTTTGAGTCTAAAGTGTCCATTAATTACACTGGATCAAAAACAATCCGAAGCGGCGGTTCGTTGCGGTGTTCTGCTCAAGGACATCGGAGATTTCATCTAATTCGGTTTTGCAGGCGTCATGATCTGAGCGTCGATTTGCGGTAGGCTCTTGATGGAAATTTGCCCAGGTATGGATTGTGCGATCGACTCTCGACACGCTTGAACTCAGTGCGATTTTATACGATTTAGACGGCACGATCGCGGATACCGATCCGGTGCATTTTGTAGCTTGGCAAGCTGTTTTACGCGAACACGGCGTCGAAATCAACGAAACGATTTACAAACAGCGCATGAGCGGCAAACTCAATCCTGCGATTATTGCGGACTTGTTGCCGCAGATGAGCACTCAAGAAGCTGAGAAATTTGCGGACTACAAAGAAGCTCGATTTCGATCGCTGGCGCAGCAATTACCTCCTACGCCCGGATTGCTCAAAGTGATTGATTGGGCAATGCAGCAAGGTCTTAAGCAAGCCGTGGTGACAAACGCCCCGCGTGAAAATGCTCGATTTATGCTGAACGCTTTGAAGCTGGATCACGTTTTCGATCAAGTGATTTTGGCAGATGATTTAGGCATCGGCAAACCTGATCCTGCGCCGTATGCCGTCGCACTGAGAGAATTCGGGCTTAAAGCGCATCAAGCGATCGCGTTTGAAGATTCTCCGTCGGGCGTGCGATCGGCAGTGGCAGCAGGCATTTTTACGGTTGGAATTTTATCCACGCAAACGGAGATCGAGCTTGAAGATTTGGGGGCGAAATTAACGATCGCGGATTTTACCGATTCGCGGTTATGGACGCTGATAGAAAGTAGATCATTTTTTCGATAGAGGAACCCGCGCTAGCAAGTAAACTAAGCTCTGGTTATGTCTAGAGAAATTGTGATGGATTCGGTTGAGCAAATCACGCCAGAACTGCAACAGCGTGTGCAAGAGTTAAGACAGCTTTTGCAGAAGGCAAGCTACGATTATTATGTTCTCGATGCGCCCACGATGCCCGATGCGGTGTACGACCAGCTTTACCGAGAGCTGCGATCGATTGAAACCCAATTTCCTGAATTAATTGCGCCCGATAGCCCAACGCAACGAGTGGGTGAACGTCCTGCAAGTCAGTTTAAATCGGTTAAACACAACATTCCGTTATACAGCTTAGAGAATGCTTTTAGCAATGAAGATTTAGCCGCTTGGGAACAGCGCTGGCGGCGCGTTGTACCGGATACGGGCGAAGTTGAGTATGTGTGCGAACTTAAAATTGATGGCAATGCGTTGGCGTTGACCTACGAGAATGGTGTTTTGGTACGCGGGGCAACGCGAGGCGATGGCATTACCGGAGAAGAAATCACGCAAAACGTGCGAGCAATTCGATCGATTCCGTTGCGCTTGAATTTAGATGATCCGCCTGAGATCGTAGAAGTTCGAGGAGAAGCTTTTTTATCGCTTGATACATTTGAGCGGATTAACCAAGAGCGCGAACAAGCGGGAGAATCTTTGTTTGCCAATCCGCGCAATGCCACGGCGGGAACGCTGCGCCAGCTTGATTCTAAAATTGTGTCGCAGCGTCAGCTTGATTTTTTTGCCTACACGCTGCAAGTGCCCGACGGTAAAACCGATGCAATGGATTCTGCATCGCTGCCTGCAAATTTGCCGCAAACGCAGTGGGAATCGCTGGAGTTTTTAAAACGAATGGGATTTCGCGTCAATCCAGAGCGATCGTGCGCCCGTTCCCTTCAAGACGTGCAGGACTACTGCGATCGCTGGTCGATCGATCGCACTCAACTGCGCTACATGACCGATGGCGTCGTGATCAAAATTAATTCGTTAGCGCTGCAATCGCAGATTGGATTTACGCAAAAATTTCCACGCTGGGCGATCGCGCTCAAGTATCCTGCCGAAGAAGCCCCGACGATCTTAGAAAGCATCACGCCGCAAGTTGGACGCACCGGAGCAATCACCCCAGTTGCCGAACTGCGTCCGGTTCAGCTTGCCGGAACAACCGTTTCGCGAGCGACGTTGCACAATCGCGATCGGATTGCTGAACTCGATTGTCGAATCGGAGATACGGTTATTGTGCGCAAAGCTGGCGAAATCATTCCCGAAGTCGTGCGCGTTTTAATTGAGCTTCGACCTGCAAATTCACAACCGTATGAAATGCCGTCGCATTGTCCGGTATGCGCTCAGCCCGTTGTCAAACCCGAAGACGAAGCTGTTACCCGATGCATTAATACATCGTGTCCGGCAATATTACGCGGTGCGTTAGCGCATTGGGCAAGTCGTGATGCGTTAGATATTAACGGCGTGGGTGAGAAATTAGTTTCGCAGCTTATTGATCAAAATTTAGTGCATTCGGTTGCAGATTTGTATGAATTGACGATCGAGCAATTGCTTAGCCTTGATCGCATGGGCAAAAAATCGGCTGAAAAAATCATTGCGGCGATCGAGCAGTCAAAATCTCAACCCTGGTCACGAGTGCTGTACGGTTTAGGCATTCGTCACATTGGCAGCACGAATGCGCTTACATTAACGCAAGCATTTCCAACCGTGGATCACCTTATTGCTGCAACCGCCGCGCAAATCGAAGCGGTGTATGGTTTTGGCTCAGAAATTGCTCAAGCGGTGTATGAGTGGTTTCAAAATCCGAGCAATCAGGGTTTAATCGATCGTCTGCGTCAAGCTGGAATTCAGCTTGAAGGAGCCGCGCCTGTGGCTCAGGTTGAGACGGCGATCGCTGGCAAAACTTTTGTGATTACCGGAACGTTACCCACGCTAAAGCGCGACGAAGCAAAAACGATCATTCAAAACGCAGGCGGTAAAGTGAGTGATTCGGTTAGCAAAAAAACAGATTATCTGGTCGCAGGCGAATCGGCAGGATCAAAGCTTGAAAAAGCGCAAAGTCTAGGCGTTTTGGTTTTGTCTGAAGCGGACTTGCTCAAATTAATCGAAGAAGGCAATTGATTAAAATAAGCACGATCGCTGCGCCGACTTATCTTGAGGGGAAAACATGTCAAAGCTAGAACAAGCCATTCAACTTGCAACGAAGCTTCACTCCAAACAAGTAGACAAAGCAGGAAGAAACTACATCGAACACCCGTTGCGAGTGATGAATGCTGTAGAAGGTGAAACCGAGAAAATCGTTGCGGTTTTACATGACACGTTAGAAGACACAGCGATTACTTTTGAAGCGTTAGAAGATTCTTTTGGATTTGTGGTGGCTTCGGCTGTGAAAACACTCAGTAAAACAGAAAACGAAGACTACTTTGAGTTTATCGATCGCATCAAACAAAACGCAATCGCAACCAAAGTCAAAATTGCAGATCTTCAAGACAACAGCGATTTAAGCCGACTTGAAACGGTGACCGAACAAGATTTAAATCGGCGTGAGAAGTATCAGAAAGCTTTAAGAATTCTCAAAGAAACCATATCGAATTAAAATAAAAATAGTTAATCAATTTTGTTTATGAATTATTTAGTAGCCGTATTAAGCGATCGTATCCAAGCCGAAGCCGCCTATTCTGCTTTAGAAAAAGAAGGACTGCAAATGGATAAAGTGGCAATCTTAGGAAAAGGCTATAAAAGCGCTGACGAATATGGCTTGATCGATCCGAATGAGCAAGCGCGTAAGCAAGTTCGATTAATGGCATCGTGGCTGGTGCCATTTGGCTTTGTCGGGGGCGCTGCGTTTAACGTGATTACCGGATTGAATACCTTTGCTTGGGCGGGTGAAATTGGCAGCCCGTTGATCGCAGGCGTGTTGGGTGCGCTTTCTGGCTTGCTTGGAAGCGTTTTTGTCGGCGGCGGCGTAGGCTTGGTGTTTGGCGGTGGCGATGCTTTGCCGTACCGAAATCGATTAAATGCAGGCAAATATTTAATCGTGGTCAACGGTTCAGAAACGCTGATTCGCCAGGCAACGAGAATTCTACGACCGTTTGAGCCTGAAAATCTGCAAGGCTATACTGATCCGAGTGCAGTAGTGTAAGTTGACCTTGCTGATTGAAGAAGCAATTCTTTAAAGGACTTACGAATGCGTGCAGCATTTTATGAGCAGCTTGGTTCTGCAAAAACAACGCTGACGATCACGGATGTTGCGTTGCCGGAGGTGATGCCCGGACAGGTGCGCGTCAAGGTAGCTGCATCGGGCATTAATCCATCAGATGTAAAGCAGCGAAGCGGTTGGGGCGGTCTCAAAATGCGATTTCCTCGCGTGATTCCACACAACGACGGTGCAGGCGTGATCGATGCGATCGGTGAAGGCGTACCACCCAGCCGCATCGGTGAGCGCGTTTGGATTTACGAAGCGACGCTCGCAAACGGATTAGGAACCGCCGCAGAATCAGTTGTGGTACCAAGTGAGAATGCAGTTTTGTTACCGGAAAATACAACGTTTGCAGAAGGCGCTTGTTTAGGTGTTCCTGCAATGACTGCGCATCATTGTGTGTTTAAAGATGGTAATGTTGCAAATCAAACAATTCTAGTTACAGGTGGTGCTGGCGCGGTTGGCAATTACGCAATTCAATTTGCCAAGTGGGGTAATGCAACGGTAATAACCACGGTTAGTTCCGGCGAGAAAGCTGGAATTGCAAAACAAGCGGGCGCAGATTACACAATCGATTACAAAACTGAGAACGTTGCAGAGCGAGTAAAAACAATCACCAATGGAAACGGTGTTGATCGCGTGATCGAAGTTGATTTTGCCGCAAACTTTGACACGAATTTGAAAATTCTGAAGCGCAACGGCACGATCGCCACTTACGCTTCTGATTCCCAAACAACGCACCCAACCCCGATTTATTCACTGATTTATAAAAACCTCACGGTTCACTACGTGCTGGTTTATGCGATGTCGCCATCTGCTCATCAGCAAGCCGCCAAAGACATCACAGCGTGTCTTAAAGCAGGCGGACTCAAACCTGCGATCGCAAAACGGTATCCGCTTGAAGAAATTGCAGCCGCACACGAATGCTTAGAAAGCGGACGCGCGATCGGGAATATTATCGTGGAGGTGCAACCGCATCAAACGACAAATCTCTAACCGGATATTGCCGCCAATCTTTGTAATCAAAATGCCACCATTCGCTACCAAGCCCGACAAATCCACCTTTTACCATTGCGTCTTCGAGCGTTTGTCGATTCTGCTGAATTTGGGCCGGAAGATCCGCATAAGTTCGGCTGGCTCGATCGCTGAAATCATCAAACTCAGTTGGCATCGTTAGCGGGGTTCCGGTTCGCTGATCAACCAGCGTTAAATCCACGGCTGCCCCGCGATTGTGCCGCGATCCGGTGGCTGGATTTGCCACAAATCGACTATCAGGCACTATTTGCCACATGGCTTTCTGTACCGATAGTGGTCGGTAACAATCATAAACGCTTAATCCTAACCCACGGGTTTCGAGTTCTGTTTGTACTTGTGATAATGCTTGTGCAACCGGAACGCGCAAAATGCATCGCGCTTCACGATACAGTTTGCGTTTTACAAAATTATTCGGAGTTGCGTATCGAACATCTAACTTAATGCGCGGATTAACCGAACGAATATCGACAAACGGAGTCAAATCAGCCGATTGTGCAACGCTAACGGAATCATGAAAAATATAGCTGTGCGCAAAGTACGTTAGCACAAATGAAACTATAGCGATAACGGAAAAAGCAATCCAATGTTTAATCGTTTGAAGTTGAGCCTGCATTTTGCGGTTAGCTAGAGCTTAATCGAATTTGTGAGAATCATTATACTGACAGTTAGAAAAAACGGCGCTTAATCGTGTGCAGCCGCTATAACTTGAGAATTCATCACGAATCGAGTCTGCACAATCAACGCGATTTTTTCTTATATTCAAGATTTTTAGCCGAAAATTGCGCAAGCCTAATCGTTAGCGTGGGGTTTCAACGCCAACTTGCTGACACTGATCAAGCACCGGACAGCTCGAACACAGTGGGCGTTTTCCGGTACAGATGTGTTTACCAAACGGAACTAGTAATTGGTTAATTTCGATCCAATAGCGTTCGGGTAGCTGTGCTGAAAGCGCGATCGTTGTTTTCTCTGGCGTTGTTGTTTTGACGTATCCCCACCGATTTGTGACGCGGTGCACATGCACATCAACACTAATATAGGATTGATTGCACGCAACGCCTAATGCTAGATGTGCGCACTTCACGCCGATTCCTTTAAAGCCAAGCAATACCGCTTCATCGACCGGAAGTTGCCCATCGAAATCGGTGACAATTTGAGTCGCGATCGCATGAATTTGTCGCGCTTTCTGCTCAGGATAGGTACACTCGCGAATCAAGGTTTCAATTTCATCAGGCGTTAGCCGACTGATTTCGAGCGGCGATCGAGCGCGAGAAAACAAGCGACGCGAAACAGGCAAACTCGTTTCATCGTAAGTGCGAATCGAAATCAAGCAGCTAATCAACTGCTCAAATAGCGACGTATATCCTTCCTCAAATAACGCAAACATAGCCGCTTTTGGAAACGGACGCACTGCTTCGCGGATCCGATCCATTACCGTGTCAATCTCAAACGCTGGCTTCGTCATAAATTGCACAATCGCAGTTTTTGACTTAATTCACCTCTAGCGCACGACACAAGTTTTACTAGTTCGAGTGTATTATGAGGGAAAGATTGCGTAACCTTTATGTTGCCGCTCAACGGAAAAATTATTCTTGGCATTGACCCTGCGATCGCGACGATCGGGTATGGGGCAATTCAAGATGAACGGGTGCTCGATTACGGGGTGATCGTCACGCCTGCAAAGTCACCGATCTACGATCGACTCAAGCAAATCCACGATGACATTTGTGAACTGTGTCAAGTGCTTAAACCCGATGTCGTCGCGTTAGAAATGCCGTTTTTCTCACGCGAGAACACCAATGCAAATAAGGTTTTACGAGCGTTAGGCGTGATTGAACTTGCGCTCGGTGAAAGCGGATTGTCTGATCCTGTGTTTCTGCACCAGTCGCAGGTGAAATCGGCGGTTGCAAAATACGGAGCGCAAAAGTCCGAGATTCAGCAAGCCGTAATGATGATTTTTGGATTGTCTGAGTTGCCCAAGCCCGATGACGCGGCTGATGGACTCGCGATCGCGTTTGCCGCTCAGTCAGGAGCACGCGCCAACGTGAAGTAATTCACCAAGAGAAAGTGAGAAAGTAGAACACTAAGACAGTATCCATGCCCAGGAAGATCCGAGAATTGAAAGCTCAGATTGCGCGTGAAGACTTTAGCGATTGAAATGTAGTTAAAAGCTTGGCAAGTAAAAGGCGAACCTATTCCCGAACTCATGACACTTCAGGTTGTCTAATAATCGTAGCGATTATTAGACAACTCCAATCCACCGTTGAGAAGTGTCTGTTGCCTGTTCAAGATTGTCTGCGGCGGGTGATTGCGAACGTTGGAACGAGCGAGTGCGATCGAGATAGAAAGCGATCAGCTAGTGCCCTAGCCATTAAAATCGCTAGACGGTTTAATTAACGTCAGTTTCGGTTAAGCGGGCGCGACTCAGTTAGCTTCGCAAGTGCCTTCGGCAACGCGGCTACACAGACAAAACCACCCACGGGTTCCTTCACGGGAAATTCTGGGGGTAGTCCGCCTGATCGCGGACTTCGATTCGCGCAAAGCGCAACTCCGAAGGAACCGATTAGCCGCGTTGCCGAAGGCACTTGCGAAGCTAATCGCAGTCGCCAGGCGGATTAGGATGCTCATCCGGAACTCAGGTTAATTATTCACTCCGACTTTGAGAGCCGTTGTACTTCTTGATGAACGCTAACGCCGATTTGCAGCGCTTCGCTTAACAGCGTGGCGTATTCGGTTGCCTGCTGATTAACTTCGAGCGTTTTGAGGGCGGATAAATTCGTTTCGATGTTGGCAAGTAGATCTTGGCGTCGAGCGAGGAGACCTCGATTTTCGCGCAGAATTTTCTCGGTTAGTAATCCAGAAACCAAGCTATCTCGCGTCATTCTTAGCGCTTCTAAAATTGATGCCCGTTGATGAGAATGGAGGATTTCACCTCGATCGCTGCTCAGGTGCTCAAGAGAATCGAGCGTTGCAACCGCTTGAATAACATCATTGAATCGATCGACTTCATCAAGCAAATGCATCAGCGACTTAAATCGAGGCAATGAGTAGTGCATCAATCCATTCCAGCCGAGCGCGATCGTAACCGTAATGCCGATCGTAATCTGCAAAAACCGCAGCATCGATGGAAGATCCGCAATGCCTCGATCAGACTGCGTGAAAAATAAGCCGATCGGAATCGAAAATACAAAGATCAACGCTGCAACCAAAATCTCCGTCACAATTAGCGACAGCAATCGTTTCGGATGCTTTAATACTCCAGCGCGGTAGACGCCCCCGATCGTGCCCCCGATAAAAATCTCGTTCACGTCAATTCCGATTAGCCGTTCGATTTCTTCAGCAGTAATTCTGAGAACGCTTAAATCATCGTTCATGCGGGTGTCACTTGAATTAGGTCAGTAGCTGCATGAGTGCATTCCAAACGCCTGTAAAAAAGCTACCCTCACGCGGACGAAATAGCTCAAACCGTCCTGGAGATCCAAAAAACGGTCGCAGCGTCCAGCCGAGTTGACTGCCCACAAAGCCATACAGCACCAGCCAAAGCCGTAAAAGGTTGGTGCGAATTTTCACGCCTTGCGCGGCATCATCCGACGCCAATGGGCGCATGATCTGGTACAAAAACGACACACCCAAAATGCCCGTGATTGCAAAAATCAATACATTGAGCAACATGAAAAAGTAATAATCATTCACGGTGATTAGAAAAAATAGCGTCACCGGAGCGAACCCGCACAGTAACAGCGAAATGACTGAAATTGCGGTTAATAAGTAAGCGAAATGCTGCGCGATCGTTTGCTTGGCACCAAATAAAACATTAAAAATGTACAGCGTTGGTAAACAAACGACGAGCGTGATCAGATACAAAGCAGGCAGTTTAACCGCCGACGATAAAATCTGCAACGGACTGTGAAACGATCCGATGATTGCACCATAAATCGCAAAAAAGCAAAAGCTAGAAATAAGCAAAGCTGAAATTTTGCTTTTAAGCCGGATGCCTTTGTGAATCTCAGTTAGAAACGAATCCCGATCCTTTAGTAAAGCAAAAACGGTAGAGAAGTAAGGCATGAAGTCTCCCTTGTAAATCACAGAACAATTCTCGTCAAGGGGGCAATGTCATCTACAGTTTTGCTAAAGCAAATTCTGGAAATCAACCGAAAAATCCACAAAATTCAAACAACAAAGCCTGACGATATCCGATCGTCAGGCTTTAATTTATTTAGATGTCAGAACTTAGCGAGGCAGGCACTCAACCGGAATCGGTGCTTGGCTCAAGTTGGTGGATTGATTCGAGGACATCATTGAATTTTGATTGCGCTCGTTGTATGCAGACAAGTTCATCGCTGCTTCTTTACCAGCCGTTCCCGCAGGGCCGTTGTTGCGGAACGCGATCGCTGCACTTGGATTGTTGCCGTCGAATTGCCGCATCATCGGTGCCGAAGCTTGGTTGCGGTTCGATTGCATCATCGATTGATTGTTGGCTTGTGCGCCTGTTTGAGTCGTTGCCGTAGTTGAACCAATCACGGATTGGTCAAGCTGTCCGCCCACGTTTGCACGGCTAGGAAACTGGTTTACATTAGAACCCGGCGTGCTCAAACCCGATTGCGCATTTGGTGTGACGTTGCCAGGCTGAGTGGATTGAGAATCAATCGGGCCGCCAATTCCGCCGCGAGTGTAACCTGCACAACGATCGCTTTGCATCGTCGAGCTGTTTTGCATCATCGAGTTATTTTGCATCATCGATCCGCTTTGAGCATTGGGCATCATGTTCATTTGGCTATCTGCCCCTTGACCGCTCCGGCTGTACGGTGCCTCATTAAAAATGCTCGGATTCGGATTCAACGGGCTAGATTGTGCCAACACAGGCAGCGCCATTAGCGCAGCCGTTCCGCCTGCTCCAACAATCGACAAAACACGCTGTAATGCATTCATTTGATTCTGGGATTTCATTTCGGTCTCCAAACAATAAGATTGAGTGTTGCTGAGCTAGAAAAGTGTTTTTCTATACCTCTAAACTGTAAAAAAGGTAGCGGTTTCTGTTCTCTGCCTTCTGGTATTGATTTCGGTCTATCATCGGTGAGATTCCGATAGCGCTTGAGGAGGTACGAGACGATCGACCCCAGCGATTAAACTTGCAAAAAGCGAGTGTCGTTCTGAACTTTTCGTTTTAACGTAGAAAGGGATGAAGAGAATTCACTACATTGGAGCGCTTTATGATTGAGTTGTATCAGTTTGAGCTATCCCACTTTGCCGAAAAAATCCGATTGATTCTCGATTACAAAGAACTGCCTTACCGCAAAATTGAAGTCACACCGGGAATTGGTCAAATTGAACTGTTTCAACTGTCTGGTCAGCGTCAAGTGCCAGTGCTCAAAGATGGCAGCGAAGTGATTGCCGATTCAACGGTGATCGCGGAATATCTCGATCGCAAATATCCAGAAAAGCCGATTATTCCCAGTGATCCAAAGCAAAAAGGCATGGTATTGCAGATTGAGCAGTGGGCAGATGAATCGATCGCGCTCAATGCTCGCAAAGCGCTGATCGGCTCACTTAGCCGCAATCAATCGTTTCGGACAGCCGTGTTGCCAAATTCTACACCGGATATTTTGAAGAATTTAGTCGGTGCAATTCCCGGTGATTTCTTTAGCGTTTTGGGAATTGGGGTTGGTCTTGGCCCGGATGCGGTAAAAGAAGCCGAAGACGCGCTGAAGCGCAGTCTGACTGCACTAACCTTTATGCTGCTCGATCAGCCGTATTTAGTCGGGGATACTCCGACGCTGGCAGATTTTGCAGTTGCGGGAACGACGATGTACGCTAAGTTTCCAAACGGGCCTTATCTAGATTTGCCCGCCGCGCTCAAAGGTCAAGGCGTTGCGGGTATTGCCAACGTCGCCACGTTTGATCCGTTCTTTAACTGGCGCGACAAGCTGTATGCGGATTTCCGCAAAGTGTCTACGAGTGCAGCCTACACGAGCGCGAGCGGTTCGTCTCCAACGTCAATTAATATCGATTAAGGTTGATCGGCGTCAAGTAAACGCGATCGACCTTAAGAAACGTTATTTTGACAGTCGCTGCGTTGCCGCTTGTCACTTGGGAAGCAACCTGTGAGTCCGGGTAGCCTCTCTAAACCCTCATTCTAGGGAATTCAGGGAGCTACCCCGCCCATAACGTAACGAAACGACTTTTGAACTAACCTTCAAATCGATCGCGTTTCTTATTTCAGCTTTTTACAAACCCAAGCATCATAGAATTCGGTTTGAGTTTGTCGATCGTAGGTATCTAAAAAAGTTTTGCGAAAGCGGTCGCTAAATAACTTCTGCAACGGCGGGTAGTAGCTATACACCTGAAAAGGTGGATTATTTTTTGGAATTAACCAGATTTCAGTTTGGCAATTTCTTAATGCAGTTAATGTAGCTGCTGGCGTGTTGTTTAGTCCTGATGCTTGCATTTCCATTAGCGATGCAGAATCCAGTAAATACGGATGACCCGCAAAAACTAATGCAGGGCGATACGTTGAGAGTTGATAGCTCACCGCTCCGTAGCCTATGCCGATCGAGCGATTTGGATTCAGTTTCATAAACTGCTCGATATCGTCAACAGCACGATATCCCGGTGCACTCGCAAGGCGCGAGATTAATCCGGATTCAGTTGAATACACCGCTAAGATCAGGGATATCAAAACTGCGATCGCCGCGCTCAGTTGAATTGAGGCAGCAATTTTTAGCGTGTTCGCGTTTTCAAAGTCGAGAATTGAGCGCAGCAAATCGCTGAACAGATAAACCAATAATGGAACAAATGGCAGCATATTATTTTCTAATGCGCCGCGAGTTGAACTAATAACGGCATTAGCGACAATGCCGATCGTTAATGCCAAGCAGTATAAGCGGTGATGCCAAAGCCATTGTTTAAGAGCGCGAAAACTTGGCAGTTGAATAGCGGCGATCGCAATTGGCAAAGCAACAAACCCAATCCACAGCAAATTTTTAACCATTTGCTCTGCATTGATTCCTTTTTGTTTGACTTGTTGCAGCCAAGTCCAGTAGTTTCTTAAGGAAATTTGGGGTGCTGCAAACGGCAATGCGGCAACGAACACAGAACCAATTAGCGATAAGCCCATCGCTGCAACACCAAAGCGGTGATACAGCAAAACATAGATCGGTAGAAAATGAAGAAACGCAGTAACTTTTAGGTTAGTGCTAACGCCGAGCGCGATCGCGCTAACGGCGACGGCAACTGATCGATTTCCTCGCAGAGCAGCAAGCAAGCCGAGCGTGGTACAGACTAGCAGCAAAGAATCAGGTCTGACCCAAAATGAAGAAGTCACTAATCCTGATGCAGAGGTCAACGCGAGAAAGCATAAGCTTGTGATTGCACAAACGATCGTGGCATAACGAAAATTCAATCGTTGTTTTGCAATAAGAAAGATCAAGAACAAACTCGTTAATCCTGATAAAACGCCAGCAATTTTTGCAGAGAAAAAGCTAGGTTTTAATAAGTTTAGAAATAAGCCATTGATAATGTAGGAAAAGGGGCCATAGTTATTAATGTATCTTTCGGCTGCATCAAGTTTCGGATATAAAACTTTGCCGCTTTGAAGAAGCCAAGATACGGCTGTTACGTTTGCTTCGGCGGGATCAGCAAAATCAGCGATCGTAAGATAGAAAATAGCTAATCCAATGTAGTTCACGATCGCTAAAATCGAAACTGCGCCAATCATCACACTAGCAGCTTTAGACTTAATTTTTAATTTCCAGAGCATTAAAGTAAGCGGAACGAAAAGCACGACAAATAAGGTTAGAAAAAGAAGCCATACAAAATCAATTTCTAATCGTTTACCTGTTGAAAGCAGTTCGATAACGCTCTGTAAAGCTGGCATGTTTTCGCGCAGAGAAATTGCATCGATCGAAGTATAGTGTGACTCAGTTCACGAATACAAATTTCGCTCAAATTGCGTTTATTTAGTACATTTGACCCAAGTTGTTTTAAGATAAAACCATTGGATTTGGACGGGGTTTTGTGATGAATCTAGAGCAACCCTTAGGATCGGTGATTCAAGGTTCTCTGAGTCAAGGCTTAGAAGTTCGGCTTCACCCAGATGTGTCGGTTGAAGAAATGCGCGTTGGCAAATTTTTAGTGGTGCAGGGGACTCGATCGCGCTTTTTCTGTATGCTCACCGATGTTTCGCTTGGGACTTCAAGCCAGCGCATTCTGGCTAATCCACCCGAACCAAGTAATTTATTTTTACAAGAAGTGTTAGCAGGCAGTGGAACCTACGGCACGATCGAACTGTCGCCGATGCTGATGTTTACGCCCACTGAGCAAAAACCCCAAACTCAGCGATCGTCGAATCTAGCCTCGTTTGAAGCCAATAGCAGCGAGAATATTGAACTGCTGCCAGTGAAAACGATTCCGAGCCATTTTAGTCAAGTGTACGACGCGAGCGATCGTGATTTTCGGGCGGTATTTGGCTGGGAAGATGATCCCCATCGGCGGAATTTTGCCATCGGACAGCCGATCGATATGGACGTGCCGATTTGTTTGGATCTCGATCGCTTTGTTGAGCGCAGTAACGGCGTTTTTGGCAAGTCAGGCACAGGAAAATCATTTTTAACGCGCTTGCTTTTAGCGGGAATTGTGCGCAAGCAAGCGGCGGTTAATTTAATCTTCGATATGCACTCAGAATACGGCTGGGAAGCGACTCGCGAAGGGAAGCAATTCAGCACGGTAAAAGGCTTGCGTCAGCTTTTTCCGGGTCAAGTCCAGATCTTCACGCTTGATCCTGATTCAACTAAACGTCGAGGCGTTCGCGATGCACAAGAACTTTACATCAGCTACGACCAAATCGATGTCGAAGATTTGATGCTGGTGCGCGGAGAATTAAACCTTTCTGAAGCGGCATTAGAAAACGCAATTATTTTACGCAACGAATTTGGTAAAGCTTGGATTAGTCGCCTTTTAACGATGAGCAACGGCGAAATTCAAGAGTTTTGCGAAACCAAAATGGGCAGCAAATCTTCAATTATGGCGCTGCAACGCAAACTCAACCGCCTCGACGAACTGAAGTACATGCGCAATACTTGCCCGCATAACTATGTAGGTCAAATTCTCGATAGTATTGAAAGCGGAAAGCACGTTGTCGTTGAATTCGGTTCGCAATCGAATTTGCTTTCTTATATGTTGGCCACGAATATTATTGCTCGACGCATTCACCATGCGTATGTGCGTAAAGCTGAGCATTTCTTACAAACAAAAGACATCAACGATCGACCCCGCCAGTTGGTTGTGACGATCGAAGAAGCGCACCGATTTCTTGATCCTGCAACGGTTGGGCAAACGATTTTCGGCACGATCGCCCGTGAAATGCGCAAATATTTTGTAACGCTGCTGGTTGTCGATCAGCGTCCATCGGGGATCGATAACGAAGTCATGTCGCAGATTGGGACTCGCATTACCGCATTGCTAAATGACGAGAAAGATATTGAAGCAATTTTTACTGGCGTTTCCGGTGGGCACAGTTTGCGATCGGTTTTAGCCAAGCTCGATTCTAAACAGCAAGCGCTTATTCTCGGTCACGCGGTGCCGATGCCTGTTGTGGTTCGCACGCGCCCGTATGATGAAGCGTTTTATGCAGAAATCGGGGATACCGCTTGGGAAGAACTGCCCGATGTTGAAGTGTTTCGAGCAGCAGAAGCAGCAAAGGCAGATTTAGGGTTTTGAGATAGGTTTGACATGCGATCGACATACCAATTTCGCATTCCCTTGATAGCGTTAGTCGCTTGCTCTTAGTTCGCTAAAAATTTCCTTAAAACTATTCGATTCAAACTGCTAAAACGAAGGATTAAGCTGCTTGCAGGTCAGGAACTTTTACAAATCGGTTCAGTCAGATATCCCTACAAATGCTAAAAAAACGGTACGGTTATCCCCATGACGGATCGCTATTCAGTCCAGCGTAAAACCGTCATCATAGTAACAGATGCCTGAAGGTCGGTGAGTTGTATTCGAGCTATTTCTATTATGTCTTGCGTTGGGTTGCACCAAACCGAATATTGGCTGAAATTAGTCGGCAACTTTGGCGCTAGGCTCTTTACTTCCTTTAGCATCTGCGATAGTATTAAATTGAAGTCGAATTGACTTCGACATAGCACTTCAGATTTTACTGCCACGTCATTCTTGATTGTCGCTTCATTAGCCTAGAGGCTACACCGCATTCAGATTTTCTCGTCAGACCGATACATCCTCATCTCTTTATTGCGAGAGATGTCGCCTCTGTTTCTTCTAGCAACATTGAGGAATGTGTGCTAGACCGCCCCAGACACTAAGCCCTCGTAGTTTTTCGTTTACGGAGTTCACTGCACATCATGGCTACAGCCAACACCAAATCCAAGCCCGCCAAAGCCACCTTCACGGCAGATATGGTTCGGACTTACTTGCACGAAATTGGTCGCGTGCCGATGCTAACCCATGAGCAAGAGATTCTTTATGGGAAGCAGGTGCAGCAGATGATGGCGCTGCAAGATCAAAAAGAAGCGCTTGCCAAAAAGCTCGATCACGAGCCATCGGATCAAGAATTAGCCGATCACGCGCATCTTAGCGAATCTGAGCTAAAAGGCATTTTCCATCGCGGTCGTCGTGCCAAGCAGAAGATGATCGAAGCGAATTTGCGCTTGGTTGTGTCGATCGCGAAGAAATACCAAAAGCGCAATTTAGAGTTTCTCGATTTGATTCAAGAAGGCTCGCTTGGTTTAGAGCGCGGCGTTGAGAAGTTCGACCCGACTCGCGGCTACAAGTTCTCGACGTATGCGTACTGGTGGATTCGTCAGGCGATCACTCGGGCGATCGCTCAGCAAGCCCGCACGATTCGCCTGCCGATCCACATTACCGAGAAGCTCAACAAAATCAAGAAGGTTCAGCGCGAGTTAGCGCAGTCGCTCGGTCGTGCTGCGTCGGCGGCTGAGATTGCCAAAGAGCTTGAGCTTGAGCCTGAGCAGATTCGCGAGTTTCTGATGATGTCTCGCCAGCCCGTTTCGCTGGATCTGCGCGTCGGCGATAACCAAGACACCGAGCTGCAAGAATTGCTCGAAGATGACGGGCCGTCGCCGGATACCTACCTGACTCAGGAGTTTCTGCGTCAGGATCTCGATACGCTGTTGACTGAGTTGACGCCGCAGCAGCGCGAAGTGTTGACGCTGCGCTACGGCTTGACCGATGGACACGAGTTGTCATTGGCAAAGGTCGGTGAGCGGTTGAATCTTAGCCGCGAGCGCGTGCGTCAGCTTGAGCGCCAAGCGTTGGATCATTTGCGTCGTCGCAAGGCGAATGTGCGCGAGTATCTCGCCAGCTAGTTCGTTGGGCAGGAGCGATCCTGCCTGTTCGTTAAACCAGGGACATTGATGGATGTGATGCGTCGATCGATGTCCTTTTTTTCTTGTCCGCCTTTGCGCTCATCCCGTCTTCAAACGAAAGCAAAGGTTTACGGAACCGAGAAGTAGCACTAGTTTGTTAGTGTCCTTCCAATTTTTAGAATGTTATCGAAGAATTGTTCGATCGCGGCTTGGTTAATTTCAGGATTTGCCAAAATGAGCCGAAGGATGGTTCGACCCTTCAAGGACGTGTAGTTCACTAAACTTTTACCGCTCTTGATTAAGCGATCGCGTAGCTCTAGATTCAGTTGATCAAGGTCTGCTGAATGATTTGCGACATAGCGAAAACAAACGTTAAGAAACTGTGTTGGGGCCATTAATTCGAGTTCGGCGCAATCGTTCACTTTTTGAGTGGCATACTGAGCTAGTTCCATTAGCCGATCGATTCGCTGCTGATAGCCGCGTTTGCCGTAGTACTGCCAAGCCAGCCACAGCTTTAGCGAGTCAGCTTTTCTGCCACATTGTAGAGAGGTTAAACCCAAGTCATACGCTGAATTTTCGTGATCGTGAAATAAGTAATCGGTGTCTGCGTTAGAAACGGTTTGAGCAAGAATTCCTCGGTGTTTGATGAGAATCGCAGAGCAAATCAAGGGCAATCCCATTAATTTGTGAGCATCCCAGGTAAAGGAGTCTGCTCGTTCACGCCCGCATAAAAGATGCTCGTGGCGATCGCTGAGCAGTGCTGCTCCTCCCCAAGCGCCATCAACATGAAACCAAAGATCGTATTTCTGGGCGATTTGAGCAATTTCAGGGAGAGGATCGAAGGCTCCGAGCACGGTTGTGCCCGCCGTAG
This sequence comes from uncultured bacterium, assembly GCA_964250455.1. Taxonomy (GTDB): domain Bacteria; phylum Cyanobacteriota; class Cyanobacteriia; order Leptolyngbyales; family Leptolyngbyaceae; genus CAXUFL01. The sequence continues at coordinate 120,700 of CAXUFL010000007.1, forward strand.
CACCGACAAAAAAAGGCGTTGTACCCGATTTGAGGCTTGATACGATCGCGTCTTCTAGCGCCTGCGGAATCATTCTTCCGTTTGGATCGGTTTTAACGCTGATTACATTGTTTAAACCGATTCCTAAAACATTTGCGGCTTTGAGAAAAGAATAGTGAGCTTGATCTGAAATAAACAACACTGGATGATGAGATGAAATCCCTTGATGTTTTGCATCTGGAAAAGCTTTGTTTCTCGCGCACAGCATTGCAATCAAATTTGCGTTGCTGCCGCCAGTCACAAATGTACCTTCACCCTGATCAAAACCAATGTACGAATTCAGTTCCGCAATCAAGGACTGCTCGATTAACGTTGCCATTGGCGCAATTTCAAACGTTGCCATTGACGTATTCGTTAAACTCGTGAACACTTCACCGAGAAATCCAGGTAGATTAAAGCCAGAAAATAGCTGATTGAAAAATTGCGGGTGTCCCGTTCTGACGCTGTAGTTGAGATACGTTTCGAGTAATAATAGAAAGCGATCGATTGACACTCCGGTCTGAGGAATCGACAAATCAAGTTTAGCTTTTAACAATTCAGGAGTTTGATACCGAACGACCTGCATTTCTGGGTCTGAATTTTCCGCTAGATATTGCTTCGCGATCTCAAAAGCTTTTGCTAATAGTTCATCTTCTAACATTCTCTGCGAACCTCTAAATCATGGAGTAAGCTGAAATTCCTGTAGCACGGTTAAGCCCGCTAAAAAGTTTCGGTCTTCGCTCACGTGCGGAAATTTCAGTTGAGAATCAGGAATGCCTTTTTGCAGTTGTCGCTGGCGAAGCATCGAAAAGCTTCCGGGTGCAAGAATTCGGAGTCGAGGAGACGGAATTTGATTTTGGCGATTCAGAGCATAAAACGTGTTCGCTTCTCTAAGCCGACGCTCAAAGCTCGACAGAAAGGCATGAGGACGATCGAGAGTTTGATTTGCTGCGAGTTCGATATTCACTAAGTAATGGGCCGGAAATTCGCGCTCAGACAGCGTAATGCAGAAATCTTCTAAAGCAACGTTAAATTCGTGCTGCAATCCTTGCATAACTTGAGTGGCATGAAATTCTGTGGTTTTCTCAAACGTCGATGACAGTAATCCACCCGTTCGATAGCGAAACACAATCATCGGCGCTTGTTCATAAAAGCCCAAGACTTCCACGACATCGCCAATATCGTAGCGGCAAAAGCCACTGTAGTTGGTCATCAAGATGCGGTAGCATTCTCCAGGTTTAACCTCGGTTGCCAGCAACGTTTTTGGATGGTCTACTTCCCATTGATCTTGAGGAACGAACTCAAAAAAACCGCTCTCGATCGCTAAAACGCTTCCATCGACATTCACATCTGGATACACGCCGATGTTACCTTCTGCCGATGCGTAAACCGCTCCAAACGTGGGGATGTCACCGAAATAATTAGAAAATCGCTCAAAGTAGAAATCAGAGGTGCCGCCCCGTGCCGTCACGATCGCGGACAAATTTTGCCAAGCGTGTTGAGGCGTGAGTCGATCGTGCGATCGCAACACCTCGCGCAGTTGTTTGGCTCGACGGGAATCCGGACTCCATTGCTGCTCTAAGCCCGATCGCAATTCGGGTTCTAAGGATAGCCAATGCGCGATCGTTCCCGTTTCCAAATCACGAATAAAATCTTCAGCGTATTGCTCTAAGTAAGCGCAGATGCGCAGAATCAGCATCGGATAGTTTGCGGCAATCGATCGCGTGGCCGGATCTCGCAGCGCAAACAGCAAACACACATAATGACGCGCTAAGCTGTCGGCAATCATCGGCGTTTGGGAGGGATGCGCAAACACCTGGCTGTATAAAGATTTGTTCATGCGAAACACACCTGCCGCCGCCGGCCCATATTCGATTCCGCCGCTTGTGCGTCCGTAGAGTTGTCCGGTATTGGTAATCAGCGTTTTGCCAAACTGACTTTTCCTCGATCGCAGGGCATCTGCGAGAAAGCCAATGCTGGCGAGATTCGCTCGACTGAGCGAATTTTGAAATCGTGTCGTCACCGGAATCATTTTCTTTGTTCCGGTCGAACCACTCGTCAGGTTGAAATAAACAACCGGATCAGCCGTTAAAATATTCGCCTCGCCCTTTGTCATTCGCTCGATGTACGGCTCATAGCTGCTGTACGGCAGAACGGGAACTTGCTTTTGGAATTGATCGATCGTGTTGATATCACTAAAACCGCATTTTTGTCCATACTCGGTATTCTGATGCCTGACGACAAGCGACCGTAAAAATTGCTCTTGTGCAGCAAACGTTCGCTTCGTTTGACGCACGAAATTTGCTTTTGTCGCTCTTGCAACGGTGACTAAAATCGGAAGTAAATTTGCCATTTCGATCGTGCTGTTGATTCAACTTTTTTATCTTTTTCGCCGGATAAACCAGACGATTGTGATTGCAATAAAGACGCCTACGCCGATGCGAAGAAAGCCCCAATACTGGTTAATCACGCCGTATTGACGACCGAGCAGATATCCACCGCCAGCCAGCAATCCTTGCCAAACGATCGCGCTCAGCACCAAACAAAGCAGAAATACCCCCAGATTCATGCGGCTCATGCCTGCGGGCAGCGCAATCAGCGTGCGGACGATCGGGATAAACTGACTCAAAAGAACCGCTTTGCGCCCCGACTCGTCAAAGCGTTTTTTGGCGTTCTGCACATCGCGAGTTGAAAGCGTGATCCAGCGCTGCGATCGGGCCCAAGCAATCAACCGTTCTTCACCCAAATATCGACCCGCCCAGTACCACGGAAGCGCCCCGATCGTGCTTCCCATCACGCCTGCGAGGATCACTCCGATTAAGTTCAGCTTTCCTTGTGCCGCAATAAATCCCCCCAACGGCAGCACTAGCTCTTGAGGAACTGGAAACACAAAGATCAGTAGAAAAATACCTAGATAGCCTAGAGAAGTTACGATATCGGTCGGATGTGCCAGCATTCTGTCCTATAGAAGTGTAGATTAGAACAGCCCAGCCAGCTTTTCTAATGTTTTCGCGCTAGAGAACTCGGATTCAGTCATCTGAAGCGTTGGTTCTACTGGATAGAATCTTCGATCAAGGTAATCTCGACATCGACCTCCAGTAATATGAAGCAAGACTAGCGCTTGTGGATCGATACAATTGTCTCGAACCGCTTTGATCAAACTTGCAAAAGCAACCCCTGCGGCTGGTTCGATCTCGACTCCTTCTATGTCTTGGAATCGCTCGATCGCTTGCTTGACGTCCTGATTATCCGCAAAAAACATATCGCCCTGACTTTCGGCTAAAGCATCGTAAACGCCGCCTTTGATCGCATAGGGAGGACGCTGATTTGACAGCACACTAGCGGCAATCTGCTTAACTTGTTGCTTGCTATTTGCATCGTGAAGGATTTGTCGCTGCTGTGACTTCCAAGCGCGATAAATGGGCACAAACGGAAAATTCTGGCTCAGCATCAATCGGGGTAGTTTTTGCCCAAACTGACCCGTCTGAATCAGCCGCTTTGCCGCTTCATGCACCGCGATCGCGCCTGCTCCACTCCCGATCGCTTGGAAATAATAATCGGGGAGTTGCCCGATCGTCTCGACAGCATTCAGCATCGTTGTTCCAATCCCGTCACGCCGCCCGATGTTTCTAACGCCGCCTTCTAAGCAAAATGAATCAAATTGAGCCATTGCTTCTGCAAGCTGAATTGCATCGTCATAATCTGCTTCGATTAAAGACAAAATCTTCACACACGAATCAAGCGGGACGCTGAATGACAGCTTAGCCAGTCCACTCGCTGGAACCACCAGCAAGCACGGAATCTGATTTTGAGAGCAAACATAAGCAAAGGCCGCTGCTGTATTGCCCGCAGAAGCGACAATCAAAGTTTTACCATGTCTGGGAATGCGTGATAAAACGGTGTATGCCTCAAGCTCTTTGAAGGTGCCAGTTTCCAGCATCGCTTCTTTATCGGCCCAGTACCCATTAAATGCAACCCAAAGATTAGGTAGCCCCAAATAATGACAAAGCTTTTGGCTTTGGTAAGTGACCGTTTTTCCGAAAGTGTGGAGTGAGTGGTTAAGCGGTAGCCAGCGATGATATCGGCAGAGTCCCTCAGCTAAAGGATCGGGTTCAAATCTTTGCTCAACGTATTCTGTAGTCAGAAGTGCCTCTTCTGGGTGCTGAGTGAGACAGTTTAGAATAAAACCATCGTCTTCAAACGTTGCGTTACAGAATGGGCATTTCACTTTGTAGTGCTGAGGCATTATCGTTTTGATTTCCAATAAAACACAGCTTTCAATTTACTTCCAGTGTTCTGATTACATTATTTGTTAATCACCTGACTAAAAATAAGCGCGATCGCCTGTCGCTCGGTTTCAGACGCCTTCAGCCCCTAAATCAAACCGAACTTAAAAGAATTTGTGTGTATACGGTAGCTGATCGCGAGAAAGGGTTGGGGTGAACCCGTTCTCAGCGCAACAAAAAGTATTCTTTCACGATAATGAAACAGCCCTGGGGTCTTATGGCGGTTCTGATAAAGCTAGAGCAGGAGCTTGAAGAATTCGTGCAGAAGTTTTAGCAACTTACCTTGTGCTTCCAGGATTGCCCGCTCGAACCTTGATATAAGAACCCGCAACTCGACCCATGACAATGTAATACCAATTTCCCTGGCGCTGAATGATTTTTGCTTGGGTTCCTTTGGGAATCGTTCCTCGAATTTGAGAACTTGTATTCGGGGCCGATCGAACATTGAGACCATTAACTTGCACCTCTGCCGTTTTTGCTTCGGTTACAGGCGTTGGTTTGGAATTTGATTCAGTTAGAGGCTGAATCGTTTGCTCTACAGACGGAGTGTAGTCACTGCTTGAGTGGGTGGATCAGGATTCACGATCGACGGCTGAACGGTCGGAGTTGTGCTGCTTTGAGTCGTTGTGCCACTACAAGCCGTAATCATTAAGCTGATTAAAGACAACACAGTGATTGACCAACTTGTTTTCATTCGTTTATCCAAGCTCAAAAACTATCTACGTTTATTCGGTGGTTTGAACTGTGCAGAAAATAGAGAAAAAAGCGTTCAGAAGTAGACAAACGCTTTTGCGGTTGATGGCGTTTAGCGCGATCGCTCTAACGCCTGAGCAATTTTATCGGGCAGCGCGATCGGATTGAACGGTTTCGCAATTGCTGCGATCACACCAAGCTGCTGAAGGTTTCGTGGCGAGTACGATCGCACCGTTAACAAAATGACGGGGATTGCTTGGGTTAGTTGGTATTCTTGCAGTCGTTGAAGAAACGTAACCGCATCCATACCAGGCATCAAAATATCCAGAAGAATGACATCTGGACGTTCTAAAAGTAGCCATTTCAAACCTTCCTGGGCAGAAGCAACTGCTTTAACATTCCAACCTGCCAGGTCACTCAAGCAAGCTTGAACGATTTCTCGGATGCTCGCTTCATCCTCGATCAGTAAAACTGACTTACTAGGAATTACCTTAGCCATTGCTTTACCCAGTTCTTTAACAAGGCGGAGCAGTGCCGCCCCACCTTGCAAATGATCGTCAGGAACGCTAACCCAATCTCGCGTTACACAGTTTCGCGCATCCGTTCGATTTCAGACACTTCTGCTTCGCCAAAGAAAGCGTTGTAAGCAAACCCCGCAATCACTGCGCCTAAAATCGGAGCCACCCAAAACAACCACACTTGTCCGAGCAGTTCACCGCCCACAAACACAGCCGGTCCTAAACTCCGGGCAGGATTCACCGAGGTATTCGTTACCGGAATGCTGATCAAGTGAATCAACGTCAACGCAAGCCCGATCGAAACGGGCGCAAACGACCCCGCCGCCCGTCGGTCTGTCGAACCCAAGATGATCATCAAAAAGAAGAACGTCAGCAGCACTTCGATCACAAAGCACGCGCCCAACGAGTAGCCGCCTGGCGAATGCGCTCCAAAGCCGTTTGTTGCCAACGGATTCGATCCAGCTAAACTAAATCCGGCTTTACCTGACGCGATTAGGTAAAGCACTCCGGCAGCCGCAACGCCGCCTAACACCTGCGCGACGATGTAGCCGAGCAAATCTGCTCCACCTCGAAAGCGCTTCGCCACAAACAAGCCAAACGACACGGCAGGATTGAAGTGACCGCCAGAAATCCCGCCCAGGGCAAACGCCATTGTCAGCACGGTTAAGCCGAAGGCGAGCGACACGCCAACTAACCCAATCCCAAGCGGGAACGAGGTATTTTCGCCGATTTTAGTGGTATCTGCGGTGTAAGCTGCGGCGAGGACTGCGCTACCGCAACCGCCAAACACTAACCAGAATGTGCCGAAGAATTCAGCAATACAACGTTTTGCAAGAGGCATTTTCAAGGCTCCTTAAGTTAAGTAGTCATCGATCGTTGCTATTCGTAGCTAAGTGACACTGCGAAAAGAAGCAAGTGACCTAAACTTGAGTAAATTTAAGTGCGGTAAAACCGTGTCACAGAGACTCAGTTCGTTAGCAGTTCGGAAATTTATCTTCTGCGCGGATGCTTTGCTAGAAATTGCATCAGTCTGACAATTCATCAAGCATTTGTGCGCAAAGTTTAATCACCGATCGCACCGACGATCGAAAAAGACATTTCCCGATCAACGCTCTCGAAACCACACTCCGAATCTGAGTGATTAAAACCGTTGAATCAACTCATGAGCACAGCGTAAAACAAGAAAATAAGAAACTGATAAGAACTCAAAAATCCCAGTTCAAAAATTTCGCGACCTGAGCGCAAATCAGCGTCGGATTAAACGGTTTCGTGATCACACCCGCAATCGCCAGTTCCGCAAACCGAACCCGATCTTCGGGCAGCACTTTAGCCGTTAGCAAAATAATTGGGATCGATCGAGTTGCGGCATGATTTTTTAACTGGTGATAGCACTCAAACCCGTCCATATCCGGCATTGAAACATCTAAAAGAATGGCATCGATTCGGGTTGATTGCGCCTGCAAAAGACCGAACTGACCGGACGAAGCCATCACGGTTTCCCAGCCGCCCAAATCTTCTAAACAAGCGCAGGCGAGTTCGCGAATGCTGTCTTCGTCGTCGATTACTAAAATGCGCTTAATCATGGCGGCTCTCTGAGGAATTTGGCAAAGTAAAACAAAAGGTGCTGCCGTGTCCGAGAATGCTTTCAGCCCAAATGTTACCTCCGTGCTGCTGCACGATGCTTTGGCAGATTGATAATCCTAAACCCGTTCCTTTTTTTTGGCGAGAATCAGAAACATCAACTTGCTGAAATCGCCCAAAAATCGTTTCGAGTTTGTCTGCGGGAATGCCTCTTCCTTGATCTTTGACCTGGAACTGTACGGCATCGGGTTGGGCATACACCGACACCGAAACGACGCTATTCGGGGCAGAAAACTTGATTGCGTTGCTCAAAAGGTTAGTAAGCGTTTGAATAATTGCGTCAGGTGCTGCCCAAACTTTAAGCTGAGTCGGTTGAATCGAAAGCAAAACGCCATTTTGATCCGCGATCGTGCTTACGCCTTCAACGGCTCGCTGCATTAAAGCTTGGGCGTCACATTTTTCTTTGATTAATTCAACTCGACCCGAATCAAGCCGCTCTAAATCGAGAATGTCATTCACCAACCGCACCAATCGATCGCTGTTCATCAACGCTAGATTTAACATTCGCTTTGCTTTGTCGGGTCGCTGATCATAAACGCCCGTTTCAAGCAAGCCTAAGCACCCTTGAATCGCCGTTAACGGCGTTCGGAGTTCGTGACTGACCACGGAAATAAACTCGTTTTTCATGCGGTCGATCGCTTGTTGCTGAGTAATATCCTGAATTTGCACCACATAGTAAAGGGGCTGATGCAAATCGCGGACAACCGATAAGCTCAACCTTCCCCAAGCGAGTCTACGATCGCTGCGGTAGTAGCGCAACTGCATCTGCACCGTGTGACGCTCGTTTAGCCGCGCTTGCTGCACAAACTGCCTGAGCGAATCGAGATCGTCAGGATAAACAAAAGCGGTCACGCTCATTTTGAGCAGGTGATCTTCAGCATAGCCGAGCATTTCACACAAAACTGGATTGACTTTAAGCCAGCGAGTATCCAGTCCAATCAATGCCATGCCGATCGCAGCGCCTTCAAACGCGCTGCGAAATCGCTCTTCGCTATTTAGCAACGCTTCTTCTGCTCGATGGCGTTTGCTGATGTCGCGAACAATCACCAAAATTCGATCGTCGCTGACGCTCACGACTCGCACTTCTTCGTAGCGAATTGATCCTGAAAGCTGCAACTGTTGTTCGTAGACAATTACTTCACCGGAATTGCGAGCTTGCTCGATCGCGTTCATTCTAAGTTGAGCTAGATCCGGCGGCAAAAGCCTGTAGGAGTTTTTGCCGCTTTCTTCTAGTTTCACATACAGCTTAGGCACGCTGTCACTGTTGATAAATTCAAGGCAAGTTCCATCGGCGCTCATCCAGATAATCAAATCAGGAATCGCCTTTAGAATCTGATTTTTCGTTGCTTCACTCTTCGATAACGCTTGTTCGGCTTGTTTGCGAGCGGTATTGTCGATCGCAACTCCGGTAACAATCCATCCTTGCTGCGTTTCATCGCGCCGGAACTTCACCGAATCGAGAATCCAGCGAATCGTTCCGTCTTTGTGGTAGAAGCGGTACTCGGTCGAGAACGATCCTTGATCAGCGTCCGGCGGCATCTTCAACAATACTTGCTCTCGATCGTCAGGATGCAAGCGCGATTGCCAAAGCGCAGGATCGGCTGCTAATTCTTCGGGTGTGTAGCCAAAAACCGCCACATTGCTCGACGAGAAATATTCGTAGTTGATTTGTCTTTGTGCATTGATCCGAAAGCGACAAATCGCCGTAATCGCGCTGCTGAGAATGTCATTTAACCGAGCCTGAGACTGTTGCAAATCGAGTTCTAACTGCTTGCGATCGCTGATTTCTTTTGCGACTACCACAAAGCTTGTTTGTCCTTGTAGTTCAACTTTCTCGATCGAAACGAGCATAATCAGATGCCGTCCCGATCGCGCCCGAAAGTAAACTTCCTCGTTGCGGACTTGCCCTTCTACCTGAAGCAATTGCAAATATTGATCGCGCTCGTCTAGATTAATCCAAAATTTAAGTTCAGCAGACGTGCGCCCGATAATCTCATTTCTCGAATACTCTGACACCTGCACAAATGCATCATTCACCTCTAGGTACTTCCAGTCTGAAGATACGATCGCGATCGGATCAGGACTGGTGCGAAAAATCAGCGTGAACTTTTCTTCTGACTCTTGCAACGCGGTTTTGATGCGATCGAACGATTGCTGGATCTGGTTTGCCATCGAATCAAACGAACGATCAAGAACTTGCAGTTCTGCAATCGGGCTAGTGCGCTTTGTTTCTGGGTTCCAGTCTCCATTGGCCAGCGCAAAACTGACTCGCCCTAAATGCTGAATCGGTCGAACAATCGATCGCGTCAGCCATAATCCAACCAAGATTGAACCAAGCAATGCGCCAGCACTGAGAAAAAGCGTGGTTTGCGTGTTTGCATTAATCTGCTCCATAAAATCAGATTCTGGAACAATCACCAACATCAGCCAATCGATGCCGCGTGGATCAGCAAGCGGCATCACTCGTAAAAAGTAGGTCGATCGATCAAATTGAGCTACAAACTGTTGAGGTTGAGTGATGTTTTCAAATCCGTTGTAGTGTTGCTGTATATAAGCTGCACTCGCTTTTAGTAGCGCCGCATCAGACCCAAACACAGAGCGGCGTTTTGGCGGTTCGTTCTGGTTTGCAACAAACGGATCTTCTGCGGTTGAGGATGCAACAAACAAACCGTTGCGTTCAACAATAAAAACCTGTCCCGATCGACCAATTTTTAGCGTTCTCAGGTATTGACTAATATCTGAAAGGACAAGCGACGTTCCTAGCACGTAGCTCAGCTTGCCGCTTGCGTCATATACAGGAAGAGCGGCATTTGTTCCGATAACCGGGGAAGCTTTCCAAGCAAAAATCGGACTCCAAACCGCTTGCTTTGCTCGAACGGCGGCTTGATACCAGGGACGATCGCGAGGATCAAACCCGCCCGGAGACGCTAAAGCTTGACTCCGGCGACATTGCTGATTTAGCGCAACGGCTCGAACGGCTCGATCGAGAGCCACCTTTCGTTCGTGAACCGCCAACTGTCCGTTTGAATCGCGAACAATCCCGATAAAGTTTCCTTGAGGATCGCTCAAATGCATCGCCGTCATTGTGCGATAAAGCTGAAGCTGGCGGCAAAGATACTGTTCTAAATCTGCAAAATTAGGGGAATTCAGTCCGATCGCGTTGGCGTTGTTTGCATTGGCTAAAGGTGCCGTTTCCAGATAAGACCGGATGTGATTCTCAGTGCGATGTTGAACTTCTTCGATAAGCTGATTGGCCAAACGACTCACCGATCGCTGTCCATTCTGCCAAGATAGATATCCAACCAGTCCGCTTGTGCCTACGGTGAGCAACACAAAAGGAACCGTTAAAACAAGGCGCAACGGAATTTTTAGGCTTCGATACCGCCACGGTTTGCCGCCCGAAAGCTGAGGAAAAATCATAGCTTCATTGGTGGGTTGGAGATCTCGGTCTGAAGGCGCGATCGATCAATCCGACGAATAACCCGTGGCGCTAATTCCGGTTGAATCAACGATTTACTCATAAAATCGTCTGCTCCTGCGGCAAACGCCTGTTGAATTGAGTCTGCATCGGTGTGAGCCGTGACCACCAAAATCGGCAAATGGCTCCACTGAGCATCTTGCCGCACTACTTTGCACAAATCAATGCCGCTTAGCGACGGCATTTCTAAATCCACCACGATCATATCGGGCTCAACGGTTGCGATCGTTTGCCAAAATTGTTCCGGGTCTTGCAAACTCGTGACCTGAAGCCCCCACGGCCGAAGCAGATCCGACAGTACAGTGAGCATGAATAAATCATCATCAACCAGCATCACTTTTGCGCTTTGTAAACAAGGCGCTTCGGACAGGACCTGCTGAATCACCTCAAAGACTTTAGCAGGTGCGATCGAGGAGTTGAGAAATTTCTGAACGCCTAGCCGAGACGCGGCAACTCGCGCCTTGAAGCTATCTTGCTCAGTAATAACAACCAATGGAATCGATGGAAATTGTGTTTTCAGTTCGCTTAATAGCACTAGACTGATCTCGGCTTCGTTTGCATTGTCTGCACTTTGCACGCTTAAATTAAGCAGAATCGCTTGGGGATTTGTTTGACCGATCACTTGTTTCGCGCTGATTGAATCTGTCACTTCAATGCAAAATTCCTGATTCGCTGCATCGATTTGAAGTTGCTCGATAAATGATGCTTGATCGTCGATCACCAGCACGCGGGGAAGCTCAGCTAAATTCGATTGAGAAGGGCAATGCCTGGCGAATGAATTTGCGGCTACACAAACAAAACCCGCCTGTGCGGGTTCCTCGGTCAAGTGGATTGATGGGGTGTGAATCCCTTCGGTTGTGTAGTCCCCGAAAAGGCTTGCGAAGTCAGCATCAGTCGGCGGGAACGCTGCGATTTGCAGAGGTTTGGCAAGGTCTTGTTTTAACTGTGTAATTAGGGTCAAAATCCGCGATCGCTCATTTAGGTTTAGCGGCTTTTTCTGAACCAGCAAATGTTCGATCGATCGAGCTAATTTTGACCCCGTTTCATATCCAAATGAACCTAATGCTCCGGATAGCTTATGAGCTTCCTGTGCGGCATGATGACTCAAGCTTTCTGACTGGACTGCTTGCTCTAATCGATCGATTCTTGCAGCAAACGTCGCTTGATAGCGTTTCAATACCTGATTGATAGCAGCAAACGTTTGTTTTTCAGGTTGGTTGTGTTCTTCAAGCAAATCAACAGCCTGCTTGAAGGTCTGACTGGGTAACGCTCTGAGCCGATAGCCCATTCCGTAAACGGTTTCAAGCAAATCAACCTGCATTCCGGCAGCTTTTAGCTTGTGCCGCAGGTCTTTGATCAGATTCGTCACCGTGCCTTCACCGGGGCAAGCCTCGATCGACCATAACCGATCGATAATCTCACTGCGGCTAAACGCTCGCTGAGGATTCCTCAAAAAAAGTCCCAGCAAACTATACTCTTTCGGCGACAGTGAAAGCGGTTGCCCAGCGTAAAAAACTTCTGCTGAAACCGGATTCACACTCAACTCTCCCCACGTCAACACAGATGGAGCTAACTTTTCTCCTCGCCGCAGCAAGGCTCGAATCCGCGCTAACAATTCAGCTAAATCACACGGTTTTGTGAGATAGTCATCTGCCCCTGCATCTAACCCCCGAACCACGTCTGCGCTCGAATCTTTTGCTGTCAGGAGTAGAATTGGTTTTTGAAACTGCTGCGATCGCAGCTGACGACAAAGGCTAATGCCATCGATTTTAGGAATCAGCAAATCTAATAAAATCAGCTCATATTCCCAATCTGTCGCCAGAGATAAGCCGAGCTGTCCATCGGCTGCAACGTCCACCGTGTAGTTTTGAGCGGCGAGGGTTTCTGAAAGTAAGGCTGCGATCGCTGAATCATCTTCGATTAATAAAATTTTCATAGCGCGAATCGTCTGCTATGGATGCTTCCTCTGAATCAATCCAGAAAACCCAATAAGCTCCTGATTATTTCTTTAACTTCACGCCAGCATTTTGTAAGATTTCAGACTCTGCGATCATCTACCGATCGATAGATGACCAAGAATTTATAAGCGCTGTACGTACTAATATTTATGTTCTTGAGCGATCGCATTTCTACAGAATCGGCGATGAGTCACGAGAATTTCTGAAACAAATCGTAGAAATCTACCTTAACCTGAGTTTGGGATCACCAATGGCATGAACGCGCCTTGTTGGTTGGATTGGCGGGTCGTTTCACAAAACGCCTAGCGACTGCTATTAGCTGCGCAAGAGCCTGTGGCTACGCGGCTACACAGACAAAACCACCCACGGGTTAAGAGCCAATTGTAAAGACCAGTCCCCGAAGGGGGACTTCGTTTGTGTAGCCGCGATTTGAATCGCCAGGCGTTTTGTGCAATAAACCCGAACCCACGTTACTCCAAGACTCAAATGCTAAAGTCGATCGCCATCCAACACAACGGAGCCGCTACATCAGCTTTTCGTCCATCGGCTGACAGAATTGAGGAACGCCCGTTTTAACCACATAAATCGCAACCGGAATCACAAGGCGCATCGGGAGATCGGTTTGAGCCGCGATCGTATCTACAACCGTTCCCGACAAACCATCTTCTAAATCTTCTCGCAGGTCTGCCCCACACAAAATATGACGCCAGCGTTTCGCTAAGCCTTCGATCCAGCGCTCGTTGGTGTCGGGTTCTTGTCCCGATCGAATCGCCAACGAAATCGCCGCGTCTTCTAAATCTCCGTCGCAGTCTTCGATCACCGTTAAAGCGGTAAGCGCATTCGGATGATCAGAAAGCTGCGTGCGAAAGAATTCGAGTTCTTCAGGCGAAACGATAATCGACATAGCCAAAGTCCTAATCTCGGTGCGGGTTAGATGATCGTATCATTCAGATTTTGATTCCACATGAATAACGTCGCTTAACTTTAGAAGGGTTTGTTTTATCTCAGCTATTTCATCGTTTAATCGATCGAGCCGTGTTTCAATTGTTTTGATATCATTCGAGGGTGAAGATTGCCAAATCGAAACTTTGAGCGCGGCAAGAATTTTTTGCACGGTTGAAAAGCTCGGTTCATAGCTTGGATCATTGAGAATTCGGTTAATTTGATGCGTGTAGCCGAGGGCGCTTCCGCCTTGCTCGTGGGCAATTTTGGCGGAAATTTGCCGAATACTCACACCTTGAGTTTTCATTAATTCTCGAATGATTTCGACAACGTTTTCTTGCATAACTGACCGAATTTAGATTACTCTATAAATTGAGAACTTGAATCAACTGAGCGACCTTCCCGAATTCGTGGAGGTCTTTTTTTATTGATACGAATCGCACAAAAAAGCAGTAGAACGAATCATTGCTCTACTGCTCATTACTATCTGGATTAAAGCATCTTACAAGCCGACTAATTCTCGCGATTCTAATCCGCTTAATTGTTGCGCGATCGCGAGTCGAGTTTCAAGCTTAGCCACGCTAAATTCATTGCGCAACCGCTCTAAATGCGCCAATGCATTCGCTTTCTCGGTGGTTGCCCGATTCAGCGCATCCAGCGCACGCTGATATTCAGGATTCACCTGCAACACTTCAAAGCGGCGGGCTTTGCGCTGGTTGTCGTTCTTTAGCGCCGTCTCAAACGCGACAACCATATCGGCATTGCCTTCTAAACGACCGATGTGAATGCGAATATCAACTAAGTGCTGCTCAAGCTCGTTCACATGCTGCGCGGCCTGAGCGATCGCGCTAGGGTATTGATCTAATCGAAGTTTCATGACAATTCCTGAAAAGATAAGTGGTCAGTAGCCATCGGGTCACAACAGACAGCCGACTACGAACAACACAATGAGGGTCAAAAGAAATCTCTAGGCGACGAGTTCTTGCAGTTGCGGCATCGACGGACGCAGTTCCGGCATCGAGGCGGGGGCGGATTCGGGCGCAACTTGTTCAAGCACCTGAACTTCAATCTTAACGGCGACTAAATAAGACCCCGGCTGATCGCCAACCGCGTGCGCAATCAGTTCAGCAAATTGCGGTCGATCAGCCGTAATCGGATCTCTTAGCGAGCAGCGATCCCACTCGTACTTAGCGCCAGGGTCGAGATGAAGAATGTAGTGTTTTGTCATGAGAAAGAACCTGAATCGTATGTACTAATTGTAGTCTTTCTACACTACAATTTCAAGCGCGATCGACGGCAAAATCTAAACCTATGCGGCTAAAGCAACACGCGGCTGAGTCGCCGCTAATCGGCGCTGATCAGCGCGATCCCAATAAGCTAAAACGCCAGCAATATCAGCCTCGCCAGAAACCTTCACTTCGTAGGGAAACTGACTGAGCCGTTGCCGCCTTGAAAGCGAAAACGAATAGCCGAACGCCGCCAAATACTGAGCAAATCGCTGCGCTTGACTGAGCTTATCGAAGCCGAAGTAGCACGCCGCTTGCAAATGCGGTGCCTTTTGAAAAGGCGTTCTGACAACCAAGACACGCGGCGAAAGATACTGCCCGACTCGCCCATCTAAGAGCGAGAAAAAGCGACCGATCGCAACCTGCGATGCCGAGACCTCAGACACAGAATCCGGTATAAAAGTCTTACTCGTCATGCTTCTATTGTAGTTCAGATACGCTACAGCTTTAACAGGAGAGCCGTCTTAAAAATGCGGCTTACCGCACTGAATCCCGCGAATCATTTGATTGTCGTGCTGAGAACGATCGCACTACTTTATTATGGTAAGCCTGTACTATAGTTGCTCAATTTCTGTAATTCTGCCTACACTTTTTAAAGAAACTTTAAGTTCTGTTCCATAATAGAGAAAAATCCTGTAAAGCCCTTAACAAGCTTTGCGGATTTCCTTGACTTCTACCAAAGAAGCAACGGAACTTGGATAAGAACTGATTTGTAGCTTTCGATCGAAAGATTCAGCCGAACTCACTGGATCGGTTTTCGAGATGCAAGTTAAGTTTGTTAA
The DNA here is from genome assembly GCA_964250455.1 of uncultured bacterium. Lineage (GTDB taxonomy): Bacteria > Cyanobacteriota > Cyanobacteriia > Leptolyngbyales > Leptolyngbyaceae > CAXUFL01. The sequence continues at coordinate 136,302 of CAXUFL010000007.1, forward strand.
GGGGTCTAATCCCCGAATTGGAACAAATAGCGTATTTGGTAAGGAACTACCTACATGACCGCAACACCCATCCGCTTGAAGTATGAAGTCAAAGATTTAGCCCTTGCACCGATGGGCAAACAGCGGATCGAATGGGCAGGACGGGAAATGCCCGTTTTGAAGCAAATTCGCGATCGCTTCGCCCAAGAAAAACCGTTTGAAGGAATTCGCCTCGTTGCTTGCTGCCACGTGACGACCGAGACTGCAAATCTCGCTATCGCCCTGAAAGCTGGCGGAGCCGATGCGATTCTCATTGCAAGCAATCCGCTTTCAACTCAAGATGATACGGCTGCAAGCTTGGTTGCAGACTACGAAATTCCGGTTTTCGCGATCAAAGGCGAAGACAACGAAACTTATCACAAGCACGTTCAAATCGCACTGGATCACCGCCCGAACATTATTATCGATGATGGCTGTGACGTAGTAGCAACGCTGGTTCAGCAGCGCAAACACCAAATCGCTGACTTAATCGGAACCACCGAAGAAACCACGACCGGAATCGTGCGTTTGCAGGCGATGCTGCGCGACGGTGCGCTGCAATTCCCCGCAGTCAACGTCAACGACGCAGAAACCAAGCACTTCTTCGATAACCGCTACGGCACCGGACAATCGACGCTAGACGGCATTATCCGGGCGACCAACATTCTGTTAGCGGGTAAAACCGTTGTTGTAGCGGGCTATGGCTGGTGCGGTAAAGGTACGGCAATGCGGGCGCGAGGCATGGGCGCAAACGTAGTTGTGACCGAAATCAATCCGGTTGCCGCGATCGAAGCGGTGATGGATGGGTTCCAAGTTATGCCGATGAATCAAGCGGCTGCAAAAGGCGATATTTTCATCACCGTTACTGGAAACAAGCACGTGATTCGCGGCGAGCATTTCGACTCGATGAAAGACGGCGCGATCGTATGTAACTCTGGTCACTTTGACATCGAAATTGACCTCGAAGCGCTGAAGTCGCGATCGAGCGATGTGAAAACCGTGCGCAACTTCACCGAAGAATACACGCTCAAGAGCGGTAAATCGGTGGTGGTGTTAGGTGAAGGTCGTTTGGTGAACTTGGCAGCCGCCGAAGGACATCCGAGCGCGGTGATGGATATGAGCTTTGCTAACCAAGCGTTAGCCGCAGAATACTTGGTCAAAAACAAAGGCAAGCTTGAGCCTGCGGTGTATCCGGTTCCCGTTGAGCTAGATCAAGAAATCGCTCGCTTGAAACTACAGGCGATGGGCTTCTCGATCGATAGCCTTACCTCGGATCAAATCGAGTACGTCAACTCGTGGACTTCAGGAACTTGATCATTTATTTGCTTGATTAAGTGAGATAGGCAGCACTAGTGCTGCCTATTTTTTCGATAGTAATATTTTTGTTTAACCTGAATTCTATAGCTGTAGCCAAACAGGTTAGGACGTAAACTGAAAGAGTTGGGAATCTGCCACTTCTTCATCACGTGGCAAAACCCTACAGTGATGACTTCCGGCGCAAAGTGATGCAAGCTATCGAACTCGATGCAATCGGGGGGTGTTCGAGACCTGGCTACAGACCTGCTGGCGATCGGTCTTGCATCCGCGC